>NZ_DAMCTG010000044.1:0-3672 GCF_032113835.1 Achromobacter sp. | reverse complement strand
CGGCCTGATCGAAACGGACTGGGCCGAGAACCGCGCCAAGATCCCGGAAAGCTGGCTTCGCCAGGCCCTGGGCGCCGTGCTGGAATCGGCTTGGGATAGCGGCGAGCGCGAAAAATTCCGCACGCGCGTCGAACGGGTCAACGGCCACACCGAAATCTACGTCAGCCACCGCCAGATGCTTGAAAAGCGCGTCGGTTCCGATGGCGGTCAGGTGCAGTGGCAGAACGGCAAGGAAGACCCGGGCCTGAACGCCGCCATGCTGGCGCGCATGATGGTCTACCTGGGCACCGACGTCGACAACGCCCGCAAGCTGGTGCAGCAGGCCGAAGCCTCGCCGCAGCGTCCCGCCGTCCAGCAGGACGTGCGTGCGCAGGGCGCGTCGCTCATCGTCAGCGAATCCTTCGACCGCGCATGGCGCCGTGTCGGCGTGGCGCTCGATGGCGGTGGCTTCGCCGTCGACGACCGCGACCGTTCGGCCGGCGACTACTTCGTTCGCTATGTCGACACGGACACCGGCGAAAAGATGGAACAGCCCGGCTTCTTCAGCCGCATGTTCTCTGGCGACAAGAAGGCGCAAGCGCCCCAGTACCGCATCCACCTGGTGGGCAACGGCGAACAGACCACCGTCTCGGTGCTGGACGCCAACGGTACGCCGGACAACAGCCCGACGGCGCAGCGCCTGCTGAGCGTCCTGAAGGACAAGATGTAATTGCAACCGCCTGGCCGCGCACGCTCAGCTTGCCGCGGCAAGGCACAAAAAAACCCTGGCATGACATGCCAGGGTTTTTTTTGCGTCTTTCAGTGCGGGGGTTCGTGCCTGAAGATTTACGACGCGGGGGTGGTCGAGCCGCCCGGGGTGGTGGAACCGGAGCCAGGCGTCGTGCCAGGGGTCGGCGCGGGCGATGCCGGCGGGGTGCCGCCAGGAGCGGGCGTCGTGGTGGCGGGTGCAGGGCTGCTCGCCGGTGCCGGGGCATCTTCCTTCTTGTTGCAAGCGCTGAGCGCGACAGCCAGCACCGAGGCAATAATCAAGGTTTTGCTCATCATTATTTGAACTCCTGTAGATGACGACTCTTGAAACCCCGTTAGGGGAAACCAGAACTCAGGCTACAGGAAGGTTCAAGCCGATCGCGTGTGAAAGTTAAAGCGGTGGCATCCCAAAAGCAACAAACCTTTCAGCTTGGTGTTATGTCTTTCTTGATGTGACCCGGTTTACAGACCTGTTTTCTTTCTGTGCGACACGGATACGCCGACGTTTCCAGATACTACTCGGGGCGGTACTGAATCCAGCCCGAGTCCAGCCAATCCGCCAGGCAACTGCGCGCGTCTTCTGACAGACGGGCGCAAGCGGGATGCGCGCAATCCAGGCTACGCGCATCGGCCAGCAGGCGCAACGCCGCATCCGCGGGCGTCATGGCCGTTTCTCCGTTGATGAAAAGCTGCTTGCCGCGATACAGCATGCGGCTGCGGCGATCCAGCACCAGGCGGCCGGACGCGGGCCAATCTTCTTCCAGATTCACATCCATGCCCTCGGGCGCGTCGAACACGCTGAGGTTGCTGGGTTCGGTCAGCCAGCAGCCGAGAAAGCGCGACGCCAGGGCATCGTCAAAACGCAGCTTCTCTACCGTTTCCAGCGTGGCGGCCACCAGTCCGTCGGGCAGCGCCGCAGGCGTGTCCACCGCCGGCTGGGCCGGGTCGCGGTAGCCGGCCGACAGTTTCGGGCCGGGCAGGGCGGGTTCGCCATAGGGACCGCCCAGAAGGCCCACGCGGGCCATCACCTGGTCGGCGGCGGCTTCCAAGAGGCCGCGCGCCAGCGTCGCCTGCGTCGGGGCACGGAAACCGATCGAGATCGTCATGCAGCCGTCGCCCATGGCAATGCCGTCATGCGCGGCCTGCGGCGGCAGGTACAGCATGTCGCCCGGCGCCAGCACTGCCTTTTCCTCGGGCTGGAAGTTGCTCAGGATCTTGAGCGGCAGACCGGGCTCCAGCGACAGGTCCTTCTGCCGGCCATAGCTCCATTCGCGCTCGCCCGCGGCCTGCAGCAGGAACACGTCGTAGCTGTCGAAATGCGGACCGACGCCGCCGCCGTGGCTGGCAACGCTGATCATCACGTCATCCAGGCGGGCGTCCGGAATGAAGCGGAACAAGGCCATCAGCTCGGCCGCGGCATCGCTATGCAGGTCCACGCTCTGCACCAGCAGCGTCCAGTCACCCTCGTTGTCCTTGGGCAGGCGCGCGAAGGGGCCGTTTTCCATCTGCCATTCGCCGTTCTCGCGCCAGATCAGGCGCGATTCCACGTCGTCGCGGCGCGCGAGCTTCTTGATGGCCGCGATGGTGACGGGCGGCTTGAAAGCCGGAATGGCCTGGCGGATCAGCAGCGGCTTCTTCTGCCAGTAACGGCGCATGAAGTCGTTGGGGCTTTGATTGCCCAGGAGCGGCAGCGGTTGGTCGAGGTTCATTGGAGGTGCTTCTTCAAGCGGTAAAGGGCATCCAGCGCTTCGCGCGGGGTGAGACTGTCTGGGTCAATGGCGGAAAGCTCCTCGCGCAGCGAGTCCAGGGCCTCAATGGCGTCCGAGCGTTCGGCTTCGGCGTAGGCCTGCGCGTCGGCCTCGGCGGCAGCCGAGAACAGGCCGAGCTGCGGCGTGGGGGCGCCTTGCGCTTCCAGCCGCTCGAGCTCGCGCGTCGCCTGACGGATGACAGCGGCCGGCACGCCCGCGCGCTGGGCCACCTGAATCCCGTAGCTGCGGCTGGCCGGACCCTCGCGCACTTCGTGCAGGAAGACGATGCCGCTTGCCGATTCGGCGGCGGCCAGGTGCACGTTGGCGGCCGTCGCTTGTTCGGCGGGCAGGCGGGTCAGTTCAAAGTAGTGCGTGGCAAACAGCGTCAACGCGCGGTTGTGCGACAAGAGGCGGCAGGCGATGGCCCAGGCGAGCGCCAGGCCGTCATAGGTAGACGTGCCGCGCCCGATCTCGTCCATCAGCACCAGGCTGTTGGGCGTGCTGGCCGACAGAATGGCCGCGGCCTCCGTCATCTCCATCATGAAGGTCGAGCGTCCGCCCGCCAGATCGTCCGCCGCGCCGATGCGGGTGAAGATGCGGTCGATCTTGCCGATACGGGCGCGCGACGCGGGCACGAAGCTGCCGATGCGCGCCAGCAGCACGATCAGCGCCACCTGCCGCATGTACGTTGATTTACCGCCCATGTTCGGGCCGGTGATCAGCAGCATGCGCCGCGCCGGATCCAGGCGGCAGCCGTTCGGCGTGAATCGCTCGATGGCGCGCTCCACCACCGGGTGGCGACCGGCGTCGATGTCGATGTCGGCTTGCTCGGACAGCTCGGGCGCGACCCAGTCGTGCCGCTGCGCGTGCTCGGCCAGCGCAGCCAGCGTGTCCAGTTCGGCCAGCGCCGCCGCGCAGTCGGACAGGGGGCGCACGTGTTCGGCCAGCACATCGAGCAATTGCTCGAACAGCCATTTCTCGCGCGCCAGCGAGCGGTCCTGCGCGGACAGCACCTTGTCTTCCCAGGTCTTGAGCTCCGGCGTGATGTAGCGTTCGGCGTTCTTGAGCGTCTGGCGGCGGCGGTAGTCTTCGGGCACCTTGGCCGTCTGGCCCTTGGTGACCTCGATATAGAACCCATGCACGCGGTTGAACTCCACGCGCAGATTGCTGATGCCGG
>NZ_DAMCTG010000043.1:0-44557 GCF_032113835.1 Achromobacter sp. | reverse complement strand
TCACAGTATTATCTAACGTTTTGCGGCATTTTTGCAGGAACATCAACATGACACCGAAGGGAAAGCTAGGCGATGCAAGTCGCCGCGCGGACGGATCGGCCGGTGCTGGTGTGAAAGCTAAGCTGAATGCTGACCTGAATGCTGACGTCAAGCGCATCGACGCCTTTGCCTTTGCCCGTCTGGGTAAAAGCGCGCACGGCACGATCGCCTTGGTGCGTCTGGCGCGTGTGGTCGACGGCTTGCCCGAGCAACCGCCGGGCGAAGCCGGACTTGTGACCTGGTCCGTGCAAGGCGAAGAAGGCAAGACCGGCTTGCTGCTGGGCCAGCCGATTCTGCGTCTGAATGTGCAGGCCAATCCGGTGGTCGTGTGCCAGCGGTGCAATGCGCCGTTTGCGTATCCGGTCGACAGCGAAGTCGTGCTGCAACTGGTCAAATCCGAAGACGATCTCGACGACGATCATTCCTTTGCCGATCAAGGCGACGATGACGACGACGAGGACGACGAAGGCGTAGGAAGGGATTCTGTGTCCCAGCTACCTGAAAAGGTGGTGGGTTCGCATCATTTTGATCTGTTGGCCCAGATCGAAGATGAGCTCATTCTGAGCATTCCGTATGTGCCCAAGCATGATGTATGCCCGGGCGCGCAGGCCAAGACCAGCGAAGCTCCTGAAGAGGAGCCCGCTGTCAAGCGTCCGTCGCCGTTTGCGGTGCTGGAACAACTGAAGCACAAAGATTGAGATCAACATCGGGCCGCATCGCGTACAATGCGCCCCGTTTCTAGGAGTCATCATGGCCGTTCAACAAAACAAGAAGTCCCCCTCCAAGCGCGGTATGCACCGTTCGCACGATTTTCTGGTGGCCCCGTCGACCGCCATCGAACCCAACACCGGTGAAACGCACCTGCGTCACCACATCAGCCCCAACGGCTTCTACCGTGGCCGCAAGGTCCTGAAGACCAAGGCCGACGAATAAGGCCCCCGGGCCGAACTCGTACTCGGACCATTTCGGCTGAGCGCTGATACCTGGCACCCGTGATACGCATCGCCATAGACTGTATGGGCGGAGACTTCGGTCTGCCCGTCACGATTCCGGCTGCGATCGAGTTCGCCCGGCAATTTCCGGACACCCGGCTATTGCTGGTCGGGCTTCCCGACGCTATTGAAGCGGCGCTCTCCGAGCACCGCAACGTGGCGCGCGATCGCATTGAGATCGTGGCGGCTTCCGAAGTCGTCACCATGGACGACCCGGTCGAGGTCGCCCTGCGCCGCAAAAAAGACTCCTCCATGCGCCTCGCTGCCCAGTCCGTCAAGGATGGGCGGGCGGACGCCTGCATTTCCGCGGGCAACACCGGCGCCTGGATGGCCATTTCACGTTATGTGCTCAAGACGCTGGACGGCATCGACCGCCCGGCGATCGCCACGTCCATTCCGAACCAGACGGGCCGCGCCACCACGGTGCTGGACCTGGGCGCGAATGTGGACTGCACGGCCGAGCACCTGCTGCAATTCGCCATCATGGGCGCCGCGCTGTCGCAGGCGGTGGACCATCGCGACAACCCCACCGTGGGCTTGCTGAACATTGGCGAAGAAGTCATCAAGGGCAACGAAGTCGTCAAGGAAGCCGCCGAGCTTCTGCGCGGCAGCCCGCTGAACTTCTACGGCAACGTCGAAGGCAATGACATCTTCAAGGGCACGGTCGACGTGGTCGTCTGCGACGGCTTTGTCGGCAACGTCGTGCTCAAGTCCGTGGAAGGACTGGCGAAGATGCTGTCCAGCATCATTCGCGAAGAGTTCAAGCGCAATCTGATCACGCTGATCGCCGGCGCGGTGGCCAAGCCTGTGCTGAACCGCCTGCGCAACCGCGTGGACAACCGCCGCTACAACGGCGCAGCCTTGCTCGGCTTGCGCGGCGTGGTCATCAAGAGCCACGGTTCCGCGGACGTTTACGCTTTCGGTTTTGCCTTGCAACGCGCCCGCGAAGCCGTAGTGAGTAAACTGCTTGAGCGCACCGCGCAGACGGTCGCCCAAATTACCAAGCGCGTTCAATCCGGCGATCGCCCTTCGGCGGCGTCGCCCAACGTGGCTGGGGATACCGCTTGATGGATACCGCAATGAAATACTCCGTGATCGCGGGCACCGGCAGCTTCCTGCCGGAACGCGTGGTTTCGAATGACGAACTGGCTGCGGAACTGGCGACGCGCGACATCGCCACCTCCGACGAATGGATTGTCGAGCGCACGGGCATCCGTCAGCGCCATCTGGCCGAGCGTGGCGTGACCACCAGCCAGCTGGCCACCGAGGCCTCGCGCCGCGCGCTGGCCGATGCGGGCGTTGATGCTTCCGAAATCGACCTCGTCATCGTCGCCACGTCCACCCCCGATTTCGTGTTTCCCAGCACGGCTTGTCTGGTGCAGGCCAACCTGGGCGCCAAGGGCTCGGCCGCGTTCGACGTGCAGGCGGTGTGCAGCGGCTTCGTTTACGCGCTCACCACCGCCGACAGCTTCATCCGTGCTGGCCGCGCGCGCTGCGCGCTGGTGATCGGCGCCGAAGTGTTCTCGCGCATCCTCGACTGGAACGATCGCAGCACGTGCGTGCTGTTTGGCGACGGCGCCGGCGCCGTCGTGCTGAAGGCCTCCGACAAGCCCGGCATCATGGCCGCGCAACTGCATGCCGACGGCAGCCAGATGAAGATCCTCAGTGCCGCGGGCAACGTGGCCTACGGCGACGTCACGGGCGATCCCTTCCTGCGCATGGACGGCCAGGCCGTCTTCAAGCAGGCGGTCACCGTCCTGGACCGCTCCGCGCGCGACACCTGCGCCGAAGCCGGCGTCACCGTTGCCGACGTCGATTGGTTGATTCCACATCAGGCCAACGTGCGCATCCTGAATTTCCTGGCTCGCAAGCTGGACGTGCCGGTCGAGAAGGTCGTCATCACCGTCGACAGTCACGCCAACACGTCCGCGGCCAGCGTGCCGCTTGCGCTCGATGCCGCGCGCCGCGACCGCCGCGTCAAGCCGGGCCAGCTCATCCTGATGCAAGGCGTGGGCGGCGGATTCACCTGGGGCTCGGTACTGGCTCGCATGTAAGCGCGAGTTCGGGTCGCGGCGGCAAGTGTGTCGCTGGCGGCCTGAGAGCGCGCCTGGCATCCCACACAGACACTGAATCAATCCACACGCTCAATCATGAAAATCGCTTTTGTCTTTCCTGGCCAGGGTTCGCAAGCTGTCGGCATGCTCGACGCCTGGTCCGGCGTGGCGGCGGTCACCGACACCGTGGCGCGGGCCTCGCAGGCGCTGGGTCAGGACCTGGGCGCGCTGATCGCGCAGGGTCCCGTCGAACAGCTCAACCTGACGACCAACACGCAGCCGGCCATGCTGACCGCCGGCGTCGCGTTCTACAACGCCTGGATTGCCGCTGGCGGCCGCAAGCCTGATGTCGTGGCCGGCCACAGCCTGGGCGAATACGCCGCGCTGACCGCCGCCGGTTCGCTGGCGCTGGAAGACGCCGTGCGCCTGGTGCGCGTGCGCGCCGACGCCATGCAGGCTGCCGTGCCGGTCGGTACCGGCGCCATGGCCGCCATTCTGGGCCTGGACGACGATGCCGTGCGCGCCGCGTGTGCGCAAGCCGCGCAAGGCGAAGTGGTCGAAGCCGTCAACTTCAATGCGCCCGCGCAAGTCGTGATCGCCGGCCACAAGGCCGCCGTCGAACGCGCCTGCGAACTGGCCAAGGCCGCCGGCGCCAAGCGCGCGTTGCTGCTGCCCGTGTCCGCGCCGTTCCATTCCAGCCTGCTCAAGCCCGCCGCCGACGTGCTGGCTGGTGCGCTGGCCGGCGCCGCCGTGTCCGCCCCGCAAGTGCAGGTCATCAACAACGTTGATGTGGCTTCGCCCACGGATCCCGACGGCATCCGCGATGCGCTGGTGCGTCAGGCGTGGCATCCTGTGCGCTGGGTCGAAACCCTGCGCGCCATGAAGGCGCAAGGCGTCACGCACGTCATCGAATGCGGTCCGGGCAAGGTGCTTGCTGGCCTGACCAAGCGCATCGATCCCGAACTCACCGGCCTGGCCATCACCGATCCTGCTTCGCTGGAAGCGGCGTTGGCTGCCGTCAACGGAAACTGATCAATGGACAACACCTCGACCGAACTGCAGGGCAAGATCGCGCTCGTCACGGGCGCGACCCGCGGCATTGGCCGGGCGATCGCCCTGGAACTGGCCGGGCGCGGCGCAACCGTCGTCGGCACCGCCACGTCCGAATCGGGCGCGGCTGGCATCACTGAAGCGCTGGCGCCGTTCGGCGGCCGCGGCGTGGTGCTGGACGTGACCGATGCCGCCGCCTGCGATGCGCTGATCGACGCGCTGGGCAAGGAAGGCGGCGGTCCGCACATCCTCGTCAATAACGCCGGCATCACCCGTGATACGCTGGCGATGCGCATGAAGGACGACGACTGGTCGGCCGTCATCGACACCAACCTGGCCTCGGTCTTCCGCCTGTCGCGCGCCGTTTTGCGCAGCATGATGAAGGCCCGTTGGGGACGCATCATCAACGTGACTTCCGTGGTGGGCTCCAGCGGCAACGCGGGCCAAGCCAATTACGCTGCCGCGAAGGCCGGCGTGGCGGGCATGGCGCGTGCGCTGGCACGTGAACTGGGCAGCCGCAACATCACCGTGAACTGCGTGGCGCCTGGCTTCATCGACACCGATATGACGCGTGCCCTGGGCGAAAACCAGACCGCGGCGCTGCTGCAACAGATTCCGCTGGGCCGGTTGGGCTCGCCGTCTGACATTGCGCATGCCGTGGCCTTTTTGTCCGGGCCGCAGGCGGGTTACATTACCGGCACCACCCTGCACGTCAACGGCGGGATGTACATGCAATAAATCACGAATCACGCGCCGCCGCCGGGCAATCGGCAAGGCGGCGCGCGATTCTCCGGAAACGCCGCACATGGTCATCCTGCGCCGCTCTCGGCGACAGAACAAATGCGCGGTGTTATTTTTGTCACGGTCAGGCGTTGCATCACTCCGCGCTTGGCTATAATTCGCGGGATTTTTCCCAATTGGAGATCTGCATGGAAAGCATCGAACAGCGCGTCAAGAAGATCGTCGCTGAACAACTTGGCGTCAACGAAGCCGAGATCAAGAACGAATCCTCCTTCCTTGACGACCTCGGTGCCGATTCGCTCGACATGGTCGAACTGGTCATGGCCCTCGAAGACGAATTCGAGACCGAGATCCCCGACGAAGAGGCCGAAAAGATCACGACCGTGCAACAAGCGATTGACTACATCAATTCGCACGGTAAGCAGTAAGCTCAGCCTATATCGTCCTGGTTGCCCGATTTCTTCGGCCAACCTGGAATCAGGGCGGTTTCAGGAGTGCCGTGTGGTCCACCGGCGGGTCGGGCGTTGTAACGCCTCACCTGCCTTCATGTGGCCCACACGCGCAGCGCATCCCGAAAACCGCCTTTCTTTTGTCTGTTTGAGGAGTCATCCGTGAAGCGACGTGTCGTCATCACCGGCCTGGGTATCGTTTCCCCCGTAGGAAATGATCTGACCACCGCTTGGGACAATATCGTCAACGGACGTTCTGGCATCAGCCGCATCACCCGTTTCGATCCCTCGGCCATCACCACCCACATTGCTGGCGAAGTCAAAGACTTCGACATCAGTACCTATATTTCGGCCAAGGAAGCCCGCCAGATGGATACGTTCATCCATTACGGCCTGGCTGCCGGAATGCAGGCCTGGCGCGATTGCGGCCTGGAAGTCACCGAAGAAAACGCCGAGCGTATCGGCGTGATCGTGGGCTCCGGCATCGGCGGTCTGCCGCGCATCGAAGAAACCCAGG
This sequence comes from Achromobacter sp., assembly GCF_032113835.1. Taxonomy (GTDB): domain Bacteria; phylum Pseudomonadota; class Gammaproteobacteria; order Burkholderiales; family Burkholderiaceae_B; genus Achromobacter. The sequence goes on along the minus strand of NZ_DAMCTG010000043.1, from coordinate 38,715 downwards.
TCGATTACCTTGCCAAGGGACCTCGGCGCATTTCGCCGTTCTTCGTGCCGGGTTCGCTGATCAACCTGATTTCCGGGCATCTGTCGATCGCCTACGGCATGAAGGGCCCCAGCTACGCCGTGGTGTCGGCCTGCACGACCGGCCTGCATTGCATTGGCGATGCCGCACGCCTGATCGAATACGGCGATGCCGACGTCATGGTGGCCGGCGGCGCCGAATCCACCGTGTCGCCGCTGGGCATTGGCGGCTTTGCCGCCATGCGCGCGCTGTCGACCCGTAACGATGATCCTCAGACCGCATCGCGTCCCTGGGACCGCGACCGCGACGGCTTTGTGCTGGGCGAGGGCGCCGGTGTCCTGGTGCTGGAAGAATACGAGCACGCCAAGAAGCGCGGCGCGCGTATCTACGGTGAACTGGCTGGCTACGGCATGAGCTCCGATGCCCACCACATCACCGCGCCGGACAAGGACGGCCCGCGCCGCGGCGTGATCAACGCGCTGCGCAACGGCGGCCTGAATGCCGAAGACGTCCAGTACGTCAACGCGCATGGCACGTCTACGCCGCTGGGCGACAAGAACGAAACCGACGCGCTGAAACTGGCGTTCGGCGACCACGCCAAGAAGCTGGTGGTCAATTCGACCAAGTCGATGACCGGCCACCTGCTGGGCGCCGCCGGCGGCATCGAAGCCGTGTTCACGACGCTGGCCGTGTACAACCAGGTCTCGCCTCCGACGATCAACATCTTCAATCAAGATCCTGAATGCGATCTGGATTACTGCGCGAACGAAGCGCGGCAGATGAAGATCGACGTGGGCCTGTCCAACTCGTTCGGCTTTGGCGGCACCAACGGCTCGATGGCCGTTCGCCGGGTCTGATTTGGACGGCTCGGTCGGGGGGCGTTGGTCGTTCCGCGTACCTGTCTCGCAGCCCAGGGGCGCCGTCGCGCTCTTCGGGCTGGCGCTGGCCGCCGCAGCGGCCAGTGTGCTGACAGCGGCCGCCTGGCATGGTCATGCCTGGACGGCGGCTGCGCTTCTCGCCCTTCTGTTCCTCTTGGCCGGGCTGTTACACTCGGCTCGGAATACCCCGTCCCCGGTAACGGCGCTACGTACCGCGACCGGGGCTGGCCACTGGCAGCTACGCCGGCCGCAAGGCTGGCAGGATGCGGCGCTGCTGGACCAGCAACGGGGTCCAGCGTGGCTGACGCTTATCCTGCAGCCCTTGCCCACCGGGAGTACGGCCTTTACCACTAGCAAAATTACCCTCACCGTCTGGAAGCACACGCTGCGACCCGAATCCTGGCGCCGTCTGCGCCTCGTCGCGGGCACGGCGCGACAGGCACGCCCGGCGCGCCGTTTGCGGGAGGCCTCATGAGCGAGCGCGAAGTCGACGCTGAGCTTGTCGCCCGCGTGCAGCGGGGCGACAAGAAGGCATTTGACCTTCTGGTGCTGAAGTACCAGCGCAAGATCCTCCGCCTCTTGGCCCGGATGATCCGCGATCCCTCCGAAATCGAGGATGTGGCGCAGGAGGCCTTCATCAAGGCCTACCGCGCCTTACCCCAATTCCGCGGCGAAAGCGCCTTCTACACCTGGCTGTACCGTATCGCCATCAATACCGCGCGCAACTGGCTCGCCTCGCAGGGGCGGCGCCCCAGCGCGCCCAATGCGATTGAAACGGAAGACGGTGAAACTTTTAACGAAACCGACAACCTAATGGATATAAGCACGCCGGAATCCATGGTTGCCAGCCGCGAAATCGCCGAGACGGTGAACGCGGCCATTGAGGAATTGCCTGAAGAATTGCGCACCGCAATTGTCCTGCGTGAAATCGAAGGTATGAGTTACGAAGACATCGCCCAGAGCATGGATTGCCCGATCGGTACGGTGCGCTCCCGCATTTTTCGTGCGCGTGAAGCCATTGCGACCAAGTTGCGTCCATTGCTCGACACCGATGTCGAGCGTCGCTGGTAAGGAGTGGCAGTCATGCAAACAGCAGCCAAATCCGTTGAGATCGCCGAGTCCTCCTGGGAGGAATCGGTTTCCGCCTGGATGGACGGAGAGGATTCCGACGATATTCTTCCCAGTCTGTTGTCCAAAGAGGGACGTCAGACCTGGGACACCTATCATCTGATTGGTGATTCCCTGCGCAATTCCGATCTGGCGCTGACGCCCAGCGCGGCCTTCTCGGCCCGTCTGGCGCGCGCGCTGGACGCGGAACTGCCCATCGTAGCGGCGCCTCGGCGCCGCTCGCCATTGCGCATGGGCCTGTCCGGCCTGGCCGTCGCCGCTGCCGTGGCCACGGTCGCGTGGGTGGCGCAGCCGTACGTCACTGGCTCGCCCACGACGGATGTGCGCGTGCTGGCCGATGCCAGCTCGCCGGCTTCGGCCTCCGACGACTCGGGCCTGCGCGACTACCTGGAGGCCCATCGCCAGATGGCCGGCCCCAGCGCGGTCCGGCAGGTGTCGTTCGATGTCGGAGCGGGACGTTGATGGCGCTTGTGCTTCCATCACGCTGGCCGGTGCTGGGACGTGCTGCCTCGTGGCAGGCTCATCGCGCCGGCTGGTTTGCCGCCACGCTCCTCACCGCATTCCTTGCCGCGCACGGTCCCGCAGCCGCCGCTGGCGCCACGCCGGCCGGCCAAACCGAAGACGTCGTGCAGTTGCTCACGCGCATCCAGCAGGCGGCGCGCAAGCAGGACTACGCCGGCGTCTTCATGTATCAGCAGGGCGATGTGATCCAGTCCTCGCGCCTCGTGCACGTTCTGGACGGCACCGGCGAGCGCGAACGCCTCGAGATCCTTGATGGCCAGCCGCGCGAATACCTGCGTCACAACGACGACGTGCAGTGCCTGATCCCCGAGCGCAAGACCGTGCTCGTCGAGCGCCGCCGCGGTGATCGCTTCCCCGGCCTGCTGCTGGGCGATCCGGCCAATCTGTCGGAACACTACAAGATCCGCACGGAGCCCACGCCGCACCGCGTCGCGGGCCGCGAATGCCGGCTCATCACGATCGAACCGCTGGACAAGCTGCGCTACGGCTATCGCCTCTGCGCGGACGTCGAAACCAATTTGCTGCTGAAGGCCCAGACGCTGAATGCCGCGCGTGGCGTGGTCGAGCAGGTGTCCTTCACCTCGCTGCGGCTGGGTTCCGAAGTGGATCCGCAGTCGCTATCCTCGCGCTGGAATACCCGCGACTGGAAGGTGCTCGAGGCCAACATGCAGCCCGTGGACCTTGCGGCCCAGGGTTGGCGCATTCCGGCGCCCAACGGCTTCAAGACCATCATGCAGGTGTCGCGCGCCATGAAGCGCGGATCGCCGGTCAGCCAGATGGTGCTTTCCGACGGCCTGGCGGCGATCTCGGTTTTCATCGAACCCTATGACAGCCAGCGCAACCACCAGCCGGCGCATGGCGCGTCGCAGCGTGGCGCGATCAACGTGTACGGCGCGCGCATTGCGGACTTCTGGCTGACCGCGGTGGGCGAAGTGCCCGCTGCCACGCTGGAACAGCTTGCGCAGGCCACTGAGTACGTGCCTCCCGCACCCGCGGCAGCCGCACCCGCGGAGGGCGGGGCCAAATAATTCCCGCCGTTCCGCAAGCAGCAATTTCGGAGTGACATATGAAAGCAATGACGGTCTCGAACGCTTTTTTCCGGCGCTTTCTGGCGGCTGTCGCGGCGGGGACAATGCTGTCCACCGCCTACGTGCCGGTGACGGTGGCGCAGACAGCGCCTGCCGCGGTCGGATTGCCCGACTTCACGGCCATCGTTGAAAAGGCCGATCCGGCCGTCGTCAACATCCGCACGACCGCCACCGTTCCCGTGCGCGGCGGGGGCAATGGTCCTGGCGGCAGCGATCCCTACGAACTGTTCCGCTGGTTCTTCGGCCCCGAATTCCAGCCGCCCGGCCAGCAATCGCCCAATCCGCGCCAACGTCCGCAGCCGACGCCGCCCGAAGAGCGCACCGTGCCCCGCGGCGTGGGTTCGGGCTTCTTCGTGTCTGCCGACGGCTACATCCTGACCAACAACCACGTGGTCGTGGATGCGACGGATATCTACGTCACCCTGACCGATGGGCGCGAGTTCAAGGCCAAGGTCATCGGCACGGACGAGCGCACGGATGTGGCGCTCATCAAGATCGAAGCCAAGGACCTGACGCCGCTGGTGATCGGCGATCCCAAGAAGCTCAAGAAGGGCCAGTGGGTGCTCGCCATCGGCTCGCCGTTCGGCCTGGACTCCACCGTCACTTCCGGCATCGTCAGCGCCATCGGCCGCGATACGGGCGAATACCTGCCTTTCATCCAGACCGACGTCGCCGTCAACCCCGGCAACTCGGGCGGCCCGCTGATCAACCTGGACGGCGAGGTTGTGGGCATCAATTCCCAGATCATCTCGCGCAGCGGCGGCTTCATGGGCATCTCGCTGGCCATTCCGATCGACGAAGCCATGCGCGTGGTGGACCAACTGCGCACGACCGGCAAGGTCACGCGCGGCCGGGTTGGCGTGCAGATCGGTGAAGTCGGCAAGGATGTGGCCGAGGCCATCGGCCTGCCCAAGGCCGAAGGCGCGCTGGTCAGCAGCGTAGAAGCCGAAGGTCCTGCCGAGCAGGCGGGCGTGCAGCCTGGCGACGTGATCCTTAAGTTCAACAAGGAACCGATCAAGCGCTGGTCCGACCTGCCGCGCATCGTTGGCGAAACCAAGCCGGGCACGCGCGCCGACATGGAAATCTGGCGCAAAGGCAAGAGCATGACGCTGTCGGTCAAGGTGGGTGAAATCCCGACCGAGAAGGCGGCTGCCGCCGGCAAGAAGCCGGCGCCGGAACCCGAGGTCACCAACGCGCTGGGCCTGGGCGTCATCGATGTGCCTGCCGACACGCAGAAGAAGCTGCGCATCAAGGGCGGCGTCCAGGTGAAGGTTGCCGATGGCGCTGCCGCGAAGGCGGGGCTGCAGGAAGGCGACATCGTGTTGGCGCTGAACGACACCGACGTCACCGGCGCCAAGCAGTTCGGCGAACTGGTCTCCAAGCTGGACAAGAGCCGCGCGACGGGCCTTCTGGTGCGCCGCGGCGACCAGACGCAATGGGTAGCGGTGCCTGCGTCCAAGTGATGACGGCGCTTTTTGTCCCGGGGCGCGCCCCGGGCAAAAAAAATGGCTCAAGACCGGCTAAAATGGTTGGTTGCCGCAAGAGGGGGCGCTTGGCGCCCCCTCAGTTTTGTCCGGGCATAGCCCGTCAGCGCCTCACACGTCGGCCGTGCACATTCCGGCGGCGGTGTCTCCCGGCCGTGTGCCGCCTGTTCCGTCCCTTATAAATTCAAGCATGCAGCATATCCGCAACTTTTCCATCATTGCCCACATCGATCACGGCAAGTCGACTCTGGCCGATCGCCTGATCCAGCGCTGCGGCGGACTGGCGGATCGCGAGATGTCGGCGCAGGTCCTCGATTCCATGGAAATCGAGCGTGAGCGCGGCATCACCATCAAGGCCCAGACGGCCGCGCTGCATTACAAGGCGCAGGATGGCAAGGTCTACAACCTGAACCTGATCGACACCCCGGGGCACGTGGACTTCTCGTACGAAGTCAGCCGGTCCCTGTCCGCCTGCGAAGGCGCGCTGCTGGTGGTGGACGCATCGCAGGGCGTGGAAGCGCAGACGGTGGCCAACTGCTACACCGCCATCGAACTTGGCGTGGAAGTCGTGCCGGTGCTGAACAAGATGGACCTGCCGCAGGCCGATCCTGAAGGCGCCCGCCAGGAAGTCGAGGACGTGATCGGCATCGACGCCTCTGACGCGGTACTGGCCAGCGCCAAGACCGGCATGGGTATCGACGAAATCCTCGAAACCATCGTCGCCCGCGTCCCCGCTCCGGAAGGCAATCCCGATGCGCCGCTGCAGGCGCTCATCATCGATTCGTGGTTCGACAACTACGTCGGCGTGGTCATGCTGGTGCGCATCATCAATGGCGTGCTCAAGCCCAAGGACAAGATCCTGCTGATGGCGTCCGGCGCCACCCACCTGTGCGAGCAGACCGGCGTGTTCACGCCCAAGTCGCAGCAGCGCCCGCATCTGTCGGCGGGCGAAGTGGGCTTCATCATCGCCGGCATCAAGCAGCTCGAAGACGCCAAGGTCGGCGACACCGTCACGCTGGCCAACAAGCCGGCCGCGACCCCGCTGCCGGGCTTCAAGGAAGTCAAGCCGCAGGTGTTCGCCGGGCTGTATCCGGTCGAAAGCTCCGAATACGACCAACTGCGCGATTCGCTCGAAAAGCTGAAGCTCAACGACGCCGCGCTGATGTTCGAGCCCGAAGTCTCGCAGGCGCTGGGCTTCGGTTTCCGCTGCGGCTTCTTGGGCCTCTTGCACATGGAAATCGTGCAGGAGCGCCTGGAACGCGAATTCGACATGGACATCATCACCACCGCGCCGTCGGTGGTGTACGAGGTCGAGCAGCGCGATGGCTCCGTGATCACCGTGGAAAGCCCGTCCCGCATGCCCGAGATCGGCAAGATCCAGGACATCCGCGAGCCCATCGTGAAGGTCACGCTGTTCATGCCGCAGGACTACGTCGGTCCGGTCATGACGCTGTGCAACAACAAGCGCGGCGTGCAGGTCAACATGAGCTATCACGGCCGCCAGGTTCACCTGGTGTACGAGATCCCGCTGGCCGAGATCGTGCTGGACTTCTTCGACAAGCTGAAGTCGGTGTCGCGCGGCTATGCCTCGATGGACTACGAATTCCTGGAATACCGCTCCGCTGACGTGGTGCGTGTGGACCTGCTGATCAACAACGACCGCGTCGACGCGCTGGCCGTCATCGTCCACCGCAGCAACGCGCGCCACCGTGCGCGCGACGTGGTGACCCGCATGCGCGGCCTGATCCCGCGCCAGATGTTCGACGTGGTCATTCAGGCGGCCATCGGCGCAGAAATCATTGCGCGCGAGAACGTGAAGGCGCTGCGCAAGAACGTGCTGGCCAAGTGCTATGGCGGCGACATCTCGCGCAAGAAGAAGCTGCTGGAAAAGCAGAAGGCTGGCAAGAAGCGCATGAAGCAGGTGGGTAGCGTGGAAATTCCGCAGGAGGCATTCCTGGCCATCCTGCAGGTGGAAGACAAATAGAACCCCAGAAGGCGATTAGCTGATGAGTTGGAACTTTGCCCTGATCCTTTTTATTCTGCTGGTGGTTACCGGCGTTATCTGGGTGCTCGATCTGGCCGTGCTGCGCAAGGGGCGCGAGCGCCGCGCGCAGGCTGCGATGGCTCAGTACGACGCGGCACTGGTGGGCGATGCGCAAGAGGCCGAGCGCCTGCGGCGCGAAGCCGGCGACGCCGCGCGGCGCGTGCCCTGGTGGGTCGAGTACGCGGTCAGCTTCTTTCCCGTCATCCTGTTCGTGTTCATGCTGCGCTCGTTCGTGGTTGAGCCCTTCCGCATTCCGTCCGGCTCGATGCTGCCCACGCTGCAGTCCGGCGACCTGATCCTGGTGAACAAGTTCAGCTATGGTCTGCGCCTGCCCGTGATCGACAAGAAGGTCATCCCCGTCGGCGAGCCCAAGCGTGGCGACGTCTTCGTGTTCCGGTACCCCGTGGATCCCAACGTTGATTACATCAAGCGTGTGGTGGGCCTGCCGGGCGACGAAGTCGCATACATCGACAAGAAGCTCTATGTCAACGGCGAACTGGTCCCGCACGTGCGTGATGGAGACTATTTCGAGCCGGATCGTGTTTCGTACATCGCGCAATATAAGGAGAAGTTGGGCGACGTTGAGCACAAGATCCTGCTCGAAGAGAAGGTTCCGCAGATGTATTCCCCGGAAAGGTGGACTTTTCCGTACCGCGAAAACTGCCAATACAGCCACAATGGGGTACGCTGCAAAGTACCCGAGGGCAATTATTTCGCCATGGGCGATAATCGGGACAACAGCGCGGACAGCCGGTATTGGGGCTTCGTTCCGGAAGCCAACATCGTCGGCCGCGCTTTCTTCATCTGGATGAACTTCAGCGATCTGAGCCGTATCGGCCGATTCAACTGATTATGTCGCTAGCCACGCTAGAAAACCGCCTCGATTACCACTTCGGTGACGCGGCCTTGCTTGAACAGGCGCTGACGCACCGCAGCCACGGTGCGCGCCATAACGAGCGGTTGGAATTCCTAGGGGATTCCGTGCTGAACTTCGTCGTGGCGGCGATGCTGTTCGAGCGCTACTCAAAAATCGACGAAGGCGATCTGTCGCGTCTGCGGGCCAACCTGGTCAAGCAGGCGTCGCTGGCGGATATCGCCCAGCGGCTGGAACTGTCCCAATACCTGCGCCTGGGCGAAGGCGAGCTCAAGAGCGGCGGATTCCGCCGCCCGTCCATTCTGGCCGACACGGTCGAAGCCATCTTCGGCGCTGTCTTTCTGGATGCGGGTTTCGAGGCGGCGCGCCGCGTGATCGTGCGCCAGTACCAGCCGGTGCTGGCTTCGGTGGATCCCAAGACGCTCGGCAAGGACGCCAAGACCTTGCTGCAGGAATTTTTACAGGGCCGCAAGCTGGCCCTGCCGCTGTATACGGTGGTGGCCACGCACGGCGCGGCCCACAGCCAGCAGTTCGAAGTCGAGTGTGCCATTCCGGCGCTCGATATCAAGGTAATGGCGCCCGGCGCCAGCCGCCGCGCCGCCGAGCAGTCGGCCGCAAAGCTGGCGCTCGAGGCCGCGCTGGCCGTCAGCCCGGCCACCAAGGCTGCCCGCAAGTCGGGCAAGGCGCGCAAAACCGCGCAATTGTCGCTGCCCGTGGCAGTGTCTCAAGAGACTAAATGAGCGATACCCCTTTTCGTACCGGCTTCGTTGCCATCGTTGGCCGTCCCAATGTGGGCAAGTCCACCCTGACGAACGCCCTGATCGGTTCCAAGATCTCCATCGTGTCGCGCAAGGCGCAGACCACGCGCCACCGCATCCATGGGGTGCTGACGCGCGAGCACGAGCAGTTCGTGTTCGTCGACACCCCGGGTTTCCAGACGCGCCACGGCGGCGCAATGAACCGCATGATGAACCGCGTCGTCACGCAGGCCCTGGCCGACGTGGACGTGGTGGTGCATGTGGTTGAAGCCGGCAAGTGGTCCGAAGGCGACGCCAAGCTGTTGCCGCTGTTGCCCAATCCCGAACGCACGATCCTGGTCGTCTCCAAGATCGACGCGCTGAAGAACCGCGACGACCTGTTCGCGTTCGTGTCCAAGATCATGGCGCTGCATCCGTTCGGCGCCGTGGTGCCGGTCAGCGCCACCAAGAATCAGCAACTGGATCAGTTGCTCGACGAAATCGCATCGCGCTTGCCGGAAGGCGAGCCGATGTTCGAAGAAGACACGCTGACCGACCGCCCCATGCGCTTCATCGCCGCCGAACTGGTGCGCGAGAAGATCTTCCGTCTGGTGGGCGACGAGCTGCCGTACGGCTGCACGGTCGTCATCGAGCAATGGGAAGAGACCGCCAAGGGCGCCACCATCAACGCCTGTGTCGTCGTCGAGCGCGACAGCCACAAGCCCATCCTGCTGGGCACGGGCGGCATGCACATGAAGCGCATCGCCACGGAGGCGCGGCAGGACATCGCCAAGCTGCTGGACAAGCCTGTGCATCTGGAGGTCTACATCAAGGTGCGCAAGGGCTGGTCCGACCGCGAGGGTGCGCTGCGCGATCTGGGCTATGAGTAGACGGGCGCCACGCGTCCAGGATCGACCAGGATTCATGCTCCACGCCACGGCGTGGCGTGAAACCTCCCTGATTGTCCAGACTTTTTCTCGCGATCATGGCTGCGTGGCCATGGTTGCCAAGGGCGCCAAGCGCCCTTATTCCGTTTTGCGCCCCGTGTTGTCGGCTTTCCAGCCGCTGCTGCTGTCCTGGACGGGCAACGGCGAGGTCAAGACGCTGACGCGCGCCGAGATCGCAGGCATCCGGCCGCTGGCCGGCGCCGCGCTGATGTCCGCCTGGTACATGAACGAACTGCTGCTGCGCCTGCTGCCGCGCGAGGACGCGCACCCGCTGCTGTTCGACGCGTATGACATGGCCTTGCAGCAGTTGTCGGCCGGCACCCGGGCGGCCGGCGCGCTGCGCCGCTTTGAATGGACCTTGCTGCGCGAGACGGGCTACGGCGTCGATGAGGCGCCGCCCGATTTCGAAGATCCCACCATCGAGCCCGCGCTGCGCACCGACTTGCGCGCGCGCCTGGCCGAGATTCTGGCTGGCCGTCCGCTCTCCACGCGGCGTGTGCTGCTGGATCTGCAACGCATCTGATTGCGGCGCCGGCCTCATGACGTTCTCGCTCAAACAGGTCGAAACCTTCCGCACCGTCTACGAGACGGAAAGCGTCACCGCCGCCGCACGGCGGCTGGACGTATCGCCCGCCACTGTCAGCGCGACGCTGGCCGCGCTGGAAGCCAGCATCGAGTTGCGCCTGTTCGAGCGCGTGCGCCAGCGCATGCAGCGTACGCCCGAGGCCACGTTGCTGTACGAAGAGATCCGCCGCCTGAATGTGGGCCTGGAAAGCCTGGGACGCAAGATCCGGGCGATCCGCGGGGCCGCGCAGCCGCGGCTGCGCATCGGCTGCATCCACGCCTACAGCGGCGCGATCGTCAGCGATGCGATTTCGCGCTTTCGCGTGCGCTATCCCGATACGCCGCTGTACCTGCAGATCCGCGATTCCAATACCCTGCGCGACATGGTGGTGTCAGGGGAGCTGGACCTGGCGGCGGTCGCCGATGAATCCGAACTCGAGGGGCTGCGCGGGCATCGTCTGGCCAGCCTGCGGGCGGTTGCGGTGTTTCCCGCCGGCCATGCGCTGGCGCGCGTGGAATCGGTGAATTTCTCACATCTGGCCGAGGTCGACGTGATTGCGCTGAACGCCGAAGACGGTTCGCGCAAGCGGCTGGACGCGCTGCTGCGTCAGGCAGGTCAAAGCCTGCGCGTGGCGATCGAGACGCCGTATTCCAGCACTGTATGTCAGCTTGCGCTGGCCGGTCATGGCGTTGGCATCGCCAACCCGGCGACGGCGCTGGGCATGGAGGCCGCCGGCCTCAGCTACCGGCCGTTGGAAGCCTCCGTGCATTTCGAATGCCACATGATCGTGCACGGTAGCCGGCCGTTGTCCGAAGCCGGCAAGTTCTGGGCGACGTGTCTGCGCGGCGCGCTGGCGCCGCTGATTGAACGGTTTGGCGTGTAGCCCGGGATTCAGCCCCGGCGGCCGTCCGATGTCAGCATCAGCACCACGTTCGATTCCGCATCCAGCTTGCCTGCGCGCCTGAGCCGCGCGATGGCCGCCAGCGCGGCCGCCGACGACAGTTCCGCGCCCAATCCCATGCGTTCCAGGCGTCGCCGCGCCTCGGCCGCCTGAGCGTCCGATGTCTCCACCGGCATGCCGCCCGATCGCGACAGAGCTTCCAGTGCTTGCAGCGTGCATGTGCCGCCCGCAATGGAATACTGCTGGGTCGCGCTTTCCCATTGGCCGCGGGCATCGCCGGTTTCGAGCGCGCGCGACAGGCGGGCGTAGGGTTCCACCGCGTGCAGCCGGGGCAGCCGCGCGATGCGCCCAATCTGAAGCAGATGCTGCCAGCCCAAAAAGATGCCCCACAGCAGGTCGCCGCGCGCCGTCGGGACGATGATGTCCGTGGGCAGGCCGCAGTCGTCCAGGATTTCCTGGGCAATCGGCTTGTAGCCCTCGACGCCGTACGGATGCGTGCCCACGGGCGGATTCAGATAATTGGTGCCGGCGAACGCGCCGTGGTTGCGGCACAGGTCTGCCACGTACGGCCAGCGGCCCAGGCTGTCTTCGAAGGCACGCAGCCGCGCGCCGAAGCGCTCCATGGCTTCGCGCTGCAGCGGCGGGCAGTTGTGGGTAATGGCGATGTCGGCTTGCAAGCCGGCCGCTGCGCAGTAGGCGGCCAGCGACACGCCCGCGTTGCCGCTGGAGGCCGCCGCGACGCGCGTGGCGCCGGCCAGCCGGGCGCGCGAGACCAGTTGCGCCGACATGCGGTCCTTGTGGCTGCCGGTGGGATTGGCGCTTTCGCACTTGAGCCACAGCCCGCCCACGCCTTCTTCCCGCGCCAGTTCGGGCGCGGACAGGCACGGGGTGCCGCCTTCGCCCAACGTCACCGGCGACAGCACCGGCAGGGGCATGGCCTCGTCCCGCGCCGGCGCTTCATATTGGCACTCCAGCGTGGCGGGGTGTCCAGCAGCCAGGCATGAAGGGCAGCCTTCGGGATAGTCTCCCGCGGGCCAGAGGGTTGCGCAGCGGATGCAGCGCAGGCCGGTCAATCTGGGGTTCATCTGCATGGGTCAGTATCTTGATGCGAGAGAGTCCAAGGGAAGGGCGGGCGCTACCTGCAGCAGGCAATCGCCGTCATCGCTGCGCGCGATGGGACGCAGGCAGACGATCGTGCCCGCCTGCGGGCTGAGTAACGGACGCGGCGAGGTGTCGGGCCGCGCCGGTTCGATGAGGCGGCCAATGCACTGGTGCGCGATCACGGATTGTCCCAGTTCCACGGCGGGAACGAACACGCCGGAATCGCGAGCTCGCAGCGTCGCGGCAGGCGCGTCCATGTCGTAGAGGCGGACTTCCGCGGCGCGGGCGGGGTTTGCGTGTGCGGGTGCGGGACGGGTCAGCAGCCCCAATTCCGCCAGGCAGCCCAGCAGCCCGTCGCGGCAGCGGTCCGCCAGCGACTGGCTGGTTTCCCGGCCGCCGCCGATCTCGGCAGAGAGCCGCAGCACGCCGTGCCGGCTGGCCGCCGCCGGCATGGAACCGATTTCGCCGCTGCGAAAGAACACGCAGTCAGGCAGTCCGAACGCCCGCGCAAGCGCCGGCAGACGTTCGTCATACGCGTCGTTCCCGTAGCGCGTGATGACGGATGACGGCAGGTAGCGCAGCGACGCGCCGCCGCTGTGCACGTCCACCATGGCCTGCACGCGGGGAAGCAGCCGGGCCTCCAAGGCCGCAGCGATGCTTTCGGTGTAGCCGCGCGCCGGCTCGCCCAAAAACGCGCGGTTCAGATTGCCGCCGTCAGACGGCGACAGCCGCGTGCCGGCCAGCGATGCTTCCGCATTGACAGCCGGAAGCAGATAGACGGTGCCGCGTTGCAGGATGTCGGGCATCTGATGCCAGAGGTACAGGATGGCGGCCTGCCCCTCCCATTCATCGCCATGCACGCCGGCGATGAGCGCGACGGCAGGCCCCTGGCCCGCCTCGATCCGCAGCACTGGAATCGTGACGCGCCGGTAAGCCGACGCGTTGGTGGCGGCGGCCACGGAAAAGTCCTCGCGGGTTACGTTGGCCATGCGGCGGCTCCGTTGGGTGTGCGGGCGAGGTTCAATCCAGCGTGGCGGCCTTGATGATGCTTTCCCACTTGGGCAGCTCCTTTTTGATCTGCGCTTGTACATCCTGCGGCGTGCCGCCCAACGGCTCCTGCGAGCGGCTGCGCAACTCGCGGCTGACGGCGTCCGAGCGCAGCGCCTGATTCATCGCGGCGTTCAACCGCGAAATGGCGGCGACCGGGGTACCCGCGGGCGCGACAAGGGCGCTCCACGCGGACTGCTCGTACTCCGGATAGCCCTGTTCGGCCACCGTCGGCACGTCCGGGTTGGACGCGGCACGCTTGCGCGTGGTGACGGCGAGCGCGCGCAGGCGCCCGTCCTTCAGGTTGCCGATCAAGGGCGGCAGGTTTTCCATCATTGAATCCACATGGCCGCCCAGCAGGTCCGAAAGCTGCGCTGCCGTCGCCTTGTAGGGAATCTGGCGAACCGCGGCGCCGGTCTGCGCGATGAACAGCTTGACGCCGACTTCGCTGGTCGTGCCCGGATCGGCCGAGGTCATCGTCAGGCGGTCGGGCTGTGCCCGGCTGGCTTCGATGAAGCCTTTCAGATCGCGGTACGGCGACGCGGCATTCACGACGATCACGTTCGGGGTCTCGGCGACCAGCCCGATGGGCTTGAGGTCACGGTCCAGGTCGTAGAGCTGCTGCTTGAACAGGTAACGGTGCAGCACCAGCGTGCCGACGTGGGCATAGCCGATGGTGTAGCCGTCCGCGGGGGCCCGGACCACGGCTTGGGTACCGATGCGGCCGCCCGCTCCCACGCGGTTTTCGATGACGACGGGCTGGCCGAGCAGCCGGCTCATCTCCTGGCCGATGAGGCGGGCGGTGATATCGGCATTGCCGCCCGCCGCGGCCGGCACGATGAGCGTGATGGCGCGTTCGGGGTAGTCGGCGTGCGCGTGCGGCGCGGCAAGGCAAAGCAACAGGGCGGCAAGGCAGGCAGAGCGTTTCATGACGATTCCCGAGGCGTTGAGGGCAGCGCCATTGTGCGGCTGGGAACCGGCGTTTCCGTTTGGCTGAATCAGATGGTTGTTCAGATCAGGCTAAGGAAGATCGCCGTTTCGGCGATCAGCCTGCTTGCCCAACCCGTAGCCCACGGCGGCCGCGCCCAGGGCCACGGCGGCGCCCAATAGCGCAATCAACGCCGCGCCGTAGCCCAGCATGTCGATGCCTGCCTTTACCCAACCGCTGGCGGCGTCGCCGCCGCGATAGACCACCGTATCAATGACATTCTTCGTCTTGTATTTGTCTTCCGGCGTGACAGCCGTGAACAGCATCTCCCGCCCCGGCCGTATCAGCGCATACTCGCCGGCGCGGCGCAGGATCATGGCAGCCGCCAGCACCGCGAATACGGGGAACGCGGCCAGCGCCAGGAACGCCAGTGCGACCGCCAGCGGCACCGCGGTCAGAAGGAACCGCAAACCCAGACGCGCGGCCACGCGCCCAGTGATGAAGATCTGCGACAGCAGCGCCAGCGTCTGCACGGTGAAATCCAGCGCACTGAAGACCCGGATGCGCTGGGCGGTATCCGGAAACGCATCGGCGACGAGCCGCGCCTGTTCCATGTACAGAAACGTGTTCAGGGTGGCGAGCAGCACGACAAGCAGCGAAATGCCCAGCAGATAGCGGGACTGGAAGATGCGCGCCAGCCCGGCAAGAATGCCGCCTTCGATGGGGTGCTGCATGTCCTGCAGGCCGACTTCCGGCCGGGAGGCGGCGCGCCACGCCAGCAGCCATTGCTTGAGCGGCAGCGTGGCGGTCAGCAGCAGCGCCGACAACACAAGTAGACCCGCTGGACCCAGCACGCCCGCCAGCAGCGCGCCGAGCAGCGGGCCGCACAGGCCGCCCGCGCTGGCGCCCGCCGCAATCAGCGCGAACAGCCGCTTGGCAGATTCCATGCGGAACACGTCGGCCATCAGGCTCCAGGCGATGGACACGACGAACAGGTTGAACACCGACAGCCAGACATAGAACGCGCGAGCCGCCCAGATGCTGCCGGGTTGCTGGTGGAGCAGGGCGGCAAATCCCACCATGGTCAGCGCGAAGAGGGCGTAGACCCAGGTCACCAGCGTCGTGCGT
Source organism: Achromobacter sp. (assembly GCF_032113835.1). GTDB lineage: Bacteria > Pseudomonadota > Gammaproteobacteria > Burkholderiales > Burkholderiaceae_B > Achromobacter. The sequence continues at coordinate 23,325 of NZ_DAMCTG010000043.1, read as the reverse complement.
GGCACGCGGGTGGAGATCCAGCCAAACAGCGGCACGACGGCCAGGGTGGCAAGAAAGGTGGCGGTGAACAGCCATTGCAACTGGTTTACGCCGGCCTGGATCCCCATCGTCTCGCGGATGGGGCGCAGCATGAAATAGCCGCAGAAGAGAAAGAAGAAAAACGCGAAGCCGCAGGCGGCCGGGGCGAGTTCGTCCTCTTGGATGCCCAGCGCCCGCGACATGCGGGCGCGCCAGGACAGGGGGGCGGCCGCCATGGCGTCAGGCGAGCAGCGCGGCGATGCGGTCGCGCAGGGCGGCGTCGGGCTGGCGGCCAAAGCCGGCGCGCGCGTTGTCCGCCATGTTGGCGGGCTTGGACGTGGCGGGAATGACGGCGGTGACGGCGGGATGGCCGATGATGAACTTCAGGAAGATCTGCGCCCAGGAGGTGCAGTCGATCTCGGCCGCCAGCTTGGGCAGCGCCACGCCCTTGACCTGGCGGAACAGCGCGCCGTCCTCGAACGGGCGGTTGATCAACACGGCGACACCGTTGGCCTGGCACGCGGGCAACAAGCGCTTTTCAGCGCTGCGCGAGGCGATCGACAGGTTCACCTGCAGGAAGTCGGGCTTTTCCTTTTCGACCAGCTCGGTCAGGTCGTCGTGCGCGTGGTCCGTGTAGTGCGTGATGCCGATGTAGCGCGTCACCCCTTGCTGCTTCAGGTCGCGCAGCAGGGCGAGCTGGTTGCGCGTGTCGATCAGGTTGTGCACCTGGATCAGGTCCAGCTTGTCGCTGCGCAGCGCCTCTTGCGATTGCCGCACCTGGCGCATCGCGGATTCGTGGCCGCGTGTGCTGATCTTGGTGGCGAGGAACACGCGCTTGCGGAGGCCCCCATCGCGAGCCAGCAGCGCGCCCGTCACGGCCTCCGCCTCGCCGTAGCTGGGCGCCGTGTCGATCAACGTGCCGCCCGCTTTCATCAGCGTTTCAAGGACCTGGGCCAGCGGCGCCATGGCCGACGCATCGCTCGGGGATACGTTGAAGGTGTCCGCGGTGCCCAGTCCCACGACCGGCAGCATTTCGCCCGTCGACGGGATCGCGCGTTTGAGCATGGCTTGCGCCGGATCAGCCGCCCATGCCGGCCACGCGGTTCCAAGGAGGGCGGCGCTGGCGGCGGTCTGGAGGAAGCGGCGGCGATCGGGCATGGCGGGGCTCCGGGCGGGATGAAGGTGAACAGGCGGGCCAAAGAGAAAGGGCCAAAGAAAAAGGGCCTACATGTTGTGCATGCAGGCCCTTTCGGTGCTGGTCTGGCGACGGCGCGTTACTCGCGATTGCCGCCGAAGATGCCCAGCAGCATCAGCAGGTTCGAGAAGACGTTGTACACGTCCAGGTAGATCGCCAGGGTGGCGGAGACGTAGTTGGTTTCGCCGCCGTTGACCACGCGCTGCAGGTCAACCAGCATGAATGCCGAGAAGATCACGATGGCGAGCACCGAGATGGTCAGCATCAGGGCCGGCAGTTGCAGGAAGATGTTAGCCAGCGCGGCGACCAGGATCACGACGGCGCCGATGAACAGGAATTTCTGCAGTCCCGAGAGATCGCGCTTGATGGTCGTGGCCAGGGTGGCCATGGTGCCGAACACGATTGCGGTGCCGCCGAATGCCGTCATGACGAGTTGCGAGCCGTTGCTCATGCCCATCACGAAGCCCAGCAGGCGCGAAAGCATGACGCCCATGAAGAACGTGAAGGCCAGCAGCAGGACGACGCCCAGCGAGCTGTTCTTGTTCTTTTCGATGGCGAACATCAGGCCGAAAGCGCCGACCAGGAAGACGACGGCCGACAGGCCGGGGCTGGCGCCCATGACACGGTTGATGCCGGTGTAGAGGCCGACCGCCGCGCCCAGCACCGTCGGGATGAGCGACAGGGCCAGAAGCCAGTACGTGTTGCGCAGGACCTGGTTGCGAGCGACCTCGCCCGGCGCGCCGGCGACAGAGCCGGAACGGTTAAAAGGGGACGGACGATATTCGTTCATGGAGAACTCCTGTATACGGCAAATATGGTGATTGCCTAGAAGGCTTAGATGCGAAGGATACCTTACAGTTCCCTGAAGAATCCAGTCACCCCCGTCGTACCTCATTGAGCACACGGGAAACGATAGCAGGCAATTCCGCATCCATGCGCGCCTGAAGCTGCGTGACAGACTCGGCAAGCGCCTGCCGCATGAGCTGTTCGACCTCGGCTTGCAGGCGTGCGGCGAGCACGGTGGCGTCGGGCAGGGGGGCGGCGGCTGGCGCAGGCGCCGCCGGGGTTGCCTTATCGGTTGCCGTTGGCGCTGCAAGCGGGTTTGCCGCCGGCTCGGACGTGCGTGAGATCGGCATCAGGGCCGGCTCGTCGTCCTCGTCGGCCACGTCCGTCAGGACGGGAAACGGGTCATGTTCATACGGGTCATTTTCGTACACGGGGCCGGCTTCGTCGGCCAGCTCGGTCAGGAGCGGCGCGTCGGCGTCGTCGTCGGCCGGGTCATGGAACGAGGGTTCGGCCCGATGGGTCAGGGTGGGGATGCCGGGGTCGGATGGGCGAGCGGGCATGGAAACTCCCGTAGTCTGGTGGACGCGGCGCGCGGGCGCGCGTGGGGGCGGTTCAGCCGCCTTGGGCCTTGCGGCTCAGGTCGTGGCTTTGCGGCGTATGACCGGCCGTCTGGTAAGTCCGCCAGCGCTGCCGGGCCGCCTGCTTGTCGTCGGGGTCGTCGGAGACGATTTCCAGCAGACGTTCGAAAGTGTCGAATCCGGGCGGGCAATCGTCGTCCAGGTTCAGCAGCCAGGGCTGCGGCTGGTCGGGCTGCCCCGCCGACTGCAAGGCCTGCAGCGGGTCCCCGGCGGTGAGCACCACCGGGGTTTCAGCGGCCAGCGGATCGTTTGCCAGGACATGCGGCACGAAGGCCGTGTCGTCGAACGCCCACAGCATCCGGTCGAACGCGGACAGGCGCGAACCGTCTTTACAGTACACCACCAGTCGCTGACCTGCCAGGACGCGCTTGCGCACGACCTGGCAGGCCATGCGCAGGCGGTCGGGCGCGCCGAAGGCGAAGTCGATGCGCGTCATGGGGCAGTCGGCGTCAGGCGGTTCAAGCCTGGTCCAGCAGGTATTGCATCAGGAGCGGCACCGGGCGGCCGGTCGCGCCCTTGTCCTTGCCGCCGCGCCAGGCCGTGCCGGCGATATCCAGGTGCGCCCAGGGGTAGGCCTTGGCGAAACGGGACAGGAAGCAGGCCGCCGTGACCGCGCCGGCCGGAGGGCCGCCGATGTTGGCGAGGTCGGCGAAGTTGGACTTCAGCTGTTCCTGGTAGGCGTCGTCCATGGGCATGCGCCATGCGGTGTCCAGCGAGCGGCGGCCGGCCGAGGCCAGCGCGTCGGCCAGAGCGTCGTCCTTGGAGAACAGGCCGGTGTTGACGTTGCCGAGCGCCACGACGCAGGCGCCGGTCAGCGTGGCGATGTCGATCACGGCCGACGGCTTGAAGCGTTCGGCGTAGGTCAGGGCATCGCACAGGACCAGGCGGCCTTCGGCGTCGGTGTTCAGGATTTCGATGGTCAGGCCGGCCATGCTGGTGACCACGTCGCCCGGCTTGTTGGCCTTGCCGCTGGGCAGGTTCTCGCAAGCGGGGATGAGGCCGACGACGTCCAGCGGCAGTTCGAGTTCGGCCAGGGCGCGGAACGAGCCGAGCACGCTGGCGGCGCCGCACATGTCGTACTTCATCTCGTCCATGGTGGCCGCGGGCTTGAGCGAGATGCCGCCCGCGTCGAACGTGATGCCCTTGCCGACCAGCACGATCGGGCCTTGCGCGGCCTTGGCGCCCTTCTTGGCGGTCTTGGCGCCGGCGTGACGCAGCACGATGAAGCGCAGCGCTTCCTCGGAGCCGCGCGCAACCGACAGGAAAGAGCCCATGCCCAGCGCTTCGACCTGCTTGCGGTCCATGACCTCGACCTTGAGCGACTTGAATTCGCGGGCCAGGCGCTTGGCGGTGTCGCCCAAGTATGTGGGCGTGCAGATGTTGCCCGGCAGGTTGCCCAGCGTGCGGGTCAGTTCCATGCCGTTGGCGATGGCGCTGCCTTCGCGCAGGCCTTTCTGGGCCTGTGCGGCATCGGCGCGTTCGACGACCTGCACGATCTTCTTGAGCTTGGGGCGCGCGTCGCGGTCCGGTTTGCCGAAGCTGGCGTCGTAGTGGTAGACCGCGCTGCCGGCCGCGATCGCGGCGCTGCGGGCGCGAGCAATGAGGTCGATGTCGGCGATGGGGTTGGCGAGCAGCGTGGACACGCCTTCGGCAAGCTGGGCGGCGACGCAGGAAGCGGCGAATGCCTGCTCGGCCGACGCATGGGTGCGGGCCGAGTATTCTTCCTGCTTGCCCAGACCGACCAGGACCACGCGCTGCGCGGCGACGCCCGGCAGCGTGCGCAAGGTCAGCGTCGCGCCGGCTCGGCCGCGGAATTCGGTTTTGACCACCGCACGCACGGCGCCGTTGGAAGCGCGGTCGATGATGTCGGCGGCGGGGCTCAACACGCCGTCCGCGAACACGCCGACGGCGAGGGCCGCGGTTTTGACCTGGTGCAGGGAAGCAGTGGTCTGTGTGCTAAATTCCATGAGGGTTTCCCGTGTGCGTCTGTGTATGATGCGGTCGATTATCCCGCATATTCTCCCATGTCTCTATTCAAACGCTCTGTCGTCAGCGAGATCACCAGTCACGCTGGCGTTGTCTTTTCCACGTTGCTCGTTGTGTGGCTCAGCGTGCTTCTCGTGCGCCTGCTCGGCGAGGCCGCGGGGGGCAACATCGGAGCGGACGTGGTGGTGGTGCTTGCCGCGCTCTCGACCATCACCGCGCTGCCGACCATTCTGGCGGTCTCGATCTTCATCGCCGTGCTGACCACGGTCACGCGCAACTATCGCGAATCCGAAATGGTGGTGTGGTTCGCCAGCGGCCTGTCGCTGGCTGACTGGCTCAAGCCCGTGCTGCGCGTGGCGGTCCCCGTCGCGATTGCCGTGGCGGGCCTGACGCTGGTGGCGTCGCCCTGGGCCTACCGCCAGATCGGCGAATACCACGAACGCTTCGAGCAGCGCTCCGACCTGTCCAAGGTCACGGCAGGCCAGTTCGCCGAGTCGTCCGGCGGCAGCCGCGTGTTCTTTGCCGAAGACCCGGTCAATCCCGCCGACGAACTCGGCAACGTGTTCGCGCGCGAGATCGGTCCTGAATGGCTCAGCGTGCTGACCGCAAGCAGCGCGCACAGCGAAACGCTGCCCAACGGCGACCGCTTCCTGGTGCTGGGCGAGGGACACCGCTACGACCTGAAGCCGGGCACGCCCGAACTGCGGCTCGTGCACTTCGAAAAATACGGCCTGCGTCTTGAAAGCAAGTCGGGCGGCGATCCGATGGCCGAGGCCCGCGCGGCGGCGGAGCGTTCCTCCAAGGCGCGCAGCACACCGCAACTGGTTGAAGACAACACCAACAGCAGCTGGTCGCAGGTCATGTGGCGGATCTCGCTGCCGCTCGCGGCGCTGAATCTCGCGCTGCTGGCCATTCCGCTGGGCGCGGTGAATCCGCGGCTGGGGCGCTCGGGCGACCTGCTCATCGCCGGTCTGGTCGGTCTGCTCTATATGAATATGATCAACCTGTCGCGCGCCTGGATCTCCAACGGCAAGCTCAGCTTTGGCGTGGGCGTGTGGCTGATCCACGGCGCTGTCGCGCTGCTGACGGCCTTCCTGCTGATGCGCCGCTTGCGTGTGAAGGCGCCAAAGAACAACGCCTAGCGCAGCGGGCGCCGCCGGCCGGCGTGCTCAGGGCAGATACTTCATCGTTCCACGCCGGCCTGCCAACAGGTCGGCGTTTTTCAATACCGACTTCCGGATGAATTCCCACAACACCGTCACGCGCTTGAGCTTGCGCAGGTCTTCGTGGCAGTACATCCAGAACGAGCGCGTGATGGCGATCTCGTCCTGCAGCACGGGTTTCAGCCGCGGATCCTGGGCTGCGATGAAGCACGGCAGGATGGCAAGCGACTGGCCCTGCAGCGCCGCGTGGTACTGGGCCACGACGCTCGTGCTGCGCAACACCACCTTGCTCGCCGGCAGCACGTCTTCCAGATAGCGCAGGCGCTCGCTGAACAGCAGCTCGTCCACATAGCCGATGAACGTGTGATCCGCGAGGTCCTCGCGCCGGGTGATGGGCGCGTGGTTGGCGAGATAGCCCGGCGTGCCGTACAGCCGCAGCGTGTAGTCGCACAGCTTGCTGCATACATACGGCCCGCGCTGCGGGCGCTCGATGGTGATGGCCAGATCGGCCTCGCGCTTGGACAGGCTGACAAAGCGCGGCACGGGCAGGATGTCGAGCGTGATGTGCGGATATCGCCGCTGGAAGTCCGCGGCAAGCGGGGTCAACACATAACTGCCGAAACCCTCGGTGGCGCCGATGCGCAAATGACCCGATAGCGCCTGCCCGATGCCGGACAGGTTTTCGCGCGCGGTGTGCACGACGCTTTCCATCTGTTCGGCGTGGACGAAAAGGCGCTGGCCGTCGTCGGTCAGCACGAAGCCCGCGCTGCGGGATTTTTCAAAGAGCAGGGTGTCCAGTTCCGTTTCCAGCGCCCGGATGCGGCGCGATACGGTGGTGTGCTCCACGCCCAGCTTGCGCGCCGCCGCGCTGACGCGCTGCGTGCGCGCCACTTCCAGGAAATACCGCAGGCTGTCCCAATCAAGCAAGATCCATCGCTCCTAGGCCCCGGCAGCACGCTGCCAGGCGGCTTTTATTGTGTGTGCATGAATGCACAAGGAATGTGCATTTCTGGTGTTGCTTGTTGATTTTCACACATCTACACTGGATCGGCTGGCCTTGGGCTATGCCCTGGGACCGCAGGCCGCGAAGACGGCGCCACAACGCTACTACTCAGCGCATAAAAACTCAGGAGACAAATCCATGAAAGTGCACGCACGCGGACTCGCCGCAGGCTTGTGTCTGGGCGCCGGTTTGCTTGGGCAGGCCCATGCGGCGGATAAGCCGCCAGTGAAGATCGGCATTCTGACGGATATGTCCGGCACCTATGCCGGCATGGGGGGCGCAGGTTCGGTCGCCGCGGCGCAGTTGGCCATCGACGACTGCCTTGCGGCGGAGTGCAAGGGCATGAAGATCGATCTGGTGTCCGCGGACAACCAGAACAAGGCGGACGTCGGCGCCGCGCGCGCCCGCGAATGGTTTGACCGCGACGGCGTCACCGCCATCGCCGACCTCACCAATTCCGCCGTCGCGCTGGCCGTGCAGGGCATCGCCCGCGAAAAGAACAAGGTGGTGATGTTCTCCGGTCCGGCCACCACGGCGCTGACCAACAAGGAATGCTCGCCGGTCGGCTTTCACTGGATGTTCGACACCTACTCGCAATCCGCGGGCGGCGCCAAGGCGACCGTGCGCGAGGGCGGCAAGTCGTGGTTCTTCATCACCGTCGACTACGCGTTCGGCCACTCGCTGGAAGCCGACACGGCCAAGGCGGTCAAGGCGCTGGGCGGCACGGTGGCCGGCAGCGTGCGGCATCCGCTGAACGCGCCCGACTTCGCGTCCTATCTGCTGCAGGCGCAAAGTTCCAAGGCGCAGGTGGTGGCGCTGGCCAACGGCGGCCAGGACACCGTCAACGCCGTCAAGCAGGCACGTGAGTTCGGCATCGTGGCGGGCGGCCAGCGGCTGGTTTCGCTGCTGATCTTCCTGTCCGACCTGCGTGCGCTTGGCCTGGAGAACGCGCAGGGCTTGTCCTACGTCGACGGTTTCTATTGGGACTATGACGATGCCTCGCGCGAATGGTCCGGGCGTTTCGAAAAGGCCTTCCGCGGCCTGAAGCCCACCATGACGCAGGCGGGCGTGTATTCCAGCGTGTTGCATTACCTGCGCGCCGTGGCCGCCGCCAACAGCACCGATGGCAAGGTCGTGGCCGACAAGATGCGTGAGATCCCCATCAAGGATCCGATCATGCGCAACGCCTCGATCCGCCCGGACGGCCGCGTGATCCACGATATGTACCTGTACGAAGTCAAGAAGCCCGCGGACTCCAAGGGCGGCTGGGACTATTCGAAGCTGGTGGCCACCATTCCGGCGGCCGAAGCCTTCCAGCCCCTGGCCGATTCAACCTGCCCGCTGGTGAAGAAATAACCCGAGGCCCGCGGGCGCTTGTCCCGCGGGCGCGGCTCGATCCAAGAACGCGGACGACCATCCGCATCGACTACGCAGTGTGAGGAGCATCAAAATGAGTGAAGTCCCGCGCGTTCCGCTACTGATCGGCGGCAAGCTTGTGCAGTCCAAATCCACCGAATGGCGAGACGTGATCAACCCCGCCACCCAGGAGGTCGTCGCCAAGGTGCCCTTCGCCACGCGCGAAGAACTGGACCTGGCCGTCTCCAACGCCAAGGAGGCTTTCAAGACCTGGCGCAACGCCGGGCAGGGCGCACGCATGCGCGTCATGCTCAAGTTCCAGGAGCTGCTGCGCGCCAATACCGGCAAGCTGGCCGAGATGATCACCCGCGAACACGGCAAGACGCTGCCGGACGCCGAAGGTGAAGTCGGCCGCGGCCTGGAAGTGGTCGAGCACGCCTGCTCGATCGCCAACCTGCAGCTGGGCGAATACGCGGAAAACGCCGCGTCCGGCATCGACGTCTACACCCTGATCCAGCCGCTGGGCGTGTGCGCGGGCATCACCGCGTTCAACTTCCCGGTGATGCTGCCGTGCTTCATGTTCCCCATCGCCGTGGCTTGCGGCAACACGTTCGTGCTCAAGCCCTCCGAGCAGGATCCGACCTCGTCGCTGTTCCTGGCGGAACTGGCGCTGGAAGCCGGCCTGCCGCCGGGCGTGCTGAACGTGGTGCACGGCGGTCCCGAGACGGCCAACGGCCTGTGCGAGCACCCGGACATCAAGGCGGTGTCGTTCATCGGCTCGACCCGCGTGGGCACCGAGATCTACAACCGCGCGTCGGTCGCCGGCAAGCGCTGCCAGTCGATGATGGGCGCCAAGAACCACTGCGTGGTCCTGCCGGACGCCGATCCGGAAGTCGCGCTGAACCAGCTGCTGGGCGCCGCCTTCGGGGCGGCCGGCCAGCGCTGCATGGCGTCGTCTGTCGCCGTGCTGGTGGGCGAGGCCCGCAACTGGCTGCCCGATTTCGTCGAGCGCGCCAAGAAGCTCAAGGTCAACGCCGGCACGGATCGCCAAGCCGATCTTGGCCCGCTGGTGTCGCCCAATGCGAAGAAGCGCGTGGAAAGCCTGATCCAGAAGGGTGTGGACGAAGGCGCCAAGCTGCTGCTCGACGGCCGCAACTTCAAGGTGGCCGGATTCGAGGAAGGCAACTTCGTCGGTCCGACCGTGTTTGACGGGGTCGCCGAGAACATGACCATCTACACCGAGGAGATCTTCGGGCCGGTCCTGTGCTGCGTCGGCGTCGAGACGCTGGAAGACGCGGTGGCGTTCATCAACCGCAACCCCAACGGGAACGGCGTCGCGCTGTTCACGCAGGACGGGGGCGCGGCACGCTACTTCCAGAACAACATCGACGTGGGCCAGGTCGGCATCAACGTGCCGATTCCGGTGCCGGTGGCGTGGTTCAGCTTCACGGGCTCCCGTGGTTCCAAGCTGGGCGACCTGGGCCCCAACGGCAAGCAGGCGGTGCAGTTCTGGACGCAGACCAAGACCGTCACCGCACGCTGGTCGGCGCACGCCAAGACCGTCAACACCACGATCTCGATGCGCTAAAAGAGGGGACGCCTTGCTCCTAAGCTTATACAAATAATTCATATAGCAAGGCGTTCTTATTACTTATAATTGGCCCGTCTATCAGGGGCCAATTAATGAACCTCCAGCAATTTCGTTTCGTGCGTGAAACCATCCGGCGCGACTTCAACCTGACCGAAGCCGCCCGGATGCTCTACACGTCGCAACCCGGCGTGTCCAAGGCCATCATCGAGTTCGAGGACGAGCTGGGCATCAAGATCTTCGAACGCCACGGCAAGCGCATCAAGGGGCTGACCAAGCCCGGACTGGCTGTTTCTCAGGTGATCGACCGCATCATGCGTGAAGTCGACAACCTGAAGAAAGTCAGCGATGAATTCGCGCGCCGCGATGAAGGCGGCCTGGTCATTGCCTGCACGCACACACAGGCGCGCTATCTGCTGCCCCGCGTGATTCCTGCCTTCCGCAAGCAATTCCCCAAGGTCCACCTGTCGCTGGCCGAGGGCAGCCCCGCGCAGTTGGCCGAAATGGTCCTGCATGAACAGGCGGATCTGGCGCTGGCCACCGAATCGCTGGCGCTGACGCCGGGCCTTGCCACCTTGCCGGTCTATGCGTGGGAACACACCGTGGTGGTGCGGCCCGATCATCCGCTGGCCGAACTGACCTCCAGCGCCGCCAAGCGCCTGTCGCTGGCGCAACTGGCCGAATACCCCATCGTGACCTACGACCGCGCCTTTACCGGCCGCAGCACGATCGACGAGATCTTCGCCAACCAGGGCATCCATCCCGACATCGTGCTCGAGGCCATCGACGCCGACGTGATCAAGACATATGTGGACGTGGGCCTGGGCATCGGCATCATCGCGGGCGTCGCCTATGACCCGCGCCGTGACTCCAATCTGGTCGGCCTGCCGGTGGGACACCTGTTCGGCACGCATACCACCCGCGTGGGGGTGAAGGCGGGCGTGTTCCTGCGCGACTACGTCTACACCTTCCTGGAAATGCTGGCGCCGTCGCTGACCCGGGCGGTGGTCACCGATGCGGTGCAGGGGTCGCCGAAATAGCCTCTCTGCCGGCTCCCGGCTCCTGCCTCGACAACACGCGACGTCCTCACGACGTCGCGTTTTTTTTGCCCGATGACCCTGTGGAAAGCGTGAGACGGCTATCCCTTTCCATAAGCTCATAAAAATAATTAAATAAGAACCGATCTCATTTGAGTTGACGAAAAAATAGGAATCATTATCATTACATCCAGGCTCAACGACCCAGTGAGGTAAATCATGACGGCAGGACTTAGTGCAGTAGTAGTGGGCGCCGATCGCCTCGGCAATATTCCCGATCTGCTCAAGGGACACAACATCTCGATCACGCACCACATCAGCGGGCGCGATCCCTCGCATCAGAAGAAGACCCTGCAACTGCCGTCTGGCACGCAGCTGGTCATCCTGCTTACCGATTTCCTTGGCCATAACGTCATGAAGACGTTCCGCAACGCCGCACAGCGCGGTGGCATCCGGGTCGTCGCTTGTCGCCGTTCCGTGTGCAGCATGCAGCAGGCCCTGCAGCAGTGCGGCCTGTGCCCGCGCGCCGGTACCGTTCATTGATGGGACGCGTCTTGCCGCGCATCCACGACAAACTGGGGAGGCCGATACGGCCTGCGGTCTGAACACCGCGAAGAGAACAAACAAAAACGCCGCCGGACAAAAGTCTGGCGGCGTTTTGCATTTTTGGACAATGGCGGCGCGTGGGCCTGCGTGCGAATATGTTGCCTTGTGAACAGGCAGGGCGGGGCGGTCAGTTTGCTGCGCGGGCCGATGCCATCAGGGTGTTGTCGAGGCGGCGGGCGCCGTTGTAGCGCTTGGACCAGTAGGCCATGGTCATCTTTTCGACACGCACCACGCCGCCGGCGCTGGGAGAATGCACGAAGCGGTCGTCGCCCAGATAGATGCCGACGTGCGAATAGCGGCGGCCCATGGTGTTGAAGAAGACGAGGTCGCCGGCCTGCAGTTCGTTCTTGGCGACGGCCACGCCTTGCTGCGCGATTTCGGCGGCGTTGCGGGGGAGTTTGAGGCCCAGGCCACGTTCGGCCGAATAAGCAACGAGGCCGCTGCAGTCAAAGCCGGTATCGGGGGAACTGCCGCCGAAGCGGTAGCGGATGCCCAGGTGATTCAGGGCTTCGCTGACCATGGCGTTGTCGGTGCCGACACCCGAATGGGTCCGCTGGCGTTCACGCTTGAATTTCTGGACCACCAGCATGCCGATGGGGTCATCGGCGGTGGCAACCCATTCCATCTCGTAGGGATCGATCTCGGACGTATGGGCGGTTGACTTTTGGCCAGTACCTGCACAACCCGCCAGACCCGCAAAGCAAGCAACCAACGCGAGCATGCGCAGACCGCGCTTTGCAAGGCCAGAGGTTGAATTGAATCGCGCGGGTATGGAGTGTCGATGCATTCGCCTGGGGAAGAATCACTGAACACAGCAAAAACCGCGCATTAGCCGCGGTTGGGGCCGAGATGTCAGCAAATTCAACAATTATGTGCAACTTCGCGGGGATTCTACCAAACTTTTAGTGCCGCTTCGTTACGTATCGGCCCTAAATATCCATGCAGCGTGGACATCTGGAAGAATTTTTTGACGTGCGGCAAGCCTCGTGCAAGGTTTGCCTACCAGAATGACCGAAATGATTAGACAAAAAATCAATCAGCCGTAAGGCCTATGAACAATACCAGGAGACAAGCATGCAAAGAACCCGGGATTTCCACTATCGCTCGGTGAACGACCGCGACGCGTTCTGGCGTGAAGAGGCCTCGCGCATCCACTGGGAAACGCCTTTTGACAATGTGCTGGACTTCTCGCGTCCGCCCTTCGCCAAGTGGTTCGTGGGCGGGCGCACCAATCTTTGCTACAACGCGGTGGACCGCTGGCTGCCCACGCAGGCCGACAAGCCGGCGCTGATCTGGGTGTCCACCGAGGTGGACCGTGAGCAGGTCTACACGCGGCAGGACGTCTACGAGGAAGTGAACGCGGCCGCCGCCATGCTGCGCGAGCTGGGGGTGGGACGCGGGGACCGGGTGCTGCTTTACATGCCGATGGTGCCGGAAGCCGTGTTCACCATGCTTGCCTGCGCGCGCATCGGGGCGGTGCATTCGGTGGTGTTCGGCGGGTTTGCGTCCGTGAACCTCGCGCAGCGAATCGACGATGCCGCGCCCAAGGTGGTGGTGTGCACGGACGGCGGTTCGCGGGCCGGCAAGGTCGTGCCGTACAAGCCCCTGCTGGACCGCGCCTTGAGCCTGGCCAAGTCGCCGCCCGCCTCGGTGGTGGTGTTCGATCGCGGCCTGGCGCCGTTCGAGCCGGTGGCGGGGCGCGACCTCGACTACGCCACGCTGCGCGAGCTCCACCGCGGCGCGCGGGTGCCCGTCGAATGGCTGGAATCGTCCGAGCCCAGCTACATCCTCTACACCTCCGGCACTACCGGGCGTCCCAAGGGCGTGCAGCGCGACACGGGCGGTTACGCCGTGGCGCTGGCATCGTCCATGGAATACCTTTTCGATGGCAAGCCCGGCGACACCTATTTCTGCACCAGCGACATCGGCTGGGTGGTCGGGCATTCGTACATCGTCTATGGACCGCTCATCGGCGGGCAATCGACCATCCTGTACGAGGGGACGCCTGTACGCCCGGACGGCGCGATTCTCTGGAAGCTGGTCGAGCAGTACGGCGTGAACACGCTGTTTTCGGCACCCACGGCGGTGCGCGTGCTCAAGCGCCAGGATCCCGAACTCCTCAGGCGGCACGACCTGTCCACGCTGCGCGCCGTGTATCTGGCCGGAGAACCGCTCGACGAGCCGACGGCGCAATGGATCTCCGAAGGCCTGGGCAAGCCCATCATCGACAACTACTGGCAGACGGAATCCGGCTGGCCGATCCTGTCGGCGCAGCCGGGCATCGAAAAAGTCGCCACGCGGTTCGGCAGCCCGTCGTTCCCGGTGTATGGCTTTGACGCGCGCATCGTCAGCGAGTCCACCGGCGAAGACCTGGGACCCGACGAGAAGGGCGTCGTCGCCATCGTGCCGCCGCTGCCGCCCGGCGCCATGTCCACCATCTGGGGCGACGACGCGCGCTTCGTCGAGACCTACTTCACGTCGATTCCTGGCCGGCAGGTGTATTCGACCTTCGACTGGGGGCGGGTAGATGCCGACGGCTACTGGTTCATCCTGGGCCGTACGGACGACGTGATCAACGTGGCGGGCCACCGGCTGGGCACGCGCGAAATCGAGGAATCGGTCAACAGCCACAACGGCATCGCGGAATGCGCGGTGGTGGGCGTGTCCGACTCGCTCAAGGGGCAGGTCGCCATGGCGTTTGCCGTGCTGAAGAATCCGGCCGGCGCCGACACGCCGGAAGCGGCAAAGGCGCTGGAAGCGGATATCATGCGGCTGGTGGAAGAACAGCTTGGGGCGGTGGCAAGGCCGGCCAGGATCCGGTTCGTGGGCGCCCTGCCCAAGACCCGTTCCGGCAAGGTGTTGCGCCGCGCGATCGTCGCGGTATGCGAGTCGCGCGATCCCGGCGACCTGACCACCATGGAAGACCCTAACGCCCTCGAACAGATCAAGGAGTCACTGCAATGAAAACCAAACCCGTGCTGAGCGCCGACGACGTCAAAAAGATCCTGGCCGCGGCCGAAGCACACGCCTTGCAGAACAAGTGGGCCGTCACCATCGCGGTGACCGACGATGGCGGCCATCTGCTGGGCATGCTGCGCCTGGACGATGCGGCGCCGATCTCGTCGCACATCGCGCCCGCCAAGGCCAAGACGGCCGCGCTGGGCCGCCGCGAATCGCGCATCTACGAAGAACTGATCAACAACGGCCGCTACTCGTTCCTGTCGGCGCCGCTGATCGAAGGCATGCTCGAGGGCGGCGTGCCGGTCGTCGTTGATGGCCAGGTCGTGGGCGCGGTGGGCGTTTCGGGCGTCAAGTCGACCGAAGACGTGCAGATCGCGCAAGCAGGCATCGCCGCGCTGGGCCTATGAGCCAGGCGCTGCCGCCGGAAACGCCGGCAGGCGTTTCCGCGCAGGACACCCGGGGGGCGGACAACGGTCCGCTGAACCCCGGCGTGAAACGGCGCGAAGTCTGGGCCTGGGCCATGTACGACTTCGCGAACTCCGGCTACACCACCGTGATTCTCACGGCGGTCTTCAGCACCTATTTCGTCGGCGTCGTCGCCGGGCGCGCCACATGGGCCACGCTGGCCTGGACGTCCGCGCTGTCGCTGTCGTACCTCCTCATCATGCTGACCATGCCCACGCTGGGCGCCCGCGCCGATGCGCGGGCCAGCAAGCGGCGGCTGCTCTACACCAGCACGGCCGGCTGCGTGGCGGGCACGTTGATTCTGACGCAGGCGGGGCCGGGCGACGTCTGGCTGGCGCTGGCCGCCATCGTCGTGTCCAACTTCTGCTATTGCGTCGGCGAATCCGTGGTCGCGGCGTTCCTGCCTGAACTGGCCAGGCCGCAGGCGCTGGGCCGCGTCTCGGGCTGGGGATGGAGCTTTGGCTATTTCGGCGGCATGTTGACGTTGGGGTTGTCGCTTGTCGTGGTGACGCTGGCCGAAGCCCGCGGCGACACTGCCGAGCAATTCGTGCCGTGGGTCGTCGTGGTGACGGCATCAGTGTTTGCGCTGGCCGCGCTGCCGTCGTTCTTCATGCTGCGCGAGCGCGCCAAGCCGCAGCAGGGCAATCCGCCCGCGCTGCATATGCTCAAGCGCCTGGCCTACGCCTGGCGCGAAACGGGCCTGCATTTTCCCGAGTTCCGGCGCCTGTTGATGTGCATTGCCTGCTACCAGGCCGGCATTTCGGTCGTGATCACGCTGGCCGCCGTGTATGCATCGGAAGTCATGGGATTCACCACGCCGCAGATCATGCTGCTGGTGTTCACCGTGAACATCGGCGCGGCGGCCGGGGCGTTTTCGTTCGGCTACGTGCAGGACCGCATCGGCCACAAGCCGGCGCTGGCCATCACGCTGGTGGGGTGGATCGTGATGGTGCTGACGGCTTACGCCGCCGTGACCGCGCCGGTGTTCTGGGTGGCGGCCGTGCTGGCCGGCCTGTGCATGGGCACCACGCAGAGCGCGGGCCGCGCCATGACCGGCGCGCTGGCGCCGGCGGGCCGGCTGGCCGAGTTCTATTCGCTGTGGACCTTTGCCGTGCAGCTTGCCGCCGTGATCGGCCCCTTGACCTACGGGCTGGTGACGTGGATTACGGAAGGCAATCATCGCCTGGCCATCCTCGTCACGGGGCTGTTCTTTGTTGGCGGACTGGTCCTGTTGTCGCGGGTGGACATGAAGCGCGGACTCGCCCGGCAGGCCGCCTGAATGCGGTATACGCCAAGCGGGACGCGGCTGCTATCCTTATGGACTGCCTTGTGCCGCCGTGTCTCGACGCGGCGGCACATGCTGATTGCTTGGCATTATTGGCGCGTCGCGGTGCGGCGCGTCGTTGGCTTGTGCATGCTGCCCGGTTGGCGCCTCCCGGCGTCTTCCTGCCCAGATCCGGCGCAGACGCATCGCCTTGGGCCTCGTCAATCTGCGGGCTCCGGCCCGCATTTTGCGTAAGGTGCCCGTAAGAGCGCGGCGATACGGTTGCAGGTGGGTAATAAAAAAGCAGCATAAACAACAGAATCACCGATTGGAGACAAGATCATGTCGAACGCTATTGAGTCCGTCCTGGTGGAAAACCGCGTGTTTCCGCCGCCCGAGCGCGCCGCGCAGGGCGCCGCGATTTCCAGCATGGACGCCTACAACGCGCTGTGCGCGCAGGTCGAGAACGACTTCGACGGATTCTGGGCCGGACAGGCCCGCGACAATCTGCAGTGGACCAAGCCCTTCACGCAGGTGCTGGACGAGTCCGATGCCCCGTTCTACCGCTGGTTCGGCGATGGCGAACTGAACGTCTCGGCCAACTGCCTGGACGTACATCTGACCAACGGCAACGCCGACAAGACCGCCATCATCTTCGAATCCGACGACGGCAAGGTCGACAAGGTCACCTATCGCGAGCTGCTGGCTCGCGTTTGCCGCTTTGCCAACGGGCTGGCGGCACTGGGCTACAAGAAGGGCGACCGCGCCATCATCTACATGCCCATGTCCATCGAAGCCGTGGTCGCCATGCAGGCCTGCGCCCGCCTGGGCGTGACGCACTCGGTGGTGTTCGGCGGCTTCTCGGCAAAGAGCCTGCAGGAACGCATCGTGGACGTGGGCGCATCGCTCATCATCACCGCCGACGAACAGGTGCGCGGCGGCAAGACCATTCCGCTCAAGCCTGCGGTTGAAGAAGCCATCGCCATGGGCGGCTGCGAAGCCGTCACCAAGGTCGTCGTGTACCGCCGCACGGGCGGCAAGGTGCAATGGAACGAAGGCCGCGACGTCTGGATGCAGGACGTCGAGGCCGGCCAGCCCGACACCTGCGAACCGGTTCCGGTCAACGCCGAGCATCCGCTCTTCATCCTGTACACGTCCGGTTCCACCGGCAAGCCCAAAGGCGTGCAGCACTCGTCCGCCGGCTACCTGCTGTGGGCGCTGCTGACCGTCAAGTGGACCTTCGACGCGCGCAAGGACGACGTCTACTGGTGCACGGCCGACGTGGGCTGGGTCACGGGCCATACGTACATCACCTACGGTCCGCTTGCCGCGGGCCTGACGCAGATCGTCTTCGAAGGCGTGCCCACGTTCCCCAACGCCGGCCGCTTCTGGGACATGATCGCGCGCCACAAGGTCACCACGTTCTACACCGCGCCGACCGCGATCCGCTCGCTGATCAAGGCCTCGGAAGCCACGCCCGACGCGCATCCCAAGAACTACGACCTGGACTCGCTGCGCATCATCGGCACGGTGGGCGAGCCCATCAACCCCGAAGCCTGGATGTGGTATCACAAGAACGTCGGCCGCGAGCGCTGCCCCATCGTGGATACCTGGTGGCAGACTGAAACCGGCGGGCACATGATCACGCCGCTGCCGGGCGCCACGCCCACCAAGCCGGGCTCGTGCACGCTGCCCCTGCCGGGCATCGCCGCGGCCATCGTCGACGAGACCGGCGGCGACGTCGAAAAGGGCAATGGCGGCTTCCTGGTCATCAAGCGTCCGTGGCCCGCCATGATCCGCAACATCTGGGGCGACCCGGAACGCTTCAAGAAAAGCTACTTCCCGTCCGAACTGCGTGGCTATTACCTCGCCGGTGACGGCGCGCAGCGCGATGCCGACGGCTACTTCTGGATCATGGGCCGTATCGACGACGTGCTGAACGTCTCGGGTCACCGTCTGGGCACGATGGAAGTCGAGTCGGCGCTGGTGGCGCACGAAATGGTGGCCGAGGCCGCCGTCGTGGGCCGTCCCGACGACACGACCGGCGAGGCTGTCGTGGCCTTCGTGGTGCTCAAGCGCTCGCGTCCGGAAGGCGAAGAGGCCCAGGCCATCGCCAAGCAATTGCGCGACTGGGTGGCCCGCGAGATCGGCCCCATCGCCAAGCCCAAGGACATCCGTTTTGGCGACAACCTGCCCAAGACCCGTTCGGGCAAGATCATGCGCCGCCTGCTGCGCGTGGTCGCCAAGGGTGAGGAAGTGACGCAGGACGTGTCCACGCTGGAGAACCCCGCCATCCTGGAGCAGCTCGCCAAGCCGCTGTAAATGCAACCGGTCGGATGATACCGGCCGTATGCAGCGCGACAGGCGCATAATGACAACGCCCGTGCCGGCATGTAGCGGCACGGGCGTCGTCATTCCTGGATTGCCAAATCTCTTTGCATGGAGCCGCACCCGTGAGCAGCAGTTTCGATCGCGCAGGCCTTGCCCTGATGTTCAGCACCATCCTGGTCTGGGCGGGAAGCTGGATCGCGATGAAACTGATCGTGCCCTACATCGGGCCGTTCGACTTTGTGGCGCTGCGCTACGTGACGGGCAGCCTGGTGCTCTTTGCGCTCGCGTTCGCCACGCGCCGGCCGCTGGCGATGCCACCGTGGAAATTGACCCTCTTGATCGGCCTGACCCAGACCGCGGGGTTTCAGGGCTTCGTGCAGACCGCGCTGGTGGACGGGGGCGTGGGCAAGGTGTCGCTCATGGCCTACACCATGCCTTTCTGGGTGGTGTTGTTTGCGTGGTGGCTGCTGGGCGAGCGTCCCACGGCCCGGCATGCGGCCGGCATCGCGCTGGCCGCCGTCGGCCTGATCTGTTTCGTCGAGCCCTGGAACGGGCTGGGCGACATCCGCCCTGTGTTGCTGGGCCTGGGCAGCGGCCTGTGCTGGGGCGTGGGCACGGTGCTGTCCAAGCGCATGTTCGACCGCCATGCGCCGGACGTGATGACGTTCACTGCGTGGCAGATGCTGTTCGGCGGCCTGGTCATGGTGCCCATCGCCTATCTGGTGCCGCAGATGACTTCCCAATGGGGCTGGCCGCTCTGGACAGGCATGACCTACATTGTGCTGATCGCCACCGCGGCGGGCTGGCTGCTGTGGCTGCAGGTCGTGCGCCGGGTCCCCGCGTCGATCGCCGGTCTGTCCAGCCTGGGCGTGCCCGTGGTCGCCATGCTGCTGGCGTGGGCCATCCTGTCCGAGCGCCCCACGCCCGTCGAGTTGGGCGGCATGGTGCTGATCCTGGCTGGCATCTTTGTGGTCAGCCGCGCCGCGCCTGCCGCGCGTGCCGAATGACCTTTCCGAATTCCTGTCCTCTCCAATCCCCTGGAAACTTTCATGATTGATCTGCGTAGCGATACCGTCACCCGTCCCGATGCGGCCATGCTGCAGGCGATGGCTAATGCCCCGCTGGGCGATGACGTGATGGGCGACGATCCCACCGTGATCCGCCTGCAAAAGACGTTGGCCGAGCGCACCGGCAAGGCCGCAGGCCTGTTCTTTCCCTCGGGCACGCAAAGCAACCTGGCGGCGATGATGGCGCATTGCGACCGTGGCGACGAGTACCTCGTTGGTCAGCTGGCGCACACGTACAAATATGAAGGCGGCGGCGCGGCGGTGCTGGGCAGCATCCAGCCTCAGCCCATCGAGCATGCGCCCGATGGCTCGCTGCCGCTGGACAAGCTGGCCGCGGCGCTCAAGCCCAAGGGCGATCCGCACTTTGCCCGCACGCGCCTGCTGGCGCTGGAAAACACCTTTCACGGCAAGCTGCTCCCCGCCTCGTACATCCAGGCCGCGACGTCGTGGGCGCGCGAGCAGGGGCTTGCCACGCACCTGGACGGCGCGCGCGTGTTCAACGCGGCCGTCGCCAGCGGCAAGCCCGTGGCCGAGCTTTGCCAGCCGTTCGACACGGTGTCCATCTGCTTTTCGAAGGGACTGGGGGCGCCGGTCGGGTCGGTGCTGGTCGGCAGCGAAGCGCTGATCGCCCGCGCGCACCGCTGGCGCAAGATGCTGGGCGGCGGCCTGCGCCAGTCCGGCGTGCTGGCGGCCGCGTGCCTGTACGCGCTGGAGCACAACGTGGAGCGGTTGGCCCAGGACCACGAGAACGCGCGCCTCCTGGCCGAAGGCCTGCGCGCCATTGGTGGCGTCAAGGTGCTGAGCCAGGACACCAACATGGTGTTCGTGGAATTCGAGCCCTCGCGCTGCGATGCGCTGACGGGGGCGTTGGCCAAGGAAGACATCCTGATGCGCGCCGTCTATGGCGGTCCGACGCGCCTGGTCACGCATCTGAACGTGTCGGCCGACGACGTGCGGCGCGTGGTCGAGGCGGTGGGCCGGCTGCTGCGTTAAGCCGCCAGGCCGAACGCAAACGGCCCATTGCCGGCGGATCAGCCGTGATGCTTGCGGCTGTCCGCGGGCGCCTGGTCTCGTTCCTGCATGCCGTAGTCGCGCAGCACCTGTGCGACGCGCAGACGGTAGTTTTGAAAGACGCCGCCGCGCCCGGCCTCCTGGGCGCGGCGGTGCGATTCCAGCGAGCGCCAGCGCAGCACCGCCGCCTCGTCGCGCCAGAATGACAGCGACAGCAGCTTGCCGGGCGTGGACAGGCTTTGGAAACGTTCGACGGAGATGAAGCCGTCGATCGTGCGCAGCTCGTCGATCAGGCCGGCGGCAATCTCCAGATAGGGGGCGGGGTCGCCATGGGCGGGCTCGACTTCGAATATCACGGCAATCATGGGTTGCTGTCCTCTTGAAAATCAAACTGGGGCACGCGCGCGTTGGGGAGCGGGCGATAGCGGAATCGCGCGGCCAGCGCCGCCGGGTCCACGCCGGCGTGCAGCAGGTGGAGCAGGGCGCCGGCCGCATGGCGTCGCGCGAGGGCCGCGCCCGGGCAGGCATGGCGCTGCGCGCCGAAGGTCCAGTCCGCTTGCGGTTCGATCCGGGCGGCTGCGGCAAGGACCAGCAGCACGGTCTGGCCGGCGGCGATGCGCTGTCCCGCAATCTCGGCGGATTCGGCCATGAAGCGGCGGGTGTTGTGCAAGGGCGGATCGA
Source organism: Achromobacter sp. (assembly GCF_032113835.1). GTDB lineage: Bacteria > Pseudomonadota > Gammaproteobacteria > Burkholderiales > Burkholderiaceae_B > Achromobacter. The sequence goes on along the minus strand of NZ_DAMCTG010000043.1, from coordinate 2,169 downwards.
GGCGCACGACTTCGTCGATCAACGCCAGGGCGGCTTCACTCGTCAGCGGTTGGGATACGCGGCGCCGTCCGGCCATGATGAGCGCGTTGCCCAACAGCCCGGCGCCGGCTTCACAGGATTGGAATAGCAGGCCAGCCAGGTTGGCGGTCACGAGGTCGGGCGCGATGCCGTCTTGCGCCGCCTCCTCGATCAACTGGCGCAGCGCCGGCGTGGCATGCGGTCCGGCGAGATGCGCCTTCAGCCGGGTGAGCAGCCGAGCGGCGGCGGCATGCCCCGCCGCAGTGCGGTCCGCGCCCGCGTTGGCGGGCAACGCGTGCAGGAAGCTGCCGATGTCCGCGGCACAGTCCGCATGCAACGCAGGGGGCAACCCCAGAAATGCCGACTGCGCATGCACCGGCGCGGCGTACAGGTAACGATCGACGCCGGCAGCGTCGTACGTCGCGGGCGGAAGCGGCGGCGGGGCCGCCGACTCATGTGGATCTTCGTGTTCATTTTCCTGCTCTCGCTCCCGGATGAACGCGACGAGCAACGTCTTCAAGCGCGCGTGTGCCGCGCCGTCGTTCATCCGCACGAACCGGCCAAACAATTCTCCTGCCGGACCCGGGCACAGGCCGTGCGGCACGGGCTCGTCTGCCGGCCGCACGCGCGCGGCGGGATGGCGCATGACGGCGGTAATGGTCTCGGGATGCGCGGCGACCCACATGCCCAGCGTCGCGTCGCGATACAGCGGCTGATCGCGCGCCAGCGTGGCGTAGTAGGAATACGGGTCGGGATGCGTGACGGCGTGCAGGGGATGGGCGGGCGGCATGGCGGGGCGGGCGATGTCCGTTGGTGGATATGGCCGCCAGTATCCGCCAGCCCCGCAGGCTACGATTCGGCGTGCGCCGAACTATGCCTGCGCCACTCCGCCCTCGGCCAGCAACGCGGCGTAGCCCTGCCGCGAGTCGGGCCATTGCAGCGTCAGGCCGGTCGCGCGCAGGCGCGCATTGCTGAGTTTCTTGCTGCCCACGTTGGCGGGCGCCGCCGCCTCGCGCGGCGCCGGGGCGCCGATCATCCTGGCCAGTTCGGCATACAGGACATGCAAGGGCAGGGGCGTGTCGTCGCAGCCGATGTACATCGGCGCGACCTCGGGCAGCAGCGCCAGATGCACCACCGCGGCGGCAGCGTCGTCGATGTGGATGCGGTTGGCCCAATGCTCGGGCTGCACGGGCGCGCCCGCCGCGCCGCTGCGCAACCGTTCGATGAGCTGCATGCGGCCCGGCCCATACAGGCCCGCCAGCCGCAGCGCGGTCGAGGAAACAGGCTGGCCGGCCAGCGCGGACTCGGCTTCGAGCAGCACTTTCCCGTTGAAACCCTGCGGCGCGGGCGGCGTGTCTTCATCCACCCAGCCGCCGTGATGCTCGCCGTACACCGCGCTGGAGGACACGAACACGATGCGCTTCAGGCTGGACGTGTCCAGCGCCTTCAACACGTTGGCCAAGCCATCGACAAACACGCCGCGGTATGCCTGCGGATCGCGCGCGCCGGGCGAGGGCAGGTGGATGAGCCGCGTCACGCCTTGCGGCAGGCCGTCCAGCGTGTCCGGGCGCGTGATGTCGCCCTGCAGCCACCGGATGCCGCTGGCATCGCCGGCGGGCGGATGGCGGCGCAGCGCATGGACCTCGTCACCGCGCGCCAGAAAGCGCTGCGCCGCACGCAGGCCGAGGTCGCCGCAGCCGATCAGAAGTACGCGTTCGCTCATGGTGTCGCTCCAGGCAGTCGGAAAAAAAGGCGCCCCGGGGGGCGCCTTCTGGGCGGGCGCACTGCGCCCGTTGTGTCACATGCCGCTGTAGACCGGCCCTTCGCCGCCTTGCGGCGCCACCCAGACGATGTTCTGCGTGGGGTCCTTGATGTCGCAGGTCTTGCAGTGCACACAGTTCTGCGCATTGATCTGCAAGCGGTCCTCGCCATGGTCGTCCTTGACGAACTCGTACACGCCGGCCGGGCAGTAGCGCGACTCGGGGCCGCCGTACTTGGCCAGGTTCACCTTCACCGGCACGGACGGATCCTTGAGGGTCAGGTGGACGGGTTCGTTCTCGTCGTGGTTGGTGTTGGAGATGAACACCGAGCTCAACTTGTCGAACGTGAGCTTGCCGTCGGGCTTGGGGTAGTCGATGCGCGCGCATTGCG
>NZ_DAMCTG010000042.1:0-44573 GCF_032113835.1 Achromobacter sp. | reverse complement strand
GACGTGATCCGGCGGGCGCGGCTGGCGCGCCCGCCTTCACCCTGCACCGCGGTTGCACTGAGCGGATTGGGCGTCTTACCCGGCCACAGACGCGAAAAAAGCGGCCACCTCCCTAGCTCCACTCCCAGTCCGCTCACCCGAACTTCGATCATGGCATTTTGAAAGCCCGCGCATGCTTGCGCGGGCTTTGCCATTTGCGGATGCCGGATTGCGTAGCATTTTGGATCAACGTGCGGACCTTCATCACCCGAGGACAGGGTGAGTGTCGTTGTAGTATTGAACGCTCAGCCTAATCATCGGATAGCTATGCACACGCACAACGCACGGCTCGCGCAAATGACATTGGCGTTGACGCTGGCCATGGCCGCGGCCGCATCGGCGCAGGCGCAGAATGTTCAGCCGGCGGATGCGGCGGCGGGTGGAACGCCGGCGGCTAAAGCGGCGGCAGTTGCGGCGCCGGCGGCTGGTGCAGCAGCACCGGCAGCGCCAGCAACTGCTGCGCCAGCTCCGTCAGCGCCAGCCCCAGCCCCAGCATCCCCAGCGCCTGCAGCACCAGCGCCTGCTGCGGCAGCGCCAGCTGCGGCAGCGCCTGCTGCACCTGCATCGCCTGCACCTGCGGCGCCCGCGCCCACAGCGCCGCCACCGGGATCGTCTACGCCAGCGGCGTCCCCTCCGGCCGCCGGCGCGCCGGCTGCAAAGTCCCCAGCCGCGGGGTCGCCCGCCGCCGGATCGCCCGCCGCCGGATCGCCGGCCGCCCAACAAGACCCCAACGGCGCGACGACAGACGCCGCCGCCGCTCCTCCGCCTCAGCCGCAGACGCTGCAAGTGCTGGACGGCAAGCTCAAGGTCCTCATCCCCGCCGGCTTCACGGAAACCGAGTTTCCGGCAGATCCGGCAACACCCGAGGTCTCGGGCAAGATTTATCTGAACCGCGCCACCATGCAGGCGATCATCGTGATCGATGTGCCGGTCGAACTGGCCGTCGGCGACGACGACGCGTTCACGTTGGGGGCGATGGCTGCGGGCTTTCAGTCGCAGCAGAAGGAAGCGGTTCCGACGTTCAAGAAGACGGGCGACGGCGCGTTCAAAGTCGGCAGCATTGGTGTCTTTCAACTGGACGCGACCAGCAAGCTGTCGGGTCGCCCGGCCGAGCTGACGGCGCTGTTCGCCGCGTCGGGCAAGAAAGTCGTGACGTTTTCCGCCTATACGCTCGCGCAGGAAAAGGCCCGGCATCCCGGGCTGGTCGACGCCTTGAAGCAGGGCATGTCAGTCGCGCCGTGACGCCCCGCGCCTGTCCGATGCGGGCGCGCAGCGGGCGGCGCGGATGTGTCCTGCGCGGTGCGTCCGCCTCTGTGCGTCCAGTCAGCAATCCCGCGTCAGTTCGGTTTCCAGAACACGTAATCGGCCTGGTATTTGACCTGCTCCCGATGGCCCTTGTTGGCCGCCGAGCATGACGACTGCGGCACGCCGCCGCCCGCGCGCACGAACCGCTGGATATAGGTCACGCCAGTCAACACCCCGACGCCGGACGACGGATTGGCCAGGACGAGTTGGTCGTACAGCCGGTCCGGCCCGGCATTGGCGCGTACGGTTTCCATGCCGGTCAAGGTCGACCCGTCGGCCGCGCGCCAGGTTTCAGGCGGACTTTTATAGGTGCCGGTCTGGCCGGATTGGCCCGCGCCCAACGTGGCCGCCGCGCCCGCGATGATCCATGCGTAGCGCGCACCGTCGGTTTGCGTCAACCGGCATTCGTACGTGATCGCGCCTTCTGCCGGCGCCTGCCAGACGATGCGATTGTCGGCCGGCACCTGCATGATCTGCGGCGCCTTGTCCTGCGCCGCTGCGACGGTCGCGATGGCCGCCAGGCTCGCCGCCAGCACCAGTCGGGGCAACCCCAGGCGCGTGTGAGTCGAAAAGCCGTTCATCCGTGCTCCTTGTGGCGGGCCGGACGCGCCCGTGATGGCAGTGGCATGTCGTGATGGCTTGCCCGATGACCGGCGCCAAGCGCCGGATCGGGCCATTCTGCCACGATTGACGGACAGCGCCTCGCTCAATTCACCTGCAGCGTGTAGGCGGTCCGACCGCGCAGCAGCGTCAGCACCAGCGGCTGTGCGACCGCGCCGGCCAGCAGGTTGCGCAGGTCGGCAAGCGTGCTGACCGGGCGCTGGTTCACGCCGATGACGATATCCCCGCGCTGCAGCCGCGCGGCCACCGGCCCGCGATCCGGAAACGTCGCGCTGACCGCGGCGCCGTCATTGCCTTGCACGCGTTGCGCGCGTCCCACCTCGGAGAACTCCACGCCCATCATGCGGGCGTCTAGCGAGCCGGCATGCAGGCGCTCGTTCTGTTCAGGTTCGATGCGCAGCAGGACCTCGGTCTTTGCACCTGCGCGGGACAAGCCCAGACGCACCTGGCGCCCCACCGGCAACAGGCCTTCCGCGTTGCGCAACTGCGCGCTGGAGCCGATCGCCTTGCCGTCGATGGACAGGATCTGGTCGCGGGCTTGGACGCCTGCCTTTTGCGCGGGCGAACCGTCGGCGACGCGCGCCACGACGACGCCGGTCGATCCTGGCGCAAGTCCAAGTTGGCGGGTGTTGCGCGGCGTGATGTCCAGCGTGTCCAACCCAAGCCCGCCGCGCTGCACCTGCCCGTGCTGCAGCAGTTGCTGCATGACTTCGCCCGCCAGATTCGAGGGGATGGCAAAGCCAATGCCCACGTTCCCGCCCGAGGGCGTGTAGATCATGGTGTTGATGCCGACCAGGTCGCCGTTCAGGTTGACCAGCGCGCCGCCCGAGTTGCCGGGGTTGATGGACGCGTCGGTCTGGATGAAGTTCTGGTAGCCCGCGGCGCGCAGGCTGGAGCGGTCCAGCGCGGACACGATGCCGGACGAGGCCGACTGTCCGAGGCCGTAGGGATCACCGATCGCCACCACGAAATCGCCCACGCGCAGGTCGCTGGAGTCGGACAAGGTCAGCGCTTGCAGGTTCGGGGCGGCGATGCGCAGCACGGCGAGATCCGTGTCCGGATCGCTGCCCACCACGGTGGCATTGAAGGTGCGCCCGTCCTGCAGCGACACGCGGATGGCAGACGCGCCGCGCACCACGTAATGGTTGGTCAGGATGTTGCCTTGGCTGGCGTCGACGATGACGCCCGAACCCACGTTCTGCCGCAGACTTCCGGGCGCTGCGGAGCGGCCACCGTTCGATGCCGCAGCATCGCTCGATGCCGAGATGTTGACGACGGCCGGCGTGACGCGTTCGAGCATCGGCGCCAGCGAGGGCAGGGGTTGGCCGCCGACGGCCACGGGCAGCGCGGCGCGGCCGGGCATGGGCGCCGACGCCAGCGCCAGCAGGGTGACGGCGGTCAGCGTGGCGGGCAGGCGTTGCAGGGTCAGAAGAAAACGCTGCGCCGAGCGCGCGCGTGGTAGGCGGGGCGGTGAAGCCGGGTGGGGCATTTCAGTCCTTCATGCAGCGACGCGGCAGTATCGGCCGGCGCTGCTGCAGGGATGTGACGGCGCGCAAAGGCGGCTGGCTGCCAGCGCGCGGGCGCGCGCCGGCAGGTCACGGATTGTCGCCGAACTTCCCTGACGAGAAGTCCGGCGTGCCCCGCAACGCCTCAGAAGCCGACGGCTTGCCCGTCGCGGCGCGAATCCGACGCCGCCACGTACCCGCCTTGCGGCAGGCGGCAGATGAGCTGCGCCGAGCCGAATTCCAGGCTGTCCACCGGCGCCACGGCAACGTTGTGGCCGCGCGCGCGGAGCGTATCGACCACGTCGGCCGGGAGGTGCGATTCCACATTCACGACCGGGCCTTTTTCGACGCGGAAGCGCGGCGCGTCGCTCATGGCCTGCGGGTTCTGGCCGAAGGCCGCCAGACGCGTGACCATCTGCAGATGGCCCTGCGCCTGCATCGAGCCGCCCATTACGCCAAACGACATGACGGGCTTGCCGCCGCGCGTCACGAACGCGGGGATGATGGTGTGCATCGGCTTCTTGCGCGGCGCGACCTGGTTGACGTGGTCCGGCGTCAGCACGAAGTTCAGGCCGCGGTTGTGCAGGCTGATGCCGGTGCCCGGCACGACCACACCCGAACCAAAGCCGTGATAGTTGGACTGGATGAACGACACCATCGTGCCGCTGGCGTCCGCCGCGGTCAGGTAGACCGTGCCGCCGGTGGCAGGCGTGCCTGCGGTGGGCACGCTGGCGCGGTCCATCGAGATCAGACGGGCACGCTCGGCCAGATAGGCACGGTCGAGCAGGGCGCGCGCGTCGGTGCGCATGTGGCGCGGATCGGCGACGTGATGGTGCAGGTCGGCGAACGCCAGCTTCATAGCTTCGATGCTGACGTGGTAGTAGTCGGCGCTGTCGCGGCCCATGCCTTCCAGGTCGAATTGTTCCAGCATGCCCAGCGCCATCAGCGCCGAGATGCCCTGGCCGCTGGGCGGGATCTCGTGCAGTTCGTAGTCGCGGAACGATTGCGAGATGGGCTTGACCCATTCGGCCTGGTGTTCGGCCAGGTCGACCGCGCTGAGCGCGCCGCCCGTCTTGGCGGCGAAGTCCGCGATCTTGCGGGCCAGTTCACCGCGATAGAAGCTTTCGCCACCGGTTTCGGCGATGTCGCGCAGCGTCTTGGCCTGATCGGGAAAGCGCCACCATTCGCCCGCTTGCGGCGCGCGTCCCTGCGGCAGGAAGGCCTCGGCAAAGCCGGGCTCGGCCGCGAGTTTAGGCGCCTGGTTGGCCCATTGGCGCGCAATGGTGGGCGACACCGCAAAGCCTTCTTCGGCGTACGCGATGGCGGGTTCGAAGAGCTTGGCGAAGGGCAGCTTGCCGAAGCGGTCGGACAAGGCTTTCCAGCCAGCGATCTGGCCCGGCACGGTGACCGTGCCCCAGCCGGTGCCCGGCATGGCGTCACGGCCCTTGAAGTAGTCGGGCGTCCATGCGGCTGGCGCACAGCCGCTGGAGTTCAACCCGTGAAGCTGGCCGTCGTGCCAGATCAGGGCAAACATGTCGCCGCCGATCCCGTTCATCACGGGCTCGACGACGGTCAGGGCGATCGCGGTGGCAATGGCGCTGTCAACGGCATTGCCACCGGCCAGCAGCATGCGTAGTCCCGCCTGCGCAGCCAGCGGCTGGCTGGTCGCGACCGCGTTGGCGGCCAGGACCGGCATTTTTCGGGAAGCGTACGGAAAAGACCAATCGAAGGGGGAGGACATGGGTGCTGGAACTCGTTGAAAAATTTACTGCGGGGTGATGCCGGCCTGGTCGATCAACTGCTTGGTGCGCGGAATCTCGGCCTTGATGAAGGCGGCGAATTCCTCGCGGCTGCCGCCACGCGGCTCGGCGCCGGCTTCGGCGAGCTTACCGCGCAATGCGGGGTCGGCGAGCACTTTGTTGACCGCCTTGTTGAGCTTGTCGAGGATCGGGGCGGGCGTGCCTTGGGGCGCGACCAGGCCATACCACGGCGCGATGTCGTAGCCCGAGAAACCTTGCTCGGCGATGGTGGGGATGTCCGGCGCCAGGGCCGAGCGCTGCGAATTGGACATGCCCAGCGCCAGCAGCGAACCGCTCTTGGCTTGGGGCAGGCCGGTCATGATGGTGTCGAAGTACATCGACACCTGACCGCTCAGCAGGGCGGGGATGGCTTCGCCGGCGCCCTTGTAAGGCACGTGCAGGATGTCGATGCCGGCCACGGACTTGAGCATCTCGCCCGCCATGTGCGAGGTCGTGCCCGTGCCGAACGAGGCATAGGTCAGCTTGCCGGGATTGGCGCGCGCGTAGGCCACCATTTCGGGCAGCGTCTTGAACGGCTGCGACGGATTGGCCAGCAGGATGTTCGGCGTGTAGGCCACCATCGACACCAGCTCGAAGGCGTCGGGGTCGTAGGCCAGGCGCTTTTGCAGGAAGCGGTTGGTGACGACGGCCGCCGGGCCGCCCATCAGCAACGTATAGCCGTCCGCCGCCGACCGCGCGACCGACGCGCTGCCAATGGCGGCCGCGGCGCCCGGGCGGGCCTCGATGACAAAGGGCTGGCCCAGTTCGGCGGACAGCGCCGCGCCAAGCTGGCGCGAGATCAGGTCCGTGGCCGAGCCGGCCTGGAAGGGCACGACGATGCGCACGGGATGCTGCGGCCAGTCCGTGGCTTGCGCGGCCGCTTGCGCCCCGAAGGCCATCGCGGCGGCGCCTGCCAGCGCCCGGATGAGACGAAATTTCATGGATTCCCCTTGATCGCGTTATGGAAAGCGTATGGGCCGGGTCGGATCTCTTGCCCGTTCCGGCCGAACAGGCGCGGTCTGCCGCGTCCTGCCCTGGATTAAACGCAAGCGGGGAATCTCCGGCCATTGGTGTTTGCATCCATGGATCATTGGATCCAGTTTGTGTTATTTTCGCCCTTATCTATCATGGCGGCTTTTCCAGCCCGGGGACGTCAGTGCTGCAATTCCAGAAGACAGCCATCAGCGCCGAAGACGAGGCGTACCTGCATCTACAGCGCGAAATCCGCCTGGGCCGCTATGCGCCCGGCCAACGCCTGGTGCCCGACGTGGTGGCCGCCGAAATCGGCACCAGCCGCATGCCGGTGCGCGGCGCGCTGCGCCGGCTGGCCTCGGAAGGCCTGGTCGAAATCCGCGCCAACCGCGGCGCGGTAGTGCGCGGCCTGAATCAGCAGGAGATGCTTGAGGTCTTCGAAATGCGCTCGGTCCTCGAAGGGTTGGCAACACGCAATGCCGTGGCCAACATGGGGCCTGAACACATCCGCCGCCTGACCAACATGCTCGAGCAGCTGGACCAGGGCGCAAGCGAAGACCTCGACTGGACCGCCGCCCACCGCGAGTTCCACGAATACCTGTGCAGCTTCTGTAAACAACCGCGCCTGTTGAACCAGATATCCGAACTGCACTCGGTCGTCGAACCCTACATGCGCCTCTGGGCCGCCCAGCCGGGCCGTGTGCTGCGCGTCCGCGAATCGCACCAGGAACTGATCGACGCGCTGCAAACCCGCGACGCGGCGCGTTGCGACGCGGCGATGCGCCAGCACGTGCTGAACACCGTGCCCGCCCTGCAGGCGTTTCTGGAGCAGGCGAGCTGATCTCCGTGCCGCCGAGATAGCCCCCCGCCGTGCCCGGGGTGTCAGACACCCAACAAAGACCGCCGGCGCCAGGTGTGTGACACCCGACAGAGATGGCGCCAGGTGTCTGACACCCGACAGAGATGGCGCCAGGTGAGGTGTCTCATACAGAGATGGCTCCAGGTGTCTGACACCCTAAGAGATGGCCATCATCAGCCGCCGCCGCCCCACGGGTGTCTGACACCGCCCAACAAAAATCAAGCCTCAAGGGTGTCAAGCCCCCTTCAACCCCGCCTTCTTCCTGCGCCCAATCTTCGCCTCACTCGCAATCACACCCGCCACGATCAACGCCGCACCCACCAGCGCCAGCGCCGGCAGGCGATCGCCCGCCAGCCGCCCGACGATCCCTCCCCAAACCGGCTCGCCCGCATAAATCACCGTCGCACGCGTTGGCGACACCGACTTCTGCGCCCAGTTCATCGTCAATTGAATAACGGCGCTGGCCAGCCCCAGACCGATCGCCGCGCCCGCCCACAGCCACGAGAACGCCGGAATCGCCTCGCCCAGCACCGGCATCAATGCAAACGACAGCAACCCCGCCGTCATCAACTGCACGAACGTCACGCGGCGGCTGTCGACCTTGCTGGCAAACAGGCCAATCAGGATGATCTCCGCGGCAATCGCCACCGCGCCTGCCAGCGTGGCCGCTTCCCCGGGTGAAAAACTCAACGTCCCCGCCTCCGGTCCGGCCAGCAGGATCAGCCCGGTAAACGCCAGCCCGACGCCGATCCAGCTCATCAGGCCCGGCGGACGCTTGAGCACCGCCCATTGCAGCAACGGCACGATCGGCACATACAGCGCCGTGATGAACGCGGACTGGCTGCTCGTAATGGTGCGCAGACCGTGGGTCTGCAGGTAATAGCCCAGGAAAAGGGCGCTGCCAATGGCAATGCCGGCGCCCACTTCATATCGGGTCAGCCCGGCCATGTGCTTGCGAAACACCAGCAACGCCATCAGGCCCGCGATGGTGAACCGCAGTCCCACGAAAAACAGCGGCCCGCTGTGCTGCATGGCGATGTGAATGATGAGGAACGTGCTTCCCCACAACATGGTGACCAGCACCAGGGCGATTTCCTGGCGGGACAGGGCGAACATTGATTTATTGGTTTCCACGGGTCGGCTTCGTGCGCAACGTGCTGCGGTAGGAAAGCGCAAGTGATCGGTAATTCGGCTGGCAGCGCGCGTCCGGTCAGTGTGCGTCTCGATGTGCGCTTGAATGTGCGCTTGGGTGCGCGCTTGGGTGCGCGCTTGGGTGCGCGTTTGGATGCGCGTTTTGATGCGCGCCTTGATTATTCGGCGCTGTAATTTAACGCCTTGATTATTGAATTTATTGGCGCCAGAAAAGAAAAAAGCCGCTCAAGGCGGCTGATTTCTAAGAAATTCTTGGGGTGGCTGATGGGGCTCGAACCCACGACAACCGGAATCACAATCCGGGACTCTACCAACTGAGCTACAGCCACCACTGGTACTGCTTTGCACTTCAGTTTCCTTCAGTGCTTTCGTCGTTTTGCGTCTTTCAAATCTGTTTCGAAAGCTGCTCAACAACGAAGAGGCCGAATTCTAGCACGTTTTTTTGAAGGGTGTGAAATCGCAGATGAAAAGCAGTCTTGCCACCGGCGGCAGCCTTGCTATTCTTGCGCTTGGTTAAACACCGGAGGCCGTGTCTCAAGCCATCGCCATGGATCGCATACACGCATTTTTGATCGAATACTGGCCTCATGTCGCCTTTGCCATCAGCATCGTGGCGGGCACGGGCGCGGCGGTGCATGCCGCGATGACCAAGCAGGATGTGCGGGCGGCCATTGGCTGGGTGGGGGTGGCGATGTTCTCGCCGATCCTTGGGGCGCTCTTCTATTTCGTGGCCGGGATCAACCGCATCCGCAAGACGCGAGTGTCGCAGCAGCGGGACGACGCGATGCTCGAGGACGCCGGGCAGGTGGCGACGGCCCCGGTGGATGTGGTGCCCATATCGGGCGAGCAGTTTGCGTCGCTGAAAGTGCTGGGCGACCGTGTCAGCCGGTTCGAGCTGCTGGGCGGCAACCAGGTGCGGCCGCTGGCGGGCGGCGACGAGACGTATCCCGCGATGCTGCAGGCCATCCGCGAGGCTCAGCACTCGGTGGCGATGCAAAGCTACATCTTCGACAACGATCCGATCGGGCGCGAGGTGGCCGAGGCGCTGATCGAAGCGCAGGCGCGCGGTGTGCAGGTGCGCGTGCTGATCGATGCTGTGGGATCCAAGTATTCCCGCCCGCCGATCGTGCGCATGCTGGCGAAGGCGAACGTTCCGGTGGCGCGGTTCATGACCAATCCGATGGGCGTGCTGCGCATGCCCTACGCCAATCTGCGCAGCCACCGCAAGGTGCTGGTGGTCGACGGACGCGTGGGGTTCACGGGCGGCATGAACGTGCGGGCGGCGTTTGTCAGCGCGCTGGCGGGGGATGCCACCAACCACGACACGCACTTCCGCGTGGAAGGACCGATCGTGACGCAGCTCATGTCGGTGTTCGCGCATGACTGGAATTTCACGACACACGAGTCGCTGTCCGCCAAGCCGTGGTTCGATCCCGACTACCTGCCTCCGTCGGGCCGCGTGCCGATCCGCTGCGTGCCGTCCGGCCCCGACCGCGCGCTGGGCAGCACGCACAACATGCTGCTGGGCGCGTTGGCGGTGGCGCGGCATCACGTGCGGATCCAGTCCCCGTACTTTCTGCCCGACCAGACGCTGATCGGCGCTCTGGCCACGGCGGCGCGACGGGGGATCGTCGTGGACATCGTGATTCCAGGCAAGAACAACCTGCGGCTGGTGGACTACGCGATGACGGCGCAACTTGACCAGGTGGTGCGAACGGGCTGCCGCGTCTGGCGGTCAAGCGGTGCGTTCGATCACTCCAAGCTGATGACGGTGGACGGCGCCTGGACCTATGCCGGTTCGTCGAACCTGGACCCGCGCAGCCTGCGATTGAATTTCGAGCTGGACACCGAGATCTACGATCCCGAGGTCGCGCGCTGGATCGGCGCGCGCGTTGACGCGTTGATCGCCAATGCGCACCGCGTGACGCTGGAGGATCTGTTGCAGGCGCCTTTTGCGAAACGCCTGCGCAACAAGGTGATCTGGCTGGCCACGCCTTATCTGTAGCGCGACTCGCGGCCGGCAAGCCTGACGCCGGCCATGTCAGCGTCGCCGGTCAGCCGTCCGAAGCGGGCACCGCAGCATGTCGCACCGCGAACACGGCGCTCGCCTTGAGCATGACGCGGCCTTCCACCTGCAGGCGGCAGGTGGCGTAGATGAGCCGCTTGCCCTGCTTGTCGATCTGCACGTGAGCCTCGAGCCAGTCGCCCGGATTGACGGCGTTCAGGAATTCAACGGACATCTGCGCCGTGACCACAGACACGTGGGCGTCTTCGGAAATGACGAGGCCCAGCGCACTATCTGCAAACGTAGCCAGGAATCCGCCGTGCGCCATGCCATGCATGTTGCCGTGGGCCTTCGTGACCCGCAGCGCGAGCACGTTGTCGGCCTTGCTGCGGTAGAACGGGCCGAGGTCGTTCAGGTGGCGCATGAACTGGCTGCTGGGATACCAGGGCGTGAAACCGGCGGGAAGGGAGTCTGTCATGGCTGGCGATGCAAGAGTCCCGGAGGACGATTCCCGAAAGTATTCCAGACGCACGGGCTCAGGCATAGCGCGGTGATCGGGGCGCGGACGCACGCGAATCGTTCCCACGCCGTGCGACCCCCGGCCCAGCCCCCATCTTCTGAGGGTAAGATTTACGGCACAACAATCACCCTACATGGCAGGAGCATTTGAAGATGGCGAAAGTCGGCATGGTTGGTATCGGCCTCATGGGCCACGGCATTGCAAGCAACCTGGTCAAGCATGGTCACGCGCTGACCGTGCTGGAGCACCCTGGCAATCAGCCGCTGGACGCGCTCAAGGCGGCCGGCGCGGTCAGCGTGGCCAGCGGCGCCGAGCTGGCTGCACAGTCGGATGTGATCATCCTGTGCGTCACCGGCAGTCCGCAGGTCGAAGCCGTGTTGCTGTCGCCGGCCGGCGTGCTTGAGGGCCTGCGTCCCGGCACCGTCATCATCGATTGCTCGACGGCCATTCCGTCGTCGACCGTGAAGGTCGCCCAGGCCGTCACCGAAAGCGGCGGGCGCTTCCTGGACGCGCCCATGACGCGTACCCCGAAGGAAGCCGCCGAAGGCCGGCTGAATTTGCTGGTGGGCGGCGATGCGGCGCTGTTCGAGGAATGCAAGCCGCTGCTCGCGTGCTTTGCCGAAAACATCACGCACGCCGGCCCGGTGGGCGCCGGCCACCGCATGAAGCTGCTGCACAACTATGTGTCGTTGGGCGTGGTGGCGCTGCTGTCCGAAGCCGCGGCGTGCGCGCTGCGCTCGGACATCGACCCGGCCGTCTTTGCGGAAGTGCTGGCCAAGGGCGGCGGCGGCGGCGTGGCGCTGGAGCGCATCAAGCCGTATCTGCTGGAACAGGACCCGTCGTCCCTGCGGTTTTTCATGTCGAACGCGCAGAAGGACCTTTCGTACTACAACACCATGGCCGCTGAAGCCGGCGCGGTGCGCGAGATCGGCGCCGCCGTGCAGCAAACGTTCGATCAGGCGGTCGCGCAAGGCGGCGGCGAGCGTTATGTACCCGAGCTGGTGTCGTTGCTGAAGGACCGTTAAAGCCCGTATGCCGGGGGGGCGGCGCTCCCCCGGCATACCGGCTCCGCGCGGGCGATTCAGCGTCCGGCGGCAGGCACCGCGCGTGGCGCGCGCAGGATTCCGCGCGGTGGCAAGCGCATCGAAATGACCGCGGCCAGGAACAGCAGCGCGCCGGCCGACCCAAAGGCCACCCAGTGCGTGCCAAAGGTCTCGAACGCCCAGCCGCCCAGCCATGAGCTGATCATGCCGCCGATCTGATGGCCCAGATACGTCAGTCCGTACAGCACGCCGACCAGCCGGATGCCATACACGTCCGCCAGGATGGCCGAGGACAGCGCGATGCTGCCGGCCCAGACGATGCCGCCGATGGTGGCGGCCAGATACAGTTCCCAATGCGCGCCCACCATGACCAGTGCGAAGAAACCCAAGCCCCGTACCAGATAGATGGCGGCAAGGATGTTGCGGCGTTCGACCTGATCGGACATGCGGCCCAGCACCAGCGTGCTGAAAATGGCGACCAGGCCGATCAGGCCGATCCCCAGCGAGCTGGTGGTGGCGTCAAAGCCGTGGTCCATCAGCATGGGCATGCCGTGCGTGCCCAGCAGATTCATGCTGAAACCACAGGCAAACAAACCCAACGCGACCTGCCAGAACGGCAGCGTGCGCAGGGCTTCGCCCAGCCCCGGTGCGGGCGCTTTGGCAGACGGCTTGGCCGCGCCGGTCTTTTCGACGATCTGGTGGGGCAGCAGGTCGGTGTGCTCGGGCGCCTCGTCACGCATGACGAAGAGCGCGACCGGCACGGTCAAGAGCGCGAACAGCACCGCGAAGCCGATCAGCGTTTCCTGCCAGCCCACGGCCGAGATGGCGTAGGTAAGCGTCGGCGTCATCAGCGCGATGCCGGCCATCGATCCCGTGGACAGGAAGAAGAGCGCCATGCCGCGCTGGCGCGTGAACCAGCGGCTGATCACGGGCGTCAGTGCGACCGGGCTGGTGAAGGCCAGCCCCACGGACAGCGCAACGCCAAAGGCCAGCAAAAATTCGAGGGGCCCGCGCGCGAAGATGGTCCAAATGGAGGCCAATACAACGATTGCCGTGCCGGTCAGCAGCACGAAGCGCGTGCCGCGAACACTGACCAGATAGCCGGCGAGCGGCATTCCCAGGCCATAGCACAGCATGCCGATGGCGACGATGCTCGACAGCAGGCTGCGCGAAAAACCCAGGCTCTCGGCCATGGGCAGAAAGAACGGTCCGATGCCCATGCGCAGGCCGACCGTAAACAGGGTGAGTACCGTGGCGGCGCCGACGATGTTCCAGCCGAAATACCAGCCGCCCGACTCTTGCTTGTCCAATCCTCTTCTCCTCGATGTCTTTTTATGGCCGCTTGCGCGCCAGGACTTGCAGACACCGAGGGCAGGCACGGAGGAGCGCTCCGCTGTCGACAGGGGGTGGGAAGGACCAGGCGTGAATCGGCTTGCTTGCGCCGGCGGGATGACGCCGCCGGACGCGTCATATTACTCCCGGCTATAAGTCGAATCCGGCAGGGTCAAGAAATCCTGTCCGGTGAGCGGCCAGATCCCGTCAGGCGGTGTTTTGCGGGTCTGCTGCCGCAGGTGAAACTGCTTGAGTCCTGCGACCCTTAAAGCGATCAAAAGACTCATTAATGATGCAAAAATGGGATTAGTGAATCATTAATATGTAAATGACTTCGGCAATATTGGACGTGGCCGAAAAGCTTAGTCGAATAAGATTTTCGGTCCCGTCCCGTCCCGATCCGCCGAATCTTGCGGCTAGGCTTTCACCCACTGACCGGCGTCGTCGTGGCGCAGGCGGGCGCCCGCCCAAACCACACGGCCCAGCACGCGGACCGGCACGCCGTTCTCGAGCGGAATGTCAGCGTGCGAAGGATTGAACGACCGCGCTACCCACAAACCGGTAAGCCTGTCCTTGGATACGGTCTTCACGATCATCTTGCCGTCGTAGTTGATGGCGTAGACGCCGCCGGCCGCGACATCGCGCAAGGTCAGGCTTTCGTTGGGAACCACGAGCAGGGCCGCGCCGTCGCGGATGATGGGTTCCATGCTGTCGCCCTTGGCGTAAACGACGCGGGCCTTTCCATTGGCCGCACCCACGGACTTCAGGAACGACTTGCGGAACTGGATCATTCCGGTCTGTTCTTCGGTGTGGTTCTCGATAGGCTCGCCCGCGGCCAGGCGTACGTCCGCCAACTCGGGAACCCTTTCGAACTTGTCGTTGGCCGCGGGCGGTTCGCCGGCGCCCACATTCGTCACGACGCCGGTCTCGGTGCTGATCCGGATGCGGCGCTCGCGTTCGGACTGGTGAGTGGTCTTGCCACCGTCCCAAGGCGGGGGCGACAGGCCTTCGATGCGCATTGGAAACTCGTCCCGCGACAGGTACGTGTCGACCAGCGAATCACTACGCAACACGGTCGGGATCGGGGCAGCAACGGGTGCGGGCGAGACGTCCAGACCCAGCTTCAATTGCGCGATCGCCAACGCCAACGCGCCTTGCAGTTTGTTCAACTGGTCGGGAGACAACGCGCGCACCTGCGCTTCCGGAATGCTGGGGAAAGGCCATGGCGCCGAGGGCGGCATTGGCGGGGATGTGGCGCCGGTCCCGTTGCCGACGGGCGACTTCGGACCGGTGCCGTCATACAGCCACTGCGCGTTCACGCGCAAAAGCGGCGCGACCTTCATGCAGGTCGCCATGTCCATTCCGTTGGATCCGTTGAACCAGTGCGTGGCAGCGCCGGAAGAGGCGTTGGCAGCCTTCCATAGATCGGTCTTGGTCAGCCGCGGCTCGTCAGCATCCGCGCGGCGGGACGCTTCCTCGTTGAACGCCTGGGTGATTCGCTTTTGAAAGGTCATCTTAGGATGCTAAACAAAAATGTTCTTAGGTGGCTTGCTTTCAGCATCTTAGCATTCTAAGATTTATCCATGAGAGCAAAAACGATGGACTCGTCTCTTATTGATGCCCTGGGTGGAACGGGCCGCGTGGCAGCCCTGTGCGGCATTACGCCCGGGGCGGTATCCCAGTGGCGAACCAATGGCGTCCCCAAGGCATGGCGAGAGTTTCTGCGGCTGGCTCGCCCCGAGGCAATCAAGGCTTGGGAGACCAGGCAAATCCGGCTTGAGGACCAACGGCCGCCCTGATGCCCGGTGGGGCCCGCTGCCGGCCCATCGCTCGCACCGGTCTTGCGGCCGGGTTCGGCAAGCGCACCTATCAAAGCAATCGACAAACCCGCCGGGCGCCTTGCTCGCCGCCGGGCTGCTGGAGCACGCATGAATTACTACAGCCACAACATCGGCGACTACGCCCAGGCGACGACCCATCTGAGCCTCGTGGAAGACGCCATCTACAGCCGCCTGCTGCGGCGGTATTACGCCGAGGAAGAACCCATCGCGGACAACATGACGCAGATCTGTCGCTGGGTGGGCGCGCGTACTGAGGAAGAGAAGGAGGCCACGGCGCAGATCCTCACCGAATACTTCCAACTGCACGAGGGTTACTGGCGCAACAAGCGCGCCGACGCGGAGATCGCCGCCTATCACGTCAAGGCCGAGACGGCCAAAGCCAACGGCAAGCGGGGAGGGCGGCCTCGGAAGGAGGCGCCGTTCTCGGAAGCGTCTTACGGCGGAACTGCGGGCAACGCTGGGTCGAGTGAAAACCCACCGGAAACCGGATCGCAAGCCAACCAGGAACCAGGAAACAAGAACCAGGAATTGAAAGAGACCTCCCCAAGCCCTCCAACGCGGGCGAGCGGCTTTGATGCCTCCACCATCGACCTGCCCGATTGGCTGGATCGTGATGAATGGTGCAGTTGGATTGCTGACCGGAGGGCTCGCCGAAAGCCGGTGACGCAGGAGGCAGCGCGGCGCCAACTGCAACAGCTTGCCGCCTATCTGGCCGAAGGACATCAACCGGGCGCCGTGATCGCGAACAGCATCGCAGGCGGGTATCAGGGTCTCTATCCGCCGCGGGTCCAAGCTCGACCGGGGCCTTCGGCAAGCCGCGCCCAACGCCTGGCCGACTGGACCGACGATCTGCGCGACGTGCTGGCCAGCGACCGCCATCCGCGCGAGAAATTCATGGGGACGATCGATGCAACCCACTGACATCCAGCCCACGAGCCTGGGCGCGCTGGTGGTCAACGAAATGTGGCTCATGTACGGCTCGAAATTCGCGCAGCAATGGCAGGGCCTGACGGCGCGAGAGCTGAAAGACGCGTGGAACCAGAAGCTCGAGGGCTTGAACGAGAGCCAGGTCCGGCGCGGCCTGGTCGCCTGCCTTACTCAGGAATGGCCGCCGACCTTGCCCCAGTTCATCAAGCTGTGCTGCCCGTGGACGGTCCCGGAAGTGGCCTATCACGAAGCGGTGCGCGGCATGACCGCCCGCAGGCAGGGAGAGCAGGGCGCGTGGTCGCATCCGGCGGTGTATTGGGCCGCGGTGGGCGTGAGCACCGTGGATCTGCTGGGCTGCACCTATGGAGCCATCAAGACGCGCTGGGAAAAGACACTGAGCGACGAGCTGGCCAGAGGATCGTGGCCGGACATCCCGCAACCGAGGACGGCGCTTCCCGCGCCGGGCCGAACGCTTGCCACGCGCGCCGAAGCCGAGGCGGCCTTGAAAACCATGGGTGCGGAAAAACTGCTGAGACAACAGGGACGTCCGCATCGCAGCTGGATCGCCAAGTGGGAGGCGCGTATCGCGCGCGGCGATCACCCCAGCCTGGGCATCGCCCAGATGATCACGCGGGCCAAGGGCGAGCGCGAAGAGACGGTGTGCGCCATCAAGGGAACGGCACACGGAAAGCAATGCAAACACTGCGAGGCGGACGATGCGAAAGTTGACGGGTGACGACCTGATGTGGAATTGGGCGAGGTGGACGTGGTCAGGCGCGTCCGTGGGCAACATGCCCTTGCACGTGTCCGAAGAGGACGACTACCGGCCGATCAATGATCACCACGCGCAGGTGGTGGAAGCGATGCACGCCGCGCTGCCGTGGCATGAACGGATGGTCATCATCGCCGAGTACCCGCAGAAGCACGCCATGTTTGGCGAGCTGACGGCGCGGGACCGCAGGGCAAAGGCCTTGGACTGGATCGCCCGCACGACCGGCGTGGCGCTGACAGAAACCGAATACAAACTGTACCTGGGCCTGTTTCGCAGCCAGGTGGAAAGGAGGCTTGCGTGAAGTACGCGCACGAAGTGATGGATCTGATGGCCTGCTATCCCGGCCGGGCGTTTCGACTGATGGAGCTGGTTCGCCATGTGTCGCACGGCCGCACCTTGTCGGCCGCCGAAAAGACGCGATTGCAGCGCGGCATCCAGCGCGCCATGGACGCGCTGCAGGACACCGGCAGCGTGATCATTCAAGAGCCGGAAACCGGCGGCCACGGCAGGTCGTACGCATGGCGTGTGACGGAACCGTCACAAGGCGCCGTCATCGCCGTCACGTAATCGGTCACAATGGGCCCGGGGCATTGCGCCCCTCACCAATGCAGCCCCGGTCCGCCGGGGCTTTTTGCTTTCCGTAGCACTGTTCCGTCATTTGCCCGTTCTTGGCGGGCGCGGATCGCATGGGGCATCGCGTGTGACGGTTCCGTCACAAGCCCTCGCCTCATCGGTCACGCGTTCGGTCACAATAGGCCCGGGACATTGCGTCCCAAGCAAACGAAGCCCCGGCCATGCCGGGGCTTTTTGTTTTGGGGGCGAGCTTCGGTTCAACCCTCTCAGGCAGGAATCCAGCGCCATGCGCATTCAGATAAGCATCACTGAAAGTCAGCTGGTCGAAGACCTGGTCATCTTCTTCAAGACCCTGGTGGATGGCGAAGTGATTCGCGGTCTTCCTGACCAGCTTCCTGCTCCCATGCGCGAGTGCATTGTCATCACGCCGATGGCCGCGCTGGGACTCTCGCTGCCGCTCATGACCTATGCCGATCCCTCGCCCGAAGCGGGCGCGCGGACCATCACGCAGGCCACGCAATGGTCGGCGCGGGTGGACAGCTACGGCGAACAGGCGCAGGACCTCGCGCTGACGCTGGCAATGGCCTTGCGCAGCCAGCACGGCTGCGACTTCCTGAAGGATCTGGGCCACGCGCAGCCGCTGTATTCGGGCGAGATCACACATTTGCCCGTCGGCAGCGCGGACCACCCGCGCTTTGAACGGTGGTCATTCGACACCGCCTTGCAGTTCAACCCTTCCATCACCGTGCCGCAGCAGTTTGCGGACCAACTTCACGTGGGCCTCATCGAGGTCGACACCACCTACCCTACGGGAGCTTAACGCTATGTCCATTCCCGCCAGTGAAATCGTCCAGGTCGTACCGGGCGTGATCGCAGCCGGCGGATCGGCCCTCGACTTGAACGGCCTGATCCTCACCAACGATACGGCCGTCCCCATCGGCGCCATCCAGAGTTTCGCGACGGCGCGCGACGTGCAGCGCTTTTTCGGTCCGACCTCGACCGAGGCCAGCCTGGCCGACGTCTACTTCAATGGGTTCGACAACTCGACCCGCAAACCGGGCAACCTGCTGTTCGCGCAGTACCCCGCCGCACCGGTTTCCGCCTATCTGCGCGGCGGCTCCATGGCCGCGGTCACGCTCGCCGCGCTGCAGGCGCTGTCCGGCACGCTGACCGTGACGGTGGACGGCGTGGCCAAGACCTCCGGCAACATCGACCTGTCGACGGCAACCAGCTTTTCGAACGCCGCGTCCGTCATCGAGGCGGCCTTCACCGCGTTGGGCGCGGACTGCGCCTATGACGCGCAGCGCGCCGCCTTCGTGATCACGTCGGCCACCGAAGGCGAAGCCAGCTCGGTGTCGCATGGCAGTGGCTCCATCGCGTCGGGTCTCAAGCTGACGCAGGCCGCCGGCGCGGTCGTGTCGCAAGGCGCGGCGGCAGGCGTGCCGGCCGTGAACATGGGCCAGATCACCGATCTGACCCAGAACTGGGCGGCGTTCATGACGACCTTCGAGCCCGACACCGCCGGCAAGACGGCGTTCTCGGCATGGACCAACGCCCAAGGCGATCGCTACGCCTACGTCGGCTGGGACACCGATGTCACCGCCACCCAGCAGGGCAACACGACCCACTGGGCCGCCATCGTCAGCGCCAACGAATACTCGGGTTCGGTGCCGGTCTATCAGGACGTCCGCCACGCGGCCTTCATCCTGGGCGCCATTGCGTCGCTCGATTTCGAACGCACCAACGGCCGCGCCACGCTGGCCTTCAAGGGCCAGTCGGGCCTCGCGTTCTCCGTGACCGATGCCACGACCGCGCAGACGCTGATCGACAACGGCTACAACTTCTACGGGGATTACGCGACCAGCAACGATCGCTTCCGGTTCCTGTACCCGGGCCAGATCAGCGGCAACTGGAAGTGGGTCGACACCTACGTCAACCAGATCTGGCTGAACGCGGCCTTCCAGCAGGCGCTGATGTCGCTGCTGACCCAGGTGAATTCGGTGCCCTACAACCTGGACGGCTACACGCTGATCGACGCGGCCTGCCTGGACCCGATCAATGCTGCGGTCAACTTCGGCGCCATCCGCGCCGGCGTGACGCTGTCGAGCCAGCAGAAGGCGCAGGTCAACAACATGGCGGGCGTCGATATCTCGGACACGCTGCAGAGCCGCGGCTGGTACCTGCAGATCAAGGACGCCACCCCGCAGGTGCGCGAAGCGCGCGGCACGCCGCCCATGACGTTCTGGTACATGGACGGCGGTTCCGTCCAAAACATCACCCTGGCCTCGCTGGCCATTCTTTAAGGATTCAACATGGCGACTTTGACCAGTGCCAATTCCGTTCTGATGCTTGCAGTGGGCGGGATTTTTCCGGTGCCGCAGAAGATCGAGGGCTACGCCTCGGAAACCGCGTTCGCTTTTGAAGCGGCCAAGCCCGCTCAGGTAACCATGGGCGTGGATGGGCGAATGTCGGCGAGCTACGTGCCGGTTCCCCGCGTCCAGACCATTTCCATCCAACCCGACTCTCCTTCCCTGCGCATCTTCGAGATCTGGGCTGCGGCTGGCGAAACGGCCCGGGAAGTGTTCTATGCAAACGGCACGCTCAGCATTCCGTCGATCGATCGCAAGTACACGTTGACGCGTGGCGTGCTGACCCAGATCCCGCCGGCGCCGGACGCCAAGGCGCTCCTTCAACCCATGACGTTCCAGATCACCTGGCAGAACGTCTCGCCGGCGTTGGTGTGACATGGCAAGAAAGCAGATCACCGTCACCATCAATTCGGAAGGGCGCGATCAGGGGAAGGCCTTCATCCTGACGGAACTGTCGGCCTACGACGCCGAAGAATGGGCGGGCCGAGCCTTGTTTGCGTTGATGAACGCCGGCGTCGAAGTTCCGGCCAACATCGCGCAGGCCGGTCTGGCAGGCGTGGCTGCCATGGGCCTGAAGGCGATTGCCAAGCTGCCCTTCGATAGCGCCAAACCGCTGCTGGACAAGATGATGGATTGCGTGCAGATCCAGCCGAGTCCCGATGTGCGGCGAGAGCTCATTTCCGGCGATATCGAAGAGGTGTCGACCCTGCTCACGCTGCGCCAGAAAGTCCTGGGCCTGCACCTGAATTTTTTTACGGCCGCCACGCCATCGACTTCGGGCTCCAGGTCCCCGGTGGCGGCCCGCGCCTGATTCACTACGCCAACATTCCGCGCAATGTTGGCGTAGTGATCTCTCGTCGCCCCGACCTGCTGCACGACCTGCAAACGGTCTATGGCGCCGAAGACCTATACAACCTGCTTGAGGTGTTTGCGGTGGACGCACACAACAGGCGCGTCTTAACTGAACCGAGGTAATTGCATGGCGACCATTATTGATGCCCTGGCCGCCTCCGTTGGCTTCGATCCGAAGCGTTTCGCGGTGGACTCCATTGCCGCGGCGGCGAGTCTGGGCCAGATGGCACAGAATCTTGGCATCAGCACCGAACGGCTGACTGCCTGGCAAAAGGCGGCCGAACGGGCTGGCGGGACCGCTGAAGCCATCTCCGCCCAATTGAGGGAATCAGCGGGGCAGATCAGCAAATTCAATCGTGGACAGGCTGCGGATTCCGTGCCCGCCTTTTTTCAGAACGGCGGAAATGTCACGGATCTGAGGGACGGGAATACGTACCTTTTGGCCAGGTCGCGCATCATCGCTGATCTGTATCAGAAGGACCGGATCCGCGCCGCCCAAGTCGCTGAGGAAATGGGCATCAATGAAGCCCTGTTCGACCTGTTCCGCCGCGGACCGGTTGAACTGGAAAAGCTGTTGCAGGCTCAAGAACGGCGGTCTGCTGTTTCCGGGCAGGACGCGGAAGCGGCCGCCCGTCTGCGCGACCGCTATCTGGATTTGCGCGACACCTTTGAATCGGTGGCCATGAGGATCCTGGTCGCGCTCATCCCGGCTTTCGAACGCGCGCTTGAGGTCCTCCAAGGCTGGGGCGATTGGTTCCTTGAAAACAAGGACGTGATAGCCAAGTGGGTCGAAGGCGCGGCGAAGGCCGTCGTGGCATTCATCGACGTGGTGGACGCCGCCGCGCAGGCGGTGGGCGGATGGCAGAACGCGCTGCTCGCCCTGGGGGCGCTCAAGATTCTGTCCTGGGCGAACTCGCTGCTGGGTCTGGCATCCGCGTTGAGGCAAGTGGCTGTCGCCCTTGCAGCATTAAGTGGCGCCGGTGCTAGCCAGGGTTTAGCGGCATTGCGAGGCTTGGGGGCTGCAGCCTTGAGGGCGGCTGGACGGATTGGGGGGGGCATTGCGCTCGCGCTTTATAGCGAAGACTTGAACGTTGGCGAAACGGAGATTGTGCGAGCGCTTAACGATCCGGCGCTCAGAACCAAGGACGTCGGCGATGCGGTCAGGTTCTTCGAACGCAAGGGCTATAGCCTCGACGAGGCCGCCGGTCTGGCAGCACACTTGCAAATCCAGAGCGGATTCGATCCCCGTGCGGAGGCAGAAGACGGCAGGTTCTACGGTGTGGCGTTGTGGGATCGCGCGCGCCAAGCCGAATTTCGGCGGGCGATTGGAGTAGTCATTGAACAGTCGACGCTTGAGCAGCAATTGGAATTTGTGGATTGGGAACTGAGGAACAGTAAACGGGGCGCGCGCGAAAAACTGGCTGAGTCCACGAATGCCGCTCAGGCCGGCGTTGCTGCCTACCGCTATTTTGGTCTCGACCGTTACCAGACGGTCGATGATGCCGAGGCGCGCAGGCGCGAGGTTGCAGCGCCTGTGATCGCAGGGGTGGCTGATCTGGAACGTCGGGAGCAAGCGAGTGCGGCAGCTGCATCGATCACAGACGCGGCGCAAGCCGGCGTTATGGGCGCTGTGAGCAACAACACAACGACTACCACGACGTCGGAAACGCACATTCATGGACCGATAACGATTGTGACGCCAGCGACCGATGGCCAGGGGCTGGCTCGTGAGCTGGGCACGCTCGGTGGCTCCCAGCATCTTGTTCAACAAGCCAACTCGGGGATCTTCTGATGCCGCTTATCTCCTTTCCCGATGTGCCGGCGAGTCCTGGTGTCCCCGCAGTCTTTCGCGATGTCGTTGTCCCTTCGTTGTTCGCACCAGCGAACGTCGGACTTGAGCGCCTCGTCGATTGGAACGCCAACGCCCCACGCTGGGGGGTGTATGGCGAAGATGGGCAGCCGGTTCTGCTATTCGACACGTTTCTAAGCGTCAACTATGAACGTGCGGGCACGATATCGAGCTTCCCTTTGGAACAGGGTGGTTTCTCCTCGTTCAACAAGGTCGTTGGCCCGTACCAGGCGCTCATCAAGCTGGCGCATGCCGGCGACCAGACGACGCGTAAACAGATGCTGTCCGTTCTGGAGCGGATCGCAAGCGGCACTGAACTGTACTCGGTGGCGACGCCCGAAATTGTCTACCTGTCGGCAAGCCTGGGGAAGTATCTGTACAACCGGAGCGCCAGCAGTGGTTCCAGTCTGCTGGTCGTCGAGCTGACGTTCAATGAAGTGAGACAGACGGCGACGTTGCGGCCAACGGCGCAGCGTGAACCCAGTGGCGCCGATCAGGAGAGCGGCGGCCAGGTGCAGGTGTTCAAGATCGATCCTTATCCCACGCGAGACCAAAACATGGTGGGAGAACTGGAGCCAATTCAATGAAAGGTATTCCTCTGAAACCGGTGCCGTCGCAAACACTCAGTGTCTTGCTGAACGGGCAGAACTGCCAGATCTCCGTCTTCCAGAAGAGCACGGGTGTCTATCTTGATCTTTACATCAACAATTCGCCAATCGCCACGGCGGTGCTTTGCCATGACAGGGTGCGGCTGGTCCGTTCGGAGTACCTGGGCTTTTTCGGCGATCTGACCTTTGTCGACACCCTGGGGCACGCAGATCCGGAGTACACCGGCTTTGGGTCGCGGTTCGTCCTGGCCTACATGGAACCGCTTGAGCTATGAGCTTCGTCAAACGCAGCATAGATGTGACGATCAGCCTGGGGAAGGGTGCGCTTGGGGATGAGCCGGGACCGGATATGACGCTCAGCGGCTACCGGGTCTCAGTCGAAACTCCGTCCAGCGCATCCGCCGAAAGCACCGAGGCGAAGCTGAGCATTTATGGTTTGAGCCTGGAAATGATGAACCGGCTGACGACAGTAGGGCCCAACATGAGGGAACGCCGGGAAAACATCATTAGAGTGATGGCCAGGAGCGGCTTGGACGTTCCCCATCTGGTCTACGAGGGGGACATCACTTCGGCATGGGCTGACTTTGGGAAGGCCCCTGAAGGGGTGTTCTACGTAAGGGGCCAAGTGGCCGGCGCCAAAGAGTGCAAACCTGTGCCTCCCCGATCTTTTCCCGGTGCAACAGTCGCTCAAGACGTCGCGAGCAAAATTGCCGCGTCGATGGGATACTCCTTCGAAAAGTCGGGAAAGGACGTCGTCCTGGCAAACCCCTATTTTTGCGGGACGGATATGGACCAGCTGCGCAGTTGTGCGCAGGCGGCGCGCATCAACTACACGATCGACCGCGGCGTCGTGTCGGTCTGGCATGCGGACGGCTTCAGGGATGGCGATGTCTTGGACATTTCGCCGGAAACCGGGCTTATCGGCTACCCGACGTTCAACAGCACCGGCATCACTTTCACGACGCTCTACAACCCCCACCTCTGCGTCGGCAAGCGGGTGCACGTCACCAGCTCCCTCCAACCCGCCCAAGGCGAATGGATCATCACAAGCCTCGCCCACAAGCTGGAGGCGGAAGTCCCCGGCGGCGTCTGGCAGTCGACGGTCATGTGCAAAAGGAATCTTGATGGCTGAGCAATACGGATACGCAGGCCTGGCGCAAGCCGGGCAGGGCGACAGCGAGTACGGTGCGCTGCAGTTCCTGATCAGCCAGGCCCTGCTGCGTCTGAACACGGCGACGCTGGTCAAGGTTGTCTCGGTGACCAATGCGGGCGGGCTGTCGCCGGTGGGTTTCGTGGACGTGCAGCCGCTCGTAAATCAACTCGATGGCGCCGGGAACGCCGTGCCGCATGGTGTGCTGTTTCGCCTTCCGTACTTCCGCCTTCAAGGCGGTGCGGACGCGATCATCCTGGACCCCAAAGCCGGGGACATCGGCATGGCGGCCTTTACGAACCGGGACATCTCCGGCGTGAAGGCCGCCAAGGCGCAGAGCAATCCCGGATCCTGGCGGTCGCACGACATGGCTGACGGCCTGTATTTCGGCGGACTGCTGAACGGCGCGCCGGCGCAATACGTGCAGTTCACGGCCGAGGGCATCAATGTGGTGTCGCCGACGAAGGTGACGGTCACGTCGCCGGACATCGAATTGAACGCCAGCTCGCAATGCGCGATCAACGCGCCACAGATCGTGCTGAACGGCTCGGTGCGGCAGGGAGCCGGATCCTTCGGCGGCACGTCGACCTGGCAGGGCGACATGAACACGCTTGGCACGCTGCGCAACAACGGCAAGGACGTGGGCAGCACCCACACCCATTCCGGCGTGCAAGGCGGGTCATCCAACACGGGAGCGCCCAATTGAACACACTACTGCTGGATCGGACCGCGTGGGACCTGGTGCTCGACGCGGCCGGCAACATCGCGATGGCCTCCGATCCCTACGCCGTGGCGCAGGACGTGGCCAGCGCCATCAAGCTATTCCGCGGCGAGCTCTACTACAACACGAATCCGGGCGTTCCGTACTGGGAGGAATTCCTGGGACACCGGCCTCCGTTGTCGCTGGTGCGCGAGCACGTCCGCCGCGCCGCGCTGACGGTGCCTGGCGTGGCCGATGCCGTCTGCACGCTCACGTCCTTCTCCGATCGGGCCCTGGCGGGCCACGTTGAAATCACCTTGCAAGACGGCACGACCCAAACCGTCAGCTTCTGAGGAAACCATGTCGAATATCTCTCACGTTCCGCGCGTGCAGTTCACGCCGGAAGGACTGGTGCTGCCCAGCGAATCCGCGATCCTGGCCGGGGTTAAATCGGACATGGACGCCGCTTTCGGCGGCGGACTGAACGACGCCCTGGAAACGCCGCAAGGGCAGTTGGCCTCCAGCACGACCGCCATCATCGGCGACAAGAACAACGAGTTCGCGGCGTATGTGAACCAGGTCGATCCGGCGTTTGCCGATGGCCGCATGCAGGATGCCATCGGGCGGATCTATTTTCTGGACCGCAAGCCCGGCTTGCCCACGGCCGTCATTGCGACGTGCACCGGCCTCACCGGCGTGACCATCCCGGTCGGCGCGCGCGCAGAAGCCCTGGATGGGCATCTGTACCTGTGCACGCAGGCGGGCACGATCCCGGCCAGCGGCCGCATCGACCTGCCGTTCGCCTGCTCGGTCGACGGGCCGGTGGATTGTGCGCCGGGCGCGTTGAACCGGATCTATCAGGCCATTCCCGGCTGGGATTCGATATCGAACGCCGACGCCGGGACGGTGGGCGCCCACGTGGAAAGCCGCGCGGAATTCGAAGCGCGCCGGCGTCAGTCGGTGGCGCTGAACGCCCGCGGCTCGGTTCCCGCGCTGTACGCCAACGTGGCGAACGTCGAGGGCGTCATCGATGCCTACGTCACCGAGAACACCCAGTCGACGCCGATATCGGTCGGCGGCGTGGTCTTGAAGCCGCACTCGATCTGGGTGGCGGTGGCGGGCGGCGAGGCGGCGGACATCGCCGATGCGATCTGGCGCAAGAAGAGCAACGGGGCGGACTACAACGGCAACACGTCCTACACGGTCGAAGACCGGGAGGGATATTCCTATCCCTATCCCTCGTATGTCGTGCAGTGGGAAACCCCGGCCGCTTTGCCCGTGCGCTTCGCGGTGCAGTTGGCGGACAACCCGGCGCTGCCGTCGGACATCGTTGCCCTGACCCGGCAGGCGATCATCAACGCCTTCAACGGGGTGGATGGAGGCCAGCGGGCGCGCATCGGCTCGACGCTCTACGCCAGCCGGTTCTACGCGTCGATCTCGCAGCTGAGCCCTTCCGTGTCGATCCTGTCGCTGCTGCTGGGCACATCGACGCCGACGGCGGCCAGCCTGACGGTGCCCATCGACCGCCGGCCCACCGTCACGGCGGACGACATTTCGGTGACGCTGGTATGACGGTCGATCCCAAGCCGGGGCTCGTCGCCCGCACCCTCATCAGCCAGTACGCCAACAGCCCGACGCTCGTTCAGTTGATCAACAACATGGACGACTACATCAACCCCGACGCGGATTTCGACGCGTTCTACGACTTCGTCTGGAACGTGGAGACGGCGCGGGGGTTTGGGCTGGACATCTGGGGCAGGATCGTCGACATCGGCCGCATGCTGACCGTGCCGGGGGACGTTTCCTACCTGGGTTTTGACGAGGCGATCAGCTGGCGGCCGTTCGACCAGGCGCCGTTCTACACCGGCGTTCAGGCCACCCAGACCTACCGCCTGGCCGACGACGCGTACCGCAAGCTCATCCTGGTCAAGGCGCTGGCCAATATCTCCGACTGCACCTCGGCCAGCCTGAACCGGCTGCTCTCCAACCTCTTTGCCGGCCGCGGGCGCTGCTATGTGTCGGACACGGGGAACATGGAGTTCCGCTACGTGTTCGAGTTCGCGCTCGAACCCTACGAACTCGCGATCCTGACCCAATCGGGCGCGATCCCCAAGCCGGCGGCCGTCTTGGCCAACGTGCTGCAGGTCGACCTTCCAACCACCTTCGGATTCCGCGAGGCGCTGATGCAGCCTTTCGGATCCGGCGCATTTTTCACATCTTCGGGGCTTATCCATGCAAGCTAGCAATGCACCCAGCAAGTCCGCCGTGCCGTTCGCGCAGAGCGGCACCAAGAACACCATTCCCGTCAACTCGCAGATCGGCGTGACGCCCGGCGCGGCATCGTTTACCGACGGATTTCCGCCGCTGACCATGACGCCGCTGGCGGCCGGAGGCGTGCCGCCTTATGGGGCGGATTTCAACGGGATCCTGAATTTTCTGAGCGCCGCGACGCGATGGGGTCAGGCGGGCGCCGGCTATTCCTATGACGCGTCCTTCAGCGCGGGCGCAGGCGGATACCCCAAGGGCGCAGTCCTGCTGAACGCCGCCCAGGACGGATTCTGGATCAATCTGGCTGACAACAACACCACCAATCCCGATGACGGGGGGGCGAATTGGACGCCAGCCTTCAATCAAGGAAGCGTGGCGATCCCCGCCTTGTCGAACGCAAATGTCACGCTGACGCCCGCGCAGTTCGCAAAGCCGATCGTCGCGCTGTCCGGCACCCTGACCGGCAATGTCCAGGTGATCTTCCCCGCCAACAGACAGCGTTGGCTGGTGGTCAACAACGCCTCGGGCGCATTCAGCGTCACGTGCAAGACCGCAGCGGGGAGCGGCGTGGTGGTTCCCAACGGAAACTCGGCGCTGATTTTTGGCGACGGAACCGCCATCCTGATGGTGACGGGAAACCAGGCCAGCGAGACGGTGCAGGGCACGTCGAAGATTGCGACCCAGGCTCAGACCAACGCCGGCACGGATGACGCGACCGTCGTCACGCCGAAAAAGCTGCGCTTCGGCGTATCGATGTCGCTGGGCGTGAACGGCTATCTGGCGCTTCCATCCTGGCTGGGCGGCGTGATCTTCCAGTGGGGAAGGAGCACGGTCGTCATGAATACGACGTCGGGTAATTACTACACGGGTGGCGTCACCATCACGCTTCCCATTCCGTTTCCGAATCAGATCTACGGTGTTTTTCCTTCGATCCAGAACACCCCCAACGCGATGGATTCCATCAGTGTCTCCGGCATGGTGAACGGGTCGATTTCGTTCGTCGGCTGCACGTCCAATGAGTCCCAGCAGTCGCCGACTTGCTACTACTTTGCGATCGGGAATTGACGCACGGGTAGGAGTAAGACCCGCTGAAATTGTCGCTTCAAAGGAAATCTCATGGCTCGCGAACCTCCGCCGGACGCCTTCGTCAAGTCGCTGCGCGACCGGGTTGTGCAGATGGAGCAGGAAATGGCCCAGACCGCCGAAGCCACGGCCCGCAATACCGCCTCGATCGAGACCATCCGGCAGAACACGCAGGACATCGTCGACACGTTTCAGGCGCTGGCCGGCGGATTCAAGGTGCTGCAGGGACTGGGCAAGGTGGCGAGGCCGCTGGCCTACCTGGTCGGGCTCGGCACCGCAATCATCACGGCCTATTCGGCGTGGAGAGGAATCAGATGATCGGAAACAGCCTCAAGCGAAAGTTGCTCGCGGCGGGCGGCGCGGGCGCCGTTGCCATCGCGGGCGTGCTGGTGGCGCACTTCGAGCCGGGCAAGGTGCGGGGCAGGCCCTACATTGACCCGGTCGGCGTGCTTACGGTGTGCGACGGCCACACGGGGCCGGACATCGATCCGAGTCGGATCTATACGGACGCCCAGTGCGATGCATGGCGAGAGGCCGATCTGGCGATTGCGGACGCCGCGGTCCGCCGCCTGATCACCGTGCCGCTGAATGACTGGCAGCGCGCCGCGCTGATCGACTTCACCTACAACCTCGGCGCCGGCAACCTGGCCGCGTCGACCATGCGCCGCAAGTTCAATGCGCGCGACTATGACGGCGGCTGCGCGGAGCTCAATCGGTGGGTCAAGGGGCGTCAAGGCGGCGTGCTGGTGACGTTGCCCGGCTTGGTGACGCGCAGGGAGGCCGGCACATGGGTCTGCTCGCAGCACTGACGGGCTGGAAAGGATACGCCGCGGCGGGTGTGGCGGGTGCCGTGACGCTAAGTTTCGCCGGCGCGGGGATAGCGTGGTACGGCCACAGCGAGCGCGAAGCCGGCCGGGCCGAGTGTCTGGAGGCCCACCGCGTGGCGGGCTTGGAGGAGTTCAGGTTTGAAGCCGAGCGCCTGACCGGGCTGTCTGGAGACCTGCAGGCCCGTATTGATCAGCTCGCCGCCACGCGGCCCCACGTCATCCAGAGGTACACCCGTGAAGTCGTCCAAAGCGCTTTGCCTGCTGACTGCGTGCGCGACCCTGGCCGGGTGCGCGCCGCAAACGACGCCATCGACGCGGCCAACGCTGCCCGTCACCCTGAGCGCACCGTGCCCGCCAGTGTCACGCGTTGAATCCTCGTCCTGGGACGACCTGGCGCAGGCGCACATCGCGCTGGCATTTCAGTACACGGAGTGCGCCGCCCGGCACGAAGCGGTGGTGAACGCATGGGCCGGAAAGAACGTTCCCTTCAGCGGTGTCGCACCATGAAGATTGGACAGCACGCCCGCCCAAAATTAGAAATCTTCTGATGGGAGCGCCTTCCACCTCGTTCCTATACTTCGTCCACCGTGTGCAGGCTGATCCAGATTGCCGGATGCGCTTCTCAAGTAAACGTCAGTGTGGTCTGCAGCGGCGTGCCGCCGTGTTGGACGCTTTGCATTCTTGCCATTACTGATGATGCCGTATTTCGAACAGTCGCCGAGGTGGGGGCAGTATTACCCGCGTATCTTCCATGACGCCCGCCACGCGCCGCGGGCCAAGGCTGCATCCGCAGCCGAGCCCAGTCCCAGTCCCCCCGGCGCGAAAGCTTATATCGTTGACGAGGACGAATCTTCGGCGTGGGCGGTCCGCCGGATTCTTGCGGATTTTTCCATCGATGTCGTGCAGAGCCGCACAGTCGGCGAATTCCTGTCCAACTATTCGGCGGGCGAGTGCGATTGCCTGATCATGGATTTTGGGAATCCGGCTGCCGAGACCGCCTTGCAGCGCGACCTGATCCAGGCGAACGCCGCTTTGCCAACCATCTTCATCAAGGCCGAACCCGAATTTGGCGATGCGGTTGAAGCCCTTCGACGCGGCGCGGTCGATTTTTTTTCCAAGCCTTTGAACTCCAGCCGACTCTGCCAAGCCGTTCACTATGCGCTGCGCCTGAGCCGGCGCGCACATCTGAACCGGGTCTGGGCGGACCAAGAGGAAGCGCGCAAAGCGATGCTCACGCCGCGCGAACTGGTGATCGTTCAAGATGTGATCGCGGGCAATTCCAGCAAGGAGATCGCGGCGCATCTCCATATCTCGGTCCGAACCGTGGACAACCACAAGGCACGTATTTATTCGAAGTTGAACATCAACTCCTCGCTCGCCTTGGCCCGCCTTTTCATTGGTCTGATATTGCCCGCCAACGATGCGCAGCTCGCTGAGGCGGGCGCCGATTTTGTGCCTGCAAAGAGGTAGTTTTGCTCTGCATCCCGGTTAGTTGATCTTGAAATAATGTGTCGCCCAGTTGCCCGACTCGTTGACGCTGAACGTGACCGGCAGCCTTGCGCACCGCCGCGATGCACATGCAAAGAGGCAAAGCGGAGCACCAAGGTCTGTTTGAAAGGCACGAGGCAATTGGAGACTCGCAGGACGGGCGCCGCGCCCGGCTTGTCGAGAGACGTGTAACGCGCACAGCGCATCGTTGATTAAGTCACAAGGACCGTTATGAATAAAAAGATAATCTCCCGATTCGCGTGCTTGGGAGTCGCTGTTGGACTGATCGCAGTCAAGCCGGGCCAAGCCATCGCTGCCGAAGACTTCAAGCCGCCCGTGGGAAAGATCACTCAACGTGCCGCGCCCGCCAAAGGTGCACCGTCATCCGGCACGAACGCGCCGGCAGCGTCCGCCGCGACCACGGGCGGTCAAGACAGCACCCGCGCCCGCACGCCGGCCACCGCACCGGACAAGGGTCTCTCCATCACCTCGGGCGCAACGCTCAATTCCCAACTCATCCGGGTGCGCACGTCGGGCGGTACGGGCGCATTGAACTTCCGTTTGCTCGACACCAGCGGTAAGCCCGCCGAACTGCCGGCCGGCCTGGTGTTCGGATCCGACGGTTCGCTGTCTGGCGCAGCTCCCTCTGTCGCCAGCCCCAAGACGCTCACGTATCTCATCCAGGTCGAAGACAGCGGCGGCGGCAAGGCCAGCCGGACCGTGCAATTGACCATCAATCCGCCCTTGAATGTCGAAGGCGGTTCCATTCAAGCGACGGCGGGCGGTCGCATCAAGAGCCCCGTCAAGTTCATCAACGTCAGCGGCGGCACCGGCAACTACGCCGTTTCCTATTCCAACCCCGACGGCAGCGCCATGCGCATGCCGTCCGGTCTGGTGCTCGATGGCAGCGGCCGTGTCAGCGGCGCCGTTCCCAAGTCCTCGGAAAAAATGGTGGGGCTTACCGCCACCATCAGCGATGAAGGCGGCGCTCGCGTTTCCATTCCCGTCGATTTCAACCTGGCGCCCGCGCTGGAAATCTCCACCCTCCCGGTCGAACTCACGGCGGGCGCTTCGATGCCGTCGGCGCTGCCGGTCGTGAACGCCACGGGCGGAAGCGGCGCGGTGCGCTACGCGCTGTTCGACAAGGACGGCACGACGCCCGCCAAGCTTCCGGAAGGCCTGAAGTTTGACGAGGCCACCGGCACGCTGCGCGGTCTGGTGCCGCCGACGCCGCAGGAAGGCCGGTACGTGGTGCTGGCCCAGGACGCCGGCGGCGGCGAGGCCAGCGCCCGGTTCGAATGGAAGATCAATCCCCAGCTTCAGATTTCGTTCGAATAACTGGTTGACCCGCAAAACGCCCGCCTTCTGCATTCCATATGCAGAAGGCGGGCGTTTTGCCTTTTGTGGATTTCCAACGCATCCCTGTTACAAGGCCCGTAGCATCCCAAGCCGGACAGTGCTTACTTGACATCACGCCAGGGCGGGGCATCGGCCGCCGTTTCCCCCCCGAGCTGGGGCGATTCAGTACGTAACATATCTTTCCGGCTGGATGCCATTCGACATTGGCGATGGCGATATGCTTGCTTTCTCACTCGTATTTACGGGAAAGCCATGAGCGCAACGATTGAAGAACAGACTGCGGCTTTCAAGCCCGACGCCCGAATTTCGACCGGAAATATCGGCATTGACGATATCCTGGGCGGCGGCTTGGATCCCAACAAAATGTATCTCTGCGAAGGCCGGCCTGGCACGGGCAAGACGACCATGGGAATGCAATTCCTGCTGGAAGGCGTCCGCCAGGGAGAGCGCGCGCTCTATGTCGCGCTGTCCGAAAGTCCAGCCGAACTGAGTTTGGTCGCACACCGCCACGGCTGGTCCTTGGACGGTGTCGAGATCCTTGAACTGGTGTCCGAAGAGGTGCTGGATCCGGAGCGCGAACTCACCGTTCTGCACCCCGCCGAGATGGAACTGACCGAGACCACGCGCCTGATCCTGGACAAGGTCGAATCGCTCGATCCCGCGCGCGTCGTCATCGATAGCCTGTCGGAACTGCGTCTGCTGGCGCAGGGCTCGCTGCGTTATCGCCGTCAGATCCTGGCGATGAAGCACTTTTTCGCCAGTCGCCGGTGCACGGTGATCCTGCTTGACGACCAGGCGGCCAAACAGGACGACCTGCAGTTGCACTCCATCTCGCACGGCGTGATCGCGCTTGAGCAATTGGCGGTCGACTACGGCGCACAGCGGCGGCGGCTGCGCATTCTGAAAATGCGTGGCATGGATTTTCGCGGCGGTTACCACGATTTCACTATCAAGAAGGGCGGGCTGCAGGTCTATCCGCGGCTCGTCGCGGCGGAGCATCACAAGGAGTTCGCCCCGACGCCCACACCCAGCGGCAATGCCGAACTGGACAGCCTGTTGGGCGGAGGGCTGGACCGTGGGACGAATGTTCTGCTGATCGGTGCGGCTGGCGTGGGTAAGTCTTCGCTTGCGTCGACGTACGCGCTGTCAGCAACGCAGCGCGGCGACCATGCGGCCATCTTCGCTTTCGACGAGTCCCGGGCCACATTTTTCGCGCGCGCCCGGGCGTTGGGGATGCCGATGGAGTCCGCGCTCGAAGCAGGGCTGTTGACCTTCAAGCAAATCGATCCCGCGGAGATGGCCCCGGGCGAGTTCACTGCGCAGGTTCGCCGCGCGGTCGAGGAGGATGGCGCGCGCGTGGTGGTGTTCGACAGTCTGAACGGCTATCTGAACGCCATGCCCGACGGCCGCTTCCTGATTCTGCAGATGCACGAACTGCTGAGCTACCTTGGACAGCAGGGCGTGACGACGGTGATGATCCTGGCGCAGCATGGCTTGGTGGGGCCGATGGAAACGCCGATGGACATCAGCTATCTCAGCGACACGGTGATCATGCTGCGGTACTTCGAGTTTGATGGACGCGTCCGGCGCGCCATCTCCGTCGTCAAGAAGCGCAGTGGCGCGCACGAACATGCCATCCGCGAACTCAGCATGTCGGGAGAAGGGCTGGTCGTTGGCCCGCCGTTGACGTCGTTCCACGGCATATTCTCGGGAACGCCGCAATACACGGGCGATGATCTGCGCCTTCTGCTGAACAATCCCGATGCACCGGCCTGAGGACGCTGAATCTCGCGTGCTGGTTTACGCACCGATCGGCCGCGACGGTGAGGCCGGCGCGCGGCTGCTGCAGCGCGCGGGTTTCGACACGTTCGTCTGCCGGGACATCGTGGACCTGCTGGCGCAGGTAGAAGCCGGCGCCCTGACTGTCTGCCTGACCGAGGAAGGTCTGTTCGGCAAAAACCTGGACCAGGTGTCAGAGTGGTTGAAGGCACAGCCCGCGTGGTCCGGGCTGCCCTTCGTCGTGTTGACCGGCAAGACGCAGACCGGCCCCATCGTGCGGTGGCGCGAGCGGATGACAGAACTGCTCGGCAACGTTTCGCTGCTGGAACGCCCGGTCCAAAGCCTTGCGTTGACCACCATGGTCCAGACGGCGGCGCGTGCCCGGACGCGGCAGTATGAAATCCGCGCGCTGCTCCAAGCCGAGAAACAGGCCGCGCAGGTGCTTGAGTCGGTCGTGGCAAGCCGGACGCGCGAACTGGAATTGGCCAATGCCGAGCTTCAGCAGCAGATGCGCGAACGCAGCAGGATCGAAGAGTCGCTGCGCCAAGCCCAGAAACTCGAAGCGTTGGGGCAGCTTACAGGCGGGGTGGCCCACGATTTCAACAACCTGCTGATGGTCATCTCCGGCGGGCTGCAAATGCTGCAGCGTCCCGTCGACGAGGCGCGGCGTACCCGCCTGTATGGTTCGATGCGGCAGGCAGTGGACCGGGGCGCGTCGTTGTCGCGCCAATTGCTGACGTTCGCGCGCCGCCAGGCCTTGCGTCCGGAAGTTCTGAACCTGAATACGGTCGTTCGAAACATGCTGGAGATGCTCGAGCGCAGCCTGCGCGGCGACATCGTCATTGCGTTGGCGCTGGACGACGATCTCTGGCCGGTCGAAGTGGATCCCGGCGAGTTGGAACTCGTCATCCTGAATCTGGCGGTCAATGCGCGCGATGCCATGCCGGACGGCGGCGTCATCGAGATCCGGACCGAGAACGTGGTCCCATCCGGTAAGGGCGAGTTGACGGTCGACCACATTGCATTGCGGGTGTCAGACACCGGAACCGGCATGAGCCCGGCGGTGGCTGAACGCGTGTTTGAGCCGTTTTTCACCACCAAGGATGTCGGCAAGGGATCGGGGCTGGGACTGGCGCAGGCGTATGGCTTTGCCAAACAGTCCGGCGGCGCCATCGAGCTTTCGACCGAAATGGACGTTGGCACTACGGTCTCGGTCTGTCTGCCGCGGTCGAAACGGCGGCTGGCTGCGCAGGGCAGGTCGGCTGGGGCCGGCACGGTTCAGGAGCAGCAGACGGCACTGAACGTGCTGCTGGTCGAAGACGACGCGGAAGTCGCGACCCTGACAGCCAGCATGCTGGAAGAGCTGGGTTATGTGGTGACGCCCGCCGCCAGTGCCGCCGAAGCCTTGGACGTGTTGAATAAGGGCGCCGTCATCGACGTGATGCTTACGGATGCCATGATGCCCGGCGGTAAAAGCGGCATTCAACTGGCGCGCGAAGTACGCGCCCGACGGCCCGATCTGCCGGTTGCCTTGATGACCGGCTTTCTGGGCGAGGAAGTGAAAAGGGCGGGGCAAGAGGGTATTCCGCTGTTGTCCAAGCCGTATCGGCTGGAGCAGTTGGCGGGGCTATTGCTGCGCCTGACTGGAAGGCGAGCTGCCGGGCGGGCATAAGGGACTGTGCAGCCCGGAATGCAATTTGCTGACGGGGGTTGCCAAGCCCAAGGAGACGCCATGATTTCGGAACGATTGCGCAGACTGCGCCGCATCGCGGCCTTTGCCGCCGAACGCTCGGGGGACTATGTGGAGCTGGTGGGGATCGAACTGTCCCTATACCGAGCCGCGCTGGTTGCCACGGTGATCAGCAGTGTGGCCCTCGTTTTCTGCGGGCTGGGCACATTGGGTTTCGTATCGGTGGCCGCCATCGTGAGCTTCTGGGATACGGAGCATCGCAAGCTGGCGGCGTGGCTCGTCGCCGGCGCGTGGCTGCTCATCACGCTCATTTCGCTCGCCATTTCGACACGTAGCGCGCCGAAGGGGTCGCCCTTTGCGGAGCTGAGCCATCAGGTGCGCCTCGATACCGCTGCGGCACGGAGCCATTATGCCCAAGATGACCACACTCGCTGACAAGGAAGCCCTGCTAGCCAAGATGGAGCGCGACCGCCAAGCGCTCGCCGTTCCGATGGGGCGCAGCGCTCCCCGAAATGCGGTTGGCGGGGCGTGGGCGCGGACCGCTGCGCTGGCCGCGGGGGCGGCGCTGGGATGGCCGCGATTTTTGCGCCAGCCGCTGCGCGCGATGGCTGCGGTGGCGATGCGCGATCGCGTCAACGAGTTGATGGGCCGCATGCAGGTGCGGCGCGTCAGCAATCCGATGCCTGATCCCGACATGGCGAAACTGGAGAAGATGGTCGAGGAGGTGCGCGCTGCGGCCGTGCGTTTGGCCGATGACGCGGAGATCGAGCGCCTGCGGGCGCAGTTGGACGACCAGGTGAGGCGGCTGCGGACGGCGCGCGCGTTGCAGGCCACGCAAGCCTCGCGCGCGTTGCGACCTTTGGATCCGTCACCGCCGTCGGGTCCGGCGATTTCCTCAAGTCCGGCGCACCTGTCGCGGCCGGCGCCTCCATCGGGCAGTCTCGAGGCGCCTACCGGACGGGATGTGTCAGCGATTCCGTAGTTGGAGACGGTCAAGGCGGCCGCCAAGCCGCCTTGAATCCGTCAATCCCGGCGCCGGCTGCGCGCCCGCTGGCGATGCTGCTTGCGTGCGCGGGCCGTTAGCGCGGACGCCAAGGCAAGCAGCTTGTCCTCGTCCAGCCGCTCTGCGTCGACCAGTTGCTCGTCAGCGCCTTTGACCGCGATCAGCAGCTCGTCCAGCTTCAGATGCAGCGCCTCGCTGTCCTTGTTCTGACTCTGCTGAATCAGGAAAACCATCAGGAAGGTGATGATGGTGGTGCCGGTATTGATGACCAGCTGCCAAGTCTCGGAAAAGCCAAACACCGGTCCCGAGGTCGCCCACACCACGACCGCGATCAGCGCGATGCCGAAGGCGACTGGCGAACCCGCCCACTTGGTGACGAGTGACGCGAAGCGGTCAAAAAAATGGGACACCGGATTGCGTTTGCCGGCCTTTCCGGGTCGTGGTTGCGGCTTGGATCTGGTTTGCCGCTTCGCTGCTTTCCTTTTCGGCATGGCGCTCCATCCATACACGCACGGACCTTATGCACAGCAAATCGCGTGCCCGATGATCCGCGCCGCGGCCGGATCGGCGCGTGCTAGGCTCTCGGTGTTCCGGCCCGTCAGGTTGCGATGAAATCCCTACTGCAATCCGAAAAGTTCCTGCTGCTCGCCTGCGTGCTCGCGATCGCAGGGTTCGTGATCGAACCGCAACTCGAGGGGCTTGGCCAAGCCGCAAGCCTGACGGAAACGGCCGTGCTGATCGCCGCGATTCTTGCGGCATCGCTGAGCGTCGCGCGCCACGCGGAAAGCATCGCGCAAAAGCTCGGTGATCCGTATGGCAGCATGATCCTGACGTTGTCGGCGGTGCTGGTCGAAGTGATCGTGCTGGTGATCGTGTCGTCCAAGGCGGGCTCGCCGACGCTGGTACGCGACAGCATCTATTCGGCGGTGATGCTGGATATCAACGGCATCCTGGGCGTGGCCGCCCTGATCGGCGGCTTCAAGCACGGCGAGCAGGCCTACAACGACGATTCGGCGCGCACATATAGCGTGATGATCCTGACTGCCGTCACCGTGTCGATGATCATTCCCGAGTTCGTGCCGCAGCCCAGCTGGCGCGCCTACAGCGCCTTTACCGTGGTGTCGATGCTGCTGATGTACGGCGTGTTCGTGCGGATGCAGACCGGGCCTCACAGCTATTTTTTCAGCTACAGCTATCCCGAGAAAAAGACGCGCACGCCCGTGCCCCCCGGTGGCGGTCCCGGTTGGCGCCATTCGGCCGCGGTGATGGCGGTCGGCATCATTGCGGTGGGCGCGCTGGCCGAGCTGATGTCGCATGCGCTCAACCGCAGTGTGGAAGGGATGGACGTTCCGATCGGGCTGATCGCGCTGGTGGTGGCGGGCATTTCGGCCGCACCGGAGATGCTGACGGCGTTCCGGGCGGCGCTGGCCAACCGCATGCAATCGGTGGTGAACATTGCGCTCGGCGCGTCGTTGTCGACGGTCATCCTGACCGTGCCGGCGATGGAGGCATTGGCCCTCTTTACGGGGCAGCGGATCGACATGGCGATGACGCCGCTGCAGACGCTGATGATGCTGGTGACGTTGGTCGTCGCGGCCATCAACCTGAACGACGGCCAGACCAACGCGATCGAAGGGCTGACGCACTTCGTGCTGTTTGGCGCGTTCCTGATGTTGCTGACGTTGGGGTTGTAGCCCCCGGAGCGCAAGCTCCAGGGGAGCGCGAACAATTACTTCTTCAGACCCGCCAGGGCGTCGCGCAGCATCTGTTTAGGGTTTTCGTTGCACTGCTTGACCAGCATCGGCGTGCGGGTGCTGATGCCCTCGACGTCGAGAACGGCTTCTTCGGGCTTGCCCTTGTTGTTGAGCGCTTCTGCATAGCTGACGACGACGGGGCGATAGGTCTCTTGCACGCCCAGGAAATCCTGGCATTGCCATAGCGCGAGAGGCTTTTTCGCATCAGCTGCCTGGCCGGTGACCGCGAAGGTCAATGAGCCAATAAGACCAATCATCAGTAGGTGCTTCTTCATATTCGAGCTCCT
The DNA here is from genome assembly GCF_032113835.1 of Achromobacter sp. Lineage (GTDB taxonomy): Bacteria > Pseudomonadota > Gammaproteobacteria > Burkholderiales > Burkholderiaceae_B > Achromobacter. Next base: position 6,242 of record NZ_DAMCTG010000042.1, on the reverse strand, counting down.
GGGGTTGGCTTGCAGACGAAACGGCTTACTCAGACACAGACAAAAACGGCATGTACAAAAACGTGAGCGCAGCTCACCGGCCTAAATTACTGAAAGCGGATGAGCGTCGTCAACGCAACTGTGCATCCAAAGATGGAGTGAGACATTTATACCGGTGACGTCGTATCGCCAGCCCGGGCGTCATTGCAGCGCGGTGTCCAGCACCATCATCAACACGAACCCCAACATCAGGCCGCAGGTGGCGGGCACCTCATGTCCCTTCCGATGAGTCTCGGGGATGATTTCGTGGCTGATGACGAAGAGCATCGCACCCGCGGCAAAGCCCAATCCCCAAGGCAGCAGCGACGCCGACCAGCCGACGATGGCCGCACCCAGCAACGCGCCCAGCGGTTCCACCAGGCCCGAGGCCATGCCGAAGCCGACCGCGAATGCGCGCCGGTAGCCGGCGGCCAGCAGTGCGATGGCCACCACCAGGCCTTCTGGCACGTCCTGAATCGAGATGCCCATTGCCAAAGAGCCGGCCTGCACGGGATCTGCACCGGCATATCCGACGCCGATCGCCAGGCCTTCGGGAAAGTTGTGCAGCGTGATCGCAAACACGAAGAGCCACGTTCGCCGCAGGTTGCGGGCGGGCTTGCCTTCCTTGCCCTTGATGAAATGCTCGTGCGGCAGGACGCGGTCCAGAAACAGCAGCGCCAGCGCGCCGAGCAGAATGGCGCCGGCGATGGAAAGTCCCGCGCCCCATGGCCCTCTGCCAAGATCGCGGGCGGCGTCCAGCCCCGGAATGATGAGGGAAAAGGCGCAGGCGGCCAGCATGATGCCGGCGCCGAATCCCAGCAACGTGTCCTGGACACGTTCGGGCACCCGTTGCGAGAAGGCGACCGGCAACGCGCCCAGTGCGGTCGCGCCGGCGGCGAACAAGCCGCCCAGCAGCGCCGCGCCCACCGCCGGATGCGACGCGTCGAGATATCGCCACAGCGCGAAGACGCCGAACGCGCTGAGTGCGAGCAGACAGGTTCCGAGCAGGCCCTTCAGCATGGAAGCGCGCGGATCCGGCAGGGTTTGGCCGTCCTGCACGGCGGGTTGGGGCACTTAAGGCGTTCCCGGAAAACGTCGCGACGTCGGCGCCCAGAATGGCCTTGCGTATGCCGTAAGCACTGAATCCTTTTGCGTGCGGTGGCGTGGCCGTTTCATGATGCTCCTCGGGTTTGAAGGGCCGGCACACCGTTTGGTGGGCCGCCGGCCTGCCGTGCTGTGGTCGTGCGATGCTGCCCTGGCGCGCTGACACTACAGGCCTGTGACGCCAGAGCAATGCGCGTGCCCGGGGCGCTGGCGTGGCGGCGATCTACGAAAAAGAGCGCCCGCGGGCGCTCCAGAAGATCGACGCCCGCAAGGCGCCAGGTCAGGTAAAGATCAGGTCAGGCAGAACTGCGGTGTGCCGCTGGCGTCCACGCGCCGGATGCCTTTGAGGATCCATTTGGCATGGCGTTCGGCTTCATGCTGCGCCGCGAACAGCTTGCCGCTCGGGATGGGCCAGACGGACTTCCCGTCGTGGTCGCCGTCACGCCGGGTCGTGACGTCGAGCCGATACTTGCCGCTCGGCAACTCAATGACATCGCAGTGGACTTTGAATCCATCTACGCAAATACCATTTTCAGTATTCATCGTGCGCTCCAAAGAGTGGGGTTCGGAAATTTCCTGCCCGGGATTTTCCAAAATCGGCCTCCGGGTGGGTGCAACAAAGTGCAAGAATTCCCGACCAACGCCAGCAGGCGTTTTTCGCGCTGATGAATGCCACCGCCAAACGCCTGGCGGGATAGGCACCGCAGGCAGTGCGCTACCTGCGAGTGATCATGAAGGGGGATGACGGCGCACGGCCGACAACGCGAGATCTGACGCCGTCTTTCCAGCCGGCTTTCCACATCTCGACGCGGCTGCGCCACTCAGTGACTGATTCGCCGGTCTGCGCAGGCATGGCTGCGGTGCGAAGGTAGGGGCAATCCAAAAGGGTCAACCCTTGGCGCGCGGCGTCTGCTCCCAACTCCTGGATATCCACTTGCATGGCAACTCTCCCAAAAGATGCGAGCGGCTAGTGTGCCGATGGCACAGCGCTCGCGCAACGAAGGGCGTGTAACGCGGCGTTTCCTTGTTACATCGCCGTAAAACTCGCTATTTCTGCTTCAAAAAAGCGCCCCGCTGTGCGGGGCGAAGACTCACGGTCCAATAAAACGCAGTGGTCCCAGCGACGTGGCGAGGCCGTGCCAGCCACCAGATTCCCCAACCAGAACCCGGTAACCCTGCCGCTGAGACAACCGAAACGCCGCAACTATTGTTCCCGTCGCGCATGGCTGAGAGATGACTGTGAACCGTGCGCTTCGCTATGGCCAAGCGAGTGGGCGAGACGATGCACAGTTTGTTGATGCGCATGCACTGATGCGATTTCTACACGATCGGAAGATTTGACGTGCGCGGCGTGACGGAACACGACTTGCTGGCCTTTACCGCAGGCGCGCCGCCCTGCGGCGCGTCTCCGACAACCACGCGCCAGGAGGGAATGAAATGAAATTCACCAAAGCGACCAACGCGAAAACGCAAGGCGATGCCATTGTGTTCGAGATGGAGACGGCCGGCGTAACGCGGCAATTCGAGATATCGGGTGATGTGCTGCGCCAGCGGTTCGGCGCCGCGGACGACAGCGCGCCGGAGTTGCTGCGCGCATTCGAAAGCGGGGCCGACGCCCTACGCGAGCTGGCGCACCGCACGCAGTGGGTGCCGACCGACGGCCCCATCCAGGTGGGCGAGGGCGATTTCGGTTGATGGAGAACCCGGCGGCGACACTTGCGGGCAGCGCCCTGCGGCTTCGGCGGGCATGACGATTGCTGGATGTTCCTTGTACGCCGGGCGGCATCAGGCCGACAGCCGGCGACTTATTTACTACTGGAGGTCCGAATGAAAAACCGTCTTTTGAAAGCAGGGCTTGGCGCTGCAATTGTCCTTGGCATGAGTTCGGTTGCGCTTGCGCAAACCCCGGCCGCTCCCAGCGCTCAGGTGCCGGCTGCCACGAACAAGCTGGACAGCGAGGCGCGCGGCTTTTTGACAGACGCGGCGGAGTCCGGCCATCTTGAGATTGCCGGCAGCAAGATGGCGCTGGAGAAGTCGCAGAACGCCGACGTCAAGCAATTTGCGCAGAAGATGATCGACGATCACACCAAGGTGGGGCAGCAACTCGAGGCGTTGGCCAAGAGCAAGGGCTTTGAGCCGCCCAAGGATCCTTCCATGATGCAGACGGCCAAGCTCAAGGCGCTGGGACTGCGTGACGAAGGGTTCGACAAGGCGTACGCCGATGAGATCGGCGTGGACGCGCACGAGGACGCGGTCAAGCTGTTTGAGAAGGCCTCGAAGGAGGTGAAGGATCCGGAGGTCAAGCAGTTCGCGATCGAAACGCTGCCCAGCCTGCAGCAGCACCTGCAGGCCGCCAAAACCTTGCAGCAAAGCGTGTCCCCCAAAAAGTAATTGAGTTCAGAAGCGCCGGTGTCGCCACCGGCGCCTGACCATTCAAGCGGGCCTGTCCTTGCACCCTTGCAGTAAGGCAATCCGGCATGCGCCTTGCGCCTTGCTCACACCGGGTGGACAAGGCCCGCTTTCCCCTCGATCCGCACACAGGAGTGATCATGAGCCAGAAGACGTTGAAGGACCTGTTTATTCACGAGCTATCGGATGTCTATAGCGCCGAAAAGCAATTGACCCGCGCGTTGCCGAAGATGGCTCGTGCTGCTACTGACCCCGCCTTGGCCGAAGCGTTTACCACTCACCTTGAAGAAACGCGCGGTCAGATCGAACGCATCGACAAGATCGTAGAGGGTGCCGACTTCCGGCTCAAGCGCATCAAGTGCGCCGCCATGGAAGGTCTGGTGGAGGAAGGCAAGGACGTTATTGAAGACGTTGAAGAAGGTCCGGTGCGCGATGCTGCGCTGATCGCGGCCGCGCAGAAGGTCGAGCATTACGAGATTGCCAGCTACGGCACGCTCTGCACCTTTGCCAAGCAACTGGGCGAGGCCGAGGCGCTGAGGCTGCTGAAGGAAACGCTGGCTGAAGAAAAGGCCACCGACGAGAAGCTGAGCATGCTGGCGCTGCAGCATACCAATGCTGAAGCGGCCAAGGCGGGCAAGGCAAAGTAATTGCAACCTGCATGAAGCTGTGGCGTTGATTGCGGCCCTGTGTCTTTCGTGGCGCAGGGCCGTGATCGGGTCACGAGCCGGGGGCGGGTATCCGGGAGCGCATCATGAAACCTGCTGACGATTCTTCTACCCGCGCCCGTCCGGCGCGGCGCGGCGCCAAGACTGGCCGGGGACCCTGGCTAATGCTAGCCGTCTGGATTGGCGCCGTGGCCGTGCTGTTCATCGTTGGACTGCTGATTCGCGGGATGTAGCCGCGGGTTGGCGCCAGGCGCGACTGCGTCGCGCGCTATTGGCACAGTCTTGATGCCACCATCGTGACGACTGTGCCGTCCGGCAGCTTGTAATGCCCATCGCCTTCCCATGTCACAAGTTGTCCGTCAGGCAGGCAGCAATAGGAATTGGTCTTCGCATCGCCCTGGGGCTGCGAGCAGTATCTGTCGATACGGTAGGTGCTGCCATCGGCGGCGGCTGCCACCACCTCCATGACACGCTTATATGTTGGATTTGCCATTTGTGCCTCCTGTTCGCCGTTCGGGATATTGGTGCATGCGGTCTCTGCGTGGTCAATACGCATCGCAGCATCCGACAGGGCGTGAAGGGACGCATGGTGGCCGATGCGCCCTGGGAAGATCGGATCGCCGCACGCATCGTGGCTTAAAAGGAGCGCAACCATGCATGAATTCGAAAGCCTTGACGGGCGAGTAATCCTGGTGACGGGCGGCGGCAGTGGACTGGGCGCGGCGCTGTGCGAGCAGCTTGCGGCCGAAGGCGCTCGTGTCGCGGTCAGCGACATCGACGAGCAGCGCGCAAATGCTGTCGCGGGCAAGCTGAAGGAAGGCGGCGCGGACGTCATGGCCTGCATCATGGACGTGGGCGTGGCGGCGGACGTCGCCGAGTGCATGGACGCGGTTGTGCGCCAGTTCGGCAAGCTGGACGCCATCGTGAACAGCGCAGGCATCGATGTGACGGCTTCCATCGACCAGCTTGACACGGACATCTGGGAGCGCGTGCTGCGCACGAATCTGACGGGACCGTTCCTGATGGCCAAGCTGGGCAAGAACCGGCTCAGCCCCGGCGGTCACATCGTGAACGTGGCGTCGACCGCCGCGCGGCGTGCGTGGCCCAACGCCAGCGCTTATCACGCCAGCAAGTGGGGGTTGCTTGGCCTGTCGCATGCCCTGCATGCCGAACTGCGCGGCATGGGCATCAAGGTCAGTGCGGTCATCGCGGGCGGTATGCGCACCCCGTTCCTGCTGGACCGGTTTCCGGACATCGACAACGCCTCGCTTCAAGATCCCGCCAACGTCGCGCGCGCAGTGCGCTTCGTGTTGACGCAACCGCCGGAGACCGTGGTGCCCGAGGTGATGGTGTTGCCGATGAAGGAAACGTCTTGGCCGTGACTACAACCCAAGGAGATGCATCATGAGCACCAAGCCCCATTCCCATCAGGACGCCCCCGCCGACGCGGACCGCAAGCCCGTTCCGCCTGGCGAACGCACGCTGTCGGACCGCCCGGCCGATCCGAACCGCACCGGCGCGGGGCGGCAGTTTCCGCCGGGCATGGATCCCGAGGACGTTTGGGATCCTGGTCGCGCCACGCCGGATGCGCCGCCCGTGGACAACCGGTCCGGAGAGGGGCAGCCGCGCGACGGCAAAAAATGAAACCCGCCCGTCCGCCAGGGCGGGGAGGGGAAAGCACGCTTGGGTGACGACAGGCCGCGCGACACGTCCAGTAATGGGGATTGCTGCCCGATCCCCAGCGCGATTCTCGCGTTGCCAACCGGGAGCATTCAATGAAACTGAGACTGAAACCGATACGTGAGCAGGTGATCGTGATCGCAGGGGCGAGCAGTGGCATCGGCGCCGCGACGGCGGAGATGGCGCTGAATCCGCCTCGCGGTTCGGTGGTTGCTGCGGCGATGGTGATTGGCGGGGCGGCCTGCTGATGGTTGCAGTCGCGGGGTTGAGTTGGTTAGTAACTCGGGCTGGGCGGCGGGCATGGTTCTTTTGACGCCCGGCGCGGCGTCGGCCTGGGGTGCGCGGGGCTACGATTGCGGTCCGGAG
>NZ_DAMCTG010000041.1:0-46145 GCF_032113835.1 Achromobacter sp. | reverse complement strand
TGATGCGTTCGACAAAGTGATAGTCGGTGTCGCCGGCCTGCACGCAGTATTCGCGGGTCTGATGCTCGGTCGTGCTGCGCTGTTCGTAGTCCTGGGTGACGCCATGCGCCTTGAGCACGGCTTCGGCGATCTGCGGGACGGTGATGCCTTGGAAGATGCGCCAGTCGGAACTGAGTTTCAAGCGCGCCAGGCGTGGCTCGACGACTGCCGAATAGCGCGTGCGCCGAAAGCCCGTTTCGTCTTGGACAAATGAGGAGATCGCGCCGTGCACGTAGCGAACCGGCGTGTCGCCGTGCCAGATAGTCAGTAGCGCAGCTCGGTCGAGGACATTGGCGAAATCGATTGCCGCGTTGCCGCTGGCCAGTTCCACTTCAAGAAGAAAGGTCTGGGACAACCCTTCTTGCAGCGTAAATTCGACGACCTCAAACGATTCGTCGCCGACAGTGAACGTGAAGCGCAGATTGGACTGGGTGGGCATGGCGAGCTTCCGGTTGCGACGGACCGCGGGGGGTCGTCCTTGGTGCCAAAAGGCACCACCGGTTGTAAAAGCCGCCGATATTTCGTGTAAATCAGAAGAGTCTTATTAATAAAGAAAGCTGATCTGTACAAGCGTGTTGAAGCCGTCCGGCGATATTGGACTGCTGAGTGAAGGGCCTGATTACTTGCCGATGCAGAAACTGGAGAAGATCTCGCCCAACAGATCATCACTGGTGAACTTCCCAGTGATACTCGACAAGCTGTCATGCGCCAACCGCAGTTCCTCGGCAAACAAGTCCAACACCCGGTCATCCTGGCCGGCATGCGCGGCAGCTAGTTCCAGATGCTCCGCGGCCTCCTGCAACGCATGCAAATGCCGCTCGCGCGCCAGCCACGGTGATTCCGCGCCAGGATTCCAGCCGGCGATTTGCAGCAGTTCCGCGCGAAGCGAATCCAGGCCGGCGCCCCGCTTGGCCGATATGCCTAGTTCGCCGGGGCCGGCGGTAAAGGGCTCGGGCAGCAGATCGACCTTGTTGAAGACTTTCAGCACAGGTGTGCGGGGAGGCAGCCGCGCGGTGATCTGCGCGTCCAGCTCGTCGCCCGGCTGGGTGGCATCCTGCAAATGGAGGATGACGTCGGCGCGTTCGATCTCCTGCCATGTGCGGGCGATGCCGATGCTTTCGACCGTGTCTTCGGTTTCGCGCAGGCCCGCCGTGTCGACAATATGTAGCGGCACGCCGTCGATATGGATTTCCTGCACCACTTTGTCGCGCGTGGTGCCGGCAATGGGCGTGACGATGGCGATATCGTCGCCCGCCAGCGCATTGAGCAGGCTGGATTTGCCCACGTTGGGCTGGCCGGCCAGCACCACATGCAAGCCCTCGCGCAGGATGACACCTTGCCGCGCCTGGGCGATCAGCGCGGACAGGTCGCCGGCCAACGTATCCAGGGTAGGACGCGCCTGATATTTCTCCAGGAAGTCGATCTCTTCTTCCGGGAAATCCAGGGTCGCCTCGACCAGCATGCGCAGGTGAATGATGCGGTCGGACAGGTCGTTGACGCGCGCCGAGAATTCGCCCGACAGGGACGCCATCGCGCCGCGTGCGGCCGCTACCGAGGACGCCTCGATCAGGTCTGCGACCGCTTCGGCCTGCGCCAGATCCATGCGGTCGTTCAGGAACGCGCGGCGCGTGAATTCGCCGGGTTCGGCAAGGCGCACGCCGAGGTCCCGGCCCGCGACAAGACAGCTATCGAGCACGCGCCGCAGCACGGCCGGACCGCCGTGTCCCTGCAGTTCCAGCACGTCCTCGCCGGTGTAGGAATGCGGCGCACCAAAGTAGATGGCGATGCCTTCGTCCAGCAGTTCGCCATCCACCGTCTTGAAGGGCAGATAGTGCGCATGGCGCGGCGTGAGATCGCGCTGAAACAGGCGGCGCACCAATCCGGACAGGTCCGCACCAGAAATGCGCACGACGCCGATGCCGCCTCTTCCGGGGGCGGTGGCGATGGCGGCGATGGGGGCGTAGGCGGACATATCAGGGGGAGATGGCTGGGCTAAACAATAGGGGAATATAACTGTTGCGCGGCGCGTTGTTTGCTGGTTACTGTGGCCCCGAGGTTCAAAACCCGAAACAACTCTGGGAGATCACGATGGCATCTCGGTTTTCGCGTGTCTTGGCCTGCGGCGCTGCCGCGGTGGTGATGGCCTGTGGCACATACAGTTCGGCCATGGCCCGCGACCTGGTGATCGGGTTGAAGACCGAGCCGTCGTCGATGGATCCGCAGTACCACGCGTTGACCCCGAATACGCAGATCTCCCAGACCATATTCGATACGCTCGTCGCCACGGACGCGCAGCTCAAACCGCAGCCTTCGCTGGCGGAATCGTGGACCGTCGATGGCAAGGTCTGGACCTTCAAGCTGCGGCCGAACGTGAAGTTCTCCGACGGCACGCCGTTTACCGCCGAGGACGTCGTCTTTACGTATGACCGCGTCCCGAAAGTGCCGAACAGCCCGTCGCCGTTCACGTTGTATCTGGGTTCCGTCGCCAAGACCGAAGCGGTGGATCCGATGACGATCCGCATCACCACCAAGGAAGTCGCGCCGAACCTGCTGGTCAATCTGGCGCAGTTGCCCATCCTGTCGAAGAAGGCCGCGTCGGGCCCCGCCGCGGAAGGCAAGACGACGACCGAATTGAACAGCGGCGATGGCCTGATCGGAACGGGTCCCTACAAGTTCGTGTCGTGGAAGCGCGGCGCTGAATTCGTGCTGGCGCGCAACGACAACTACTGGGGCAAGAAGCCCGAGTGGGACCGCGTGGTCTACCGCCCCATCAGCAACGCGGCCGCGCGCGTGGCCGCATTGCTGGCCGGCGACGTGGACATGATCGAGGATCCTCCCACCGACGATCTGCCCAAGCTCAAGTCCGACAAGAAGCTCTTCGTCGAGGAAACGCCGTCGGTGCGCGTGGTGTATGTGGCGCTGGATCAGTACGCAGAGCCGTCGCCCGGCGTGCAGGGCACCGAAAAGAATCCGATGAAGGACAAGCGCGTGCGCGAGGCCTTGTCGCTGGCGATCAACCGCGACGCGCTGGTCGAGCGTGTTATGGGCGGTGTGGCCCTGCCCGCGGGCAACCTGCTGCCCTACCCCATGTTCGGCTCCAGCAAGGAGCATTCGAAGGCGCCCAAGGCCGATGTGGAAAAGGCGAAGGCGTTGCTCAAGGAGGCGGGCTATCCGAATGGTTTTTCGATCACGTTGGGATCCCCGTCCGGTCGCTACGTCAACGATTCGAAGGTGGCGCAGGCCATCGCGTCCATGTGGACGCGCATTGGCGTGAAGACCAGCGTGGACGCGATGGCGCCTCCGGTGTTCTTCAAGAACCGCGACAGCTATTCGTTCTCGGCGTATCTGGCGGGCTGGTCTGTGACCAGCGGTGAAATGTCCAACGCGCTGACGTCGCTGCTGATGACGCGCAATCCGGAAGCGGGCCAGGGCACGACGAACCGCAGCCGCTATTCCAACCCCAAGATGGATGACCTGGTGAAGCAGGCCTCGTCCACGATGGATGACGCCAAGCGCGCTGAGTTGCTGTCGACGGCAAGCAATATTGCGATGGACGACTTCGCGATGCTGCCGGTGCATTTCGAGCTGTCGGTCTGGGCCATGAAGAACGACATCCGCTACCAGGGCCGTCCGGACCAGGTCACGCTGGCGCAGAACGCAACACTGAAGAAGTAAGCGCGCCGGGCGACCTCTCGTGCTTGCAACCATCGTCAGAAGGCTGCTGCAGACCATCGTCGTCATGCTCGTCATGTCGGCGTTGGTCTTTGCCGGCATTTACATGGTTGGCGATCCCGTCTCGATGCTGGCCAGTCCCGAAGCGACCGAGGCGCAGCGCGCCGCCATCAGCGCGTCGCTGGGGCTGGACCAGCCGTTGTGGCGGCAGTACCTGATCTTCATGAGCCAGGCCGTGCGCGGCGATTTCGGGAACAGTTTCCTGACCGGCGAGCCGGCCATGCATCTGATTCTGGAGCGCATGCCGGCCACGGTGGAGCTGGCCTGTGTGGCGATGCTGCTGTCGGTGATGATCGGCGTGCCGCTCGGCATCCTGGCCGGTTTGAAGCCCGCGGCGGTGGGTTCGCGCGCGATCATGACGGGCTCGGTGCTGGGTTTTTCGCTGCCGAATTTCTGGGTGGGCCTGATGCTCATCATGGTGTTCGCCGTGATGCTGGGCTGGGTGCCGGCCGGCGGCCGCGGCGACACGGTCAGCATCGGCTCGTTGCAGCTGAGCGTGCTGACGTTTGATGGTTGGCTTAGCTTGGCATTGCCTGCCGCGACCATTGCCCTCGCCAAGTGCGCGATGATCATCCGCGTGACGCGCGCCGCCACGCGTGAGGCGCTGCCGATGGATTACATCAAGTTTGCGCGCGCCAAGGGGCTGTCGGAAAAGCGCGTGCTGGGCGTTCACCTGCTCAAGAACATCCTGATTCCGGTGGTGACGGTGGCCGGACTGGAGTTCGGCCAGGTGATGGCGTTTGCCGTCGTGACGGAGACTGTGTTTTCGTGGCCGGGCATGGGCAAGCTGCTGATCGATTCCATCATCAACCTGGACCGCCCGGTGGTGGTGGCGTATCTGCTGCTGATCGTTTTCTTCCTGGTCATGTTGAATCTGGTGGTGGACATCATCTACACGGTGCTGGACCCCCGCGTACGCCTGGATAGCCGCCGATGAACACGCCCGCCACCGTTGCCACGCCCCCGGCCCCGACGAAAGAGCAGACGCCCTGGCGCCGCTTCGTGTCGGACTTCTTTGCCAGCAAGCTCGCGACGCTGGGGTTGGTGATGCTGATCGTGATCGTCGGGGCGGCGCTGCTGGCGCCGTGGATCGCGCCGCAGAATCCGTACGATCTGGCCAGCCTGGACATCATGGATTCGAAGCTCAAGCCGGGCAGCGAAAGCGGCGATGGCTCGATGCGCTACCTGCTTGGCACCGACGGTCAGGCGCGCGATCTCTTTTCCGCCATTCTCTACGGCATGCGCACGAGCCTCATGGTCGCCACCGTGTCGGTGCTGGCGGCCTTTGGCATTGGGGCCACAGTCGGACTGATTGCCGCGTATTTCGGCGGACGCATCGATGCCCTGCTGATGCGGATTGTGGATATCCAGTTGTCGTTTCCGGCGATCCTGGTGGCGCTGATGTTGCTGGCGATTCTGGGCAAGGGTGTGGATAAGGTGATCATCGCGCTCATCGTCGTGCAGTGGGCGTATTTCGCGCGCGCCGCACGCGGCGCGGCGCTGGTCGAGCGCGGCAAGGAATATGTGGAGGCGGCGCGCTGCATGTCGCTGTCGTGGTCGCGCGTGCTGTTCCGGCACGTGCTGCCGAACTGTATGCCGCCGCTCATCGTGATCGCCACGATCGATCTGGCGCACGCGATCGCGCTGGAAGCGACGTTGTCGTTTCTAGGTGTCGGCGTGCCGGTGACCGAACCGTCGCTGGGCATGCTGATCTACAACGGCTTTGAGTATCTGCTGTCCGGCCAGTATTGGATTTCGTTCTTTCCCGGCATTGCGCTGGCGCTGGCCATCATCGCCATCAACCTGGTGGGCGACCACCTGCGCGATGTGCTCAACCCGCGGCACGCGAATTGAGGACGGGAGCAATGCAGACAAGCGCGGCGCAACGTCCCCTGCCCGGCCCGGCCCCCGTACTTGAGGTGCATGGCCTGAAGACGCATTTCTTCACGCGCAATGGCGTCGTGAAGGCCGTCGACGGCGTGGACCTGACGCTGGCCGAGGGCGAGATTCTGGGATTGGTCGGCGAGTCCGGATCGGGCAAGAGTATTACGGGTTTTTCCTTGATGGGCCTGCTGGATGAACCTGGCCGCATCGTCGATGGCAAGGTGCTGCTCAACGGCGAGGACCTGCGCGCCGCGACGCCCGCGCGGTGGCGCCAGTTGCGGGGACAGGAGATCGCGATGATCTTCCAGGATCCGATGATGACGCTCAATCCGGTGCTGCGGGTGGACACGCAGATGATCGAGGCCGTGCAGGCGCACGCCAAGGTGTCGCGCGACGAGGCGCGCCAGCGCGCGCTGCAAACGCTTGCCATGGTGGGCATTCCGTCGCCGGAGGAACGCCTGCGGACGTATCCGCACCAGCTCTCTGGCGGCATGCGCCAGCGCGTGGCCATCGCGATCGCGCTATTGAATTCACCGCGCCTCATCATTGCGGACGAGCCCACGACGGCGCTGGACGTCACGATACAAGGCCAGATCCTGTTCGAGGTGCAGAAGCTCTGCCGGGAAACGGGGACCGGTCTCATCTGGATCACCCATGACCTGGCCGTGGTGGCGGGCCTGGCTGATCGCGTGTCGGTGATGTATGCGGGACGCGTCGTGGAAACGGGCACCACCGAGGCGGTCATCCGCCATCCGATGCATCCCTATACGCACGGGTTGATCGCATCCATTCCGACGCCGCAGGCACGCGGCAAGCCGCTGGTGCCGATCCCCGGCATGACGCCGTCGCTGTTGAACCTGCCACAGGGCTGTGCGTTCCGCGGGCGCTGTCCGCGCGCGACGGACGCCTGTCTGGTCGAACCGCCGCCTGTCGAAGTCCGCCCGGCGCAATGGGTGCGCTGCTGGCATGCTGGAGCGCCGGACGCGATATGAACGACGCCCTGAACAATCCCACGCCGATCCTTGCCCTGCGCGACGTCCAGCTGCGTTTCGTGCAGCCGGTGGATCTGGCCGGCCGCATCGCCAACTTGCTGGGCGCAGGCCTGAAGACGCAAGTGGTGCATGCGGTGGCCGGCGTCGACCTCGCGGTCAGGCCGGGCGAAGTGATCGGCATCGTCGGCGAGTCAGGCTGTGGAAAATCCACGCTGGGCCGCGTCGTGTCGGGCATCCTGCCGCCGACGGCGGGCGAGGTGCACTATCAAGGCAAGCCCGTGCACGCCATGAAAGGACCCGAGCGGCGCGCCTATGAACTGGGCGTGCAGATGATCTTCCAGGATCCCTACGCGTCCCTGAATCCGCGCATGCGCGTGCGCGAGATCATCGGGGAAGCGCCCGTGGCGCACGGCCTGATCCGCTCGCGCGACAAGCAGGAGTATGTGGCCGGGCTGATGCGGCAGGTGGGCCTGGACCCGAGCTTTGCACAGCGTTATCCCCATCAGTTTTCGGGCGGGCAGCGCCAGCGTATCGGTATTGCGCGGGCGCTGGCGCTGAAACCTTCGGTGATCGTCTGCGACGAGGCCGTGGCCGCGCTGGACGTGTCGATCCAGGCGCAGGTGCTGAATCTGTTCGAACAGCTGCGCGATGAGCTGGATCTGACGTATCTGTTCATCAGCCACAACCTCAGCGTGGTCAGCCATATCTCGGACCGCGTGGCGATCATGTATCTGGGACGCATCGTCGAGCTGGCGGACACGGATACCGTCTTCACGCGCGCCAACCACCCGTACACGCAGGCGTTGCTCAAGGAGCTGCCGACGCTGGTGCCCGGGCGGCGCACGTATCAGCCCATCCGAGGCGAGCTGCCCTCGCCGCTGGATCCGCCCACGGGATGTGCGTTTCACCCGCGGTGTCCCCATGCCATGCCGCGCTGCAAGGCTGAGCTCCCGCTCCTGCGGGAGATCGCGCCGGGGCAGTTCAGCGCCTGCCATCTGAACGATGCCGCCTGACCTGCGCCGAAAAAGGGCTGGACGCGGCACGCGGGGCGGCGCGAGAATTCCCGCAACAGCAGGCGTTTTGCGCGTGCGCCCTCCTTCAATCCAGACAGCTTATCCACAGCCATGAAAACCATTGCCGAAATCGAACGCGTACACGGGGACCTGACGGCCCTGCGACGCGATATCCATGCGCATCCCGAACTGGCGTTTCAGGAAACGCGCACGTCCAACCTGGTGGCCGAACGCCTGCGCGACTGGGGACTGGAAGTCCACACGGGGCTGGGGAAAACCGGTGTGGTGGGCATATTGCGCGCCGGCAGCGGCGGAAAGACCATTGGTTTGCGTGCCGACATGGACGCGCTGCCGATGCCGGAGCACAACCGGTTTGCCCACAAGTCCACGATCAGCGGGCGCATGCACGGCTGTGGTCATGACGGACACACGACGATGCTGCTGGGCGCCGCGCAGTATCTGTCCACGCATCGCAATTTCGACGGCACGGTCGTGTTCATCTTCCAGCCGGCCGAGGAAGGCGGCAACGCCGGCGCGCGCGCCATGATGCAGGACGGCCTGTTCGACAAGTTTCCCTGCGATGCGGTGTTCGGCATCCACAACATGCCGGGCATGCCCGTCAATCAGTTCGGTTTCCGGTCGGGGCCGACGATGGCGTCGAGCAATCGCTGGGACATCGTGATCAAGGGCGTCGGGGGCCATGCCGCCCAGCCGCATTCGTCCGTGGACCCCATCATCGTGGCCGCCGACATGGTGCACGCGCTGCAGACGGTCATCTCGCGCAGCAAGAATCCGCTGGATCAGGCGGTGTTGTCGATCACGCAGATCCACGCGGGCGATGCCTACAACGTGATTCCCGGCGAGGCCGTGCTGCGCGGCACGGTGCGCACGTATTCGGTGGAGACGCTGGACAAGATCGAGGCGGACATGCGCCGCATCGCCACTACCCTGCCGCAGGTGTATGGCGGCACGGGCGAGCTGGATTTCGTGCGCGCGTACCCGCCGCTGGTGAACTGGGAAAACGAAACCGCGTTTGCGGCCAAGGTTGCCGAAGACGCCTTCGGCGCGGAGAACGTGCTGCGCGACATGCCGCCGTTCATGGGCGCGGAGGATTTTTCGTTCTTCCTGGAATCCGTGCCGGGCTCATACCTGTTCCTGGGCAACGGCGACGGCGATCACCGCATGGAGTCGTACCACGGCATGGGGCCGTGCCAGCTTCACAACCCCAACTACGACTTCAACGACGCGTTGCTGCCGGTCGGTGCAACGTATTGGGTGAAGCTGGTCGAGGCCTTCATGCCGGCCAAGTAAGGACCGATACGCTATTTGCTTATATGCGGTTGGCCATGAAGCCGCGGGGGCGCCCTGCGGCTTTTTGCTATATGACGTAAAGCTTTGATCAAACGCCGATATCTTCGTTTGAGATACATGGCGCGGTTTCCATAATCGATCGTTCCAGCCATGCCGCAAGGCGAATTCGGAGCGATCGATGTCCCAGAGCAATGCCTTGCGGCGCGAAGCGCACGCCGCCCCCCAGCCGCAGTCCTTTGACGTGCGCCCCCTGCCCGGTCCCGTGGGCGCGGAAATCATCGGCCTGGACCTGTCGCACGAACTGACACCCGCGGATTTTGCGCGCGTGCACAAGGCGCACCTGGACCATCACCTGCTGGTGTTCCGCGACCAGCGCATCACACCGCAGCAGCACATCGATTTCAGCCGCCGCTTCGGCCGCCTGATGATCCACGTGCTGCACCAGTTCCACCTGCCTGGCCATCCCGAGATCCTGACGGTCTCGAACATCCTGGAAGACGGCAAGCCGATTGGTCTGGGTGACGCGGGCAAATACTGGCATTCGGACATCTCGTACAAGGAACTGCCCAGCCTCGGGTCGCTGCTGCATGCGCAGGAGCTGCCGGCCGAAGGCGGCGACACCTTGTTCGCGAACATGCACCTGGCCTACGACACCCTGCCGCAGGCGCTGAAGGACGCGATCGACGGCAAGCGCGGCGTGCATTCCTATCTGGCCCAGTACGGGCAACTGCAGAAGGAAGGCAACTGGCGCCCGAACCTGAGCGCGCAGCAGATTGCGCAAGTGCAGGAGGTGGTGCATCCGGTGGTGCGCACGCATCCGGAGAACGGCCGCCGCGCGCTGTTCGTGAGCGAAGGCTTCACGACGCGTATCGAGGGACTGCCGGACGACGAAAGCCGCGCGCTGCTGGCCGAACTGTTTGCCCACAGCGTGCGGCCCGAACACATCTACCGCCACAAGTGGCAGCCGCATGACCTGGTGTTCTGGGACAACCGCTCGCTGATCCACCTGGCGGGCGGCACGCCGGATCACCTGCGCCGCAAGCTGTACCGCACAACGATCGAAGGCGATGTGCCGTTCTGACGCGGCCCAATGGATGCACCACCCCGCCCCCAAATACTTATCCACAAGGAACGCCATGCGTTTGACCTCCACGCTACGGGATCGACTGGTCCAGACCGCCACGGGCGCGGGCCTCGCGCTGATACTTGCCGTGCTGGCGCTGGCTTCGCCCACACCGGCCATGGCCGAAGGGCGCATCCGCATTGCCGAACAGTACGGCATCGTCTATCTGCTGCTGAACGTTGCGCGCGACCAGCAGCTCATCGAGAAGCACGGCAAGGCCGAAGGTGTGGATATCTCGGTCGAGTGGGCCAAGCTGTCCGGCGGCTCCGCGGTGAACGACGCGCTGTTGTCGGGGGCTGTGGATATCGCGGGGGCGGGTGTGGGACCGCTTTTGACGATCTGGGATCGCACGCACGGCAAGCAGAACGTGAAGGGCGTGGCGTCGCTGGGCAACTTTCCTTATTACCTGGTCACCAACAACCCGAACGTGAAGACGATCGCCGACTTCACGGACAAGGACCGCATCGCCGTGCCGGCGGTGGGCGTGTCGGTGCAATCGCGCGTGCTGCAGCTGGCGTCGGCCAAGCTGTGGGGCGACGCGCAGTTCAACAAGCTGGACAAGATCTCGGTGGCGCTGCCGCACCCGGACGCCGCGGCGGCCATCATTGCCGGCGGCACGGAAATCACCGGCCACTTCGGCAACCCGCCCTTCCAGGAGCAGGAGCTGGCCGAGAACCCCAAGGCGCGCATCGTGCTCAATTCGTATGACGTGCTGGGCGGCCCCAGTTCGTCGACGGTGCTGTTCGCCACCGAGAAATTCCGCCGCGACAATCCCAAGACCTACAAGGCCTTCCAGGAAGCGTTGAAGGAAGCCGCCAGCTTTGCCGCCGCCAATCCGGAAAAGGCCGCGGACATCTACCTGCGCGTCACCGGCGCCAAGCAGGACCGCGACTTCCTCATCAAGGTCATCAAGAATCCCGACGTGCAGTTCAAGCTGCAGCCGCAGAACACGTTCGCGCTGGCGCAGTTCATGCACAAGGTCGGCGCGATCAAGAATGCGCCGGCCAGCTGGCGCGACTACTTCTTCGACGATCCCGTCACGGCGCAGGGCAGCTGACATGGCTGTGATCCCCGCCACCCCTGTGGATAACGTTCAACGGCCACCGCCTTTGCTGGCTGTGGATAAGGTGTCGATCGAATATAAGACGCGCGAACGGCGTGTTCGCGCGACGCATCAGGTCAGTTTTGACGTGCACGGCGCCGAGCGCTTCATTCTGCTCGGGCCGTCCGGCTGCGGGAAATCGACGCTGCTCAAGGCGGTGGCGGGATTCATCGAACCCACTGAGGGACGGATCGCGATTGACGGCAAGACCGTGCAAGGGCCGGGCCCGGACCGCATCGTGGTGTTCCAGGAATTCGACCAGTTGCCGCCCTGGAAGACGCTGCGCCAGAACGTGGCGTTTCCGCTGCTGGCGTCGCGCAAGCTCAACCGGCGCGAGGCCGATGAACGGGCGATGCACTACCTGGACAAGGTCGGGCTGGCGGGCTTTGCCGATGCCTATCCCCATACGCTGTCGGGCGGCATGAAGCAGCGCGTGGCCATTGCGCGGGCGCTGGCGATGCAGCCGCGTGTGCTGCTGATGGACGAGCCGTTCGCGGCGCTGGATGCGCTGACGCGCCGGCGCATGCAGGAAGAGCTGATGGCGTTGTGGGACGACGTGCGGTTCACGCTGCTGTTTGTCACGCACTCGATCGAAGAGGCGCTGGTGCTGGGCAGCCGCATTCTGTTGCTGTCCCCGCATCCGGGCCGTGTGCGCGCCGAACTGAATGCGCACGGCTTTGACCTGCACAGCCAGGGATCGGCGGCGTTTCAGGCGGCGTCGCGCCGCATTCACGATTTGTTGTTCGATAGCGCCCCGCTGGCTCAGGCCGAGCGCGCGGCGGCCTGAAAGGAGCGTGCATGAGCATCAGCCATGCCGGATCGGCGTTCATTCGCCCCGAGGTGGAATACGACCTGCCGCCCCTGCCCCCGCAAGCGGCCGAGGCGCCGCTGCCGTGGCACGAGCGGCTGTGGCAGCACGCCGCCCTGCGCAAGGCAGTGATCCTTGTCCTGTTGGCGGCGGTGTGGGAGCTGGCGGCGCGCTACACCGACAACGATCTGCTGCTGCCCGGCGCCTGGCAGACCGCTCAGGCCTTTGTCGAGGGCGTGACCAGCGGCGAGCTGCTGGCGCGCGCCGGTCAGTCGATGCGCGTGCTGGTGCAGGGCTATCTGGCGGGTGTCGTGCTCGCCTTTGTGCTGACGACGCTGGCGGTGTCCACGCGGTTCGGCCGCGATCTGTTGTCCACCCTGACGGCGATGTTCAATCCGCTGCCGGCGATTGCCTTGCTGCCGCTGGCGCTGCTGTGGTTCGGGCTGGGTGAAGGCAGCCTGATATTCGTGCTGATCCACTCCGTGCTGTGGGCGCTGGCGCTGAACATGTACGCGGGCTTTCTCGGGGTGTCTGACACCCTGCGGATGGCGGGGCGCAATTACGGGCTGACCGGGTTGCGCTACGTCCTGCAGATCCTGGTGCCGGCCGCCCTGCCCGCCATCCTGGCCGGATTGAAGATCGGCTGGGCGTTTGCGTGGCGCACGTTGATTGCCGCCGAACTGGTGTTCGGGGCGTCCAGCGGCAAGGGCGGGCTGGGCTGGTACATCTTTCAGAACCGCAACGAGTTATACACAGACCGGGTGTTCGCGGGCTTGGCCGCGGTGGTCATCATCGGTCTGCTTGTGGAAAACCTGGCGTTCGATACGCTGGAGCGCCTGACGGTCCGGCGTTGGGGGATGCAGCGGTGATGGGCGAGTGGTTTGCGGCCGTTGCTGCGGGATGATTCCGGCGATTGTGGCGGTGATTGTTGCGACGATCGTACGATTGGAATGAAAATTGGGGGCGGCAGTGATGCCGCCCCCATTTCATGGTCGATGCGTAACGTTTACAGCTTCAGTCCCAGCGCCTTGGCCACCCCTTCGGCATACGCCGGATCGGCCTTGCGGAAGTGATCCAGCTGGCGGCGCTGGATGACCTCCGGCACGCTCGCCATGTGACGGCCGATGTTGCCGAACAGCAATTCCTGCTGCGCCGGCGTCATCAGGCGGAACAAGGCGCCCGGCTGCGAGTAGTAGTCGTCGTCGACGCGATGATTCCAGCGTGCCGCGGCCTGGCCGTCCAGCGCCAGCGGCGGTTCGGCCGCCGAGGGCGTTTCCTTCCACTCGCCCGCGCTATTGGGCTCGTAGTTGATCGTGGCGCCGGCATTGCCGTCCACGCGCCCGGCCCCGTCACGATGGAAGCTGTGGAACGGGCACTTGGGCGCGTTCACCGGGATCTGGTGATGATTGATGCCCAGGCGATACCGGTGCGTGTCGCCGTACGAGAAGATCCGGCCCTGCAGCATCTTGTCCGGCGAGAAGCCGATGCCCGGCACCACGTTTGCCGGCGTGAAGGCGGCCTGCTCGACTTCGGCGAAGTAGTTCTCGGGGTTGCGGTTCAGCTCCAGCACGCCGACCTCGATGAGCGGGTAGTCGCCATGCGGCCAGACCTTGGTCAGGTCGAACGGGTTGATGTGATACGTCGCCGCTTCGGCCTCGGGCATGATCTGCACCTTCAGCGTCCACTTCGGGAAATTGCGCTCTTCGATGTTCTGGAACAGGTCACGCTGCGAGCTTTCGCGGTCGTGGGCGACGACCTGCGCGGCCTCTTCGTCGGTCAGACAGGCGATGCCCTGCTGCGACTTGAAGTGGAACTTCACATAGAAGCGTTCGTTGTTGGCGTTGATGAAGCTGAACGTGTGCGAGCCGAAGCCGTGCTGCTGGCGCAGGTTGGCGGGGATGCCGCGATCGCTCATCAGCGTGGTGACCTGGTGGAGCGACTCGGGGTTGAGCGACCAGAAGTCCCACGCCGCGGTGGCGTTGCGCAGGTTGGTCTTGGGATCGCGCTTCTGGGTGTGGATAAAGTCGGGGAACTTCAGCGGGTCGCGGATGAAGAAAACGGGGGTGTTGTTGCCGACCAGATCCCAGTTGCCTTCGTCGGTGTAGAACTTGATGGCAAAGCCGCGCACGTCGCGTTCGGCGTCGGCCGCGCCGCGTTCGCCGGCGACGGTCGAAAAGCGCAGGAACAGCGGCGTCTGCTTGCCGACTTTGGAAAAGATGTTGGCGCGGGTGTAGCGGGTGATGTCGTGGGTGACGGTGAACGTGCCGTAGGCGCCGGAGCCCTTGGCGTGGACGACGCGCTCGGGGATGCGTTCGCGGTCGAAGTGGGCAAGTTTTTCAATCAGCCAGAAATCTTCCAGCAAGGCGGGGCCGCGGGGGCCGGCGGTCAGGGTGTTGTTGTTGTCCGGTACTGGGGCGCCCGAGGCGGTAGTCAGAGGCTTCTTGTCGGTCATGGCACACTCCCTTGTTTAATCCAGGATGGCGCGGAAACCCGTTTGTCGGGCCGCGCGGCGTTGCAGCAAAACTCCGGCGGACAGGCCGCCGGAGGGCAAATTCAAAGCCATCATAGGTGTCATGGTTGGCTGTGTGAAGTTGATTGATCCTGCTTTGCCGATAAGTAATACCTATGTATATGCCTCATGGGCATAGAAAATGCTGAGTGTGCCTTCCGCGTTTCATTGGCAACGGGCGTAAAAAAAACGGCCTCGAAAGGCCGGTTTCTTGTTTCGGGAGGGCGATCAGCGATTGGCCGCCGCTTCCGACTTCTTCTGGATGGCGCGGGTGATGGACCACTGCTGCGCAATCGACAGGATGTTGTTGACGCACCAGTACAGCACCAGGCCGGCCGGGAAGAAGAACATCATCCCGCCGAACACCAGCGGCATGATCATCATGACCTTGGCCTGGATGGGATCCGGGGGCGTCGGGTTCAGTTTGATCTGCAGGAACATGGTGGCCATCATGATGGCGGGCAGAATGAAGAACGGATCGCGGACCGACAGGTCGTGAACCCACAGGATCCACGGCGCGCCGCGCATTTCCACGCTGGCCAGCAGCACCCAGTACAGCGAGATGAACACCGGAATCTGAACCAGCATCGGCAGGCAGCCGCCCAGCGGGTTGATCTTCTCGGTGCGGTACATCTCCATCATGGCCGCATTGAGCTTCTGCTTGTCGTCGCCGTACTTTTCCTTCAGGGCCTGCAGGCGGGGAGCCACCTGCTTCATGCGGGCCATGGAGCGGTAGCTGGCGGCGGCCAGGGGGTAGAACACGGCCTTGATCAGCACGGTCAGCGCCACGATCGTCCAGCCCCAGTTGCCCAGGATGGAGTGCAGCCAGGTCATCAGGGTGAACAGCGGCTTGGCGATGATGGTCAGCCAGCCGTAGTCGACCACCAGTTCCAGGCCGGGGGCGAGCGCCGCCATGGCCTTCTGGTCTTGCGGACCGACCCACAGGTGCGAGTCGACGCGCGCGGCAGCGCCCGGGGCGATGTCGCCGACGGCTTCGATGCTGCGGCCGGCATACAGGTTCGGCTGGACTTCAAGCAGTTCGTTGGTGCGCGGCTTGCCCTGCGGGGGAACCCAGGCCGTGGCGAAGTAGTGCTGGACCACGGCGATCCAGCCGTTGTCCGCCTGCTTGATGTAGCTGGCCTTCTTCTTCTGGATGTCGCTGAAGGTGCTCTTCTGGAACTTGTCCTGGTCCGAGTAGACGGCAAAGCCCGTGAACGTGTGATAGAAGCTGGACGTGTCGGCCGGGTCGTTGCCGTCGCGCTCGATCTGCAGGTACAGCGAGGGCGTTACGGGGGCGGCGCCGACGTTGGCCAGGTCATGGCGCACATCGATGTCGTAGCGGCCGCGATGCAGGGTGAACGTCTTGGTGACCTTCACGCCGCCGGATTCGCCTTCGAACGTGACGACCAGGTTGTCGCCGGTCAGTTCGCGTTCCTGGGAGACCAGGCGGAAAGGCGTCTGGTGGGTGGGGAAGCTTTGGCCGCTGGGGGCGCCGACCACGCCGGTCTGCACCACGTAGTTCAGGCCCGCCGAGCGGTCCAGCAGAACCGTGGGCTTGTCGGGCTGGCCGGTGGCCGGGTACTTCAGCAGTTCGGCGCGCACCAGTTGGGCGCCCATCGTGTCGAAGGTCAGGCGCAGCACGTCGGTGGTGATGACGACTTCTTCGGAGCGCGTGGGAACGGGCGTGGCGGCGCCAGGCACCGTGGAAGCCGGGGCAGCGGTGGCTGCCGGCGCGCTGGGCACAGACGGCGTTGCGTTGTTGGCTGCAGCCGGCGTTTCGCTCGTGCTGGCCGCGGGCGGGGCCCCGAACAGCGACGGCTTGCCGTTATGGATTTGCCAGTTGTTCCAAAGGAGCAACAGCGAAAAGGAAAAAATCATCCAGAGGACGGTTCGTCGGATATCCATGGTGCCTACTGAAGTGAATACGGGCCAGCAAAGCCCGCCAGTTTAGCGTCAATCGTGCTCGATGCGGTGGCTGTGGGAGCAGCAACGGGCGTCGTTGGTTCCCTTGGCCGGCGGAACCGGATCCAGGCCCCCGGGTGACCAGGGGTGGCACCGGCCGATGCGCCGGACTCCCATCCAGAAGCCGCGCCATGCACCGTGGCGCTCGATCGCTTCGATCGCGTACGCCGAGCAGGTCGGAGTAAAACGGCACTGCCGGCCGATCCAGGGACTCAGGAAGAACCTGTAGAACCGGATCGGGGCAATGAGTAGTGCCTTGATCATCGCGAGATCCGCTCAAAGTGAGCGTCCACTTCGGCTCGGGCGGCGCGTTTCAGCGCAGTGAGCGTGGCGGGCGCGACCTTGCTATGCAGGCGCACGACGTAATCTTTTGCCGGCAGCGCCAGGCGCCGATGGCGGAACGCTTCGCGGATGACCCGCTTCAAGGCGTTGCGCGTCGAGGCGTGGGCGGCGAACCGCTTGGCGATGATGAGCCCCAGCCGGGCACAGGCGTCCTGGCCGGGAGGCAGATCATTGGGAGCCGCGCTCACAATGAAGAATGCCCCTCGGGCAAGACGCCGGCCTTTAAGGGCGGCGGCAAACTCGGAGGGGCGATGCAGCCGCGCCTCCGGGGGAAGCGTGGAGCGCGGCATGGACTGCGGATCAGGCGGTTGCGCGGAACCGGAACAGGATTGCGAGAGGTCTTGCAATATGGTCGGTCCGTGCGAAAGTCAGTTTCCGGAAAACCGGAAAACTGGACTTAGACGGCCAGACGCTTGCGGCCCTTGGCGCGGCGGGCGCTCAGGATGGCGCGGCCAGCGCGGGTTTTCATGCGCACGCGAAAGCCATGGGTGCGCTTGCGACGGGTAACGGAAGGTTGGTAGGTGCGTTTCATGGACAATCCACAAAAAGAACAAAGTCAGAAGGGACCTGCCCGGAGGGTTCCTCGTCGCGCTAAGCAGAAGCGGGTATCCAGAGAGCGTTTTTGCAACGGGTTTTGCAACCGGTGCGAAAAACAACTCTTAGACGGGGCTCTGTACCGAGAATTTCATCTCGGGCGACCTATTCAGCAAAGCTAAAAACCGGACAAATTGCTCTTGTAGGAGCGTGTCCGGCCAAGCTTTCTGCGAAACCTTCTGACAGACAGAATTCGGAAAAGCCCACCATTTCAGCAAGTTTTCCCTGTCTTGTCAAACAGTTAAGGGGTGATCATATAGACACTCATGCCCTTCCCTGTGGATAACCCCCGCCCGGGCAAGGTAGAATCGAGGTTTGAATAAGAGCGACATGAAAGAATTCTGGCAGACCTGCGTCAGTCGTCTTGAGCAGGAACTCCCCCCCCAACAAATCAGCGCGTGGATACGACCGCTGGTCCCGCTTGCGTACGACGAAACGCAGGCGGTGCTGCGCGTTGCCGCGCCCAACCGCTTCAAGCTGGATTGGGTGCGCAAAAACTTTTCCCACCAGATCGAAGCGTTGGCCGCGGAGTGGTTCAAGCGTCCGGTGCAGGTGCTGTTCGAGCTGCCTTCGCAAGGGACCGCGCCGCGTATGCCGGTCGCGCCCGTGCGTGCGCAGCAGCCAGCCCAGCAACCGCACCCGTCCGCTGCGCCCCCTTCCGGCGCCGCGCCGCCCGTGACGGTCACCGTGACCACCGCCCCGCCCCCGCCCGCCACGACCGCCGCTGCGCAGGCCGTGAACGCGGACGCCGCCAACATCGTGTACGAGCGATCGCGCCTGAACACCGACCTCACGTTCGAGAACTTCGTGACCGGTAAGGCCAACCAGCTCGCGCGCGCTGCGGCGCTGCAGGTCGCGGAAAATCCCGGCACCTCGTACAACCCGTTGTTCCTGTATGGCGGCGTCGGCCTGGGCAAGACCCACCTGATCCACGCCATCGGCAACGCCATGGTGGCGGCGGGCACCGGGGTGCGCGTGCGCTACGTGCATGCCGACCAATACGTGTCCGACGTGGTCAAGGCGTACCAGCGCAAGGCGTTCGACGATTTCAAGCGTTACTACCATTCGCTCGATCTTCTGCTGATCGACGACATCCAGTTCTTCTCCGGCAAGAACCGCACGCAGGAAGAATTCTTCTATGCGTTCGAGGCGATGGTCGCGCAGCGCAAGCAGATCATCATCACCAGCGATACGTACCCCAAGGAACTGTCCGGCATCGACAGCCGCCTGATCTCGCGCTTTGACTCGGGCCTTACGGTCGCCATCGAGCCGCCGGAACTTGAAATGCGCGTGGCGATTCTGCTGCGCAAGGCCGAGTCCGAAGGCGTGCCCATGCCCGAGGAAGTGGCCTTCTTCATCGCCAAGCACCTGCGCAGCAACGTGCGCGAACTGGAAGGTGCGCTGCGCAAGGTCCTGGCCTACGCGCGCTTCCATGGCCGCGACGTGCTGACGGTGGATGTCTGCAAGGAAGCGCTGAAGGACCTGCTGTCGGTGTCCAACGGCCAGATCACCGTGGAAAACATCCAGAAGACGGTGGCGGACTTCTACAAGATCAAGGTCGCCGACATGTACTCGAAACGCCGGCCGGCCAATATCGCGTTGCCGCGCCAGGTTGCGATGTACCTGGCCAAGGAGCTGACCCAGAAAAGCCTGCCGGAAATCGGCGATTTATTCGGCGGCCGTGATCACACCACGGTGCTGCACGCCGTTCGCAAGATTTCCGATGCCCGCGCCAAGCAAGCGGAGCTCAACCATACCCTGCACGTGTTGGAACAAACTCTAAAAGGATGAACATGCAACTCGTACAAACCACACGCGATGCATTGCTGAAACCGCTGTCGACTGTGGCGGGCATCGTCGAAAGACGCCATACCCTGCCCATTCTTGCGAACATCCTGATGCGCAAGGAAGGCAACAAGGTTGCCTTCATTGCGACCGACCTGGAAGTGCAGATCACGACGCACGCCGACTTTGGTGTCGGCCAGGACAACGAGTCCACCACGGTGGCCGCGCGCAAGCTGCTGGACATCCTGAAAGCCCTGCCCGATACCGGCGACGTGCGCCTGGCCCTGGCCAGCAACAAGCTGTCGGTGCAATCCGCCAAGAGCCGCTTTGCGCTGCAGACGCTGGCCGCCAGCGAGTTCCCCACCGTGGCTCAGCCCGAGCAGTGGGACGTCTCGCTCACCATGCCGCAGCGCACCTTGCGCCACCTGTTCAACATGGTGCACTTCGCCATGGCCCAGCAGGACATCCGCTACTACCTGAACGGCATGCTGCTGGTGTTTGAACCGGGCCGTGTGCGCGCGGTTGCCACCGACGGCCACCGTCTGGCGCATTGCTCGACCGAAGCCGACGGCATCGCCGAGCGCCACGAAGTCATCGTGCCGCGCAAGACCGTGCTGGAAATGCAGCGTCTGCTTGAAGACTCCGACGAAACCGTCTCCATCGACGTCGCGCCGGGCCAGATCCGTTTCCGCTTTGGCGACGTCGAGCTGGTGTCCAAGCTGGTCGAAGGCAAGTTCCCCGATTTCACGCGCGTGATTCCCACGAACTACTCGCGTCACTTCCTGGTCGGCCGCGAAGCGCTTCAGGGCAGCCTGCAGCGCGCCGCCATCCTGACCACGGACAAGTTCAAGGGCGTGCGTCTGCAACTGGCGCAGAACCAGATGAAGATCTCGTCCTCGAACGCCGAGCAGGAAGAGGCCCAGGAAGAAATCGACATCGACTACAGCCATGAAGCGCTGGACGTGGGCTTCAACGTGGGCTACCTGCTCGACGTGCTGTCCAACGTGAAGGTCGACAACATCCAGTGGTCGGTCATGCCCGATGCCAACGCGTCGGCGCTCATCACCCTGCCCGAAGACGACCAGTTCAAGTACGTCGTCATGCCGATGCGGATCTAGTCCGCACTCCCCCGTGGGTTTGTGCCGCTTGCGGACCGGATGGTCCGCGGGCGGTCCGGCCGCCCAGGCCGTTCTTTAAAGCGTTATCGATACAGACATGTCAGATCAGCAGAACACCACTCCCGAGACCGGCGGCTACGGCGCTGACTCGATCAAGATGCTCAAGGGGCTGGAGGCCGTGCGCAAGCGCCCCGGCATGTACATCGGCGACACGTCCGACGGCACCGGCCTGCACCACATGGTGTTTGAGGTCGTCGATAACGCCATCGACGAAGCCCTGGCCGGCTATTGCGACGACATCGTCGTCACGATCCACACCGACAACTCCATCTCGGTCACGGACAACGGCCGCGGCATCCCGACCGACATCCACAAGGACGACGAATTCCACCGCAGCGCGGCGGAAATCGTCATGACCGAACTGCACGCCGGCGGCAAGTTCGACCAGAACTCGTACAAGGTGTCCGGCGGCCTGCACGGCGTGGGCGTGTCGTGCGTGAACGCGCTGTCCGAGTGGCTGCGCCTCACCATCCGCCGCAACGGCGAAGTGCACCAGATGGAATTCCGCCAGGGTGAGCGCGTGGCGCCCCTGGCCGTGACCGGCACGACCGACAAGCGCGGCACCGAAGTGCGCTTTTTGGCCGACCCGATCATCTTCAACAACATCGAATACCACTACGAGATCCTCTCCAAGCGCCTGCGCGAGCTCTCGTTCCTGAACAACGGCGTCAAGATCCGCCTGATCGACCAGCGCCAGGGCAAGGAAGAGAACTTTGCGTTCTCGGGTGGCGTGAAGGGCTTTGTTGAATACATCAACCGCGCCAAGACCGTGCTGCATCCGAACGTGTTTTCGGTCAGCACCGAGTCCGCTGCCGGCGGCGTGTCCGTGGGCGTCGAAGTGGCGATGCAATGGAACGACAGCTACAGCGAAAGCGTGCTGTGCTTCACCAACAACATCCCGCAGCGCGACGGCGGTTCGCACCTGACCGGCCTGCGCGCCGCGATGACGCGCATCATCAACAAGTACATCACCGACAACGAACTGGCCAAGAAGGCCAAGGTCGAGACGTCCGGCGACGACATGCGCGAAGGCCTGGCCTGCGTGCTGTCGGTGAAGGTGCCCGAGCCCAAGTTCAGCAGCCAGACCAAGGACAAGCTGGTGTCCAGCGAAGTGCGTCCGGCCGTCGAAGAAGCCGTGGCTCGCACGCTGGAAACCTGGCTGCTCGAGCACCCGAACGACGCCAAGGCCCTGTGCAACAAGATCGTCGAAGCCGCCCGCGCCCGCGAAGCCGCACGCAAGGCGCGCGAAATGACGCGCCGCAAGAGCGTGCTGGAAGGCGCCGGCCTGCCCGGCAAGCTGGCTGACTGCCAGGAAAAGGATCCCGCGCTGTGCGAGCTGTACATCGTCGAGGGTGACTCCGCAGGCGGCTCGGCCAAGCAGGGCCGCGACCGCAAGTTCCAGGCCATTCTGCCGCTGCGCGGCAAGGTGCTGAACGTCGAGAAGGCGCGCTTTGACCGCCTGATCGCCAGCGAACAGATCGCCACGCTGATCACGGCGCTGGGCACCAGCATCGGTCCCGACTTCAATGTGGAAAAGCTGCGCTACCACCGCCTCATCATCATGACTGACGCGGACGTCGACGGCGCACACATCCGCACCCTGCTGCTCACGCTGCTGTACCGCCAGATGCCCGAGCTGGTGCAGCGCGGCTACGTGTACATCGCGCAGCCGCCGCTCTACAAGGTCAAGGTTGGCCGCGAAGAGCGCTATCTGAAGGATGACCAGGAAGAAGCGCAGTTCATGCTGACGCTCGCCCTGAAGGACGCCGAGATCATCTCGGGCGGCAACATCATCCGCGGCGAAGAGCTGAACGACCTGGCGCGCCAGTACGTGGCGGCCGACGGCGTCATCGCGCGCCTGTCGCGCGTGTTCGACGTGGGCGCGCTGTCGGCCATGGCCGAAGGCGTGGAGATCAACCTGGAAACCGCTGAGGCCACCGCGGACTCCGCCAAGCGGCTGGCCGATGCCATGCGCGATCCCATCAACGGCAATGGCGTCGAGGTTGTCCCGCAATTCGACGAAGCCACCGAGCGCCATCGCCTGTCCGTGCAGCGCATGCACCACGGCAACGTGCGCGTCAGCATCATCGACGCCGACTTCATCAATGGCTCGGATTACGCCATCCTGTCCAAGGCCGCCAAGAGCTTCCTGGGCAAGGTCGGCGCGCGTTCGATGGCCGCCCGCGGCGAAGGCGACAAGCGCAAGGAGCAGCCCGTGTCCGACTTCCGCGAAGCCATGCAGTGGCTGCGCAGCGAAGCCGACCGCAGCATTTCCAAGCAGCGCTACAAGGGTCTGGGTGAAATGAACCCCGAGCAGCTGTGGGAAACCACGATGGACCCGAAGGTGCGCCGCCTCCTGCGCGTGCAGATCGAGGACGCCATCGCGGCCGACGAAGTCTTCACGACGCTGATGGGCGACGACGTCGAACCGCGCCGCAACTTCATCGAAACGCACGCGCTGTCGGCGGGCAACATCGACGCTTGATCGTGTAGGATCCCGTTGGGATTTAGATTTTTCCAAATAAATTTAGATTTCATAAGACGAAACCCGACCGGTAGCGGTTGGGTTTTTTCTTATTGGCGGGTGGTTGCAATGTGACGACCCGCTTCTTTGCTCGATGCGAGCTGGATGGCGACGAAATTGCTGTTCGGCAATGTCACAGCCTTAGCATCCCTTCGCCTTGATCCGCAGCGCGCGGCCATCGCGATGCTCGACACGCTAGAAGCCGGTCGCTGTGCTGACGCCTTGCAGTGCACCCAGCCCCTCGATGCGGTGCGGAACACGGCATCGAGCTTGCCACGGAAGTAGGAGCCGGCGATGGCAGAGATGTGCGTTTTGCGCCTTGCGAAGAACCGCCCCCGCTGCAAGCCGAGATTGTTGCCCAATCTCTCCCAAACGCCGTGGAACACCTTTTGCAGATAGCAGCTGGCCCTACTAGGGCCACCTTCGGGCTGTCTTGAAGCGACTGGCTGGGCGCATCATCTCAACAGCGCTGCCGCGCAGCATTCATAAGGTTGCTGAATTGCTTGGGATGAACCGGGAGGCGGCTTATTGGTTGGCAAGAAGCGGCTTCATGAAAGCCGAACCACTTACGCCGAAATGAGGGTGCGGTGCTCGTGTAACCCGTTTGGAGGTGGAGAGGTTCCGACGAGAATACGTGTTTGCCACAGAGTTGGCAGAAGCTCTGAAGACCCGGTCAACGAAGGTTGTGCGCGCGCTCGCAGAACTGGACATGTACCCAGCTTCTTCAAGCGGGATGGAAACGTGTGGAAAGATCTTCTACGCACGCGCGAACGAAACTGAAGGATGGCTCGTCAGCTTGGGAGCCAAGCCCCCTTCGACGGATAGAGAATGAACTGAACCGCGACATTTGGCTCGCTTCCTCAAGCCGCGTCTGCGCGGTTTACGTCGATCGCTTCCAGAACAAGGTTGATTGGCGCGGGATCGACCAAAAGCGCATCTCGGTTTTCTCGCAGATCTGCGTCCGTGTAATTCTGGCTTAGCAGGTCGTCGATGAGTTCCTGCTGTCTTGGCTGATCAAAGCGCAACGTAAACGCTCCTCCTTCTTGAGGACGAAATGGCCCTGACCTTCAGGCTTGAGCCCGAGGCACCTTCCGATCTCACTTGGGGGATGGATAGCTTCCCGCTTGAAGTCACATGCAGTCCCTTGCTTTTTGCCGGAATGGATTGTTGCGAAGGTGGTTAGCATCTGGGGCTCTTATCCACAGAGCAAAGAGCATAAATGCTTCAACTGTTCACCCCTCTTGTCCAGAGCTCCTGGATCGCGCCTGTTCTTTCGACAGGGCTCTTTTTACTGCTATGCCTTTGGATCCGGGCGCGAGCGGGATCCGCGCACTTTCTTTTAGACCGACTTTGGCGAATTGCAGCCGGTCGGCGCGAAGTCCAGGATTTGGTGCTGAAAGATATCCAACAGGAAAGTCGCGACCTGGAGATCTTTAGATTTTTCTATCGTGTGCCCTTGCAATCCTTGGCCGACCTGCACAAGCTCGACAGGTGGGCGAAAGCCCACAACGTCGGTATGTCGAAGCTGAAAACTCTGTGGCGTTGGGTTGATGTGCGCAATTCGGCGGTCGTGCGCAGGCCGCACAGCATGTCGATACCGGCTCTAATCTTCCTCGTCGTCGTGTTGTGGATTTTGTCTATGATTGCCGGTTCCTTGCTCGCTTCGCCCTACGGGTACTTTCACATGAAAGAGTCGAAGGTCTGGTTCAAGACGGACGCGAATACCGTGAGAAACATGACCCTATGGGGCGAAGACTGGGTTTTCGCTGCCAAGGAATGCGCTGCGGAAAGTCCGGATCTTCTTGAGAAAACAAGCTTTCGGAAGTCGGAGCTGCTCGACCTATGCAGGGCGTTAGACAGTGGCAGCATGAAAGACCAGGTGCACTCGCTCGTGAAGCAGCAGAGGTGGCTAGCCTCGCTTTTCCTTCTCTCCTTTATCGTGGGCCTGGCGGTTGCCATTCGCGCAGCTTTAGGCACGGTTGAGGCAGAAAAGCTTTGGAAGGAGCTGCATTGCTCGCCTGCCGTACCCGAGGCGATTGAGCCGAGCGGGATCCCGCATGTCAGCTGTGGAGGCAAACCTCAAAATGACCGCTCCGAGGAGCCCGTCTAGCCCTTGACGACTCAACGACGATGTCCACCCTCGGCGGCCCATGTGCTGCCTCACTCGCCCTAAAAATACTCCTGGCGGACGTCGTTGAGTGGATGTGAATTTCTTTGCATAGGCCAGGGACGGTGAATTCCTTGCGTTCTTCGATGCGCTTGAGCAACATCTGGTTTGGGAAGCGAGGTTTGCTTGTGGCGCGCAGCGGGATGGCGGCCGAATTCGTCGTCGGCCGTCCACAATCGATATGCTTGGTTGGCCGCATTCGAGTGTTCTGATCAAAAGATCTTTAGAGCTCTTGTCTTGTTTAAGAGAGTGGATCTTGGGCGATCAGAGAGGTCAAATTCACGGGCAAGCACGAACGTACCGCGCACTTGTAATTAAGATACCTTTCGTTTAATCTTGTCGCGTCTGGGAGGTTCTCCCAGTTGCGAGCTGTCATTAAACCCAACGCAGTGTGATGGAGCGTCCGTGTTGCATTTGCAACGATCTTCGGATCGCTACCAGGGAGGCCGCGGCCCGCGCCGACGTACGAGCGCCCCGCGCCTGACCTGCTTCTGTTGTCAGGCATAAATGGTGGTGAGTTAGCGTTTTAACTGGTACTTCCGCTCTTTCTTTAGCTTCGTAAGCGAACTCTGAATGGCAGTTGTTGGCATTCGCCGCAACAATAACTTGGAGATTCAACTATGAAGTGTTTTATCGAAGTTCGTTGGGACAGCCAGCGCCGTAGCTTGGAAAACTGCGGCGCGCAGATGCAAACCAGTTTTAATGTGCGACTCGGGATTAGTATGTGTGTTTCACACATCGTTATCTTCCTGAGTGGTTGGTTCAAGTATTTCTTGAGTTAACCGGCTCACTTCCCTTTCTCTCTCGCAGCCGTATGAATAGAATTACTTTTGCTTCGAGGCCAATCGCTTCGAGAGCGGCGCTAGCAAAAACCCTCAGCTTAGACGAGCGGGTTCTCAGGGAACTTGAACAGAACGTTAATGCTCTTTACCTTTGCTTTGAAAGGCCAAAGAAGCATGGTGAGGGGATGCGAAGCATTACGGCTCCCAAACCTGCGTTGATGCAGGTCCAGCGTCGCATAAACACACGTATCTTCTCTGGCTGCAAATTTCCGCGTTATCTCCATGGCTCCATCAAGGATCTCGAAGCTCCGAGGGATTTTTTGACCAATGCGAGCGAGCATAAGGCGGCAGAACACGTAATAACGCTGGATATCAAAAATTTCTACCCTTCTATTGAGCGAGAGGAAGTTTTTAAGATATTCAAGTACCTGCTTAGGTTCCCCGATGAGGTGGCGACCTCACTGACCTCCTTGGTGACACTGAATGGCGTCGTTCCCCAAGGCGCACCAACGAGTAGCTTTATCGCGAATATGGTCTTCTATGATCGCGAGCCAAAACTTGTCGAGGAATTTATTCGTTCGGGGGTCCGGTACACGAGACTATTGGATGACATTACGCTCAGCTTTTCCAACCGAATTTCCAGTGAGAAGCTCAAAGGCGAAGTGATCGGTAAGGTCCGAGCCATGTGTTCGGAGAAGGGTTTCAAGCTTCACGACGGGAAGCAGAGGATCCACGCTTTAATTTCCTCACCCAATCCTGCAATTGTCACGGGCGTGTCCATCAGAAATGGCAGGGTCGGGTTGCCGCCAGTTTACAGAGATAAAACGCGAGCGAAGGTGCACACTTGTGTAAAGCAGTTCGATGCTGGTCATCAAACCGCTGCCGAGTATCACCGGCTACATAACTCCGCCCTCGGCGATGTCACGCTGCTGAAGAGGTTGAACTACAGTTGTGCCGAAGCTTATGCCGAAAAGCTTCGGTCCTGCCTGCCGACTTACAGCCCAAAGAAGGCTCGACAATTGCGGAGGATGTGTGAAGATCTTGCGATTAAAATGCGGCCAAGTTCGGTGGCCGCGCTAACTAGACGCTTTCATGTGCTAATGCACTGCTTGACCGTTCTGAGCAGAACGAGGCCCAACCAGGCAAGCACCCTTCGCACTCTTCTGCGCACTTCGCATGCAAAGGCGATATCGAATGGATGAAACTGGCACAGTTAAGGTCATTGATAGTCTGAAGGGCTTCGGCTTTATTACACCAACGAAGGGCCGCGAAGTTTTCTTCCATGTGAGCAACTGCTCGGTCGGCATCTTACAGCTGAGAGTTGGGGATGCGGTTCGATTTCAAATCGTTGGTGAGGGCAGAGGGCGTCGAGCTGTTAACGTAAGTCCAACCGATGCCAATAGAGCCTAATTTAGAAGGCAAGTTGAGCCGTAAGGAGCGCGGAGAACAGATCTAGGGAAATTTAGCGAAATGGGACATCTCGATCTGGTACGACCTACCAGATGTTAGATGGCCTGAGGGCGACGGCACGTGATATCTAAATGCTGATGGGATCCTACAATCCAGTTTCGTCCCGTGAATACCTAGTTTTTCCCGGGAGTTCTGGCGTTCGTAATAGGGGCTGCTTTTGCAGCCCCTTTTTCTTTGGTTCTCGGCAATTCAAGCCGATCCGCTGCTATGCGAGCGGTTCCAGATTTCGCCATCGACCAGGTGAAAAACCGCCCTGCCCCCAAACACGAGGCAATCGCTGGAATCTCCC
Organism: Achromobacter sp.; assembly: GCF_032113835.1. GTDB lineage: Bacteria > Pseudomonadota > Gammaproteobacteria > Burkholderiales > Burkholderiaceae_B > Achromobacter. Next base: position 18,539 of record NZ_DAMCTG010000041.1, on the reverse strand, counting down.
ATCAACGGGTCCATGCATGACATGCACCGGTGCGCGTCTATTATCCATAAACATGGATAGTCATTCCAATTTTGCAGGGTTTATCCATTATCCCAGCGCGCCTACAGTACCTCCATGCCCAGTCAACACGGCGTTTCAGGGGACTTCCCTCCCCCAGCCGGCTGACTGACAACTTCCTCATCAGGTAAATGGAGCTCAACATGAATCAGCAACTCAACGGCAAGATCGCACTCGTCACCGGCGGCACTACGGGCATCGGCCTGGCGACCGCCCAGGAACTGGCCGCGCAGGGTGCGCGCGTCTTCATCACCGGACGCCGCCAGGCCGAACTTGACGCCGCCGTGGCCAGCATCGGCGTTGCGGCGACGGGCATCCGTGCCGACGCGTCGGTGCTGAGCGATCTGGACAACGTCTACGCCCAGATCGCCAAGAGCGCCGGCAAACTCGACATCCTGTTCGCCAACGCGGGCGGCGGCGACATGATGCCGCTGGGCGCGATCACGGAAGAGCACTTTGATCGCATCTTCGGCACCAACGTGCGCGGCACCTTGTTCACCGTGCAAAAGGCCTTGCCGTTGCTGGTCGACGGCGCCTCGGTAATCCTGACCGCGTCGACCGTATCGATCCAGGGCACGGAGAATTTCAGCGTGTATAGCGCCAGCAAGGCGGCGGTGCGCAACTTTGCGCGCTCATGGGCGCTGGATCTGAAGCCGCGCGGCATCCGCGTGAACGTCGTCAGCCCCGGCCCGATCCGCACGCCGGGCCTGGGTGGTCTGGTTCCCGACGAAGCCCGCCAGGGGCTGTTCGATCATCTGGCCGCGCAGGTGCCGCTGGGCCGCCTGGGCGAACCGCAAGAGATCGGCAAGGCCGTGGTGTTTCTGGCTTCCGACGCGGCGAGCTTCGTCAATGGCATCGAGCTGTTTGTCGACGGCGGAATGGCGCAGGTCTGAGCGCATTGCGCTTCCGATCGCGACTTCTCAACATGAAATTCTTGACTCATTGCGTACTGGCGCTGGCTGCGATGTGCAGCGCGCCTTATACGCACGCACAGGAAACATCACCCATGAAACCCGACACGCACGACGCCGCCGATGTGGCGCAACGCTTGATCGACATCCATTTTTCGATATGGAACGACGCCAATGCCCAATCCCGCGAATCGAAGTTTGACCAGGCGTACACACCCGATTTCTTCGTGGCCGATCAAAGCGGCGTCGCTACGGGTTACGCGGAAGTGAACCGCCTGATTGAGCAGTTGCAAGGCACCCATGCGGGATTCCAATTCAAGCCCGCGCCGATCACTTGGAATCATGGTGTCGGCCGCGTGGTCTGGAGCTATGGTCCGCGCGGCAATCCGGATCAGGTGCACGGCGAAGACATCTTCACCATCAAAGACGGCAAGCTTGCGAGCGCCCACGTCTTTCTCGATCGTCCGTAAGCGAGATACGCATCATGAAACTACTGGCTTCTTGCTTCATGGCAATTGGCGTTCTGGCAGGTGGGGCATCGCAGGCGGCTGGCATCCGGGTCGCGGGTGTGGATCACGTGGGTATCAACGTGCCCGATCTGAAGCAGGCCGAGGCATTCTTCGATAGCGCTTTCGGATGCAAACCCGTGACACGAATCGGGCCATTTCAGCTGGATCCGACGGCGCCGGCCGATGCTGGGGGCTTCGCGCCCCGCGCCGATAGCGTCACGATTGCCATGCTGCGTTGCGGAGCAGGGTCGAACATCGAGTTGTTCGAATACAAGAATTCGCGGGGCAGCAAGACCATGCCTCATGCCGAGGATATCGGCGCCTCGCATATCGCGTTCTACACCGACGATATCGAGGGCGCGGTGTCTTATCTGGAGGCGCTGGGCATCACTGTTCTGGGTAAGCCCGTCACGATGACATCGGGCGACACCGAAGGTGAGACATGGGTTCACTTTCGCTCGCCTTGGGGGTCAGATATGGAACTCGTCAGCTACCCGAATGGCAAGGGATATGAACGCCGCAGCCGCCTCAGGCTGTGGAATCCCAAGCATCCGGGTCAGTGAACCGTCAAATGACCATCGACAGGATCGATGACCCCAGAAGCAAGGTCGCCACGGCCTGAGGCGCGCAGCAAGCATGCGGTGCGCGGGATCATCCGCGCGATGCGCATTCCGATGTTGGCAGGACGAAATTTCCCATGAATGATCCAGATGCCTTGGTCCAGTTGTGGTCGACCGATACCGTTCCCGCGACGCAGAAAAAAAACTACTGGATAGACGCGGTCGGCCAGTCAATCGACAAGGTCGACATCACCATCCCGGACGACGCGCACTTTCGGGCGGAACTTCGATCGCGAGAGATGGGTGTGTTGCGCATCAGCAAGACCGAAACCAACGTGGGCGTGACGGTCCGGCGTACTGCGGCCAACATCGCCAAAGATCGTCATGAACGCTATTTCCTCGTTGGGTCATACCGCGCCATGTGGTCGTTGGGCACCCGTGGACGGGCGGAACGCTTGCAGCCTGAGGATCTTGTTCTGTTGAGTTCCCGCCGGGAATACACGCTGCGCCTGCCGGATGACTCGGAGGTCTTTACGCTGGGTTTTCCGAGCAGCTGGATCAGCCTGTGGATAGCCGATCCTGAGGATCACGTCGGCGTGCGATTGGATGCGTCGACGGGCTGGTCTCGTGTGTTATGCGCGTTTGTCCGGCAGCTATGTTCGCAGTTTGCGAGCGCAGCGGTTGATATGCAGGGCACCCTCGTCGATCAACTCGGCGCCCTCGTCGGCCTTGCTGTGGAGGAGGCTCCGGACATGACACGCAGCGCCGCCAGAAGTGTGTATGAACGCATCACGAAGGTTTTGCTCGACCGCCATGTTGAATCCCATCTCAAGGCTGCAGATGTGGCGGCGGATCTGGGCATCTCCGTGCGTACTTTGTATCGGCACACGTCCGGATTACGGATATCGATTCCGCGCGCGATTGCCGAGATACGTCTGGAGACGGCGAAGCGAATGCTCTCCAGTCGTGTCTTTCGCGCCTTGAGCGTCGCGGAGATTGGCCGCAGGTGCGGCTACAGCGATGCATCGCATTTTGTCAGGCAGTTTCGTCTGTTCTGCGGGCTGACGCCCGGCGAGTTTCGCCGGCAGGCCTAGGTTCGCACCGGCATGTCGTGGAGAGCCCGCGCCGCTGATGTCGGGGTCGGGGGGCTGCAGCCAAAGGTGGCGCAACCAGGCAATCACCGTGGCGCAGAACGGCCATTGGCGTTCCGGACCCGCTACTAGAATTTTTGGCGTGTTGCAGGATGCCTTTGCCTTGATTGTGGTTCGGACGAGTGCGGGAGCGTTCGCCTCAACCGCTTTCCGAGCCGCATTTTCAGAGACACCAAAAATGATAGTAGAGATCGGCAGTGCCAGTTCGGCGCCAGTTGTTTCGCGGTACGACCCCCCCGCACCCCCTCCCGCTTCTCAAGTGAATGAAGTCAGCGCCACGGCGCCGGAGTCGCAGACAAATGCCGACGCGTCGTCGGCCGACGCGTCGGCGGCGCAACAGAGCCAAGAGTCAGATCCCGCCAAGAACGGAGGCGAATCGCTTGAGTCGCTCAGGGAGCAGATCGCGCAATTGGAGAAGCAGCTTGCGCAAGCGTTGGAGGAGTTGCGCGATGTTCAGTCAGCCACCATGGATGAAAAGCAGAAGGCGGCGCTGACGGCCGCCCTGCAGGTGAAGGTGGCGGTGTTGAACTCGTCTTTGATGTCCATGATGATGAAGCTGGCAGAGGCCATTGCGAATGAAAACGGCAAGAACTTTGAGAGTGCGGTTGCGCTGGCTGCGTCTCAAGGTGGTGGCGGCAGCGCGGGTTGAATGGACGCCGGCGGATCCGCCCACGGTTGATTCCCGAATACACTTCGGTCAGGAAGACCTGACGAAAGGCCGTGCGGATTGAAGATGTTTGCACATCGAAGGCCAGCCCTGACCGGGCTGGCCTTCAGCTTTTTGAGCCCGGCCGTCGAGGTCTGGTAATCAAGCGCCCCGGGGCGCATTCGCAATCAAAGGAAGTAGAGATGGGAAATCGGGCCTGGCTGTATCTGTGCTCGGACGAGGACGAAGGCGCGCCGCCGGCTGAGATCGCCAGCGCGAACGGCAACCTGCCGACGTTGTGGCAGGTGCTGCTGGCCAATGGCGAGCCCGGTGCGGCGCCAGATGACCAGGATCTCCTTGGCGATGTCGACGGCGATGGCGACGGAGCGGGCATTGCCGCCGATGCGCGTGCCGCCCGCGCGCGTCTGGGTGAATTGGCGGCGTTCATGCGGTCGCACGCGGAGCGTGACGATGCGCCGCTGGTGTTGCAGTTCGATGCCGCCATGCAGTACCTGGACGAGCTTATCGATGAACACGATGGCGAAGGCGAGTTGTGGATAAGCGCGAATCTGAACGAACTGTCGTGGCTGCACGCGGACGGCGCGCAGGCTTACGTTCGCGAGGCGCGAACGTTGTGCGACGAACGCTGGCATGCGTTGCAGCAAGGCATGCAGGCGGGCGACGTGGCCGCCATCTGCCAGTTGCTGGACGTGCAGGACGCCGGCGACGCCTCCGGCTGGGCCTGGCGATTTGGCTTTGGCGGGCTGTCGCATTCCTACTTCCATGAACAGGAGCCGGCTCGCACGGTCAGTTTCGAGGACTACGTGGCCGAGGGTGGCGACGACGAGGGCGCGTGGCTCGGCGGCGGGTTGTACCGCTACCGTGTGGACAAGTTGTGGGGGCTGCGGGCCGTCGATCCGGAAGCCGAATCCGACGACGATGACGACGACTGCTGGCTGCCGGTGATGGCGCCGCAGTGGGATGCGATCTGGTCCAGCGGCGCGTCCGATGAAGGCGTGCTGTGGATAAGCCGCGAAGGACGCACCGGGCTGCTGCAGGTCGCGGAGAACGTCGCGCGCGTGCTGGTGGCGCCGCGCTTTGACGCGGTGTGGGATTTTGAAGAAGACGTGGCGAGCGTCCAGGTCGCCGACAAGGTCGGTCTGATCGCTGCGGATGGCCGTGAAATCCTGCCGCCGTCGCTGGACGAAGCCTGGAACTGCGCGCAAGGCCTGGTGGTGGCGCGTGTGGGGGATCGGCTGGGCTTTGTGGATAAGTCGGGCGGCTGGGCGATCACGCCGCGCTTCGAGGACGCGGGGTCGTTCTGCCCCGGGGGCCTGGCGCCCGCGTTCGAGGCGCAGGCCTGGGGGCTCGTCGACCGGCGCAGCGATTGGGTGGCGGCGCCCGAGTGGGACGACGTCTATTGGGACGAGGACTTGCACGCGTTCATCACCGAGCGCGATGGGATGGAGGGGCTGATCGACGCGTCGGGGCGCCCGGTGTTGGACGCGAGCTTTGCCGCGCTGGCGCCGCTGGATACCGCGGCGGATGCCGCCGAGCTGTGGACAAGCGGTCTGATGCGGATCAGCGTCCTGACGCAAGATGCACGGCGCGGCGTGGTGGATGGCGAGGGGGCGGTACGCGTGCCCATCGTTTACAGCGATCTCGGTGAGGTGAGCTGGCTGCCGTCGGAACGGCCTGGCATTCCGGAGCCCGCGCCTGAAGGCCAGGCGGGACGGTATGCGCGGATCCTGGCGAATGTGGGGCGTGATGGCGATGGCGACGAGACGTGGGCCGAAGGCGTCTATGACATGGTTGAGGGGCGTGAAGTGCTTGCTTGCCGGCATGTGCTGACGTTCGGGTTGACGTGGGACGGCGGGTATGGGTGGCTGGTGATGCAAGCGGACGAAGCGCCCTGCCCTCACAACGTGGACGGGTTTTACGTGGGCGTGGCGCGCGCTGGGGGCGACTGGCTGCATGAGCCGGCCTACGCCTGGATCGGCTCGCCGGAATCCTTGCAGACGGCGGCGGGCGTCTATAACGGCCCGCCGGCGATTGTCGAGCAGTGGAACAAGGGCGAGCCGGTGCGGGCCATGCGGGGCGATACGGGTGGGCTTGTGATGCTGCACCGTGATGGGCAGGTGACGCCGACCTAGGCAGTTGCGGCAACGGTGTCTGACACCCTGGGGAGATGGTCGTCGGTTTGCGGCGGTGTCTCATAGGGTGTCAGACACCTGATCGTGCTGGCCTCGCTCCCAAGACCTCCAGACTTGCGCAACGGTGTCTGACACCCAGGGGAGATGGTCGCCGGTTTGCGGCGGTGTCTCATAGGGTGTCAGACACCGTCTCCACGCTCATCGCCGCCGTGAACGCCTACCGGGGCGGGCGCGCCTTCAGATCTCCCATCTCTTCCTGCATCAGCTGATGCGCATAGCGCGAGAACACCGTGACCAGGCGTGTGCGCGTGTGATACGGCGGGTACAGCAGCGCCACCGTGACCGGCACCGCAGGGCTGAACGGGCGGACCTCGACGCCGTTCGCTTCGTACTCCTCGCGTGCGGCCAGGGGGTTGATCAGCGCCACGCCCAGCCCCGCGCCCACCAGCGCGCATACCGACGATCCCAGCCCGGCTTCGGCCACGGTGTGACGTTCGACCTTGGCGGACTTGAAGACGGCGTCGATCTTTTCGCGCAGCGGCGTGCCGCTGGGAAACGCCACAAAAGGTTCACCCGCAAAATCGGCGGGTTTGAGCTTCTTCAGTTTGGTCAGGCGGTGACCGCGCGGCAGCACTGCGACGCAGCTCATCGTGAGCACCGGCTCGACCTGGATGCCTGGCGCCTCGCCCGACAGCATCGCCAACCCCGTGTCGCAGAAACCCGAGCTGATCCAGTTGTGGACCGCGCTGGCGTTGCCCGAGTGGATGGACACCATGACGTCCGGGTATTCGGTCTTGAAGGCGGCGACGATGCGCGCCAGGAGCCCGCCCGCCAGGCGTGGCATGGCCGCCACACTCAGGCGGCTGGCGCTGAACGAGCGGATGCTGGCCGCCGCCGATTCCAGGCCGGCGAGGCCGATGAAGGTCTTTTCGACCTCCTGAAAGAAGCGCGACCCGTCCTGGGTCGGGCTCAGCCGGCTGCCATTGCGGTCAAACAATGGAAACTGGGTGATGGCTTCCAATTGCGCGATTAAGCGGCTAACGTGCGGCTGCGAGGTATGCACTCGGCGCGCCGCAGCGGTCATGGATCCGGTCATCATGACGGCGCGGAACGCCTCAATGTGTCGCAAGCCCATGCGAGTAATGGCCATGTCAAATCCGTATAGAGGAATACCTGATTGGAACTGGATAAAACCATACTGCTAGTTGATACTTTTTGCCAGCCGCGGGGCTCATCGCGGGACGCGGCGGTCGCCAGCCAGACTGGAATCGCCGATCGTGAACATAAACACGCGCCGCACGTACGGCGCCAAGGGAATCAGATGAAAGCACTTGCCGCGATCTCCGTCGCCGCCGCCCTGCTGGGCACCACCGCGACGGCCCATGCCGAAGGTCCCAGCCGCCTGGACAAGATCCGGGAAACCGGCGTCATCACGATTGGCCACCCCGAAACGTCGGTGCCGTTTGCCTATCTGGACGGCAATCAGAAGCCGATCGGCTACACGGTCGAGATCTGCCAGGAAGTCGCCAAGTACGTGCAGGAAGCGCTGAAGCTGCCCAAGCTGGAAGTCCGCTACAACCCGACGACGTCGGCCACGCGCATTCCGTTGCTGGCCAACGGCACGATCGATCTGGAATGCGGCAACACCACCAACAACGAAGCCCGCCACAAGCTGGTGTCCTTCGCGCCCACGACCTTCGTGGCGCAGGTGGTGCTGGTGGCGCGCAAGGACGGCGGCGTGGACCCCAATGACCTGTCCTCGTTCCGCGGCAAGACCATCGCGGCGCAGGCCGGCGGCCAGACGTTCAAGCTGATCTCGCAACTGAATGCGCAGGGTAACCTGGGCATCTCGATGGCGCCCACCAAGGACACCGCCGAGACCATCCTGATGGTCGAATCGGGCCGCGCCGCGGGTTCGGCCAACGACGACGGCATCGCCTACGGCGCCGTGGCCTCGTCCAAGAACCCGGACGCCTTCGTGATCGGCAAGAAGGGTCTGGAACTGGCGCCCTACGGCATCATGCAGCCCAAGGACGATCCCAAGTTCAAGAAGGTGATCGACGACGCCGTGCTGGACCTGATGAAGACCGGCAAGGTTGCCGCACTGTACGACAAGTACTTCAACGCGCCGATCCCGCCCAAGCAGATCAATCTGAAGTACCCCATGAGCGACGCGTTGAAGCGCGCGCTCGCCAAGCCCACCGACTCGGGCGATCCCAAGGCCTACGAGTAAGCAGCATGCCGCGGGGCGCAGCGCGTTCCCGCGGCGAATGACGAGGCAAAGACGCCGGCCATGACCGGCGTTGCAATCAAGGGCGAGGGCATGAATTACAACTGGAGTTGGAGCGTCTTCCTGGAGATGTCGCCGGACGGCGTGCATACCTTCCTGGAAACGATCCTGATCGGCGTGGGCTGGACGCTCGCGCTGGCATTGACGGCGTGGGTTTTCTCGTTGCTGTTGGGATCCTGGCTGGGCGTGATGCGCACGGTGCAGTCGCGCCTGATGAACGCCATCGGCGCGACGTATGTGGAGCTGTTCCGCAATGTGCCGTTGCTGGTGCAGATGTTCCTGTGGTATTTCGTGCTGCCCGAACTGCTGCCGCATGCCTGGGGCCTGGCGATGAAGCAGATGCCGCAGCCGTGGGGGCAGTTCGTGCCTGCGGTGTTGTGCCTGGGTTTTTACGGCTCGGCCCGCGTGGCCGAGCAATTGCGCGCCGGCATCCAGTCGCTGCCGCGCGGCCAGTTCCAGGCGGGGACCGCGCTGGGACTGACCGAGGCGCAGGTCTACCGCTACATCATCCTGCCCGAGGCCTATCGCATCGTGCTGCCCCCGCTGACCTCGGAGTTCATGGGCACGATCAAGTACTCGTCGGTGGCGCTGACCATTGGCCTGTTGGAACTGACGGGCCAGGCGCGATCCATGGCGGAGTTCAGCTTTCACATCTTCGAGGCGTTTTCGGCCGCGACGGTGATCTACCTGATTTTGAACGGCATCGTCGTGCTGGGAATGCGCACGCTCGAGCGCCGTGTCGCGGTGCCTGGCCTGATCGGCACGGCCGCGAAGTCGCCTGCGGGATTGGGGCGCTGACATGGGCAAATTCGATTTCGATGTGATCTGGGGCTCGCTGCCGTACCTGTTCCAGACCGGCATGACGTTCACGCTGACGCTGACCGTGCTGGCGGCGGTGATGGGTCTGGCGCTGGGCACGATCCTGGCGATGATGCGGTTGTCGCGCTACAAGATCCTGTCGGTGCCGGCGGGCATCTACGTGAACGTGATGCGTTCGATCCCGCTGCTGCTGGTGATCTTCTGGTTCTACTTTTTGATGCCCTACATCGCCGCGTGGGTGGTGGGTTCGCCCACGCCGCTGCGCGTGGGGGCGTTCAACTCGGCGGTGATCACCTTCACGCTGTTCGAGGCCGCGTACTTCTGCGAAATCATGCGCGCCGGGATCCAGTCCATCGCGCGCGGCCAAGTGTCGGCCAGCATGGCGCTGGGCCTGAACCATTGGCAGGGCATGCGGTACGTCGTGCTGCCGCAGGCGCTGCGCAACATGGTGCCGGCGTTGCTGACGCGCGTCATCATTCTGTTCCAGGACACGTCGCTGGTGTACGTGCTGTCGCTCACCGACTTCCTGGGCGCCGCGTCCAAGATCGGGCAGCGCGACGGCCGGCTGGTCGAACTCTATATCTTCGTGGCGGTGGTGTATTTCGTGATTTGCTTCACGGCATCGCGTCTGGTCAAGCAGCTTGAAAAGCGCACGCGGGTGCTGCGCTGAGCCGCTTGCCGCGGCGCCCACGTTATCCACAGGTTCAACGATGCAATCCTCTTCCAATCCCCCGATGATCGAGATCCGGCAGGTCAGCAAATGGTACGGCGACTTCCAGGTGCTGGACGACTGCTCCACCACCGTGCGCCGCGGTGAAGTCGTGGTGGTGTGCGGCCCGTCCGGGTCGGGCAAGTCCACGCTGATCAAGACCGTCAACGCGCTCGAGCCCTTCCAGAAGGGCGAGATCGTGGTCAACGGCGTGTCGGTGGGCGATCCGCGCACCAACCTGCCCAAGCTGCGCGCAGTGGCCGGCATGGTGTTCCAGCACTTCGAGCTGTTTCCGCACCTGTCGGTGACTGAGAACCTGTGCCTGGGACAGATCAAGGTGTTGAAACGCGGCAAGGACGAAGCGCGTCAGCGCGCCCTTGCGCTGCTCGAGCGCGTAGGCCTGTCGGCGCACAAGGACAAGCACCCCGGCGAACTGTCGGGCGGCCAGCAGCAGCGCGTGGCGATTGCCCGGGCGCTGTCGATGGACCCGGTCGTGATGCTGTTCGATGAACCCACGTCGGCGCTGGACCCGGAGATGGTCAACGAGGTGCTGGACGTGATGACCGACCTGGCCGGCGAAGGCATGACCATGATGGTGGTGACCCACGAGATGGGATTTGCGCGCCGTGTCGCTGACCGTGTGATCTTCATGGACAGCGGCAAGATCGTCGAGGACTGCCAGAAGGAGCAGTTCTTCGGCAAAGTCGAGGAGCGTGCCCCGCGCACGCGCCAATTTCTTTCCAAAATTTTGCAGCACTGAAAGCCATGACCCAGCGGACCCCCGCCGAACCTCCCCCAACTCGCGTCGACCTGCGCAGCGATACGGTCACGCACCCGACCGCGGCCATGTACGAGCGCATGCGCACCGCGCCGATCGGCGATGACGGCCTGGACGGCGATCCGACCGTGCGCGAGCTGGAAGCGTATGTCGCGGCCAGTCTGGGCAAGGAGGCGGGCCTGTTCGTGCCGAGCTGCACGATGGCCAACCTGCTTGCCGTGCTGGCGCAAACGCAACGCAGCGAGCAGGTGGCGCTGGAAGCGACCGCCCACATGTACACGTCGGAACGCGGCGCCGCCACGTTCACGGGCCTGTTCTACCAAGGCTTGCCCGGCGCCGAAGGCGCGATGGACCTGAACCGGCTCGAAGACGCGCTGATGACGGGCGGCCACCGGCTCAAGACCGCGCTCGTGGCGATGGAGACGTCGCACAACAACGCGGGCGGCGCAGTGCTGCCGCTGGACCATATGCGGGCCGTGCACGGCATGGCGCGCGCAGCCGGCGTGCCGGTGCACCTGGATGGTGCGCGGCTGTTCAACGCGGCGGTGGCGCTGGGCGTGCCGGCCGCGGACATCACGCAATACACGGATACGGTGTCGCTGTGCCTGTCCAAGGGTCTGAGCGCGCCGGTGGGCGCGGTGCTGGCAGGAAGCCAGGCTGTGATCGCCAAGTCGCGCACGGTGCGCCGCATGCTGGGCGGCACGCAGCGCCAATCCGGCATCATGGCCGCCGCGGGCCTGGAAGGCGTGCAGCACATGAGCGCGCGTCTGGCCGAGGACCACGTGCGCGCGCGGCGCTTGAGCGACGGCATCAATGCGATAAAGAGTGGGCTGACAGGCGCCCAGGCGCCCGCGCTGACCGCGACCGTGCCGCAAACCAACATCGTGCAGGTCGAGACCGCCGACACCGGCATGACCAACGCAGAGTGGGTCGCCGCCCTGCAGGCGCAAGGCGTGCTGACGCGTCCATGGGGCCGCACGCGGCTGCGTTGCGTCACGCATCGGCATATCGGCGACGACGATATCGACGTCGCCATCAAGGCGTTTTCCGCGGTGCTGAACGCGCGCTGATTCAGCCTTTTTTGGGGTGGGCGATGCGATAATGCCCGCCATGTCCACCCCCACTCATCTAACCCGAAAAGACTATTTCTGCGCCTTGGCGGTGGTGGTCATCTGGGGCCTGAATTTCGTCGTCATGAAGGTCGGCATGCGGGGCTTGTCTCCGATGATGCTGGGCGCGTTGCGATTCGCGCTGGCGGCCTTCCCGCTCATTCTCTTCGTGCGCATGCCGCGGCTGCCGTGGCACTGGGTCGCGGCCTACGGGCTGGTCCAGGGGCTGGGCCAGTTCGGCCTGCTGTTCACCGCGCTCAAGTTCGGCATGCCGGCCGGCATGGCGTCCCTTGTCATCCAGACCCAGGCATTCTTCACGCTGCTGCTGGCCGCGCCGGTGCTGCATGAGCGCGCGCGGCGGCATCACTGGATCGGGCTGGGCGTGGCCGCGATGGGGCTGGCCGTGATTGCGGGGGCGCGCGGCGACGGGCCGGGGCAGATGACGATGCTGGGCTTCGTCCTGACGCTGGGGGCGGCGTTCATGTGGGCGACGTCCAACATGATCGTCCGGCTGGCCAGCCGCAAGGCGCCCGGCTACGATCCTTTCGCGTTCATTGCCTGGAGCAGCGCCGCCCCGGTGCTGCCTTTCCTGGCGCTGGCCGTGCTGATCGACGGCTGGGAACCGGTGGTGGGCATGATCACCGGCATCGGCTGGGGCGAGGCGCTGTCGGTGCTGTATCTGGCGGTGCTGGCGACCCTGGTTGCCTACACGCTGTGGACGCAGCTGCTGTCGCGCCATCCGGCGGCCAAGGTCGCGCCGTTCTCGCTGCTGGTTCCGGTGGTGGGGCTGTGGGCGGCGTCCATGGCGTTCGGCGAGCGGCTGCAGCCGCTGCAATGGGTGGGCGCCGGCTGCGTGCTGGCCGGGCTGATCATCAATCAGGTGGGCGCGCGCTGGTTGCGCACACGCTGACGCCCGTCAGCCTTTACGGTACCGGGGCCTCGTCCGCCCGGCCTACAGCGTGCCGGCGAGGGCCCGCGGCCCTCAAAGTTGCTCGAAGCGGATGTAACGCTTATCGGTGTACTCCCGGCGCGTGATGATTTCCTGCACCGACGCGCCCGGCGGTCCCCGGCGCAACCATTCCAGCATGTGATCGACCTGGTCGGGCGTGCCCTGCACCAGCGCTTCGACCGTGCCGTCCAGCATGTTCTGCACCCAGCCCTTCACGCCAAGCATGTGAGCGCGCCGCACCGTGGCGTGCCGGTATCCCACGCCTTGCACCGTGCCGCTGACGGTGACGTGGACGGTTTCGATCTGGGTATCGGCCTTAGGGTCTTGCATGGGTTTTTCCTTCGGATGATGCGCCGCCACGCATGACTGGCGTAGGCGGAACCGGCTACAGCGGATGGTCTATAGGCCCGGCGGGCTTCGAAGCGATACGTTAGAGCCCATGTCAAAACGTGCCAGCTAGAAATACCCATTACCAGAGCTTGGAGAAGCCATTATGGAAGAGACCAGTTTGTTGTCGGATGCCGAGACAGCGCGCTACAGGGATCAGGGGTACCTGGCCTTGAAGGACATGTGCCCTCAGGACGAGGTCGGCTACATCCGCAGGACGCTGCTGGACTTGTTCTCGAACAAGACGGGTTACAACGAGGGCGCGCAGTATGACTTTGTCAGCCGCGACGACCCGAGCAAACCCGCGAAGTTTCCGAGTCTGCACGATCCGCGACATTATGCCCCGGGCCTGCTGAAGACGGTTTACCACGAACGCACCCTGGAACTTGCGCGGCAACTGCTGGGCCCGCAGGCGGCGCTGTATGGCGAGCATGCGTTGCTCAAGCCCGGCCCGCACGGTCCGGAAACGCCGTGGCACCAGGACGAAGCTTTCCGGTCGCCGGACTTTGTCTACAACGAGCTGAGCATCTGGCTGGCGCTGCAGCCGGCCACCGTCGAGAACGGCTGCATGCAGTTCCTGCCGGGCTCGAACAAGTGGGACGTGCTGGAGCATCGCTCGCCGGGGGGCGACAAGAGCCTGCATCCGCTGGAATGCTGCGGCGATTTTCCGCGCGACCAGGCGGTGGCCGAGCCCCTTGATCCGGGCGGCATCACCGTCCACGATGCGCGCACGCTGCACTTCACCGGACCGAACACGTCGCAGACGCCGCGGCTGGCCTACATCCTGATCTACAACACGCCGCCGGTCTACAAGCCGGGACGCCGGGAATTCCCGTGGCTGGAAGGCCGCTGGACCGACAGCCAGACCCGCAAGAAGCAATGGCACAAGCGCGGCGGGCTGGCGGTGGACGTGATGCGCCGCCTGCCGGGCGCGCGGCTGACCAGCCCGCGCTGGGTGGCGTGGGCAACGATACGCGCGGTCAGCAAGGTGTGGCCGCGCTAGGGCTGGGCGTGCAGGGGCCATAGAGCCTTTGCGCAGGGGGGCGAACGGGGCCGGCAAGCGACGCTTGCCGGCCTCGGCGCGTATACTGGGCGGCGCTGGCGCCCCCTATCTCTCCACAGACACCATGACCGCTAACCTTTCTACGATCACCTGCATCGAAGATTTGCGCGTTGTCGCGCAAAAGCGCGTGCCGCGCATGTTCTACGACTACGCCGATTCCGGCGCCTGGACCGAAGGCACCTATCGCGCGAACGAAAGCGACTTTCATCGGATCAAGCTGCGCCAGCGCGTGGCGGTCAACATGGAAGGCCGGTCGCTGCGCACCACCATGGTGGGCCAGGACGTGGTCATGCCGCTGGCGATTTCGCCCACGGGCCTGACCGGCATGCAGCATGCCGACGGCGAGATCCTGGCCGCCAAGGCCGCCGCCGATTTCGGCGTGCCGTTCACGCTGTCCACGATGAGCATCTGCTCGCTGGAAGACGTGGCGCAGGCCACCGGCAAGCCCTTCTGGTTCCAGCTCTACGTGATGCGCGACCGCGAGTTCGTGGGCAACCTGATCGACCGCGCCAAGGCCGCGGGCTGCTCGGCGCTGGTGCTGACGCTGGACCTGCAGATCCTGGGCCAGCGCCACAAGGACATCAAGAACGGCCTGTCGACGCCGCCCAAGCCCACGCTGCGCAACCTCATCAACCTGGCGACCAAGCCGCGCTGGTGCATGGGCATGCTGGGCACCAAGCGCCGCACCTTCGGCAACATCGTCGGCCACGCCAAGGGCGTGAGCGACCTGTCGTCGCTGTCGTCGTGGACCGCCGAGCAATTCGATCCCCGCCTGAGCTGGGACGACGTGGAATGGATCAAGCAGCGCTGGGGCGGCAAGCTCATCATCAAGGGCATTCTTGACGTCGAAGACGCGCAGCTCGCCGCCAACAGCGGCGCCGACGCGCTCATCGTCAGCAACCACGGCGGCCGCCAGCTTGACGGCGCCATGTCGTCCATCGCGGCCCTGCCGGGAATTGCCGATGCCGTGGGTTCGAAGATCGAAGTGTGGATGGACGGCGGCATCCGCTCCGGCCAGGACATCCTGAAGGCCGTGGCGCTGGGCGCGCGCGGCACGATGATCGGCCGCGCCTTCCTGTACGGACTGGGCGCGTATGGCCAGGCCGGCGTCACCCGCACGCTGGAGATCCTGTACAAGGAAATGGACACGACGATGGCGCTGTGCGGCCGCCGCACGATCGAGCCGGGCGACCGCAGCATCCTGCTGCCGGGCACGTATCCGACCTGATCGCCAACCCGCAATGAAAGAACCCGGACCTTGTCGTGTCCGGGTTTTTTTATGCGTCGACGCCGCGCAGCGGGCCCCGGCTATACCCCGTTGCCCGTGCCCAGAAACTGGCTGGGCCGCCGTAGCGCGGGGTCGAACGGATTGATCTGCGCGCCCACCGCGTCGGCCTCGCGCCGCAGCATTTCCACGATCAGCGGCAGGCGTTCGTCGCTGATGCGTTCGATGGGCGCCGCCACGCTCAGCGCCGCGACCGTGACGCCGTTGGGATCGTAGACCGGCACCGCCAGCCCCGCGATGTTGGGGAACACGCCCTGCCCCTGGCTGCGCGCGTAGCGCAGTTCCAGGCATTCCTTGATGCGCACGCGCATCGAGATCTCGTCCACGAAGCCCAGGTGATGCAGGCGCGGGATGTTGAAGCGCATGACCTCTTCGCGCTCGGCTTCCGGCAGGCTGGCCAGCAGCACGAGGCCGCCCTGTCCCATGCCGAGCGGCACGCGTCCGCCGATGTCGCCGGTGTGCGAGCGCACCGGAAAGGCGCCGTCCACCCGATCGACGCAGACCGCGTCAAAGCCGCTGCGCACCAGCAGAAAGATGGTGTCGTTGAGCATGCCCGACAGGCGCAGCATCGCGGGCCGATAGAGGGTGCGCAGGCTGGACTGATGGTTGCCGGCGGCCGCCGCCAGCGAGAAGAAGGCGACGCTCAGTTGATAGCCCTTGCTTTGGGCCGGCTGCTCCACCACGCCCTCCTGCATCAGACCCTGCAGCACGCGGTGCACCGTGGCCTGCGCCTGGCCCGTGCGCGCGGCGATATCGGTCAGGCGCAACTTGTCTCCCTTGGCGTCGGCCAGCACGCGCAGTACGGCGAAGGCCCGCTGCAACACGCCCTGGCCCGCGGAATCCTCCGGCATTTCTGATTTCTTCATTCTCGGGTTCCGATAATCAAAATAGTCTGACGTATTTTTATCAAGAAATTCAGTCTTACGGAAATAACTAATAAATAATTCGATTCTTCGGAAAACCCTAATTGACCCTCTGTTTTGGCGGCTCCTAGACTGCGCCATCACTTAGGCAGCCTGGGCGGCACATTTGCCCACCCGGCGGCGCAAGGCCCGAATGGGTCACGAGGTTTGGATCATGGCATTTCTGCGGCTGGACAACGTCTCCAAGAACTACGGCGATCTGCGTGTCGTCTCGGACTTCTGCCTGTCGGTCGACAAGGGCGAGTTCGTCTCGCTGCTCGGTCCCTCCGGCTGCGGCAAGACCACCACGCTGCAGATGATTGCCGGCTTTGCCGACGTGACCTGCGGCACCATCACGCTGGACGGCCGCGACATCACGCACGCCAAGCCCAACACGCGCGGCCTGGGCATCGTGTTCCAGAGCTATGCGCTGTTTCCGCACCTGACCGTGGCCGACAACGTGGCCTTCGGCCTGAAGATGCGCAAGGTCGAACGCGCCGAACGGCAGGACCGTGTGCGCGAGGCGTTGGCCCTGGTCAAGCTGGACAAGCACGCGGACCGTTTCCCGCGCGAACTGTCGGGCGGCCAGCGGCAACGCGTGGCGCTGGCGCGCGCGCTGGTCATCCGTCCGCCGGTGCTGCTGCTGGACGAACCGCTGTCCAACCTGGACGCCAAGCTTCGCGAGGACATGCAGTTCGAGCTGCGCAGCATCCAGCGCAAGATCGGCACCACGACCGTCATGGTCACGCACGATCAGGCCGAAGCGCTGTCGATCAGCGATCGCGTCGTGGTCATGCAGGACGGCCGCGCCACGCAGGTGGACGCGCCCTACCGCATGTACGAACACCCGCAAACCGAGTTCATCTCGCGCTTTGTCGGCAAGACCAATCTGCTGCCCGGCCGCGTGACGCGCTGCGGCGCGCAGGCCGAAGTCCAGACCGGCGCGCTGAGCCTTGTCGTCGACGGCGAAGGCCTGCGCCACGGCGACAACGTGCAGCTGTCGCTGCGCCCGGAAAAGCTGGTGCCCGTGCCTTCGGGCCAGGGCAAGCTCGCCTGTGTCGTCAACACCCGCTATTTCCTGGGCAGCCAGTGGATGTACGACCTGGATTCGCCCGTGGGGGCGCTGACCATCCTGACGCCCAACGACGGCCGCCGCCCGCATGACGACGGCGAACAGATCGGGCTGGACTGGGCGGACGGTGTGCTGCGCGTGCTGCGCGCGCCGGTTGCAGCTGCGGCGGACTGACATGGCGACGCTGACGCAACGCGGCGCCGCCGCCAACCCGCCCAAGCCGCGCAACGACGGGATGCTGGCCATCCTGGGATCGATCCCGCTGGCCCTCGTGTTTCTGACGCTGGTGCTTACGCCGCTGGCGTTGACCTTTGCCCTGTCCTTCCGGCCGTTCGATTACGCCACCGGCATCCAGCCGGGCCACACGCTCGAACATTACCTGGCCGTGGTGACGGACGGCTACTTCATCGAGATCTTCTGGCGCACCTTCTGGATCGCCGGCGTCACCACGCTGATCTGCGTGCTGGTCGGCGCGCCCGAGGCCTACATCCTGTCGCGCATGCGCAAGCCCTGGCGCTCGATCTTTCTGTTGGTGGTGCTGTCGCCGCTGCTGATCTCGCTGGTGGTGCGCGCGTTCGGCTGGAGCATGCTGCTGGGGCCGGGCGGGCCGCTCGGCAAGGCGGCCGCCGCGTTGGGGCTGGGAACGCTGCTGTACACGCCCACCGCCGTCATCATCGGCCTCGTGCACGTCATGCTGCCCTTCATGGTGATTCCGGTCTGGACGTCGCTGCAGAAGCTGGACCCCACGGTCGAGCACGCCGCGCTGTCGCTGAACGCCTCGCGCTTTCAGACGCTGACGCGCATCGTGCTGCCGCAGGCCATGCCGGGCATCCTGTCCGGCAGCCTCATCGTGTTCGGCCTGTCGGCCAGCTCGTTTGCCATCCCCGCGCTGCTGGGCGGAAGGCGTCTGAAGATGGTGGCCACCGTCGTGTACGACGAGTTCCTGACCGAGCTGAACTGGCCGCTGGGCGCGGCCATTGCCATCGTGCTGCTGATCGTGAACGTGATCGTCATGATGGCGTACAACCGCGTCGTCGAACGCTCTTACCGCCGCAGCCTGGGCTGAGCCGCGCAAGGAATCGAACATGCAGAAGAACGGTCCTTTCGCACTGGCGTTCAACTTTCTGGTGGTGGCGTTCGTGCTGGCGCCGCTGGTCATCGTGTGCCTGGTGGCGTTCACGCCGGACTC
>NZ_DAMCTG010000040.1:0-46170 GCF_032113835.1 Achromobacter sp. | reverse complement strand
CGGTGCGCTCGCGCTCGCGGGCTTCGAGCTGAACCAGGAAGTCGCCGCCATCGGCAGCCAGTCCACGCAATTCGTCCAGTTCCGCATCAAAGCCGGCCGCCAGCACGCCGCCATCGCGGATGGCCACGGCCGGCTCCGGCGCGATGGCCCGCACCAGCAGCGCGGCCAGCGCCGGATCCACGGATAGGTGGGAAATCAGTTCGCCGATGCGCGGCGAGCCCGACATGGGTTCGACCAGATCGGCCAGCGCGGGCAGGGCCTGCAGCGCGTCGCGCAGGCTGGCGAGTTCGCGCGGGCGCACGGACCGCAGCGCCAGTCGTGCCGCGATGCGCTCGATATCGGGGAAGGCATTCAGGGACGCGCGCAGGGCTTCCAACAGGCCCGCCGAACCGAACGTCTGCTCGACGTCCATGCGGCCAGCCAGCAGCGCCGAAATGGCCTGTTGCCGCGCCAGCGCCTGCTCGTTCTCGCGCAAGGGGTGATGCAACCAACGGCGCAGCAAACGGCTGCCCATCGGCGTGCGGCAACCGTCCAGCAGCGAGAACAGCGTGGGCGAGTCTTCGCCCGACAGCGTCTGCGTCAGCTCCAGGTTGCGGCGCGTGACCGGATCCAGCAATACGAACTGCCCAGGCCGCTCGGCCGACAGGCTCTGCACGTGCGCCAGCGCCTGCGACTGCGTGCGCGCCGCATAGCGCAACAGGGCGCCCGCCGCGCAGATGCCGGCCGGCATGTCTTCGATATCAAAGCCTGCCAACGTGTCCGTTTTGAAATGCGCCAGCAGATGCGCGCGGGCGCCGTCGCTTTCAAAGTGCCAGTCCGGCACGCGGGAGCGCGCGCCTTCGAACGGAAAGTCGAACTCGGCGCTGTCGGCGCAGACAATCTCCGCCGGCGCGATGCGGTGCAACTCGGATTCCAGTTGCGCCGGCGCGCATTCGGTCACCCGGAACTCGCCGCTGGCCAGATTCAGCCAGGCCAACCCGGCACGCGGCGCGCGCGCGCTGCCGCTGACGAAAATGGCTGCCAACGCGCGGTCCGCCTTGGCGGGCAAGAGGGCGTCATCGGTCAACGTGCCGGGCGTCACGATGCGCACGATACGGCGCTCGACCGGACCCTTGGAAGCAGCGGGATCGCCGATCTGTTCGCAGATGGCGATGGACTCGCCCATCGCGACCAGTCGCGCCAGGTATTGCTCCATGGCATGCACGGGCAGCCCGGCCATGGGGATGGGCACGCCGTTGGACGAGCCCCGCTTGGTCAACGTGAGGTTAAGCAACCGCGCGCCGCGCTCGGCGTCTTCGTAGAACATTTCATAGAAGTCGCCCATGCGATAGAACAGCAGCAACGGCCCGGCCTCGGCTTTGAGGCGTAGGTACTGTTGCATCATGGGGGTGTGGCCCGCGTGGGCGTCGGCGGCGGTGTTTTGCAGTGCAGAATTCATGCCCGTGATTGTATCGGGGCGGGGAGGGGGACGCTGAGCGGGGGCGCGGCAAATTCGTTGCGGTTTGCGATTTTCGGCATGGCGGACGGTTCGCATGCTGGTCGCGCTTCCGGTGTTTGCCGTGCGCCCCATGTATCGGAAGGCCTGCTGTTCCTGCGGCCGGGATCGATCCGGTCGCAGGACGGGTCATCATGCCAAACGCATCGCCCGCGCTCAGGCGGTGGCGATTCCCCAACGCTGCTTGGCGAGCGCGGTGTCTTCGCTCTCAGCGTCCACGAACGTCCAGTTTTTCTCGAGGTAGTTCTTGGCGGTCAGTTCGTTGCCTTTGACCGACATAAATACCTGAAGCCCCATATATATCGCCACATTGAACAACATGGCAATTGCCTGCACTTCCTCGGTCGGCGTCGGCATGATCAAGTTAATGGAGCCGACGGCTAAAAACACAGCGCCCCACATATGTAGGCCGCGCAGGAAGAGCGGAATCCCAAACATGCCGGAAAAGAAAAACAGCGTCCAGCTCCAACCAACCTTTACCTGTTTTATTTCGCCTGTCTTGGGGTTTCTCATACCAACTTTCATGAAGTCTCCGGAATAAAAGCGCTAGCTCGGGATATTCGCTAGCGAAAAAAATTCTAGAGCATAATTTCCGAATGAAAATCGTTACTTCAAAATGTAAATTTGTTTAATTTGTCGGTTATGCCGTGTGGGCCTTCCCAATTCGACGCTTTCGCGGGAGTGGTCACTCCTCCGCATTTCATAGGGGAAAGGAGCAGTTCGGCATCAGCGAAATTACAGAAGGCTTCGAATATGACGGCCGCTTTTATGCTGCTGTAGTGTTGATATTCTTTGAGCGCCGAGAGTAATAATCGAATATTTACTACCCGGTTAGTAATGGTGGTCGTTTCGCATCTTCGCGCATTCAGTCCCAACCATCGGACTTTGCAATCGACCGAAACGCCGGTGCCATGTCTCGCGCACAGTCTCGTCAGTAGTCATCACCGAGCCAGGTGGCGACTCTTACAATCGAAGCCTTATATAAATAATCCGCCCAGCCGTGACGACAACCCAAAAATTGAAGGCCTGGGCCAAACGAATCAAGCGTGACGGCGTCACGCTATGGTTTGCCGGCAAGGACCCGCGAACGCCGTGGTACGCCAAGGCGCTCGGCGTTCTGGTCGTGGCATACGCGTTAAGTCCGATCGACCTGATTCCGGATTTCATCCCGGTGCTGGGATGCGTCGATGACGTCTTGCTGCTTCCCGTCCTGATCTGGGCCGCCATCAAACTGCTTCCCCCGGATGTCATTTCAGATTGCCGCCTTCGCGCTGAGGAATGGATCCGGGAAAAGGGCTCCAAGCCCAGAAGCTTGGTCGGCGCAATATTGATCGTTGTGGTTTGGGTGGGCACAGCCGCAGCGGCATGGATGTGGTGGTCCGCAAGAGCGTAGCGGTCTGCGTTGCAATCAAGCCAACTTGCCGCCATATCGCGCCGGCGGGCACAATCCCCCCTCGTGGCGCGTGTGGACGCCGCAGGAGTTTCACCCCCATGCCCGATATCGCTGTTCCCGCCGTACTGGACGCCACCGAGCGCGTTTCCATTTCCAGTGGCGACCACCAAGCCGAATTCGCACCGGCCGGTGGTGGGCGGCTGACGCGGCTTTCCACCAGCGGACACGACTGGATCGTGCCCCTGACCGCCACCGAATGGCCCGCCGGCAAATGGCCGCGTGCCGGATCCTATCCGCTCGCGCCGTATTCCAACCGCATCCGCGACGGCGTCTTCACCTTCAACGGCGCCCGATGCGCGCTCCAGTCCGTGCCAAACCGCCCGCAGGCGATTCACGGCGCCGGTTTGTTCCAGACCTGGCAAGTCCGCAATCTGACACCCGACAGCGTCGACCTCGTGCTCGACCAACCCGCTGGCGTGCTGGGCTGGCCCTGGCCGTTTGAATGCGTGCAGCGCTGGCGTCTGGACAGCCGCGGACTCAGCCTGAAGCTGTCCATCACCAACCAAGGCGACACCCCGATGCCGTGCGGCATGGGCATACATCCGTATTTCACGGCCGAGCGCGTGTCGCTGCACGCCCGGCGCATCTGGCCGTCGGACGAGAGTGGTCTTCCCACCGGCAGCAAGACGACCACGGTGCGAGAGCTACGCCAGTCCGCCGAGGGCTGCGACACGTACCTGTCGCAGTGGCAGGGCCGCGCCACGCTGCACTGGCCCGCCGGCCATGAACTGGCGCTGCATGCCGATCCGGCGTTCGCGCATCTGGTGGTGTACACGGCGCCGGGGGCGGATTTTCTGTGTGTGGAACCGGTCACCAACGTGGCTGACGCCTTCAACCTGGCAGCGGCCGGCGACACCCGTACCGGCATGCAGGTGCTGGAACCCGGCGAGCGCTTTGCCGCCACGCTCTTGCTAGGCCTCGCGCCGGCTCGCAAAAAGTGAATGGCAGCTTGGTAACCGCCGCACCCTGCGGCGATAATCCGCACAAATCAAGAATCAGGAGTCGTTACGTGAAAAAGCTCAGCACCGAACAATTGCAGGCCGCTGTCGAGACGCTGCGCCGGACGCAGGCCAAGTTGGCGCGCGCGGGCAACCTGCCGCTGGAGCCGACCATCTACGCCAGCGCCAAGGGCTTTCGCCGCAACGTGCCCGATTATGTGTGGTCGTGGCTGTCGGGCCTGCTGGCGCCGCACAAGAGCCTGTCCGCCTGGATGGACGCGCACCAGTCGGGTTGGCGTGAGGGCAAGACGCCGGCGGCCGCCGTCTATGCCCGCACGGAAAACGGCTGGTTCCAGTGGCTGATTGCCGAGCTGGAAGCCGAAATCAACGATCCGCACGCACGCGCCAAGCGCGAAGGCCGAGGCTGACAGGCCTGGTCGCGCCCGGCGCGCCGCGCCGGCGCACGCGGCCCTGCTCGGGTTCGCCGCGCCTTTAGAACCCCTCCAGCACGATCTTGCCGCGCGCCTTGCCGCTTTCGATGAAGGCATGAGCGCGCCGCAGGTTTTCGGCGTTGATCTTGCCGTAGTGCTCGCCAAGCGTCGTGCGCAGCGTGCCGTTGTCGATGAGGCGGGCGGCCTGGTTCAGCAGCTCGTGCTGGGCGATGAGGTCGGGCGTGTTGTGCAGCGGCCGCGCAAACATGAATTCCCAGTGCAGCGAGGCCGATTTGCCCTTGAGCAGCCGCACGTCCACGGCGGCCGGGTCATCGATCAGCGCGATCTTGCCCTGCGGCGCAATCGCCTCGGCCATCTGCGCAAAATGCTTGTCGGTGTGCGTCAGGCCGGCGATATAGCTGACGTTTTCAAAGCCGATGCGCTTGAGCTCCTCGGTCAGCGGCCGCGTGTGGTCGATGACGTGGTGCGCGCCCAGTTCGCGCACCCAGGCCTGGGTTTCGGGGCGCGAGGCGGTGCCGATCACCGTCAGGCCGGTGAGCTGGCGCGCCAGTTGCACGAGGATCGAGCCGACCCCGCCGGCCGCCCCGATGACGAGCAGACTGCGTTGGCTGGGCGCGGCGTTGTCCAGCACGCGCAGGCGGTCGAACAGCAATTCCCACGCGGTGATGGTGGTCAGGGGCAGGGCGGCGGCCTGCGCAAAATC
This sequence comes from Achromobacter sp., assembly GCF_032113835.1. GTDB lineage: Bacteria > Pseudomonadota > Gammaproteobacteria > Burkholderiales > Burkholderiaceae_B > Achromobacter. The sequence continues at coordinate 41,129 of NZ_DAMCTG010000040.1, read as the reverse complement.
CAGGCTCTTGGGCATGTGGCCGACGATGCGCTCGTCCACGACGTGGCGTTCGCTGTTGGCGCCCGGGCGGGTCAGGGCGCCCGCATACCAGACGCGGTCGCCGGGCTTGAAGAGGCTGGTCCGGGCGCCGACCGCGCGCACCACGCCAGCGGCATCCCAGCCGATGATTTCCGGCTTTCCGTCCTGCGGCTTGCGATTGGCGCGGATCTTCACGTCAACGGGATTGACCGAGATGGCGTGCACATCCACCAGCAGGTCGTGGTCGCCCGGCACGGGGTCGGGGGCGGTGATGTCCTGCAGCGCGTCGGCGTTGTCGGCGGGCAGGTTCTTGTAATAGGCGATGGCTTTCATGATGGGGTTCTGGTTATCTCAAGGGATCAGATGATGGAGCGGACGACGCCGCCGTCCACGCGCAGGGCCGCGCCGTTGGTGGCCGATGCCTGCGTCGAGCAGACGTAGACGACCATGTTCGCCACTTCTTCCACCGTCGCAAGGCGGCGCAGCAACGATGTCGGGCGGTGCTGGGCGATGAAGTCCTGCTCCATCTGTTCCTGCGAAACGCCTTGCTCCTTGGCCATTTCCGCGAAGAAGTCGGCGACGCCTTCGGAACGCGTTGGGCCCGGCAGCACGGCGTTGACGGTGACATTGGTGCCCGCGGTCAGCTCGGCCAGGCCGCGAGACACGGCAAGCTGAGCTGTCTTGCTGACGCCGTAATGGATCATCTCGGCGGGAATCTGCACGGCGGACTCGCTGGAGATGAAGACGATTCGGCCCCAGTTGGCCGCCAGCATCCGCGGCAGGTAGTAGCGCGACAGTCGAATGCCGCTCATGACGTTGGTGTCCATCATGGACTGCCAGTCGTCGTCGGTGATTTCGGTGAAGGATTTGGGCGTGAACGTGCCGGCGTTGTTGACCAGGATGTCCACGTCGGGATGCGCGGCGCTGACCGAGGCCGCGCCGTCCGCGGTGGCCAAGTCAGCCTGCACGGTGGTGACCTGCGCGCCTGCCACCTGCTGCGAAATGGTCTGCGCGGCCTGTTCCAGCTTGCTCGCATTGCGGCCATGCAGGACGACCTGCGCGCCGGCTTGCGCCAGTCCGAGAGCGATCGCCAAGCCGATGCCACCGGACGATCCGGTGACCAATGCCTTCTTGCCCTTCAGTTCGATGTTCATGGGGGTGACTCCTTGCGTGTCGGGGAATGACTGCATGATTACCCACACCGCAGCGATGAAAAACCGGCTAGCATCGCAGGCAGTTTCAATATTTTTTTGAAAATGAGGCCGCTGTGGTCCGATTCGAAGACTTGAAGATTTTTGTCGCCGCGACGGATCTGGGCAGCTTTTCCGCCGCTGCGCGCGAGCTTGATCTGACGCCGGCGGTAGCCAGCGCGGCGCTCAAGCGGCTGGAACTTGAATTGGAGACGCGGCTCTTCGTGCGGTCCACACGTAGCTTGCGCCTGACCAGCGACGGTGAGCGCTATCTGGAATACGCCCGATCGGCGATCTCGACGCTCGAGGCCGGCAAGAACGCCATGGCGCGCGACAAGACGGACATTGCCGGCACCTTGTCGGTGTCGATCCCCTCCGACCTGGGCCGCCACGTGCTGCTGCCGTGGCTGGACGAATTCCAGCGCCAGCATCCCCGCGTCAACTTCCACCTGCGCATCAGTGACCGGCTGGCGGATCTGTACCGGCAGCCCGTCGACATCGCCGTGCGTTACGGCACGCCGAACGATTCAAGCCTGGTCGCGCTGCCGCTTGCCGAGCACAACCGGCGCGTGGTGTGCGCCGCGCCCGCCTATCTGGCGCGGCATGGCGTGCCGCAAACGCCGGCCGATCTGCGGCGCCACAACTGCCTGTCCTTTGTGCTCGGCGAGACCTTGCATGATCGCTGGACGTTCGAGCACGACGGCACCAGTCTCACCATTCCGGTCAAGGGTGACCGCGTCGGCGACGACGGCGACCTGGTGCGGCGCTGGGCGTTGGCCGGACACGGCGTCGCGTACAAATCGCGCTATGACGTGCTGGCGGACCTGCGTGCGGGCCGGCTGGTCGAACTACTGGCCGGCTACGTCAGCGAACCGTCGCCGCTCTACCTGTTGTGCGTGCACCGCATGCTGCTGTCACCCGCGGTGCGACGGTTGCGGGAGTTCCTGCAGGAACGGTTCAAGGCTTTTGAAGCAGGATAGCCCGAGGGTTGCAGGGGGCTGCGGCAAAGACACGCCGCCTCAGTTCACCCTATCAATGCGCTGCGTGATGCCCGCCCGCTGCCTGCTTGTTCGCTGCACGCGTGCGCGCCGCCTTCTTGGCCGCAGCTGAGCGGCCCGCCGCACCCTTGGTCGCCGCTGCCTTGCGCGCCGCAGCCGAGCGGTCCGCAGCCGTGCGCTTGCTCGCCGTCTTGGTCGCGTTGCGTGACAGCGCCGACTTCGATGCGGGCTTGGTGCTTTCCTTCTTCAGGGCCTTGGTCGCGGCCTTAGAGCGCGTGCTCGACTTGGCATGGCCGTCGTGCGCCGCGCGCGTGTCCTGCTCTGCCTTGCGTTTGGTTTCGGCGCTGGCCTTCTTAGGCGTGCCAAGCTTCACACCTGCGCGGCGCGCCTTGGACAGGCCGATTGCAATGGCCTGCTTGCTGGACCGCACGCCGTGCTTGCCTTCGCGCACGTTGTCGATCTCCTCGCGCACGAATTCGCCGGCTTGCGTGGATGCGGACTTGCCTTCGCGCTTGTCGCGCTTTGCGCGTTCAATGGTCTTTCGTTCAGGCATGGTGACCTCCTTTGCTTCGCGTTGCAAAAGCGATTCCGTCGCCAGTCGAGACCGCGCGACGGAACTCGTAACACCACTCTATCGCTGCGCGGGTATCCTGTGTGTTCGAATGGATTGCCGGTCGTAAGCGCCGGAACACGGCCACAGCACCGACGATTCACGACTCACCTCACAGCGGAGACGAGCTATGTCGAATCATGTCTACAAGCAGATCGAGTTGGTGGGCTCTTCCACCAAGTCCACCGACGATGCGATCGCGAAAGCCATCGAGCGCGCGTCCGAAACCTTGCGCAACCTGGATTGGTTCGAAGTGACCGAGGTACGAGGCCACATCAAGGACGGCAAGGTGGCGCACTGGCAGGTGGGTTTGAAGATCGGCATGCGCCTCGAAGGCGATTCCTGATCCCGGTGTTGGTCATTCCTTGACCGCACCTCGCAAGTGACTGTTGCATAACGGGTTTCTGTACTTGTTGTGCGACTGTTCAGAGGCTTGTCCACATTCCATGGGGACAAGCCTGTCCGCCTTTTTCCATAAAGCAGTCATCCACAACGCGGCCCGCACCGCGGCGGCGCGGTGAGCGATTCTTGCCCGCCACCTGCAAGTCACTGACCTGCAAGGCTTTTTGCAGACTCCCCCTTGGCTGTCCTCAGGCTTATCCACATTTGGCGGGGACAACACAGGCCCGGACAAACTGCGTTTGGGCCTTTCGTGACCACGCCCCGCAGGGCATTGATATGAAACAGGATTTTCAACCTGTGCGCATACTGTCCTCATGCTTTTCCACAGAAGGCGGGGACAAATCCACATTGGGCTGCGAGATCAACGTTTGCGCCTCGCCTCGCGCCCAAAAACGGGGATAACTCCGCCGGAAATCGCCCAAAAGGATGATTGCGCATTTATTGACCGCACGCTGCAAGTGCTTGGCGAGACAGGGAATTTCCGACCTGCCCCAAGGCTGTCCTCACCTTTCTCCACAGTTGAAGGGGATAAGTTGCGCGGAGCGTAAGCCTAGGGTGTCAGACACCCCCATCAGTCCTACATTGGCGTAGGGCCTGAGATATCAGACGAGGTCGGGTGTCTGACACCGGTGTTGGTCCTACAAGAAAACGGCGCAAATAAAAAAAGCCCCTCGACGCATCGAGGGGCTTGATCGCCCGGAGGTAGGTCGGGCGATCGGCGCCGGCACGCTTTGCGCGTGGCCGGCGTCGGCGGCAGATCAGGCGTTGAATTTCTTGACCCAGTCGACGTAGCGGTCCACCCAGCCCTGCAGGAATTTGCGGGTGCCTTCGTTGGTGATGTTGAACTGGTCGTCGACCAGGCCTTCGGAATACTGCAGGAAGACTTCCGGCGTGGTGAGGGCGATGGCGCCTTCGGCGGCCAGGATGTTGCGCAGGTGCTGCTGCATCATGGCGGTGCCTGCGGCGCTGGGCGATGCGCCCACGATGCCGACGGCCTTGCCGGGCCAGGAGTTTTGGCCCCACGGGCGCGAGCCCCAGTCGATGCCGTTCTTGATGGCGGCTGGGACCGAGCGGTTGTGCTCGGGCGAGACGAAGAGGATGCCTTGCGCGTCGGCGATCTGCTGCTTGAGCTTGGCGGCGGGCGCGGGCAGGTTGTTTTCGTTGTCCTGGTTGTAGAGCGGGATGTCGCCCAGGCTCACATACTCAAACTTGAAGTCGGCCGGAACCAGCTTTTCCAGCGCACGCGCCAGGCGCAGATTGATCGAGGCGGCACGCAGGCTTCCGACGAAGACTGCAATCTTGTATGTGCTCATGAGCGTGTGCTCCAACGAGGGAAAAAGGAACAGCCAGTGTAGACCTGCATGGGGCAAGGCTCAATGCCGATTGCGCATATTCATATGGCAGGTTGGCGGCAGACGCGACGCACGCCACGGGCTGCTTCAGGTCATCAAACTGACATGCGCCGCCACTACGCGCCAGCCTTGCGGCGTGCGCATCCAGGTCTGGCTTTGGCGTCCGATGCGCGTGCTGCCTTCGCGTTGGAATTCCAGGTTTGCCGTGGCGAAGTCTCGGCCATAGGTCGTGATGGCGGTGCGCAGGACATCTCTTGCAAGGCCTTGTGGAGAGCGCTGTGCGCGGAACGCGCGGATCTCGTCGTAGCCGTAGAGGTTTTCGCCCGCACCGTACCGCAGGGTGTGAGGGCTGTTCCAGAACAGGGTGTCGAGCACTTGCACGTCGTTCGAAACCAGCGCGGCTTCGTAGCGTTCAACGGCGGCCGTGACTTCGGCCAAGACGTCGGGCAGATTGATGTCCATTGCTGCTTATCTCCGATATGCACCGAATTGGTGCGTCGTGTAGGGGTTATCACCAATATGGGGTGTGTTGCGGTGCGCAATTATTCGGAACCTTAGGCCGAGCAGCACTGCCAAGGGGGAAATGCTGCGCCGCAAGGCTGGCACACGGATTGCTAGGGTTAACGTGCATAACACGCTGCACGCTGCCCAGGAGTTCCGCCATGTCTCATTCTGCCGTTTCCGGTCCGGTCACCATGCTGGTGACGCGGCACATCGCGCCCGAGCGCTATAGCGATTTCCTGTCCTGGATGCGTCAGGGCGAGATCCTGGCGGCGGGCTTCCCGGGGTTTCTCGGGTCTGGCGTGTTGCAGCCGCCGGAAGGTGGCGATGAGTATCAGATCGTGCTGCGCTTCACCGACGAGGCCAGTTTGAACCGGTGGGAAAAATCGTTGCCTCGGCGCATGTGGCTGGAGCGGGGCGCAACGCTGGTGCGCGCGAGTCACGAGCATCGGGTGAGCGGCACGGCCGGGTGGTTTGCGCCGAAGGCCAGCACGCCGCCGCGCTGGAAGCAGGCCGTCAGCATCTGGCTGGCCTACTTTCCCGTGCTGCTGGTGTTCTCGGTGCTGGTGAGCGAGCACTTGAGCATCCTGCCGGTGTTTTGGCGCGTGTTGATCACGAGCGTGATACTGACGCCCATCATGGTGTTTGTCTGCATTCCCGTCATCACGCGCGTGCTGCACCGTTGGCTGCGCGCCAGCTGAGACGGTCAGGCGTTGCGGCCGCTCGGCAAGCGGCCCGCAAGCCAGAAAGCCCTCAATTCTGAAAGCCCGCAGGACCATCCATCCGCATGAACCCATTCGCCTTCACGCCGCCTTCGCGCGGCGCGTGGCGTAGAGCCGGTGCAGCGTGATCTTGCGTACGGCGTCCTGGCTGTCTTTGATATGGGCGCGCAGCAGCTCCGCGGCGTGCGCGCCGTCGCGGGCCAGCACGGCGGACAGGATCGCGGCGTGTTCCCGGTACGTGGTGCCGATGCGATCGGGCTGGGTGAAGTCGAGCCGGCGCACGATGCGGATCCGCTCGGTCGCAGCCCGATGCACCCGCGAGATCTCGGGGTTGCCGGCGGCCGCCACCAATTCGATGTGAAAGCGCTCGTCCAGGTCCGCCAGCCATTCGCAATCACTGGATCGGTCGTCCTCGTCGACCAGCCACGTGTCCGCCAGTGAGCGCAGCGCGATCAGGGGATCCGGCGATTGCCCAGGCGTGCACAGCGCATGAACCGCTGCCGCTTCCAGCACGCTGCGCAGCTCATAGAAATGATCCAGCGTTTCAAAATCCAGCGGCTTGACCAGCCAGCCATTGCGTTGCCGGACCTCCAGATAGCCTTCGCGCTCCAACCGGAACAGCGCCTCGCGCACCGGCGTTCGGCTGACCTGCAGGCGGTCCGCGATCTCCGTTTCGGTGAAGCGGTCGCCCGGCGCCAGCCGGAACTCCAGGATGTCCCGCTTGAGCGTGGTGTACGCGGAATCGGCCAGCGTGCGCGGCATGTCGATGGCGGCGAAAGCGGTGTCCATGTCGAGGCTCCAGGCGTTGCGGTAGAAGGGCGTGTCAGACCGGCCGGGTGCGTGCCGCGCCGGCTTGCTCCAGCGCGTGGGCGGCGCGCAGGCAGTCGGCTTCGCGCCAGGGGGCGGCGATGAGCTGCACCCCCAGCGGCAGATGGCCGTCTTCGTCCAGTTCCGGCCAGGTGGGCGCCGTGCAGACGGGCAGGCCGATGGCGGAAATCGGTTGCGTCAGCAGCCCCATGCTGGCGCGGGCGGGCAGTTGCTTGCCCGCGAGTGTCAGCCAGTCCGCGCCGATGGGCGTGGCGCTGACGGGCGTGGCGGGGGCGATCAGCACATCGTATTGGTCGAAGAGGGCCAGCGCCTCGAGATAGGCGCGGTGGCGCACGCGCTGCGCCTGCTGCACCCACGCCGCGGGGACGAGGCTGCCGGCGACCAGGCGGTCCCGTGAATGCGGTTCGTAGTAGTCGTAATGCGTGACGAGCCGGCGGCGATGCAGCGCGCCGCCTTCAGCCGCGGTGATGATGAAGGCGGCGGAGCGTGCCTGCACGGCGGCCGGCATTTCGACCACGTCGGTCGCGCCCAGGGCGCGGGCGGCGATTTCCACGGCGCGGCGCGCCTGCGGACCCGCCCACTCCGAAAAGTAGCCACCCAGCACGGCGATGCGCAGCCCGCCCGCGCCTTCGACGATGACGGGCAACGTGGGGGCGGCCGGGCGCTGCGCGCAGGCGACGTCGTCGGCATCGGGTCCTTGCAGCGCGTCGTAGGCGGCCGCCAGGTCGCTGGCGCTGGCCGCGAAGGGGCCCAGGTGATCCAGACTGCCCACGAACGGGAAGGAGCCGGTGCGCGGCAGGCGGCCGAAGGTGGGCTTCAGGCCGAAGACGCCGCACAGCGAGGCCGGCACGCGGATCGAACCGTTGGTGTCCGATCCCAGGGTCAGTGGCACCAGCCCGCCCGCCACCGCGGCGGCGCTGCCGCCGGACGAGCCGCCCGCGATGCGCGCGGTGTCGTGCGGGTTGCGGCAAGCGCCGTAATGGGTGTTCTCGGTGGTAAAGCCGTACGCGTGCTCGTCCATGTTGAGCGCGCCGATCAGCACGGCGCCGGCCTCGCGCATCCGCTCGACCAGCAGCGCGTCGCGCCGCGCGGGCGGGTTGGAGGCGTTGACGCGGCCGCCGGCCAGCGTGACCTCGTCGGCGATGTCAAAGAGGTTCTTCACGGCGTACGGCACGCCAGCCAACGGCGGCAATGTTTCGCCACGCGCTCGGCGCGCATCGATGGCCAGGGCCTCCTGTCGCGCGCGGCTTTCCGTGACGGCCGTGAAGCAGTTGTAGCGGGGATCGCGCTCGCGCACGCGGGCAAGCGTGGCGTCCAGCACCGCGGCGGCGCTGCGTTCGCCGCTGCGGACCTGGCGGGCGATGTCGTGAGCGGGGCCGGTCACGGGCGGAACACCGAAGCGGATTCCAGTTCCACGGGCAGCGGCTCGTCGGCGAAGGTCGACGCGATGTCGTGGATGCGCGAGAACTGCTGCACGACCTGCTCGGCGGCGGACTCGCGCAACGCATAGCCCGACAGCGCCAGCGCGCTGCGCACGTATTGGTCGATGGTTTCCTGTGTCATGGCGAATGCTCCCGGTGTTGGCTTGGGGTTACTTGCGCACTTCGCGCTGGAAGATTTCCAGGCTCAGTTTCTTCATCTGGATGAAGCTGGGTTCGGACAGCGTCTCGACCGTGCGAGGGCGTGCGTCCGTGTAGTCCAGGATCTCCGCGACGCGTGTGGGGCGCTTGGTCAGCAGCAGTACCTGGTCCGCCAGGTACACGGCTTCTTCCAGATCATGCGAGACCAGCAGCATGGTCGTGCCGGTCTGCAGGAAGACTTCCTGCAGCTTCTCGCGGATGAACAGCGTCATCTCGAAGTCCAGCGCGGAAAACGGCTCGTCCAGAAACAGCACCTCGGGTCCGGGAGCCAGCGCGCGCATGATGGAGGCGGTCTGCTGCTGCCCGCCCGACAGTTCATACGGATACCGGTTCAGGTCGAACTTCACGTCGAACGACGCGACCAGCTCCTCGACGCGCGCATCGACCTGCGCCTTGGTGCGGCCTTCCAGGCGCAGCGGATAGGCGATGTTGTCAATGGTGCGCAGCCACGGGAACATGGCCTCGCGGTAGTTCTGGAACACGTAGCCGATCTTGGTCTGCGCCAGCGACTTGCCGTCGAACAGGATCTCGCCGGAATCGATGGGGATCAGGCCGGCGATCATGTTGATCAGCGTGGACTTGCCGCAGCCGTTGGGACCGAAGACCGAGACAATCTTGCCCTTGGGGATGTCCAGGTTGAAGTCTTCATAGAGCGGCCAGCCGGCGAAATACTTGGTCAGGCCGCGGATGGTGATGTGCGTGCCCAGCGGACCGGGCTGGAAGGGCGCGGCGGCTGGCGCGGGCGCGATGACGGGGTTGATGACGGTGGACATTTAACGGCCGCTCCAATGAACCACGCGCTTTTCCAGCACGAGAAAGAGAATGTTGAGCACATAGCCCAGCGCGCCGGCCGCCAGGATCGCGGCGTACATTTCGCGCACGTTCAGCACCTGCTGCGCATTGATGATGCGATTGCCCAGGCCGCTGTCCGAACCGATGAACATCTCGGCCACGATCACGATGACCAGCGCCATCGACACGCCGCTGCGCAGGCCGACAAACGTGGGCTGCAGGCTTTCCCAGATCAGCACGTCCTTGAAGATCTGCCAGCGCGACGCGCCCATCACGCGCGCCGCCATCACGCGCTGCTTGCGGGCGTTGATGACGCCGTACGCGCTGTTGAACAGGATCACCAGCACGGCCGCGAAGGCGGCGATGGCGATCTTGTTCATGTCGGTCACGCCGAAGATCATCAGGAACAGTGGGATCAGCGCGGACGAGGGCGTGGACCGGAAGAAGTCCACCAGGAACTCGACGCTGCGGTAAGCCTTTTCGTTACTGCCGAGCAGCACGCCCAGCGGCACACCGATCACGCCGGCCATCAGGAAGGCCTGCACGGTGCGGTTCAGCGACGACAGAAAATCGGCCAGCAGCGGGCCGCCCGCCATGCCCTTGACCAGCGCCACGATGGTGGCGCTGGGCGTGGGCAGCAGCACCGGGCTGACAAGCTGCAGGCGGACCACCAGGTCCCACACCACAAAGAGCGCGAGCGGGCCGATCAGCGGCAGCAGGCGCGAGGTGTCGAACTTGCGCGGCGGCTTGGACATGGCCGTCTGCGCCTTGGCCGGTGCGGGGGCGGTGGCTTTAGCGGGGGCGGGCGTGGCGCCCGTAGCGGTGGTCGCGGTCATGGATCAGCCCTTGTAAAGCATGGTCGAGACGTCGACCTTCTGCGCGAAGATGCCCTTGTCGGTGAACAGGTCGAAGAACTTCTGGAAGTACTGCACGTCGCTGGGCGTGAACTCGTTGTGCAGCGTGTAGGCGGCCAGCGGCACTTCCTCGGTCATCGGGCCTTCGATGGCGGTGTAGCCCTTCAGGAAGGGGCGCGCCTCTTCCGGCTTGGTGCGGATCAGTTCAATGCCGCGCGCATAGGCGGCGATGAATTTCTTGCTTTCCTCGGGGTGCTTCTTCAGGAAGGCGGTGGTCAGCGAGGCCGAGCCGCCGAACCAGGGCGCCATCGGATCGCCCAGGACGTACTTGGCGATGACGCCGGTTTCCAGGACGCGGGTCGTGCCGTTCAGGCGGCCCACCGTGCCCGTGGGTTCCAGCGTGTAGCACGCGTCCAACTGGCCGGCGGCAACCGCGGCGACGTGCTGGCTGATCGCCAACTCGACCACGGTTGCCCCCGTTGCGCCGGCGCGCTCCAGGACTGCTTTGGCCAGCGTGGAATTCTGGATGCCGGGACCAGAACCGACCTTTTTCCCCTTGAGGTCTGCGATGGATTTGATGGGACTGTCTTTCGCGACGATGAACTCATCCAGCACGTTCTTGGCGTTGCTGGGGTTGGACGCAAAAATCTTGAACAGGCCGGGCGAGGCGATCTCGCCGATGGCCAGGTTGGCCGAGCCCGTGCCGTTGGCGCTGCCATCGGCGCGGCCAGCGAGCATGGCTTCCATGACCTGCTGCGCGCCCGCGAACTTCAGCGCCTCGACGTTCAGGCCGGCTTCCTTGAAATAGCCTTTCTCGATGGCGGCATAGAACGGCAGGCCGGCCGCCACGGGCCAGAAGCCGATCCGGATGACCGGGCCCGATTGCGCGCGCACCAGCGCCGGAGCGGCGAGCGCCGCCGCGCCCATGGCGGCGCCCTGGATCAGGCGGCGGCGGGTGGCGTTGAAGGCGTAGGGTGCATTGCGATGGATCATGTAAGGCTCCTGGGCTGCTTGATTGGGGGCGCTTGTAGACAAGCTTGCATACCAGTCATCAAGCAATACCCGTGCCAGGTTTCGCGCGGGGCGGTTTCCTCCGGGACGCGCGGTCTCGCCGCCTCAGGCTGGTGCTGGACGTGAACCAAGTTGGTGCAAGGCGCACCACATAAGGGGACATAACGTGTCCTCACGCCGGCATCGACGCGCCCGCGCCGGCCGCATTGGCAGTAGCATCGGCGCATGAATACGCGTTTCGTCGAAGCCTTTCTGTGGTCCGCGCGGCTGGGAAGTTTTCGCGCCGCGAGCGATCGCCTGCACATCACGCAGGCGGCCGTCGCCAACCGCATCGCATCGCTGGAAGAGGACATCGGCGCGCGCCTGTTCGAACGCGACGCCAAGGAACTGAAGCTCACGGCGATCGGCACGCGGCTGCTGGATTATGGCGAGCGCCTGCTCGAGATCCGCCAGCAGATCCTGTCGCTGGGCAAGCGCGGCGACGCGGTCGCCGGGCTGGTGCGGATCGGCGCCATCGAGACCGTGGTGCATACGTGGCTGATCGGCTTTCTGACGAACCTGCGGTCCACGTATCCCGGCATCGAGGTCCAGTTGACGTGCGAGACGGTGCGCGCCCTGCATCGCGGGTTGCGCGAAGGCACGCTGGATATCGCGTTTCAGACGGACGTGCTGAACGACACGGGCATCATCAGCATGCCCTGCCTGCCGATGGAGATGGGCTGGGTCGGGCCGGCAGGCGGTGAGGACACGATGACGGCGCACGACCTGCTCGGCGAGCCGGTGCTGACCATGAGTCCCGGATCGCAGCCGCACGAGGCGTTGAAGGCCATGTACCGCGAGGTCGGCATGCCGCAGGGCAAGGTGCATTTCGTCAGTTCGATCTCGGCGCTGGCGCGGCTGGTGCGCAGCGGCTTCGGCCGTGCGCTCGTGCCGTTGCCGCCCATCTACGAGTACGTCGCGCGCGGCGAGGTCCAGGTCATCCGCACCGATCTGCCGGCGCCGCCGCAGCTATTGGTGGTGAGCTATTTGGAAAGCGGCGGCTCGGATGCGATCCGGCTGGTGGCGGAATTGGCGTGCCGCGCCTCGGATCAGTTCACGGCCGCCGTCGTCGCGCCAGGGATGGGATCGGCCCATTAGCCGCGCATCAATGCGCCTGCGGGTCGAACTTGCGTACCAGCACGGCCCACTTGTCGTGCTCGCTCTTGATGAAGGTCGCAAATTGCGCCGGCGTGCCGCCGACCGGTTCGGCGCCTTCGCGAATCATCTGCTCGTTCAGTGCGGGCAACGAGGCGTTGACTTCGCGGTTGACCAAGTCCACCACCTGTTGCGGCGTGCCTTTGGGCGCAAAGAAGCCAAACCACGAGCCGGCGTCAAAGCCCGGATATCCCGACTCGGCGATGGTCGGCAGTTCGGGCAAGGTGGCGGACCGCTGCAACGTGCTGACCGCCAGCGCGCGCAGTTTGCCCGACCGGATATGGCCGATCACGGACGGAATGGTGGCGAACATGAAGTCGATGCGGCCGGCCAGCAGATCGTTGACGGCGTCTGCGCCCTTGTAGGGCACGTGCGTGGCGTTGACCTTCAGCTCGTCCATCAGCATGTAGCTGGACAGGTGCGATGACGTGCCCACGCCGGTGGAACTGTAGTTGAGCTCGCGCGCGCCTTTGACGAACTTCAGGAAGCCCTGGATGTCCTTGGCGGGCGAGGAGGGCGGCACGACCAGCACGTTGGGCACGGTGGCGATCTGCACCATCGGGATCAGGTCGGTCAGCGGGTCATAGTTCAGCTTGTTCAGCGTGGGATTGACGGCGATGGGGCCGACCGAGTTCACGATCAGCGTGTGGCCGTCGGGCGCGGCGCGCACCACGTATTCGGTGCCGATGTTGCCGCCCGCGCCGGGTTTGTTCTCCACGACGAAGGGCTGGCCGAGTTTCTGCGTCAGCGTGTTCGTGACGCTGCGCGTGAGCGTGTCGGTGGTGCCGCCGGGCGAGAACGCCACGATGACTTTGACCGGTTTGTCGGGATAGCCGGCGGCGCTGGCGGCGGGCGCGATACAGGCGCTCGCCAGCGCCGCGCAAGCCAGCAGGGCTTGGGCAGATTTCATGATGTCTCCTCGCGTGGTCGTTGTCGTGTGGGATATCGCGCCGTGCCGCCACGCCGGCCGGTGCTGGAAATGTTCAGTGGGATGTCGGGTGGGACTTCAGTCCCGGAAGCCCGGGTCGATGCGATCCAGCTTGCGCAGCAGCGCGGGCCACTCCATGACGCCGTACGGGCGGCGCGTGCCGGGCTGGTAGTTGTTCCAGGTGGCCTCCAGGACGGGGGGCGGCACGGCCTGCAGCGGGGCGCCCGTCGCCATCGCGGCCAACTGCGAGCGGCACGCCAGTTCCAGGCGGTGCATCCAGTTGAAGGCCTCGCCCACGGTGCGGCCCACGGTCAGCGCGCCGTGGTTGCGCAGGATCAGCGCCTCGCCCTGACCCAGGTCTTCGAGCAGCGAAGCCTGTTCCTCGGTGCCCAGCACCACGCCCTGGTAGTCGTGGTACCCGATCTTCAGGAAACGCATGGCGGTTTGCGTCAGCGGCAGCAGGCCGCATTCCAGCGACGACACGGCCATCGACGCCCAGCTATGCGTGTGGATGACGCAGTCCACCTCGTGCCGCTGGGCATGGACCGCGCTGTGGATCACGTAGCCGGCCTTGTTGATGCCGTAGTCCAGATCGCCGAAATCGGGCTTGGACAGGATGGTGCCGTCCACGTCGACCTTGATGAGGCTGGACGCGGTGATCTCCTCGTACATCATGCCGTAGGGGTTGATGAGGAAGGCGTTGTCCTCGCCGGGCACGCGGGACGAGATATGGTTGGCCATCATGTCGGCCATGCCGTAGAGCTCGACCAGGCGATAACAGGCGGCAAGGTCCACCCGGGCCTGCCATTCCGCTTCGGAGCATTGCGCCCGCATGGAGGAGATGCCCAGCCGGCCGGGACGTGAGGAGGAAGTGGTCATCGGATTTCGTGAAGGTTGATCGTCGCACGCACCGTGCTGCGACTTGATGTAGATCAATTTATCTTCAGAAAATCCGGCCGCCTAGGCATCCTCAGGCTATGGGGGCATCACGAATCCAGAAGGGTTGCTCCTGGCCAGCCGCCGTGCCGGACCAGCCCGCGCATGGCGTCGAGCAGCACCACCCGCGCGGCCAGGGCGGCGGGCGACAGCTCGTCGTCACTGATGCAGTAGATGTGGTTGCGGCGGAACAGATAGGGATCGTCGATGGGGTGCATGCTGAGCAGGCCGGTCTCGACGCGGGCCACGGCCGCGCCGGGCTGGATGGTCGCGATCGGATGGGCCAGCACCAGGTCCATGAGCGTCGTCAGGCCGTCGACCTCGACGCCGATCCAGGGCTCGATGCCGGCCCGCTCGAAGGCGGCCTCGACCCATGCACGCAGCCCGTGCGCCTTGCTGGTGACCGCGAGCGGCAGCCCGGCCAGATCGGCCATGCGGACCGGCACTCCGTCGGGACGCTCCACCATGCCGCGCGGGGCCAGCAGGAACAGCCGTTCGTCCAGCACGGGCACCACGCTGCGGCCCTGCGCGGTGTCGTTCTGGAACAGCACGGCCAGGTCCAGCCGCCGGGCGTTGAGCAGGTCGCCCAAGTTGCCCGACAGGCCTTCGACCAGATGCAGCCGCACGTTGGGATAGCGCTCGGTCATGGCCGCGTAGAACGGGCGGGCCAGCAAAGACGCGGTGGTGGGTGCAAAGCCGACGCTGACGGTGCCGGCCAGCCGCGCTTCGCGCGCGGCCGCCACGGCGCTTTCCGCGTGCCGCAGGGTCAGTTGCGCTTGGCGCAGGAAAGCGGCGCCGGCCGGGGTGGTGGTCACGCCGGTGGGGCTGCGCGTCAGCAGCCGCGTCGCCAGCTCGCTTTCCAACCGGCTGATCTGCTGGCTGAGCGCCGACGCGACCACGCCCAGGTCGCGCGCGGCGCGGCCGATGCTGCCCAGCTCGGCGACGCGGACGAAATAACGGAGTTGGCGCAGTTCCATGAGATGGCTTCCAGGCTGAAAAACGGGGCCGGCGTGGCCCTGAGTGACCTGCCGGAGCATACTTTTTCCGTTCAAAACTATGTCAGCTATCTGAATAACGCCTGAACATCAAACGAAAATTGTTTACACTCGCATCCACAAAATTCAAGCCGGAACGGGCCGCCGCGGGGGCGGGCCGTCCGAATTACGGGAGAAAGACGATGCGCAAGTTGCTATTGGGTGCGGTGCTGGCCGCCGCGGTGTACGGCGGAGTGGCGCAGGCCGCCGTCGAACCCAAGGCCGTGGTCGCCACGTACTCCGATCTGGCGCTGGCCGGCTACGAGGATTCGCTGACGGCCGCCAAGAAGCTGCGCGACGCCATCGACGCGCTGGTCGCCAAGCCCAGCGCCGACACCCTGAAAGCCGCGCGCGAGGCGTGGATCGTGGCGCGCGTGCCTTATCAGCAGACCGAGGCCTACCGCTTCGGCAACCCCATCGTCGACGACTGGGAAGGCCGCGTGAACGCCTGGCCGCTGGATGAAGGCCTGATCGACTACGTCGATGCGTCCTACGGCACGGAAAGCGACCAGAACGCGTTCTACGCCGTGAACGTCATCGCCAACGCCAAGGTCTCGGTGGGCGGCAAGACGGTCGACGTCAGCAAGATCACACCCGAGCTGCTGTCCGAAGTGCTGCACGAGGCCGACGGCAACGAGGCCAATGTGGCCACGGGTTATCACGCGATCGAATTCCTGCTGTGGGGCCAGGACCTGAACGGCACCGGCGCCGCGCCCGCGGACCGCAAGGGCACGCCGCAGGAGCGTCACGCGGGCAATCGCCCGCATACGGACTTTGATCCGAAACAGTGCACCGGCGGCAATTGCGAACGCCGCATTGAATTTTTGAAGGCGGTAACGGACTTGCTGGTGACTGATCTCGAAGAAATGGTGGGCAACTGGAAGAAGGACGGCGCGGCACGCAAGGCAGTCGAAGAGGATCCGAAGGCCGGCCTCATCGCCATGCTGACCGGGCTGGGCAGCCTGTCGTACGGCGAGCTCGCGGGCGAACGGATGAAGCTGGGCCTGATGTTGCACGATCCCGAGGAAGAGCACGACTGCTTCTCGGACAATACGCACAACTCGCACTATTACGACCAGATCGGCATCCGCAACGTCTATCTGGGTTCGTACACGCGCATCGACGGCAAGAAGGTGGCCGGCGCCAGCCTGTCCGAACTGGTCAAGGCCAAGGATCCCAAGCTGGACGCCGAAGTGCGCGCCAAGCTGGACGCCACGGTCGCCGCCATGCAGGCCATGAAGACGCGCGCCGAGACGGTCGAGACCTATGACCAGATGATCGCGGAAGGCAACAAGGAGGGCAACGCGGTGGTGCAGGCCGCCATCGACAGCCTGGTCGCGCAGACGCGCAGCCTGGAACGCGTGATCACGCTGCTGGACCTGGGCAAGGTCGCCATCGAAGGGTCCGACAGCCTGGATAAACCCGACGCCGTATTCAAGTGAAACTCGCATTAGCCGCCGTACTGGCGGCGTCGGTTCATGCCGTCGCCGCCGCCGCGCCCGCCGCTCCCGGCGGGCGTGACGATCTGACGCCCGAAGACCAGGAGCGCGTCACCGCCATCACGGCGCCCACCCGCGATTTCTCGAAGGTTGAATCATTCGAGACCATGCAGGCTGGGGCCACGACGACCAACAAGCTCATCAACGCCGACATCTTTTCGCAGCCGTCGGCAAACATGAGCTTTGAAGGCCGCCAGGAGTTCATCGTCGGCAACGGCCTGTTCCGCAAGGACTGGGTGTCCGCACCCTCTTCCACGCAGGCGTCCGACGGCCTGGGACCGCTGTTCAACGCCCGCTCCTGTCAGGCCTGTCACACCAAGGACGGGCGCGGCACGGTGCCGGGCTTCGATCCGCTGGAACGCACGGATGCGGTCGCGCTGCTGCTGCGCCTGGCCGTGCCGGAAGGCGCCGATCGCGGACATCCCAAGCTGGGCGCCGACGAGATCGCGGCCTTGCCGGAACCCGTCTACGGCGTGCAGTTGCAGAACTTCGCGGTCGCGGGCCTGCCGGCCGAAGGCCGCATGGAAATCGAGTACGAAGCCGTTCCCGTGGCGCTGCGCGGCGGCGAGACCGCCACGCTGATGAAGCCCACGTATCGCATCGAGAACCTGGGTTACGGGCCGATGCGCGCGGACACGCAGATCTCGCCGCGTTTGGCGCCGCCGATGATCGGGCTGGGCCTGCTGGAATCGATTCACGAGTCCGACATCCTGGCGAACGTCGGCGCGGACAAACGCGACGGCATCGTCGGCAAGGCCAACTGGGTCACCGATGCGCGCACCGGCGCGCGCGTGCTGGGCCGCTTCAACCTGAAGGCAGGCCAGCCGACGGTCGAGCAGCAAAGCGCTGCCGCGTTTTCCAACGACATGGGCCTGTCCACGCCGATGTTCCCCAAGCATTCCGGCGAATGCACGCCCGCGCAGACGCAATGTCTGGACATGCCGCACGGCGCGCAGCCGCGCTTTGGGTCGGAGGAAGTGCCGGGCAAGCTGATGGACTTCGTGACCATCTATTCGACCAACCTCGCCGTGCCCATGCGGCGTGATGCGGACGACGCGCGCGTGCTGGCGGGCAAGAAGCTGTTCTACGAGGCCAATTGCGTGGCCTGCCACGTACCCAAGTACGTGACCATCCGCAACGCCAAGCAGCCGGAACATCGCTTTCAACTGATCTGGCCGTACACCGACATGCTGGTGCACGACATGGGCGACGACCTGGCCGATGGCGTGAGCGACGGCATGGCCACCGGCCGCGAATGGCGTACGCCGCCGCTGTGGGGCATCGGCCTGACCAAGACCGTCAATCCCAATGCGACCTGGCTGCACGACGGCCGCGCCCGCACGCTGCTGGAAGCGGTGCTGTGGCATGGCGGCGCGGCCAAACCCGCGCGCGACCGCGTGGTGGACATGACGCCCGAAGAACGCGCGGACCTCATCCGCTTCCTGGAGTCCCTGTGATGGCCCGCCTTTTGTTCACGCGCGCCGCGGCTGCGGCGTTGATGCTGACGGCGCCGATTGCCGTCTTTAGCGCGCAGGCCGCGCTGCCCGCCGACCTGGGCGAACGCCTGGCGCGCGACTACGCCCGGCCGGCGGTCGCTAAGATGGCGGACGCCGCCGCCGCGCTGGAAAGCGCGCTGGGCGGCTGGTGCGCCAAGCCCGATGCGGCCGGGGCCGGGCGCGTCGGTGATGCGTTCAAGGCGCTGGCGCACGCATGGTCGGGTGTCGAGATCCTGCGCTTTGGCCCGCTGGTGCAGGCCAACCGCTTTGAACGTCTGGCCTTTTGGCCCGACACGCGCGGCGTGATGCCCCGCCAGGTGCAGGCGCTGATCGCGGCCAAGGATGACGCACTGCTCAAGCCGGGCGCGCTGGCCGGCCGCAGCGTCGCGGTGCAGGGCCTGCCCGCACTGGAATACGTGCTGTACGGCGAGCCCGATCTGCTCAAGCAGACCGGCACGCCCGGCTTTGCGTATGCCTGCGGCTACGCCACGGCCGTTTCCGCCAACGTCGCGACGATCTCGCGCGATCTGGGCGAGGCCTGGAGCGCGCAGGGCGAGTTCGGACGGCAGTTCGCAAAGCCCCAGCCGGGCAATGACCTGTATCGCAGTTCGCAGGAAGTCGCGGCCGAGGCCATGAAGGCCTTGTCGACCGGCCTGCAGTTCGCGCGTGACGTGAAGATCGAGCCGGTGCTGGGCGATACGCCGCAGGCCGCCCGCCCGAAGCGCGCGGCATTCTGGCGCAGCGGCCTGTCGACGAGCCTGCTGGCAGCCAACCTGGATGCGTTGAAGGCGTTCTACGTGGCCGGCGGCTATCCTTTGCCGGCGGGCGAGGAATGGATGGATGCGTCGGTGCGCGGGGAGTTGTCCAGCGCCGCGCAGACGCTGCGCGCGGTGCCTGTGCCGCTGGACCAGGCGCTGGCGGGCGAGGAAGGGCGCCGACTGCTGGTCCTGGCGTCGCTGACGCTCAAGAATGCCAAGGCCATCGTTGACGAAAACCTGGCGCCCGCCCTGGGCGTCACCATCGGCTTCAACGCGCTCGATGGAGATTGACCGGCGCCGCTTCCTGGCGCTGGCCGCGGCGCTGGGCCTGTCGCCCGCCGCGGCACGCGCTGCGCTGCCGGCCGATGGCGGACCGCTGTACCTGACCGCGCGCAAGCGCGGCGGACGCGACGAGGCGGTGGTGCTGGACGAGACCGGCCGTGATCGCCTGGCGATCCCCATGCCTGCACGCGGGCACAGTTTTGCGATCGACGCCGGCGCGCAACGCGCCGTGGTGTTTGGCCGTCAACCCGGTTTTTTTGCGCTGGGCTTTTCGCTGGAAGGCGGCGAGCCCGCGGCCTTGCCGCTGCCCGAGGACCGGCACTTCTTCGGGCACGGCGCCTTCGTGCAAGCCGGCCGCCTGCTGGCCGCCACGGAAAACGACTTCGAGGGCGGGCGCGGCGTGCTGGGTCTGTACGACGCCACGCCCGGCGGCGGCTACCGGCGCGTGGGCGAGTTCGATTCCGGCGGCATCGGTCCGCACGAGGTCGTGTTGATGCCCGATGGCAAGACGCTGTGCGTGGCCAACGGCGGCATCCTGACTCACCCTGACTACGGCAAGCTGGAACTGAACCTGGACACCATGCGTCCGTCGCTCGCGTATATCGACGCGGCCTCGGGGCAACTGCTGGAAAAGGTGGAGCTTGCGCCGGCGCTGCACCGGCTGTCGATCCGGCACCTGGCCCTGGCGGCCGACGGCGCGGTGTGGTTCGGTTGCCAATACATGGGCCCGGCCGCGGATCGTCCGGCGCTGGTCGGCCGCCATCGCCGCGGTGCGGCGCTGGAACTGTTCGAAGGCCCGGTAGAGACGCTGCGCAACATGCGCAACTATGTGGGTTCCGTCACGGTCGACGCCGCCGGCGGCATCGTGGCCACGTCCAGCCCGGTTGGCGGGCAGGTGATCTATTGGGACACGGCCAGCGGCAAATGCCTGGGCGTCACGGCGCTGGCCGACGGGTGCGGCGTCGCGCCTGCCGGGGAGGCGGGCTTCCTGATCAGCAGCGGTCTGGGTGCGTTGATCCGCACTGACGCGCGAGGCATGGAAAAGCCGGTCCTTCCCCCGTCGCGCGATGTCTCCTGGGACAACCACTTCCGCATCGTGCCTGCGTAACTCAGTTTTGCCTTACGGCCCTTCAAGACCTATGCTGCGTGCTGGTGCTGGTGCTGGTGCTGGTGCTGGTGGTGCTGCTTATGCCGGTGTCTGACACCCTGGGGAGACGATCTCGGGTTTGCAGCGGTGTGCAAAGGGTGTCAGACACCTACGCGCCTCGCAGGTGTCAGACACCCGAATCAGTCTCACACCGTTCCCCGCGCTGGCTCGCGCCGCTTCTCTTTACAAAGCCTGACACTCCCGTCGGGCGCTGCACCGCTTTGTGCAAGCCGCTTCTGATACATTCTTCCGTCGATTTTTTTCGCAGGAGATTCCTCCATGGATGAGGCCGTAAAAGAGTTCTATGTCTGGGCCCCGAGGCTGATGGATATGGGCATCAATCTGCTCGTCGCCTTGCTCATTCTCGGCATTGGCTGGTGGGTGTCGTCGCTGCTGGGCGGCTGGGTTCGCCGGGCTGCCACGCGGTCGCCCAAGATCGATCCCACGATCGTGCCCATGTTCTCCACGACGGTGATCTGGGCGGTGCGCATCTTCACGGTGATCGCGGTGCTGGCGCGGTTTGGCGTGCAGACGGCCAGCCTGATCGCGGTGCTGGGCGCCGCGGGTCTTGCCGTCGGTCTGGCCTTGCAGGGCACGCTGCAGAACATTGCGGCCGGCATCATGCTGCTGATCCTGCGTCCGATCCGCGCCGGCGAATACATCGCGCTCAGTTCGGGCGCGGATGGCACCGTCGAGGAAGTGGGCCTGTTTCTCACGCGCCTGGTGCAGGGCGACGGCATCCACATGACGCTGCCCAACAGCACGGTCTGGAACGCCACGATTACTAACTACAGCCGCAACAAGACGCGCCGCCTGGACATCCCGGTGCCGGTCCGTTATGGCGACGACCTGGATGCGGTGGTCGCCAAACTGCAACAGATCGTGGACGCGCGTCCCGATGCGTTGAAGGACCCGGCGCCGCAGGTGAAGGTGTTCGACTACAAGGAAAACGGCGTTACGGTGAACGTGCGCGTGTGGGCCGAGGCAGGCAAGTATTGGGACCTGCGCTGGAGCCTGTACCAGGAGATCCGCCGCTCGCTCGAAGAGGCCGGTTTCCAGGCCCCGATCCCGCTGCGCGAGATCCAGAACCCCAAGACGGGCGCAGCCGCTTCCTGATTGCGAGTTTGGCTGTATCAGTCATGAAAATGGGCGCCTTTCTGGAGGCGCCCATTTTTATTTGACGGCGAGATGGTGTGACGACGAGATGGCGTGAACCAGCTCGGCAACCCGCCAGTCAGGCCGGCATCGCAAGCCGCGCCAATTCCGTCTTGATCCAGCCCGCGATCTCGCGCTGACGCTGCGCCGGCATGCGGTCGATGATGGCCGTGACGCTGACCGCCAGCAGGGGCGCGCCTTGCGCGTCCAGCAGCGCGCAACCCACGCCGAGCGCGCCGCGCACCGCGTGGTTGCCCACCACCGAATAGCCGCGCGCACGCGTGTTTTCGATGAGGCGGAACATTTCCTGAGGCGTCATGCCGCCGTACTCGTCCAGCCTGCCGGAATTGCGTTCGACGATGCCGCGCGCGATGTCGTCGGGCAGGGCGGCCAGCAGCGCCATGCCGCCCGAGCCCACACCCAGCGGCTGGCGCTTGCCCGCATACGTGGCAAGGATCTGCACGGGATAGCTGCCGATCTCGCGATGCAGGCTGATCGAGTCGTCTTCCTCGCGCACCACCAGGAACACGGCGTCGCCGGTGCGATCGGCCAGGCGGCGCAGCACGGGCAGCAACTGGCGCACGCGCGGATCGCGGGAACGGGTGTCCGGGTCGACGGCAAGCTGGGCGCGGTACTTCTTGGTGCCCGCGACGGGCAGGACCAGACCCGCGTCGAGCAGCGCGGCCAGCAGACGGTAGATGGTGGGCCGCTGTATGCCGGTCAACCGGGCAATATCGGTCACGCTCAGGCCGTCCGGTCCCTGGTCACGCAGGGCGGCCAGAACGGCGAGGCCGCGTCGCAGAGTACGTGGGCCGGCGGCCGCGGCATCGCTGTCTTGCATGCAGATCTCTGAAAACTAAGGGTTATCAACGTACGGACAAGGGAAAACCATCGTCCGTAGGGTGGACTCTACCTTGATGGCCAGCGCATGTATAGCGCAGAATGCGTTCATCCAATAATTCAAATCGTCCATCTAATGGACAGTACCTGCACGGAGACACTATGACTACAGGTCACAAGCCTGGCATGCGGCGTTTGGCCGCCACCCTTCTGGCCACCGCCGCAAGCGCATTTGCAATGGGTTCCGCCCACGCCGCCTATCCCGACAAGCCCGTCCGCATCGTGGTCGGTTTCTCGGCCGGCGGCACCACCGACGTGATCGCCCGCATCATGGCCAAGGAACTGACCGAGTCGCTCGGCCAGTCCTTCGTGGTTGAAAACAAGCCGGGCGCCGGCAGCAACATCGCGACCGACCAGGTCCAGCGCGCCACGCCGGACGGCTACACGCTGCTGTTCGTCGCAGTGACCAGCGCGATCAACCAGACGCTGTACAAGAACGTTACGTTCGACCTGACGAAGGACTTTGCCCCGGTCGCCCTGGGCGCCAAGGTCCCGAACATCCTGGTGGTCAATCCCCAGGTGCCGGTCAAGTCGGTGCAGGAACTGGTCGACTACGCCAAGAAGAACCCGGGCAAGCTGGCTTTCGCCTCGTCCGGCAGCGGCACCTCCATCCACATGGCGGGTGAGCTCTTCAAGATGAAGGCGGGCATCGATGTCCTGCACGTGCCGTACAAGGGCAGCGCCCCGGCCATGACCGACCTGATCGGCGGCCAGGTGCAGTTCATGTTCGACAACATGCCGTCGGCCTGGCCGCACGCCCAATCGGGCAAGCTGAAGGCGCTGGCCGTGACCACCGCCGACCGCTCCAAGAGCGCGCCGGATCTGCCGACCATGAAGGAATCGGGCTTTACCGACTTCGACGTGTCGTCGTGGTTCGGCCTGCTGGCCCCGGCCGGCACGCCGCCGGAAGTCATCAACAAGCTCAACGCCGCCATGCAGCAGGCGCTGGACAAGCCCTCGGTGCAGACCAGCTTTGAAAAGCTGGGTGCCGTGGGCGTGAAGACCACGCCGGCCGAATTCGGCCAATTCATCAAGTCGGAAGTCGAAGGCTGGGCCCCCGTGGTCAAGGCCTCGGGCGCCACGGTGGACTGATCGGCGCCTCTGCCGGTTACACGCCGGCAGGTGGCACAGTAAAAAGGGACGGTCACATGACCGTCCCTTTTTTCATGCATGTCGCCTTTAGGGCGAGGCGGACCGAACCTCGGATCCGCTATTTCTTCTTGGCCGCGTTCAGCATCGCCGTGCAGACGCCGCGCATCATGTCCACTTCGTCGCGGGTGAGCGACAGGCGGGAATACAGATGGCGCATCCGCGGCATCAGTTTCTTGGGGTGGGCTGGGTCCAGGAACTGCACGCCGACCAGCGCTTCTTCCCAGTGCGCCAGAAACGCCTGGACCGCTTCGCTGGAAGCCGGCTCCGCGCCCCGCGAAGGTTCCTGCGCGGTGGAACGGGGCAAGAGCTCGGCGCCCTGATCCACCAGCAGCGCATAACGCAGCTCCCAGGCGGCCAACTGCAGCGCCTGGGCGACGTTCAGCGAGCTGTACTCGGGATTGGCCGGGATGTGGCAGATGCGGTGGCACAGCGCGATCTGCGCGTTCGTCAGGCCGGCGCGCTCGGTGCCAAGCACGACTGCCGTCACGCCCTCGGCGGTGTCCGCCAGATGGGCGCAGGCCAGATCGGCGGCCTGCCGGATGTCGCAGGGCGGGGGACCCAGGTCGCGAACC
Source organism: Achromobacter sp. (assembly GCF_032113835.1). GTDB lineage: Bacteria > Pseudomonadota > Gammaproteobacteria > Burkholderiales > Burkholderiaceae_B > Achromobacter. The sequence goes on along the minus strand of NZ_DAMCTG010000040.1, from coordinate 17,158 downwards.
CGCGCCGTCAGCGCAAACGCCAGCGTGACGGGCGCCAGGGCGTCTTCCAGCGACGGGTAGATGCGGGCGTTCTCAAGCACGTCCAGCGCGCCGCTGGCCAGCGCCACGGCTTCCGGCTGACTTGTTACATCCGGGAATTTGGGGTCCACCAGGACCAGTTCCGAGAAGCCCATTGTCTTGATCGCCCGGGCCGCGGAACCGACGTTTCCGGGGTGGCTGGGGTTCACCATTACGAAGCGAACACGTGAAAATGCTTGAGTCATTTAAAATGGCACGTTTGGCTTCGTGCCTTCCTGGTTTTTTGAGTCGATTTCCCCGCGGGGGCGACGGCGTGCCGGGGGGCGGCAAGCGGCCTATCATCAAGCCAACTCATCGCATACGTACGGAATTTTATGCACCCGATGCTCAACATCGCCATCAAGGCGGCCCGGCGTGCCGGCACCATTATCAACCGTGCCAGCATGGATTTGGAACGACTCAGCGTGGCTCGCAAGGGGCCGCGCGATTATGTCACGGAAGTCGATCGGGCCGCCGAAGAGTCCATCGTCGAAACGCTGCGTGCAGCCTACCCGGACCACGCCGTCCTGGGCGAGGAGTTCGGTCTGCAGGGTCCCGACCAGGCTGAATTCCAGTGGATCATCGATCCGCTGGACGGCACCACGAACTTCATCCATGGCCTGCCCAACTACGCCGTGTCGATCGCGCTGACGCAGCGCGGCCAGGTCACGCAAGCGGTCATCTATGATCCCTCCCGCAACGAACTCTTCACCGCCAGCCGGGGCAGCGGCACGTTCCTGAACGACCGCCGCGTGCGCGTTTCGGGCCGCACGCGCTACCACGACGCGCTGCTGGGCGCGCACTGGCCCAACGCCGGCGATCCCGAACAGGGCTCGCAGCGCTTCCGTCAGATGGCCGAAGGCGCCACCGGCGTGCGCCGCCTGGGCTCGACCGTGCTGGACCTGGCCTACGTGGCCAGCGGCCGCCTGGACGGATTCTGCGGCGTGGGCCTGAAGCCCTGGGACGTGGCTGCCGGCAGCCTGATGGTGCTGGAAGCGGGCGGTCTGGTCGCTGACTTCGACGGCGAACAAGGCTGGATGGACAGCGGCAATGTCCTGGCCGCCAGCCCCAAGATCTTCACCCAGATGCTCTCCACGCTGAATCCGCCGTCCGCGGCCTGATCGGCGCGACGCGCAAACAGAAACCGGCCCTTGAGGCCGGTTTTTTTTATTGCTCCCGGGATGCCGCGCGCGCGAGCGGGCGGTGTGAAAGCGGGTTCCGGGTAATGGCGAGCAGTCAGCTGAAGAGCGGATTGTCCTTCAACCGGGAAACCGCCAGGTCCACGAAGGCCCGCACTTTCGCCGGCGCCTGTCGGCCCTCCGGATAAAGCACATGGATGGGCAGGGCAGGTTCTTCGAATTCGCTGAGCACGATTTGCAGCGTCCCATCCAGCAATGCGGGGCCGATCTGATAAAGAAGCACCCGGGTCAAGCCCCAGCCGGCCTTGGCAGTGGCGATGGCCGCCTCGTTGGTATTGCATTGCAAGGCGGCATCGATGACGACTTTCTGTCCGTCCGCGAAACGCCACTCTGGAGAGGCCCAGGCACTGTTGGACGCCACCATGCGGTGATTGCGCAGATCCGCAGGCGCGGTGGGCGCGCCATGCGAATCCAGGTATGCCGGCGATCCGCAGATGACCCGGCGCACAGAACCGACCTGGATCGCAGTGAAACCCGAATCCGGCAGGTGGCCGATACGGATCGCGACATCGATGCCCTCATCCACGATGTTCACGGGACGATCCACAAAGAACGTTCGCGCGCGCATGCCGGGAAAGGCATCAAGATATTCCGTCACGATGGGCAGCACATACATCTGGCCAAACATGGAGGACGCCGTGACGGTCAAAGTGCCGGACGGTTCGGCGTAAAGGCCTGCGGCGGCAGATTCGGCTTCGGCAATGTCGCCGAGGATTCGGCGGCAATCCGCCAGGTAACGGCCACCGGCCTCTGTCGTCTTCACCGACCGGGTCGTCCGCACGAAGAGACGCGCCCCAATCAACGCTTCCAGCGCCGCCACGGTTCGCGTCACCGCTGGCGCGCTCATGTGCATCTGGCGCGCGGTCTTGGCAAAACTCTCCGTTTCAGCAACCTTTACAAAAACGCGCATCGCCAGCCAACGATCCATTCCCTTGTCCTTGTTCCGGTATCAGCGGATCCTCATGAGTGTCTCCGGGTCGAGCCCGGGATACTGCCGGAGCATTTCACCATAGTAATCGGGACGTGGCGGCGCGCATTCGACAAGCCTGCGAAGCAACTTGCGCAATAGCGGCAATGCTCCGGTGTGCGCAGGCCCACGCGGGGGCTTTGACATCATTGAAGGATCCCTCATTTCAGTGTCCTCTTGGCAATGGGCGGGGCAAGCAGCTTTACCGCCATCCGCTCGATTTCGGCGCAGGCCTGGTTGTCGATGCCGGCACGTATCGCGTCGCGCCGACGGCTCACGCGAATTGCCTCGTCCTGGGCCAGTGCAAGGGCAATCGCCTTTGACGTGCAGAAATCAAAACTGAAGCCGCGCCGTGCCGCGTCGATCTCGGCTCGCGTCAGACCAAGCCTGCGGCCTTGAGCATCCTGCCGTGCACGGCGCTCAGGGTTGCTGCTGCCGGCAGTGAGTGCAACGACGATGCAGAATCGTCCTTTCTCGTCCAGTCCGTGTGCCGCCATGACGAGCAAGCTCCTGAGTTCGGTTTGATGAAGTGTCAGAGCGCCAACTGGATTCGATTCTCTTCTTCGCCCTGCGGCATGGCCGGCACTGCGCAGCAAATGAGAACCTCATCCTCACCAACGTCGGCGGTCGGTTCCTTGATGTAAGTCACCGCGCCTTTGATCAGCTTGGTGCGGCACGTGCCGCAATGGCCTTCACGGCAACTGAATTCGGGATTCAGTCCACGCGTCTCTGCAAGATCAAGCAGCGTGCCGGACGCCGGGGTCCAGCGTGCCTCCTTCAGCGAATTCATGAACGCGATGGGCACGGACGCCGTTGCCGGCGGCAAGCGGGCCGGCTTATCCGCATGGGGCGTACTCGTGCGCTTCAACGAGGCTGGTCCGAACGCTTCGGCCAAGATTCTTTCGTCGGCGATACCGTAGCCGCGCAGCCCGTCGTAGAGGGACTGCGTGAACGACGGGGGGCCGCAGAGGTAGAACTCGTAGTCGCCAAAGGCAAGAAACCGGCTGAGCAGCGGCATGTCGATACGGCCCGACGCCTCGTAATCAATGCCCTTCTGGGCATCGGCGATATCGCTGAGCACCCGAACGACCTTGACTGCACCTTTTGCGGAGGCAACCAGCTGGGCAATTTCGTCATCAAACGCGCGTTCTCGCTTGGCGCGCGCGGCATAAAACAGCGTGGTGGGGCGGATGCGTTGCTTGCGCAAGCCCTCGTAGACGATATGGCGCAGCATCGCCAGCATGGGCGTGATTCCGACACCCCCTGCCATCAGGACCGCAGGGCGATTCGTCTGCGCGTCCAGCGTGAAACTGCCCGCCGGCGCGCGGACTTCGATGGTGTCGCCCTCATGAACGTGGTCATGCAGGTATTGGGAGACCTGGCCATCCCGCTTGACGCTGATGCGGTAATGGCCATCCGACGGCGCGACCGACAGCGTGTAGGTGCGAATGACCGGCTTATCCAATCCTGGGAGCTTGACCCGAATGGGCAGATGCTGGCCCGCCAGATGCGGCAACAGTCCCGCGCCGTCGTCCGGCGCCAGATGAAACGAGCGGATCGACTCGCTTTCCTGCACGACGCTGCGCACTTTCAAGGGCCGCCAACGGGTTGCAGATTCCGCCGCGCGCAACCGCGCATCGGCTTGCGGCCAGTCGCCCGTCATCAACGAACTCTCGGACCAGCCGCCCTCCTGAAACTTCCAGCGCAGCGCCAGGGCGCCGCGTCTGCGCACGATCTTGTGCGCGCGGAACGTCCACAGACGCTCCGCACCCTGAAACGCCGCGATGTCGGGAGAGTCCAGGATGACCTCGGCCTCGCCCGTCATCTGCAGCATGTCGCCCGTCTCGAAGTCGACGAACAGGAGTCCTGCCTTGCCATTGAGCAGGATGTTGCCGAGCGTGGCGAAGAAGAGGTTGCCGTTGAAGTCCGGAATGGTCAGCGTGCCGTCCTGATGCACCCGGACGAAGCCGGCCTTGCCCCCGCGATGGGAGACATCGACCTGACGGCGATCTTCTCGATCGGCGTAGGACGCGACGAAAAAGGCGTCGGATTTTTCGATCAGCGCCCGCGCCTGCGCGTCGATTGCCGCCAGTTGCTCGACCTGCACCGACGTGGGCGCGCCGGGATCGCGGACGAAGGTGAAATCGCGAAGCTGGATGTACCGCGGGCAGTTTCCAAAGCTCTGATCGACGTCGACCCGAAAGCCGTTGTCCACCCCGCTTGCGAGCACACCGTTCATGCGGTTGCGGCGGCGCGTGTGCATCTCGATGCCCAACAGGCCGACCGGGGCGCCTTCGATCATGCCGCGGCCTGCCGGGTCCGTGGCATCGGGACGGGCGGCGATATCGAGCGACGTTGGTGTCGGCGACGACATGAAGCCGGGCCTGCCTTCAAGAAACGTCGCCCAGGCATACCCCTCGGTGTCCACGCTGCCCAACACGATGAACGGCAGTTGCGCGTAGAAGTCCCGGTGCTGGTCGGGCATGTAGTCCCGCACGACACGCTGGCCGACCACTTCCATTCGTTCGGCGACGCCGACCTTCTCCTGGATGAATTTCTCGCCCTCGTGCCAGGTGGGCAACTTGGTGGATGTGTCGGCCATTTTCGTGTCTCGCTTTGGGGATGGGCAGCGGTGCAAACGGTCCGCGGTCAAGTTGCCGTCACGCGTGGGCGGTCAGTCCGGCCGGCGTCTGGACGAAGGGGACAAAGCCCGGCAAGGCCTCGACACGGCCAAGAAAGCCCTTGACCGCGGGGTACGCCGAGAGATCGACGTTCCCCTCGGGCGCGCGGGCGACGTAGCTGTAGATGGCGACGTCAGCGATGGTCGGATGATCGGCGGCCAGCCAGTCGCGGCCGGCTAGGTGCGCCTCCAGCTTGTTGAGCACGGCATGCGCGCGCCCGATGACCTCTTCGGCGTTAAAGCCGGCGCCGAACACGGTGATCAGCCGGGCCGCCGCCGGCCCGTAGGCGATTTCGCCGGCCGCGACCGACAGCCAGCGCTGAACGGCCGCTGCGCCACGCGCGTCTTCGGGCAACCAGGCGCGTTGACCGGATTTCTTGGCGAGGTAGACCAGGATGGCATTCGAATCCGCAATGGCAATGCCGTCGTCTTCCAGAACCGGGACTTGGCCGAAGGGATTGAGGGCGAGAAATTCGGGCTTCTTGTGGGCTCCCGATTTCAGGTCGACTTCGACCAGCTCGGCATTCAAGCCAAGCAGCGATGCGAAGAGGACTGCTCGGTGAGAATGGCCCGACAGCGGGTGGTGGTGGATTTTCATGGTCCGGCTCCTGAGGTTGGTTTTCGGAGCGGGACAATTCCCGAACCGTGCCGCCAGTGTGGAACCGAACGATTTTTAGAGGAATAGCCTACGTGCGCACTTCTTTATTACGCTAGGCGGAATAATTAATGCGGATCTGCCCCTTCAGGCCATGACGCAGCAGCCGCTGTGGGATCAGGTCTCGGTGGACTGCATGATCAGCCGGCCATCAGGCAGCACCATCCACGCGCGAACCCCCAGGCGGTGCACGAGGGCAGCGGTGCGTTCCAGCGGCATGTTGGAAAACGCCGTGGACAGCGCATCGGCCGCCGTCGCCGTGGATGCCATGACTGACACGCTGCGGTAGAGCGGCCGCGCCCGCCCGGTATGCGGATCGAACAGGTGCGAATACTGACCCGCGGCATCCAGCGGCGTGCCGTAGCCGCCGGAGGTGGCAAGCGCCTGGTTGCTGATCGGCACCTGCGTCAGGATCTGGTCCGGCGACAGGGGATCGGCCAGCCCGACGCGCCAGCCCTCTGCGTTGGCGGACGAATCCAGTCCGCGTATCTCGCCCATATCGACCAGCGCGCGTTCCAGGCCGGCGTTGCGAAACAGGTCCGTCACGCGGTCGGTGATGTAGCCCTGCGCGATGCCGTTGAGCGTCAGCGCCATGCCGGGCTGCAGGCGAATGCGCTGGGGGTCGATTTCGATGCGCTTGTACGACACGGACTGCAACGCCTGGGCGATATCGTTCTGCGCCGGGCCGCCGGGGGACGCGTCGGTTTGCGCGAAGTGGTCAGCGTACACGCGCCACAGCGGCTGCACGGACGGGTCAAAGAGGCCGCCGGTCAATTCAGCGTAGTGCCGGCTCTCGCTGAGCAACCGGACCAGATCCGAGGGCGGATCGGTCAGATATCCCTGTCGGTTCAGGATCGACAGCGCACTGTCGTCCCGATACAGGCTGAACACGCCCTCGAGCCGCCGCAGTTCCTGCAATGCGCGTTCGATGAGCTGTTCGGCGGCCTGTCGGTCGGGATGGTACAGCCGCAGTTCCGCGTCTGCGCCCAGCGCCACGCCTTGCCAGCGCGTCGGCGCGATGGCCGCCTGCGCGCGGCGCAGAAAGCCGGGAGTGAGGGCCAGCGCGGAAGACGCGGCAACGATGCCGAGGAAGCGGCGGCGGGCGGGAGAGTTCATGGCGATATCAACTGATTAAGGCGCGATAGGCTTGAGTGCAGGAGGCAAGTCCGACGGCATAGGCGCTATTGAGCAAACACGTAGTCCTCGGGCACGTCGGCAAAGCGCACGACGCGGCCGCCGTGGGTCTGAGCGAAAGCCTGCGCGCGGGCCTGATCTGAAAATGGCATGGCGTCTTCGGCGCCCATGCCGCCAATGAAGCTGGAATTGATGACGTAGAAGGCCTGGCGCGCGTCGACCCACGCTTTCAGATCCGCCGCGCCATCGGGACCGGCGGCCGCCATGTCGTTGACGTAGATGGCGGCCAGGCCCTTGGGTTCCTCGGGCAGCAGCGTGTAGGCGAAGACCTGCTTGATGGACGAGAACCACACCGGCGCGGCGCGGCCCTTCACGAAAATCTGGCCCTTCGGTCCCGCATGGTCCAGCAGCATCATGCCGCAGTAATGGCCGACGGCCTCGGCGGAGACGGCCTGGGGCGTGGGGGGCGGTGCTGCGGGTTCATCGCCGCCGCAGGCCGAGAGCGCCAGCAGGATGGCCGAGAAGGCCGTCATTGCGGCCAAACGTTTCAGCGTCATAGCTGTTTCCTCCGGAAGCAGAGCGCGGCCAGCAGCAACGGCACGGCGATCCACAGCAATTGCGCGGCCACCAGCAGCGGCACGGGCATGTGGGCCTGATCGCTGACGCCGGCCATGCCGGCATACATGGAAATGTTCTCGAACCCCGTCAGGTTCAGCAGCCGGTACACGTCGGACGGATTGGCCAGCAGCAGCGCATTGAGCATGCCCGGCGTGACGTGGCGCCCCTGGTCCGCGGCCAGCACGCCCAAGAGGCCCATGTCGTAGATGACGACAAAGAACAGCCAGACGCCCAGCGCGATGCCAGCCGCCGTGGCGCGCTCTCGCACCAGCGTGCTGACGAGGTAGCCCATTGCCAGAAAGCTGGCGCCCAGCAGCACGCTGGCGCCGATCAGCATGGCGAAGGGCCGCCAGGCGCCGGCGTCCATGCCGCCATAGACCCACTGCAGCGCCAGCCCCGCCGAGCCGTAACCGGCGCCGGTCGCGATGGCCAGGATGGCCAGGTGCCCGATGAACTTGCCCATGATGACCTGCCAGCGCGACACCGGATAGCTGAGCAGCAGGGCCATGGTGCCGCGGTCGACCTCGCCGACGATGGCGTCGTAGGCCAGCAACATTGCGATGAGCGGCACCAGGAAGATGGACAGGCTGGACAGGCTGACCACGGTGACGGTCAGCGGGTCGACCTTGACCGCGCCGGTGGGGGCGCTGCCCAAGAGGCCCAGCGCCAGCGCCAGCGCGGCCAGCAGGAGCGATGTGGCAAGGACCCAGCGATTGCGCAGGCCGTCGCGGATTTCCTTGCCGATGATTGTGCTTACGGCGTTCATGCGTCTTCCCGTTCAAGCAGATGGGCGTAGATGTCGTCCAGGCCTGGGACCTGGATGTCCAGGTCGCTGATTGGCGCGCGGATCGCGCCGATGCTGCGGATGGCTTCGACCTTGTCCGATTCGTGGCATAGCCGTTCATAGCGGCCGGCGTCGACCTGGCGCCAGGCCGAGGAGGGTGGGGCGGATGCGTCGTCTGGCCCGAGCGTGACGCTGATGCGGATCGGCAGGCCGGTGTCGCGGCGCAGCGCCGACATTCCGCCGTCGGCGATCTTCACGCCCGCCTTCATGACGACGATGCGGTCGGCATGGCCGGCCAGTTCCGACAAGGCGTGCGTGCTGAGCAGGATGGTGGCGCCGCTGGCGCGAAGCTCATGCACGATCTCGTAGAACTTGAGGCGCGACGCCGGATCCAGACCGGTTGTGGGCTCGTCGAACAGCAGGATGCGCGGCGCGCCCAGCAGCGCCTGCGCCAGCGCCAGCCGTTGGCGCATGCCTTTTGAATAGCCGCCCACACGGCGGTTTGCCGCGCCGGAGATCCCCACTTTTTCAAGCAGTTCAGCATTGCGCGACAGCGGTTGGCGCTTGAGGCGCGCGTAGAAGGCGAGCGTTTCGGCGCCGGTCATCGCGGGATGCAGCGCCACCGTTTCAGGCAGGTAGCCGATGCGGTCGCGCAGGCGTGCTGCGGCGGGGCTGTGCGCGTCCTGGCCAAACAGCGTGACGCGGCCGTGTGTTGGGCGGATAAGGCCCAGGATCAGCTTGATGAGAGTGCTTTTTCCAGCGCCGTTATGCCCGGCCAGCGCGACGCATTCGCCTTCGCGCAGGTCCAGGTCCAGGACGCTGATGGCCCGGTGGGCGCCATAGTGTTTGCTGACGCCCGCAAGCGTCACCAGTGGATTGCTCATTGATCGTCCTCGGCGCGCTGCGCGCCGGTTTTTTCGTCGTGGGGTGCGCTGGCTTTGGCGTCGCCTTTTTTGTCAGGCGATGCGGCGGGTTTCCCGTCGGCCATTGCTCCGCGGTAATCAACCCGTTCCCGGACCGGTTTCATCAGCGGCTTGCTGTCGATCACGCCGCCGGGCAGGATCGCGGGGAACTGCGATTGCGCCCAGCGCACCACCGAGATGGCGGGGCTATTGAGCAGAATCCGCGCGGCGGGCGCGCGCCACAGCAGCTGGTCCACCACGTCGTTCGGTCGGTAGGCCGTGTCGGCGATGCCGTCGCCGTCCAGGTCGAAGGCGGTGTTGTCGCTCCAGTAGTTGCCGCGGCCGTTGTCCGACCATTCCATCACCCGCGTGCCCACGTACTTGACCTGGTTGCGGTTGTTGATGAAGGCGTTGCCCGAGATCCGGTTGCCCTCGGAGCCCGCCGTGAAGTGGATGCCGATGTCGCAGTTGGAGAAATGGTTGTCCGCAAAGCGGTTCTTGTTGGCGTTGTAGATGAACACGCATTTGCCCGCGCCATCGACCGTGTTGCCGGAGATGTCGGAGTTGTTGGCGTAGTTCATCATCAGCCCCTGTTCCACGTTGTTCACCGCCACGTTGCCGGTGACGATCAGGCGGTGCGAATACATGATGGCGTAGCCGATGTCGTTGCCGGTGGATACGTTGCCGCTGATCTCGCTGTCGTTCGTGTACATGTAGTGCACGCCGTAGCGCAGGTCATGGAAGCGGTTGCCGGTGAATCGATTCTGCTTGCTGGTGTTGACGAAGACGCCGTCGCGGCCGGCGGAGATGTCGTTGTCCACCACCGCGCTGCCCGGCGTGTTCCATAGCGACACCCCGTTGCCGCGCTCGGCCACGCGCAGCTCCTTGTTGCCGACGATGCGGTTGCCGCGCACCAGCGCGTCCTGCGGACCCCATACATAAACGCCGAACAGGTTGTCCAGGATGTCGTTGTGTTCGACCACGGCGCGGTGCGCGGTGCGGTCCAGGAAAATGCCTGCGTCCATGGCGGGCAGGTCCAGCCCCGAGCGCGTGATGGTCAGGTTGCGCAGCGACACATCCGCGGACTTGACCCACAGCGTGCGTCCTTCGCGGGTGCCGGCGATGATGGCGGAACGGTCTTGCGGTCCTTCGATGACGAGCGGTTTGTCGATGACGATGGCGCCTGTGTAGGACCCCGGCGCCAGCCGCAGCGTGTCGCCGGGCTGCGCCGCGGCCACGGCTTGCGCCAGGTCGGCGCCCGCCTCGACCTCCAGCGTGGCGGCCGCGGCCGCCCCGTGCAGGGCCGGGCCGAAGCCGGCCAGCACGAAGCCGGCCGCGGCCCACGCCGCGTTTCGCAAGGTTGCGATGGCAGCCATGGATCGTTACGCAGACTTCTTGGGATGAACGATCATCTGACCGGACATTTCCATGTGCAGCGCGTGGCAGAACCACTGGCAGTAGTACCAGTAGATGCCGGGGCGATCCGCCTTGAACGTGATGGACGACGTGGCCTGGGGTCCGATCTCCATGGCGATGCCGTGGCCTTCCAGCGTGAAGCCGTGCGTCAGGTCTTCGATCACTTCCATGTTGGTCACGAACACGGTGACCTCGTCGCCCTGGTTCACCTCGAACTGCTTCAAGCTGAACATCGGCGCGACCGCCATCATGTACACGCGCACCTTGTTGCCGTCGCGCACGACCTTGGCCGCGTCTTCCAGCGACACGCCGTCCTTCTTGGCGATCTGGCGGGCGTCTTCCCACATGGGGTCGTCGCGCTTCCAGACGCTGATCGGGTTGATCTTGGAGCGGTGCACCAGGCACATGTCGTGCGGCTCGGCGAAGCTGGGGCCGTCATGCACGAGCTTCATTTCATCGCCGGAGATGTCGATGAGCTGATCGTTCTCGGGCTTGAGCGGACCGACGTTCAGGAAGCGGTCTTTCGAGAACTTGTTCAGCGACACCAGCCACTTGCCGTCGGCTTCCTTGGTTTCGCCCATGGTCGAGTGGTTGTGGCCCGGCTGGTAGTGCACGTCCAGCTTCTGCAGGATGGGGTCGACCTTTTCGCCCTTGTAGGCGCGCTTGGCCTTGTCGATGTTCCACTTGACCATCTGGCTGTCGATGAACAGCGTGGTGTAGGCGTTGCCGCGGCCGTCGAACGCGGTGTGCAGCGGGCCCAGACCCAGCTGCGGTTCGGCCACGACGCAGTCGCGGGGCTTGATCTTGTCGGCGAACAGGTCGTCCAGCTTGCGCACGTCGATCACGGTGACCGTGGGCGAGAGCTTGCCGTTCAGCATGAGGTGGATGCCGTCGGGCGCGGCATTGCAGCCGTGCGGCGAATTGGGCACCGGAATGTAGCGCGTGTACTTGGAGCCCTGGCGGCCGTCGACGACCGGCACGCCGCCCATCGTCTTGAAGTCGCCGTCCTTGACCGCCTTTTCGATGCGCTTGAGGTCGAAGACCACGACCCAGTCCTGCTCGTTGGCCGACATTTCCTCGACGGTGACGCCTTTCTCGGAGTTGTAGCAGGTGGCGAACGAATACTTGCCCTGGTAGTCGGCGTCGCCGTTGTCCAGGTTGCCGTCGACCAGCACCTGCCACGCCACCTTCATGGTGTCGCCATCAATGGCCGAATACACCGAGAAGAAGTTCTTCTTGGGATCGTCCAGCACCTTGCCGTCGTTGGGCAGCGGGATGATGTGCTCGCCATTGGCAAACACGTAGCCGGTGCGCGGGTAGCGTTGCGGACGCAGACCGTGCACGCCCGACACGTTGGGCAGTTCCACGATCTTGTCGGTCTTCATCACGTCCAGGCGGATGCGGGCCACGCGGTTGTTGGCCTTGTCGTTGATGAAGAGATAGCGGCCGTCGTAGGTCTGGTCGGTGAACGACAGGTGGGGATGGTGGGCGTCGCCGTTGGGGAACACACCGCCCTTGTCCTTCAGGTACTCGCGGGTTTCAGGCGTGAGGCCGTCGGTCAGCACCTTGCGGCTTTCGTTGGTGCGGCCCCAGCCGGTGGCGCTGCAGTGATTGAACACGGGAATACGCACGAGTTCGCGCATGGACGGCAGGCCCAGCACGCGGACTTCGCCGGACTGGCCGCTGGAGTTGAACGCATAGTATTCGTCGAGCTCGCCCGGCGCGACATGACCGAGCACGGCGCCGTTGCCTGATTTGCCCTCTTTACCGTGCGCGGTGGACATCTGCGCCCCGGCAACGAGGCCGGCCGCGCCGGTGATGGCTGCGGTGCCCAGGAAGCTTCGGCGGGTGAGGCCGGCTTTTTCGGGGGTCTTGTCGGACATGGATAACTCCTAGGTAGGGACGGCGCAGTGCGCCGCGGTACGAAAACCGTGTTTCACGATTCCCGGTTGGGGCGATTTGCCGAGTTGGGGGTCGGCATGCGGTGCAGAACGACTTCCTGCACCGTCGGCTCAGGGGGCGGAGCCGGGCGCCGCTCACGCTTTGCCTGCTTCTGGATCAGGTGAGGGCACTTCTGTTTGTGGTGGTAAAGCATTTGGCAGTGCAGGCACTGGATGCACTCGTTCGGGTTGATTTCGCCGGAGGGGTCGATCGCCTGAACGGGGCATTCGATGTTGCAGCGCTGACAGGGATTGCCGCAGTCGCGGTAACGCTTGAGCCAATTGAAGATGCGCAGCCGGGCGGGGATGGCCAGCGCGGCGCCCAGCGGGCACAGGTAGCGGCAGAAGAAGCGCTCGATGAAGAGGCCCGCGGCCAGCAGCGCCACGGCGAACAGCACGAAGGGCCAGTGGCGCACGAAGTGCAGGATGATCGCGGTCTTGAAGGGTTCGACCTCGGCCAGTTGCTCGGCGACCGCCAGGTCATACAGCGAGAAGCCGAAGAGCAGCAGGAAGATCACGTACTTGAACGTGGACAGCCGCTGCGCCACGCCATGGCGGATCTTGAGCTGGCGCACGCCGAGCCGCCGGGCGATGCGGTTGGTCAGTTCCTGCAGCGCGCCGAACGGGCACAGCCATCCGCAGAACGCGCCGCGGTTCCAGAACACCATGGAGATCGCGGTGGCGCACCACAGAATGAACACCAGCGGGTCCATCAGGAAGTATTCCCAGCGGAAGTCGGTGCGCAGTGCCGAGAAGAACGTCAGCACGTTCACGATGGACAATTGCGCCTGCCCGTACCAGCCGATCCAGAACAGCGCGAAGGCCAGAAAGGCCAGACGCAGGCGGTCGTGGAGCAGCGGGCGCGAGGTGAGCTGATCCTGGAAGAAGAAGATGCCGACGAGCACCGTCAGCGCGACGGTCAGGATGGCGATCTGGCCGGCCTTGCCCTGCCAGATCTGCTTCCATAGTGCGGGCGGGGCGGATTCGACGTCGGGCGAGGGCGCGGGTGCGGCGGTGGCTTGGCTTGCTGCGGGTGCGGGTGCAGGCGCGACGGCGCGGGTGTAGGCCGTGGGCAGGTCATAGGGCAGATCGAACGTGACGAACGCCTTGTCCGACACGCTGAGCACGCGCTGCACCATCAGTTGCAGGCGCCACGGTTTGACCGGGTCGAGCGAGGAGTCCTCGGGCACGACAAAGAGGGCGACTTCGCGCAGCGCCGGCGCGCCCTTGGCGTTGACGTCGGCCAGCCGCTGGTGGTTGCGGTCGCGGAACCGGAAGGCGCTTTCGTCCTGGATGACCTCGATGCGGTCGAAGATGCCGCCGCGCACGTAGCCCGAACCCTTGAACGAATAGAGGCCGTTGCCCGCGACCAGCACGGCCTGCTGGCCGGGCTTGAGGCGTTCTTTCAGGCGCTGCCAGCCGATGTCGCCCAGCAGGCTGCGGCCGATGGACGGGGCGCTGACCAGCGCGGCGTACAGGTCGATGAAGGTATCGTCGGGGCCGCCTTCGCCATGCTCGGCGGCGTCCTTGCGGCCGGACCGCAGAAACGCCTGATTGACGTCGCCGGGCGTCAGGCGCAGGTTCTTCACGGCGCCGGCGTCGAGCAGTTCCTGCCAGGTCTGCACCGTGTCTTTGCTTTCGTCGAGGACCCGCGTGGCCGGCGGCTGCGCCGCCTGGCGCGGCGCGCCCGACTTGTCGATGCCGTGGGCGCGCGCCACCACAATGGCGGATCGCGTGATCGTGTCGCCGATCACCATCAGCGTGACCGTTGCGCCGCTGACGATGTCCACGGGCGGCGGCGCGCCATGGCGGGGCGGGGATTCGACGAAGTTCAGGCCGACGTAGCCCTGGATGAAGCGATCGACCTTGGCTTGCGGGATGCCGATCAGCACGATGGGCTCGTGGTGCTCGACCAGCTTTGCGCCCATGATGCGGCCGCTGTCGGAAAGTCCCACCAGCACGTCGATGGGTTTGCTGGAGTAGCCGCGGGTGTTGACCACGTCGGTGGTCAGGTAGACGAGTCCCAGCTGCTTGTTGCCCGCAAACACACGGGCGATCGCGGGCTTGCCTTCGACGGGACCGGTGCGGTCGGCGCCGGGGAATACGTCCGTGATGGGCGTGCTGGCCAGGAATTCAGGCAGGCGCTGCGCCTGTGCGGGTTGCGCCAGAAACAGACAGGAAAGCCATAAGGCAATGAACGCGGCTTGAACGTATTTGGTGAACCAGTGGGGTACTTCGGTACTGCCGCGCATGCTGAACTCTGTTCGTCGTGTTTGCTTACGGGCATCCTACGAACATGCACCCAGGACCGGATTGCGGTTTGTCAATCTGCCAGAGTCGAAGGCCTAATAGCCCTACGAAATGTAGGGGAAGTTCCGTAGATTTTGGGGGTATCCGCGGGTGGTTTTGATGGATGTCAATCGGACGATGAGAAGGCAGTCCTACACTGATCCGCGGCGGCAACGGCGTCTGCATCTGGCTGGCGTACGTGCATCGACCGCTGTGTCATCGGAGAATTTCATGCTGGCAAAAGCCACCCTCGCCATCCTTCTTTCCGCCTCCAGCCTGCCCGTGCTGGCCGCGCAATGTGAAGCCACCGTCGAAAGCAACGACGCCATGCAGTTCAACGTCAAGGAAATCGTGGTCGACAAGAGCTGCAAGGAATTCACGGTCAACCTCAAGCACGTCGGCAAGATGGCCAAGGTCGCAATGGGCCACAACTGGGTCCTCACCAAGGAAGCCGACAAGCAGGGCGTCGCCACCGACGGCATGGGCGCCGGCCTCGCGCAGGACTACGTCAAGGCAGGCGACACCCGCGTCATCGCCCACACCAAGGTCATCGGCGGCGGCGAATCCGATTCCGTCAAGATCGATGTCTCCAAGCTCGCCGCTGGCGAAAACTACGCATTCTTCTGCTCCTTCCCCGGCCACTGGGCCATGATGAAGGGCACGCTCAAAGTCGGCGGCTGATTCCCCGACAGGTCTGTTGAGCCAAGCAAGAGCCGGCCGGGGGGCCGGCTTTTTCATGCCCGTCGCGTGCGCCGCGCGGTGCGCGCCAGCCCGGCGTGAACGTCGCGTTCAGGCGCTTGCAAGCCTTAGTCCATAAGGCCCAAAGCCTCTGTCCATCAGGCTTACGGAGGGGATGCGTCACCGGCATGTCATGGATTTTCCATGTACGATTACCGGTCGTGTAACTTCTGGAGCTCCTGATGGAGTGGCTGCTGGACCCCGCTGCGTGGGTCGGCTTGCTTACCCTGGTCGTCCTTGAGATCGTCCTGGGCATTGATAACCTGATTTTCATCGCCATCCTGGCGGACAAGCTGCCGCCCGCGCAGCGCGATCGCGCGCGCATCATGGGCCTGAGCCTCGCGCTCATCATGCGCCTGGGCCTGTTGTCCGTCATGTCATGGCTGGTCACGCTGACTACCCCCCTGTTCAATATCGGTCCGCTATCGCCCTCGGGGCGCGACCTTATCCTGATGGTGGGCGGCCTGTTCCTGCTGTTCAAAGGCACCATGGAACTGCACGAGCGCCTGGAAGGCAGCGTGCATTCCGGCACGTCCGGTCCGCGCGTCTATGCCAGCTTCTGGGTGATCGTCACGCAGATCGTGGTGCTGGATGCCGTGTTCTCGCTGGACTCGGTCATTACCGCCGTCGGCATGGTGGATCACCTGGCCATCATGATGATCGCGGTCATCATTGCCATCGGCATCATGCTGATCGCCTCCAAGCCGCTGACGCGCTTCGTGAACGCCCACCCGACGGTGGTGGTGCTGTGTCTGGGCTTCCTGCTGATGATCGGCTTTTCGCTGCTGGCCGAAGCCTTCGGCTTCAAGGTGCCCAAGGGCTATCTGTACGCCGCCATCGGCTTCTCGGTCGCCATCGAAGCGCTCAACCAGGTGGCGCGCCGCAACCTGCTCAAGCTTGACGCCCGCTTCCCCATGCGCGAACGCACCGCCTCGGCCGTGCTGCGCATGTTGGGCAAGCGCCCGCCGGCCAGCGACGAGCCCGACCTGCCTCATGCTGACGGCCCGACCGTCCAGGCATTCGGGGTGGAAGAGCGCAACATGGTCAGCGGGGTGCTGACGCTTGCCGAACGTTCCATCCGGTCCATCATGACGCCGCGCACGGACGTTTCCTGGATCAATATCGATGACGATCCCGACAATATCCGCCGGCAACTCACCGAGGCGCCGCACAGCTTCTTTCCGGTGTGCCGCGGCTCGCTGGACGAAGTGCTGGGCATCGGCCGTGCCAAGGACCTGATCGCGGATCTGATCACCGAGGGCCGGGTGCGCCGCAACCGCCTGCGCGATCCGATCATCGTGCACGAGTCGATCGGCATCCTGCGCCTCATGGACACGCTCAAGCGATCGCGCGGCCAGCTCGTGCTGGTGGCTGACGAGTTCGGCGCCATCGAGGGTCTGGTGACGCCCATCGACGTCTTCGAGGCCATCGCCGGCGAATTCCCCGACGAGGACGAGCTGCCCGACATCGTGGCGGACGGCGACAACACCTGGAAGATCGACGGGGCGGCCGACCTGCACCACGTCGAACAGGTGCTTGAAACCGAAGGCCTGGTCGACGAGGCCCAAGACTTTTCCACGCTCGCGGGCTATCTGCTCTCACGCTTCGGACACCTGCCCAAGCCGGGCGACGTGTGCGAATACCAGATCCATCACCAGCATTTCCGCTTCGAAGTCCTGGCAATGGATGGCCGCCGCATTGCGCTGGTGCGCGTCGAAAAGCGCCCCGAAGAGCATTTTCCCGACGAATCAACCCTAGCCAACGACTAACAGAGAGAGA
>NZ_DAMCTG010000039.1:16936-46639 GCF_032113835.1 Achromobacter sp. | reverse complement strand
CCATGTCGGTCAGCATCTTGGACACGGCCATCAGCATGCGCAGGTCGATGGCGGTAGGCTGGTGCCGGGCCAGGATGCGGCTGATGCTTTCGTCGATCTCGACTTCGTGGCGGTTGACTTCCTTTTCCCGCTCACGGACCTTTTCAACCAGCGACATGTCGCCGCTGGCCAGCGCGTCGATCGCTTCCTGGATCATGGCTTCGACCACGCCGCCCATTTGCAAGAATTGCGAACGGACGCTTTCCAGATCGGCGTCGAACTGCTTGTTTGTATGCTCCGTCATCCGGGCTCCCTGCGTGGTTGATCTCATTGCATTGCCCCGAAATTAGAGAGGTTACGAGATGGGCCTGCACAACCGGCAAGGTTATGACCCAAGTGTGACAGGATTATGAATGCGGGCCCCGCACCCCGCAAGACGAGGCGGCAGGACCCGCATCACGACCGGACTCAGGCGCGGCGGGCCAGGCGGCGGATGCCGTTCTGGGTGGCCAGCAGCGCCACGTCGGCGCCGGACAGCGCGAACAGGCCGCAGGTCACGACGCCCGGCAGGTTGTTGACGATGGCCTCGAACGCGGGCGCGTCCGAAATGGAAAGGCCCGACACGTCCAGAATGATGTTGCCGTTATCGGTGACGAAGCCTTCGCGCAGGCAGGGCTCGCCGCCCAGCGCGGTCAGCGCGCGGGCCACGGATTCGCGCGCCATCGGAATGACCTCGAGCGGCAGCGGAAACTTGCCCATCGTCTGGACCAGCTTGGATTCGTCGGCGATGCAGATGAAGCGCTCGGCCACCGACGCCACGATCTTCTCGCGCGTCAGCGCGCCGCCGCCCCCCTTGATCATGTGCAGGTCGGCGTTGATCTCGTCGGCGCCGTCCACGTAGATGGGCATGGTGGACACGTCGTTCAGGTCCAGCACCTTCAGGCCGTGGCCGGCCAGGCGCGCGGCGCTGCGCTCGGAGCTGGCGACCGTCCCGCCGATGCGGCCCTTGAATCGCGCCAGGCCATCGATGAACAGGTCGGCGGTGGAACCGGTGCCCACGCCGATGATGACGTCCGGGCCGGCGACCTGTTCGACGAATTCCAGTGCCGCGTCGGCGGCTTGCTGCTTAAGTTCTTGCTGGGAGAGCATGGCGGTAGAAATGCGGAAAAGTTGCTTGAGCCGGGAAATTTAGCACGCGGCGACGGCGGGCCACGCGCGCGACAGGATGGCCTGGGTGTCGACGCCCGGCGTGTCGACGCCCGGCGTGGCGACGCCCGGCGTAGCGACGCCCGACGTGTCCGTCCCGGCGGCCAGTTCGCCAAACATCCCCGATGTCTCCTGCAGGCGGCTGCGGACAAAGGCCTGCGCCACCGCGTCGGGCGCGTGCTCGATGAGCAGCGCCGCCTGCCACAGGCGCGCCAGCCCGGCCGCGATGCGGCGCGCCTGGAACTGCGCCTGCTCGCCATCGGCCAACAGCGCGCGCCAACGCGCCAGCGCCGCGTCAAAATCCCGGTGCTGCCCCGCGACGCGGGTGAATTCCGCATCCAGCGCCGGCAGCGCGTCGGGCTCGCGTTGCAGCGCTCGCAGCACGTCCAGCGCCATGACGTTGCCCGACCCTTCCCAGATGGAATTGACGGGCGTTTCCCGGTATAGACGCGGCATCGGCCCCTCTTCGACGTAGCCGTTGCCGCCCCAGACCTCCATGCACTCGGCCACGGCGGCGACCGCGCGCTTGCAGACCCACAGCTTGGCGGCCGGCGTGCCGACGCGCACCAGCGCGCGCGCGGCCGCGTCGCCGCGTTCGTCGACGGCGCGCGCCAGGCGCATCGCAAGAACCATCGCCGCTTCGCTTTCGAGCGCCAGGTCGGCCAGCACGTTGCGCATCAGCGGCTGTTCGATCAGCGGCTTGCCGAAGGCCTGGCGGTGCAGCGCATGATGCGCCGATTGCGCCAGGGCCTGGCGCAGCAGCGCCGCGCTGCCCAGCACGCAATCGAGCCGCGTGGTGCCCGCCATTTCCAGCAACACCGCCAGGCCGCGCCCTGGTTCGCCGACCATCACGCCCCAGGCATCTTCGAATTCGACTTCCGAACTGGCGTTGCTCCAGTTGCCCAGCTTGTCCTTCAGGCGCCGCACGCGCACCGCGTTGCGCGGGCCGTCCGGAATCCAGCGGGGGACGAAAAAGCAGCTCAGCCCCTCATCGGTCTGCGCCAGCACCAGATGGGCGTCGGCCTGCGGCACCGAGAAGAACCATTTGTGTCCGACGAGCTGATAGGCGCTGCCGCGCCCCGGCGCACCCAGCGGCGTGGCTCGGGTGGTGACGGCGCGCAGGTCCGAGCCGCCCTGCTTTTCGGTCATGCCCATGCCGATCAGCGCGCTGCGTTTGGCGGTGAGCGGCGCATCGCTGCCGTCGAATTCCCGCGCGTACAACGCGGGCAGCCACTGGCCTGCAAAGTCCAGCACGCCGGCCGGCTCGCGTTGCAGCAGCGGCACGGCGGCAAAGGTCATGGTGGTGGGGCAGAGTGTGCCGGCCTCGACCTGGCCCTGCATCAGATAGGCGGCGGCGCGCGCCACCTGTGCGCCCGGCGCGGACTGCATCCACGCGCGGCTGTGCAGGCCGCGCGCCATGATGCCGCTCATCAGCACGTTCCAGGCGGGGTGAAATTCGATGCGGTCCACGCGATGGCCGGCGCGGTCGTAGCTGACCAGGCGCGGCGGACAGCGGTTGGCTTCGACGCCCGCGGCCAGCGTCTGCGCCCTGCCCAGCCAGGCGCCGTGCGCGTTCAGGTCGCCCGCCCACGCCTCGGCGCCCTCGCGGCGCACGGCCTCGCGCAGCGCCGGATCGGTGTCGTACAGGGAATAGTCTTCCAGGGGCGGCACCTGGTTGAACACGGTATGCGTCGCGAACGATGACATGAAGTCTCCCTGGTTCGAACGGCCGGTGCCGCGCAGGCTGCTCCGTTGACGCTACCCGGCCATGGGCGCCGTCAGGGCCCACGGCCGCAGCGCTTCGACCTGGGCCGCCAGTTCCAGCAGTTGCGCCTCGGCGCCCAGCGGCCCCATCACCTGGATGCCGATCGGCAGCCCGTCCGCGGACATGCCAAACGGAATCGAAATGGCGGGCATGCCGGTCAGGTTGGCCAGCGGCGCGAACGGCGAATAGCCGATGACGCCCTTCTTGCCCAGACGGTAGGCCAGATAATCGGCGTTGTCCATGGCGTAGCGGCCGATGGGCGCGGGCGGCAGCGCCAGCACGTGACTGAGGAACAGGTCGTATCCCTGGGCGCCGTCCCGATGCAGGAAGCGCCCGATGCGGCGGGTGATTTCGTGGCAGGTATCGACGCACGCCACGTATTGCGCGCCGGAAATCGCGCGGGCGTATTCCCGCGCGCCAAGCGTGGTGGGTTGCAGTTCGTCGGCGGCCAGACGCCTGCCGCGCGCGGCCACGAAGCTGTCGATGGCATTGGCGGCCGCGCTGGCGATCAGCGGCAGCATCGGTGACAGGACTTCCTCAGAGCCGACGGGCGGCGCCGCCGGCACCAGTTCATGCCCCAACGCGGCGAAGAACTTGGCTGCCTCGTCCAGCGTGGCCGCGACATCCGGATGAATGGCCTCGCCTTCGTAGGTGGTGTTGATGAAGGCAATGCGCCGGCGCGGCGCCGAGCTCGGGTCCGCGGCGACACGCGCCACCACGCCGCGATAGGATTCCGCGGGCGGGACGGGCGCGGCATAAGGCGCGCCCACGTCGGCGCCCGCGCTGATGTCCAGCGCCGCCGCGCAGTCGCGCACGGACAGCGTCATCATGTGTTCGGTAGCGAGGCCGCCCCAGCCCTCCCCTTTGAGCGGTCCCAGCGGCATGAGGCCGCGCGACGGCTTTAAACCCAGCACGCCGCAGCACGACGCGGGGATGCGGATCGAGCCGCCGCCATCGCTGCCGTGCGCGATGCGCACCATGCCGCTGGCCAGCGCCGCCCCGGCGCCGCCGCTGGAGCCGCCCGCGCTGTGGCCCTTTTTCCAGGGATTCTGCGTGGCCGCCCCATAGACGGGCGATTCCGTCGTGGGGCTCAGACCCAGTTCGGCGCTGTTGGTGCGGCCGAACGGAATCAGCCCGGCACGGCGGTAACGTTTGACGATGTCGGCATCGAGGTTCCACTGGACCTGACCGTACAGCACGGACCCCATCGCACTGGGCAGGCCGATGGCCGCCGTGGCAAGGTCCTTGAGCAGAGTCGGCACGCCGAGGAACGGCCGATCGCGCAGCAGCGCCAGGCGCTGTTCGGACGACAGCGACGCCAGTTCGCCGTCCAGCGTCTGCGCCAGCCGCAGCCCGGCTTCGGCCTGCACGCCGCAGGCGGCGTTGATGGATGGATTGCGCGCTGCGACGCGCTCGACCGCCTGCTGCATGGCAGTCAGCGCGGTGGTGGCGCCTTGGGCGATGTCGGCGCCCAGCGCCGTCGCGTCGAGAGAAGAGGAATCATGGCGTTCGGCGATGCTCATGCTGACGATGCTCCAGGTATCGACGGCGAAGTGCCGCATGCATGAGGATATCGGCTGCGCGTGAGGTCAACAAGCGCACCCCGCGGCAAGCCATGCCGCGAGGTTCCGAAAAGCCCGGATCAGACGGCGCCGGCGGACGGCGCCGGGGGTTCCTCGGCGTCGTCGTCCTCGGGATCTGCAGCCTCGGCCGACGCCCCGCCCAGCAGGCGCAACGCGTCGGCTTCCGGCAGCGCCTCCACCCCCTTCAGGTTGCGCAGCATGGCGCGGGTGCGCACCTCGGTCTGGCCGATCTTGTTGCTGGCGGTGTCCAGGGTCTTCTTGACGCTGGCAAGCGATTCGCCGAACTTGCCGAACTCGGTCTTCACGGCCCGCAGCACCTGCCATACCTCGGAGGAACGCTGTTCGATCGCCAGCGTCCGGAATCCCATCTGCAGGCTGTTCAGCAGTGCGGCCAGATTGCTCGGACCCGCCACGTTGACCCGCAGGTCGTGCAGTTTGTCGAGCAGACCCGGACGGCGCAGCACCTCGGCATACAGGCTTTCCGTGGGCAGGAACATGATGGCGAAGTCGGTCGTGTGCGGCGGCGCGATGTACTTGCCGGCGATCAGGCGCGCCTGCACCTCGACCGCACGGCCCAGCGCGGCCCCGGCCACCTTGACGCCTTCGGCGTCGGCCGCTTCCTGCGCGTCCATCAGGCGCTCGTATTCTTCCTTGGGGAACTTGGCGTCGATCGGCAGCCAGACCGGATCGCCGCCATCGCCGCGCCCGGGCAGCCGGATGGCAAATTCGACGGCCGCATCGCTGCCCGGGACGGGTTTGACGTTGCTGGCGTACTGATCCGGCGTCATGTTGTCCTCGATCAGCCGGGCCAACTGCACTTCGCCCCACGTGCCGCGGGACTTCACGTTGGTCAGCACGCGCTTCAAGTCGCCAACCCCGGCCGCCAGCGCCTGCATTTCACCCAGCCCCTTGTGCACGGCCTCCAGGCGGTCGGACACCAGCTTGAAGGACTCGCCCAGCCGCTGCTCCAGCGTGGCATGCAGCTTTTCGTCCACGGTCCGGCGCATCTCGTCGAGCTTGGCGCTGTTGTCCGACTGCAGCGATTGCAGGCGCTGATCCACGGTGGCGCGCACTTCCATCAGGCGCCGCTCGTTGATCTGAATGAGGCCCTGCAATTGCTCCGAGAACCCTGCGGCAAAGCGCGCCAGCGATTCGGCGGACTCGGCCCGGGCGGCTTGCGCATCGCGCGACAGGCCCGCGCGCAGGTCGCCATGCGACTGC
This sequence comes from Achromobacter sp., assembly GCF_032113835.1. GTDB lineage: Bacteria > Pseudomonadota > Gammaproteobacteria > Burkholderiales > Burkholderiaceae_B > Achromobacter. The sequence continues at coordinate 40,885 of NZ_DAMCTG010000039.1, read as the reverse complement.
GACAGTTCCTGCCGCAGCGCGCGCGTGGATTCCGAAAACTCGCTGCGCAGGCCGCGCTGGCCTTCGGCGATGTCGGCGCGCAGCGCGCGCTCGGTGCGTTCCAGGCCTTCCAGCAAGGCCTCCAGGCGAGCGTCGGAAGCGGACGGACGCAGCCAGGCAAGGACGGCGGCCACGAAGGCCAGCACGGCGCCGCCGGCGGCGACCCAAAGCAGAATGTCGTTCAAGAAAGGCATCTCCAAAGCGCGAATTGTAGGTCGCATTCCGCCCCCCTTTCCAGCGGGCAACGTCGGCGTAAAGGCGCGGCGGGAGCAAGAGGATTAAACTGGCGTCCACCTGAATGGATCCCCGCGCTTCTTTGAACTCCGCCGACCGCTCCGCCTGCCCGCCTGCCGTCTCATTCCCGTCCGTGTTCGGACCGCTGAACCTGGATTCGGCAACGCCGCTCGCCACGGGCGGTGACCGGCACATTTTCCAGCACCCGAATTCCCCGTCCCTGCTCGTCAAGGTCATGGACATGCGCGCGCGGGCGATCTACCTGGAAGCCCGGCCGTTCAAGCGCTGGTACAAGCAGTATCAGCGCGAAAGCGCCTACCGCGTGTACCTGAACGAAATCTCGGAATACGTCACCACCACGACGCGCCCATCCGGCGTGTGGCAGGTGCCCATGGCGCGCATCGTCGGGGTGGCGCAGACCTCGCTGGGGCTGGGCCTCGTGGTCGAGAAGATCACGGACGAAGCCGGCAACATGGCGCCGACCGTGACCGACCTGGCCAAGAAAGGCCTGGTCGACGATGCCCTGAAGGCGCAGCTCGATGAATTCTTCGATGACCTGGCAGACGCGCACGTCGTGGTGCATGACATGTCGACCAGCAACATCGCCGTGGGCCTGAACGCCGACGGCAAGCGGGGGCTGTACCTGATCGACGGCTTTGGCGTACTGCCCCTGATCCCGCTGTATGCGTGGAGCAAGCGGCTGAACCGCCGCCGCCTTATGCGCAAGTACGCCGAACTGCGCGAATCCCTGGCCCGGCGCGTGCGCGAAGCCGGCTTCTAGCCGCCCGCCGGGGCCTCGGGCAGCACGATGCCCTGCCGGTCCACCCACACGTAGTCATGCCCCGCGCGCTGTCCGCGCCGCAGCGGGTTGCGCGTGCAGAACGCGGCGTACGCCGGGTCCACGAAACGGTAGCTCAGGTGTTCGTCGCGCCCCGCCGGAATGCCCAGCCGCGTGGTGCAGATGAGATACGGCGGCGACTCGCCCACGTCTTCCACGTACAAGGCGTCGGGATCAAAACGGCGGGCGTCCCATTCAGGCACTTTCAGGCCCAGCGACCGGCACAGCAGCGTCTGGCCCGCGCACAGCGCGCCCAGCGGCCGGGGCCGGCCTTGCGCATCGGGATTCAGTTCGCGCATCCGTTCGAGCGACTCGGGGCCGGACAGCGTGTCGGTCCATGGATAAGCCGATTTGATCAGCACCGCATTGCCGGGGCCGCCCGCGCTGAAATTCAGCGAATCGCCCCCGCGGGCGTAGTACATGTAGATGGTGCCGCCGTCCATGAACAGGGCGCGGCGCTTGTGGGTGTAGCCCAGCGAGGCATGGCTGCCCCGCTCTTCCAGGTAATAGGCCTCGGTCTCGATGATGCGGGCCGACAGCCACAGGCCGCCGACCCGGTGGCGGATCACCTTGCCGGGCAACTCGCGCGCCAGCTGGGCCGCGTCGCGGTCAAAGAAGGCGTCCGGCAGGGCGCGTCCGGCCGCGCCGCGGGCCTCAGGCGAAACGTTCGCCGTAGCGCTTTTCACTGAAACCAACACTCACCTCGCCATCCGGCGTGACGGTAACCGGACGCCGCACCAGGGCCGGATACTCGGCGATCAGCTTGGTCCACTGGGCGTCGGTGTGGGCCGTCTTGCGGTCCTCGGGCAGGTTGCGCCACGTCATGGAGGCGCGGTTGACCAGCTTTTCCCAGCCGCCGACCTGCTCGGACCAGGACTTGAGCGTCGCGGCCGGCACCGGATCGTCGCGGTAGTCGACGAAGGTGTGGTCGACGCCATGCTCGGTCAGCCAGTCGCGCGCCTTCACGCAGGTGCTGCACTTGGTCAGGCCATACAGGGTGGTTTGCGTCATTTGGATTCGGACTCCTTGCGCCATTGCATGCGGTTGGCGAGGATCACGCACGTGCCCACCGCCAGGATGAACAGGGTGGCCAGCGCGTTGATCTCGGGCTTGAGGCCCAGCCGCACCCGGGAGAAGACCTCCATGGGCAGCGTGCTGGAGCCGGGGCCGGACAGGAATGACGCGATGACGACGTCGTCCAGCGACAGCGTGAACGACAGCAGCCAGGCAGAGGCCAACGCCGGCGCGATGAGCGGCAGCGTGATCTTGAAGAACACGGTGATCGGCGTGGCGCCCAGGTCCAGCGCGGCCTCTTCCAGCGAGCGGTCCAGGTCGCGGATGCGGGTCTGGATGACGACGGCCACGAACGCCATGCACAGCGTCACGTGCCCCACCCAGATCGTGAACATGCCGTTCTGCTCGGGCCAGCCCAGCGCGCCGCGGACCTCGACGAACATCAGCAGCAGCGAGATGCCCAGCACGACCTCCGGAATCACCAGCGGCGCGCTCAGCATGCCGACGTACAGCGCAAAGCCGCGGAAACGGCCCATGCGTCCCAGGACGTAACCCGCCCAGGTGCCGATGATGACGGCTGCGGTGGCTGTCAGCACGGCGATGCGGAACGACAGCCAGGCGGCGCGCAGCAGCGCGTCGTCGTTGACCAGCGAGTGATACCAGCGGAAAGAGAACCCGGTCCACGACGTGACCGAGGGCGACTCGTTGAACGAAAACACCATCAGGCTGAGGATGGGCACGTACAGGAAGAAGTAGCCCAGTCCCAGCACCACGGCGCGCAGCGTCTTGTTCGGGCCGTTCATTTGCGGTCTCCGCCCTGCTGCTTGACCTGGCTGTACTGGAAGTAAACCAGCGGCACGAGCAGCAGCAACACCATCACGCACGTCACGGCCGACGCCATCGGCCAGTCGGCGTTGTTGAAGAATTCATTCCACATCACGCGGCCTATCATCAGCGTGTTCGCGCCACCCAGCATTTCCGGGATCACATATTCACCGACGGCCGGAATGAACACGAGCATGGCGCCCGCTATCACACCCTGGCGCGACATCGGCACCGTGATCTGCCAGAACGCCTGCCACGGCCGGGCGCCCAGGTCATAGGCGGCTTCGAGCAGGCGCAGGTCCATCTTCACCAGCGTCGCATACAGCGGCAGGATGAAGAACGGCAGGTAGGCATAGACCATGCCGATGTACACGGCCAGATCGGTGCGGTAGATCTCGAGCGGACTGGAGATCAGGCCCAGACCCTGCAGCAGGTTGTTGAGCAGGCCGTCGTTGCGCAGGATGCCCACCCAGGCATAGACACGCAAAAGCAGCGACGTCCAGAACGGCAGGATCACCGCCAGCAGCAGCAGGTTGCGCACGCGCGCCGACGACCGGGCGATGTAGTACGCAATGGGATAGCCCATCAGCACGCAGACCAGCGTGGTGATGCCGGCGATCTTCACCGAGCTGAGGTACGTGCGGAAATACTGGTTTTCCGTGAACAGCAGGATGTAGCCGCGCAGGTGCAAGCTGAACTGGATCGCCTCGTCCTGGAACTGCGCCAGCGACGTGTACGGCGGAATGCCGAACTTCATTTCGGCAAAGCTGATCTTCAGCACCAGAAGGAACGGCAGCAGCAGAAACAGCACCAGCCAGGCGAACGGCGGCACCACCGCCAGGGCCCTGCCCGACGGGAGCCAGTCGCGGGGCGAAAAGCGGATCATGACGCCAGCACCGTCGCGCTGTCGGCGTCCCAGCTCACGAAGATTTCTTCGTCGATGCCCGGCGCGTCCATCTGGGCCAGCATGCGGCTGGGCACGCTGGCCTCGACCGTCTTGCCGGAATCCAGGCGGATCTGATAGAGCGCGTAACTACCCATCCAGGCCATGTGGCTGACCATGCCGTGGGCCCAGTTGTATTCGCCGTCCGGTTGTTCACGCGAGACCAGCAGGCGCTCGGGCCGGATGGAGACGTGCACTTCCATGCCCAGGGGTTCGCTGACACCGTGGTTCACAAAGAGCGGACGGGTCAGTTCGTCGCATTCGATGGCCACGTGGTCGGGCTCGTCGACCACGATGGTGCCGGTGAACATGTTGGTCGACCCGATGAAGCTGGCGACGAAGCGCGAGTTCGGGAAGGCATAGACGTCCTGCGGCGTGCCGCACTGGACGATCTGGCCTTCGGTCATGACGGCCAGGCGGTGCGCCATGGTCATGGCTTCTTCCTGGTCGTGCGTGACCATGATGCAGGTCACGCCGACCTGCTCCAGGATCTTCACGAGTTCGATCTGCGTCTTCTGGCGGATCTGCTTGTCCAGCGCCGACATGGGTTCGTCGAGCAGAAGCAGCTTGGGACGCTTGACCAGGCTGCGCGCCAGCGCCACGCGCTGCTGCTGCCCGCCCGAAAGCTGGTTGGGCTTGCGGCGCGAATAGCCCGCCATCTGCACCAGGTCCAGCGCCTCGAACACGCGGTCATGGATTTCCGCGCGGTCCACGCCTTCCTGCTTGAGGCCGAAGGCCACGTTGGCCTCGACCGTCATGTGCGGGAACAGCGCGTACGACTGGAACATCATGTTCACGGGCCGGCGGTACGGCGGCACGCTGGTGATGTCCTCGCCGTCCAGCAGGATCTGGCCCGAGGTCACTTCCTCAAAGCCGGCCAGCATGCGCAGCAAGGTCGACTTGCCGCTGCCCGAGCTGCCCAGCAGCGCGAAGATTTCATTTCGCTTGACGGACAGGTTGACCGAACGCACGGCCACCACGTCGCCAAAGATCTTTACAACATCGGAGACCCGGACGAACTCGTCCGGGTCCGCCGCGTGCTGCGCCGAGTAACGGCTATCGTTCATGATGACTAATTTCCCAACTTCAGCTCGGACCACAACTTGTTCTGCAGCCGTGAAATGTTCAAGGGCAGCGCCTTGATCACGTACAGGGTCTTGGAGACCTCGGCGGGCGGGTAGATCATGGGATTTTCAGCCACATCCTTGTTCACGAACTGCCGCGCTTCCTTGTTGGCGTTCGGGTAGAACATGGTGTTGGTGATGGCCGCATGGACCTTCGGCGTTTCGATGTAGTTGATGAACGCCAGCGCCTCTTCGGGATGCGGCGCATCCTTGGGGATGACCATCAGGTCGAACCACGCCGGCGCGCCGCCCTTGGGAATGAAGTAGTTCACTTCATAAGGCTTCTTGGCGTCCTGCGCGCGCTTGCGGGCGATCATCACGTCGCCGGAAAAGCCGTAGACCATGCAAAGATCGCCCACGGCCAGTTCGTCGATGTAGCCCGACGAACTGAACTGGCGGATGTACGGACGGATCTTCTTCAGCACTTCCATCGCGGCCTGGTAGTCGGCGGTGTTGGTGCTGTTGGGGTCTTTGCCCAGGTACTTGAGCACGGCCGGGAACACCTGCGCGGCTTCGTCCAGCATGGAGATGCCGCACTCCTTCAGCTTGGCGGCGTTCTCGGGCTTGAAGATCATGTCCCAGTTGGCCAGGTCCACGTCGTCGCCCATGATCTGCTTGACCTTGGTGACGTTATAGCCCAGGCCGTTGGTGCCGTAGCCCCACGGAATGGCGTGTTCGTTGCCGGGATCGACCGTGGCGACCAGCGCCATGACTTCGGGGTCCAGGTACTTCCAGTTGGGGATCTTGGACTTGTCCAGCTTCTGGAACAGGCCGGCTTCGATCTGGCGCGAGGCGTAATGGGTGGACGGGACAACGACGTCGTAACCCGATTTGCCGGCCAGCAGCTTGGCCTGCAATGCGTCGTTGCTGTCGTAGACGTCATAGCGGACCTTGATGCCGGTTTCCTTTTCAAAACCCGGGATCGTGTCCGGCGCCGTGTATTCGGCCCAGTTGTAGACGTTGACGACCTTGTTTTGCGCCATCGCCGCCGATGTGGCCGCCGCGACCAGCACCGCGCCGAGCGCCCAGCGCATTCCCGCCTTAAGTTCCATTATGTCCAGCCCCCTTGCTCTATGCCGTTTGTGACAGGAGTACCAAAAGGCGAAATGATAAAGCCATTTTGCGATGACCTGCCCAACTTTGCGGGGTAATTGGCGCAACTGCCCCCGGGGCGGCATGCGGCGGGCGGGCCGGCCGTCAGGGCTGGATTCCGATGCCCCAGGCCGTCCAGTAGCTGTCGCGCATGCGCATCCAGAATCGGTCGCCGGCTTCGCCGGCCACCTTGCGCAGCGACCGGCGCAGCCGGTCGAGATTGGCCTGGCGCTGCCGCTCCGACAGCCCGCCCTGCGTGCCGCGGTCAAAGTCGATGAGCCAGACCCGGCCGTCGTTGCCAATAAGGATGTTGAACGCGTTCAGGTCGGCATGCCAGACGCCCGCCCGGTGCATGCGCACGATGGCATCGGCCACCGGCTGCCACAGGGGCTCGGAAAGCGCCTGCGCCAACGGGCGCACGCCGGGAATGCGCTCGACCACGATCGCGGCGCGGTAGATCGGGCCCTGGCGCCAGTAAGCCGCCGCCAGCGGCGCCGGCACCGGCAGCCCTTGCGCGCGCAGGGCGGCCAGCAGCCGGTATTCGCGAAAACTTCGCGTGCGAGATTCGCCGTTCCAGAGATACGCGTCGCGGCTGATGCGGGCGATCATGCCGCCGCGGCGGTAGCGCCGCAGCACGCCCTGCCAGCCCTGCCCTTCCACGAACCACGCGGCCTGGCGTCCGCCTGCGTCCACGGGCCGCGCCCGGTCGCCATAGTGCCCGGGGTTGAAGACTTCGGGACCGGCGTCCGCAAGGCGCCGGGCGTCGCTGAGCATGGCGCCGGCCAGCGGGCCATCCCAGGCGGTGCGCCGCGCGCCGGATTGATCGTCACCCTTCACGGTTGCGCATCCAGTCGGCCACGCCGTAGAACGATTCGAGCAGTCGCTCGACCAGGACGGGCTCGATGCCCTCGTCTTCCATTGCCCGGCCGATACAGGTCACCCATTGGTCGCGCTCGACCTCGCCGATGGAAAACGGCAGGTGGCGCGCCCGCAGGCGGGGATGGCCGAAGCGTTCGATGTAGTGGTCCGGGCCGCCGAAATAGCCGCACAGGAACCAGAAGAGCTTGTCGCGCGCCTCGTCCAGGCTGGGGCCGTGGGCGGCGCGCAGTTCCTTGAGGTCGGGCTCCATGTCCATCAGGTCATAGAAGCGGTCGACGAGGGCGCGCACGCCGGCTTCGCCGCCAAGAACGTCAAACATTGTGCGGGAGTTTTCCACGGGTTCTGTAATGGTGTGGACGCGGGACGTCATCAGGTTTCTCGGAGGGTGACGAGCGGCGGCGTGCGCAGGACGCCGCGCAGGGCAAGCGCGCCGCCCGCCCAGGCGCCCAGCATGCCGGTGCCGATGCCGGCCAGCCACGGCCAGAGGCTGAGGGTAATGGTGAAGTCGAACACCTGGGTTGATAAAACCCAAGCGATGGCGGTCGCGCCGGCCGCCGCCAGAAGGCCTGCAAGACCGCCCACCGCCCACAGCTCGATGCGCTGCGAACGGGCAAGCTGACGGCGCGTGGCGCCCAGCGCGCGCAGCACCGCCGCCTCGCGCATGCGTTCGTCGCGCGTCGCGGTCAGCGCCGCGGACAGCACCAGCACGCCGGCGGCCAGGGTGAAGAGGAACAGCAGTTGCACGGCGCGGCCCACTTCATTCAGCACGGACTGCAACTGCTGCAGGATGGCGCCCACGTCGAACACCGTCAGGTTCGGAAACTCCCGCACCAGGGCGGGCAGCACCGCCGCCTTTTCGGGCGGCAGGTAGAAGGAGGTGATCCAGCTCTGGGGCATGTCGGCCAGTGCGGCGGGGGTCAGGATGGCGAAAAAATTGACGCGCATCGTATCCCAATCCACGCGGCGGATGCTCGACACCGCCACCTCGACCTGCTGGCCGGCCACGTCGAACGTCATCTTGTCGCCCAGCCCGATGCGCAGCGACTGCGCCAGCCCCGCCTCCAGCGAGACCTCGGCCGAGCCCGGCGTCAGCCAGCGGCCCTGCTCGATGCGGTTGGACGACGGCATCTCGTCGCCATAGGACAGGTTGAACTCGCGGTCCACCAGGCGCTTGGCGCGCGGCTCCTCATAATCGTCCGGTCCGACCGGCTTGCCGTTGACGGCGATCAGCCGCCCCCGGACCATCGGCGACAGCGTGATGCGGCCCAGGCCTTCGCGCGTCAGCGCGTCGGTCACGGCCTGGCGCTGGTCCGGCTGCACGTTGATCAGGAAGCGGTTGGGCGCGTCCGGCGGCATGGTGCGTTGCCAGCCCTGGATCAGATCGGTGCGCGTCATGGTCAAAAGCAGCAGCGCCATCAGGCCGACCGCCAGGGCGCAGACCTGGGTGATCGTGGCTGCCCGGCGGCGCACCACGCCCGCCAGCGCAAAGCGCAGCGCGGGCAGTCCGGCGGCCAGCCGGCGCACGCGCGCCAGGCCCAGGATGCACAGCCAGGCGACCAGCGCGAACACGCCAAAGGCACCCAGAAAGCCCCCGGCCACCACGCCGCCCAGCTTGGCGTCGCCCGCGAACCACCAGATCAGCAGCGCAAACCCCACCGCGCCCAGCACGTAACCGAAGGCGCTGCGCGCGCTGATCGTGTCCGCGTCACGCCGCAGGACGCGGGCGGGCGGCACATGGCGCAGTTGCGCGAGCGCCGGCAGCGCGAAGCCCAAGAGCAGCAGCACGCCGGTCAGCAGGCCTTGCAACGCCGGAATGGCCGACGGCGCCGGCAAGGTCGTGTCGATCAGCGAACCCAGCAGCATGACCAGCACCTGATGCACGCCGAATCCCAGCAGGCAGCCGGCGGCCGACGAGAACAGCCCGACCAGCGTGAACTCCAGCGTCAGCATGCGGGCGACCTGCGATTGCACGGCGCCCAGGCAGCGCATGACCGCGATGCCGTCGCGGTGGCGCGTCATGTAACGCCCCGCCGCCAGCGCGACGGCCACGGCCGAGATCAGCACGGCCAGCAGCGCGACCAGCGACAGGAAGCGCTGCGCGCGGTCCAGCGTGCGGCGCACTTCCGGGCGGCCCGATTCCAGGGTGGCGATCTTCTGGCCGCGCTTCAGATTCTGGTTCAGCCAGGTGGAATACCCGGCCACGGCGTCCGGCTGGCCGGCGACCAGCATGGCATAGCCGATGCGGCTACCCGGCGCGATCAGGCCGGTGGCCGGCAGGTCGCTGGCGCGCAGCAGCACGCGCGGGGCGACGTTGACGAACTGCATGCCCTTGTCCGGCTCATAGGTGATGACGCGGTCGATGCGCATGTGGGCGTCGCCCACGTTCAGCGTGTCGCCCACCTTCAGGTTCAAGAGCGCCAACAACTGCGCGTCGACCCACACCGCGCCTTCAGGCGGAACGTCTCGCGTGGGCGCATCGGGCGCGAACGGCGCATCCGCCACCCGCAAGGCCCCGCGCAGCGGATACCCGGGCTCCACCGCTTTCAGCGCCGCCAGCTGCGCGCCGTCCCCGGCGCCCACCATGGACGGAAACTGCCACGTGCCGGAAACGGTCAGCCCGCGCTCGCGGGCCTGATCCTTGAAGGCTGCGGGCACGGGCTCGTCGGCGTCCAGCACCAGATCGGCGCCCAGCATCTGCCCGGCGTCGCGTTCCAGCGCGCGGCCGACCCGGTCGGCCAGAAAGCCCACGCTGGTGACGGCGGCCACCGCCACGACCAGCGCCAGGACCAGCAGGCGAAGCTCGCCGGCGCGCGCGTCGCGCATCATCATCCGGGCGCCCAGGCGCAAGGTGGACCAGAAACCAGGGCGCTTGGCCTGTGACATATCAGGGAAATCCATCATTCGACTATGTTAACTAAGCGCCTGTAGGGCGTCCGAATCCCGATATCATCCCGGGGCGGGAGGCGAAGCCGCCCATAAAGATAACCAATTCCGGAGAAGACAATGCGTAAAACCTGGCTTGCGGCCACGATTCTGGCCGCCTGCGCGGCCGCCACCTCGCTGCCCTCGGCAGCGCAGACCACCCTGAAGATGGCCTACGCCCTGTCGACGTCGTCGCACTACGGCGCCGGCGCCGACGCGATGGCCAAATCCATCGAAGGCTCCACCAACGGCAAGTTCAAGGTCCAGCAGTTTGCCAACAGCGCGCTGGGCGGCGAACGCGAAGTGATCGAAGGCCTGCAGATCGGCACCATCGACCTGGCGATCGTTTCGACCGGTGCAACCCTGAATTTTGTTCCCGAGACCGGCGTTTTCGACATCCCGTTCCTGCTGCGCGACCTGCCGCACGCCCGTGCCGTGCTCGACAGCAAGATCGGCCAGGACATGCTGGCCAAGTTCCCCAGCCGCGGCATCGTGGCGCTGGCGTGGGGCGAACAGGGCTTTCGCCACCTGACCAACAACGTGCGCCCGGTCAAGACCCCGGCGGACGCCAAGGGCCTGAAGATCCGCACCACCGAAAACCCGATCCACATCACGGCCTTCCGCCAGATCGGCATCCTGCCCACGCCGATGGCCTGGCCCGAAGTGGCCACCGCGCTCCAGCAGGGCACCATCGACGGCCAGGAAAATCCGCTGTCCGTGATCACCTCGGCCAAGCTGTCGCAGATGCAGAAGTACCTGTCGCTGACCGGCCACGTGTACGGCCCGGCCCTGGTGCTGATGTCCGCCAACGTCTATGAAGGCCTGTCGGCCGCCGACAAGGCCAACTTCGACAAGGCCGGCAAGGAATCTGCCCAGGCCATGCGCGCCTACGTCGACAACATCGAGAAGACGGGCGTCGAGCAGCTCAAGAAGGAAGGCATGCAGGTGTCCGAAGTGGACCGCGCCGCCTTCGCCGCCGCCGTGGAACCGGCCTACCCCGAGTACTACAAGAAGTTCGACAAGAAGCTGATCGACTCGATCCGCGACACCAAGTAAGCCGGCACGGCCCCCATCGCGGGGCCGTTTGCCTGGCGGCGGGACCGGCCTGCGCCGCGCGCCCGCCCCCCATTTCCGCGTCCATCGCCAACGGAATTCACCATGCGTTTGCTCTGCGCCTTCGACCGCGGCCTGTTCAAGCTGGTCTCGGCTCTCGCCCAACTTCTGCTGGTGGCCGCCGCGGCCGCCGCGTTCTACCAGGTCATCGCCCGGTTCGTGCTGCATTCGCCCGCCGACTGGAGCGAGGTCCTGACCCGCGCCCTCCTGATCTGGACCGTGCTGCTGGGCGTGGCCCTGGCCTTCCGCCACGGCGCCATGATCAGCGTCGAGCTGCTGCGCAACCTGCTGGGCGGCACGCGCCGCCGCGTGCTCGAGGCCATCATCGGCCTGACCTGCGCCGGCTTTCTCGGCTTTCTGGCCTGGATCGGCGGCAACATGACCTATCGCGTGCGTTTCCAGAACGTGCCGAGCCTGGACATCTCGATCTCCTGGATCTACCTGGCGATCCCCGTGGGCGCCACGCTTGCCGCCATCGCCGTGCTGGCCCGCTGGTGCGCCGGCGAAGAAGACGACGTGCCCGTGCGCAACGACGCGCAAGGCTGAGCCGCCCCCCTTATCGAATCTGAGCAGCAGAAATCGCCATGTCCCAATTAATGATTGTCTCGATGCTGATTTTCTTCGGGCTGTCCGTGCCGGTCGCCGTGTCGATCGGCCTGGCCAGCCTGGCGGGAGTCGGCGCCTCGGGCCTGCCCTGGCTGGTTGTCGCGCAGCAGTTGTTTGCCGCGCTGGACAAGTACCCGCTCGTGGCCATCCCCTTCTTCATCCTGGCCGGCAACCTGATGGAAGCCGGCGGCATCTCCGAACGCATGGTGGAATTCGCCAAGAGCGTGGTGGGCGGCATCCAGGGCGGCCTGGCCTGCACCTGCGTGCTGACCTGCATGATCTTCGCGGCGGTCGCGGGCTCCAGCGTGGCCACCACCTTCGCGGTGGGCGCGATCCTGATCCCCGCCATGATCCGGCACGGCTATCCGGCCCCCTTTGCGGCGTCATTACAGGCCAGCGCGGCGGAACTCGGGGTCATCATCCCGCCGTCCATCCCGATGATCCTGTTTGCCGTGTCCACCGACACGTCCACCGGCGAACTCTTCATCGCCGGCGTCATGCCCGGCATCCTGATCGGCATCGCGCTGATGTTCTATGTCTGGCTCTACGCCAAGCGCAACAACCTGGGCAAGCGCGACGGCGAAGGCCGCCTGCCGCTGTGGCCCGCCTTCAAGCGCGCGTGGCTTGCGCTGCTTATGCCCGTCATCATCCTGGGCGGCATCTATGGCGGCGTCTTCACGCCGACCGAAGCGTCGGTCGTGGCCGTGATGTACGCCGTCTTCGTGGGCAAGTTCATCTACCGCCGCCTCACGTTCCGTCAGTTGTCGGACACGCTGCACAAGTCGGTCGTGTCGACCGCCGTCATCATGTTCGTGATCGCCAACGCTGGCATCTTCAGCTTCCTGCTCAACCGGGCCGGCATTCCCGATGCGCTGGGCACGTGGCTCGCCCAGATCTTCGACACGAAGTTCGGCTTCCTGATGGGCGTGAACGCCGCGCTGTTCGTGATCGGCATGTTCATCGAGACCTCGGCCTCGATCGTCGTGCTGGCCCCCTTGCTGCTGCCGGTGGCCCTGCAGTTCGGCGTGGACCCCGTGCACTTCGGCATCATCATGGTGGTCAACCTGGCGCTGGGCATGATCACGCCGCCGTTCGGGGTGAATCTGTTTGCCGCGTGCGCGGTGGCCAAGCTGCCGCTCGAGCGCCTGATCAAACCCTTGATTCCCTTTGTCGGCGTGGTGATCCTGTGCCTGATGGTCATCACCTACTGGCCCGGGCTGTCGCTGGGGCTGCGCGACCTGGTGTACGCGAAGTAGTTTGCGCGTAGCCGCCGCGCGGGCAATCGTCCGTGCGGCGGGTAACGCCCGGCCCGCCTAACGGCGTGCAGGGGACGCAGAATGAGAAAAGCGCCCGGTTGGGGCGCTTTTTCGTTCTGGGGGCCTAGATTTCGCGTTCTTCCGTCTTGAGGTTGTTGTCGCGGGCGAAATCCACCACGAACTTGTAGGCCAGCGGCTCCAGATCGCGCAGGCGCAGGTCGACGACGATCCCGCGCACGCCATCGATCACGACGGGCAGCACATAAGGCGAATAAGTGAGGTGGTTACCAGCACAGCCGGCGGGCCGGAACTGTGCCATTACGCCGGCGAGCCGTTCCGCCCAATCGCTGGGGCGGAAGCGGCTACCGCTTTCGGTAACGCCATGAATTACGAATTGTCTGACGCGAGTTGCCATGTGTTCTTCACTGCGGGACGCCTTTCACGAAAGCCGGATCTTCGGCGTGATCAAACATGCGTGCCGCGCCGCGAATTGTATATGATTGATCCTTTGCCCTCTTTCGAACCGCGATTCGCCCCTGATTCGCCCTAGCAAGCGGGCATGCTGTCGATGCCATTCCCCCAGGAGGATCCGCGATGAGCTCGCCTCTGGCCAATATCTATGCCCGGCTGCCGGTATCGTTCACGCACGGCCAGGGTGTCTGGCTGTGGGACGCAGGCGGCCGCAAGTACCTGGATGCCCTGGCCGGCATCGGCGTCTCCTGCCTGGGCCATGCCCATCCGAAGCTGGTCGCCGCCATCGCCGAACAGGCCGCCCGCGTCATCCATACCTCCAACATCTACGACATTCCCCAGCAGACCGAGCTTGCCGCCCGTCTGACGGCGCTGTCCGGCATGCAGGAAGTCGCGTTCAACAACAGCGGCTCCGAAGCCAACGAAGCCGCCATCAAGCTCGCCCGCTACTACGCCTACCAGCGCGGCAACAAGCACGCCCACATCATCACCATGGATTCGTCCTGGCATGGCCGCACGCTGGCCACGCTGGCGGCCACCGGCAGCGACAAGGCGCGCAAGGGCTTCGAGCCTCTGCCCAGCGGTTTCATCCAGGTGCCGTACAACAACCTGGAAGCGGTACGCGACGCCGGCGACGCCGAGCCCCGCACCACCGCCGTGCTGCTGGAAGTCCTGCAGGGCGAAGGCGGCATCCGCCCGTCCGACATCGCCTACCTGCAAGCCCTGCGCCAACTGTGCACCGAGCGCGGCTGGCTGCTGATGATCGACGAAGTCCAGTCCGGCATCGGCCGCACCGGCAAATGGTTCGCCCACCAGTGGGCCGACATCCGCCCCGACGTCATGACGCTGGCCAAGGGCCTGGCGGGCGGCGTGCCCATCGGCGCGATGCTCGCCGCGGGTCCGGCCGCAGGCGTCTTCACGCCGGGCAGCCACGGCACCACGTTCGGCGGCGGGCCGCTGGTGTGCGCGGCGGGCCTCGCGGTGCTCGATGCGCTGGAATCCGAAAACCTGCTTGAAAACGCCCATGACGTGGGCGAATACTTGAAAGACCGCCTGGCCGGCGCGCTGGCCGGCACGCCCGGCGTGGCCGACATCCGCGGCCGCGGCCTCATGCTGGGCATCGAGCTGGCCCGCCCCTGCGGCGTTCTTGCGCTGCGCGCCATGGAAGCAGGCCTGCTCATCAACGTCACGCGCGACCGCGTCATCCGCATGCTGCCGCCGCTGATCCTGACGCGCCAGGAGGCCGACCAGATCGTCGCCATCCTGGCGCCGCTCATCCAACAGTTCCTGGCCGAAAAACCATAATCAACGTCCCTGCCGGGCCACGAGCCTGCCGGGGCCCAATGACCTGCGACATCAACATGACTCCTCCCACGACTCAAAACGGCCCCCTGCGGCACTTTCTGCAGTTCAAGGACTTCTCGTCCGCCGAGATCGCCTACGTGCTGGACCGCGCGCGCCTGATCAAGGAAAAGTTCAAACGCTATGAGCCCCACATGCCGCTGCATGACCGCACGCTGGCAATGGTGTTCGAAAAGGCCAGCACGCGCACTCGCGTGTCGTTCGAGGCCGGCATGTACCAGATGGGCGGTTCGGTCATCAACCTGACCTCCAACGACTCGCAGCTCGGCCGCTCCGAGCCCATCGAGGACACCGCGCGCGTGATCTCGCGCATGGTCGACATCGTCATGATCCGCACGTTCGAGCAGACCCGCATCGAGCGCTTCGCGTCGCATTCGCGCGTGCCCGTGATCAACGGCCTGACCAACGAATTCCACCCCTGCCAGATCCTGGCGGACATCTTCACCTACATCGAGCACCGCGGCCCCATCGCCGGCAAGACGGTCGCCTGGGTGGGCGACGCCAACAACATGGCCTACACGTGGCTGCACGCGGCCGAAATGCTGGGCTTCACGCTGCATGTGTCCACGCCGGCCGGCTACGAACTCGAAGCCTCGCGCATCGGCACGCCGTCCGACAAGGTGCTGCGTCAGTTCAAGGACCCGATGGAAGCCTGCAAGGGCGCGCACCTGGTCACCACCGACGTGTGGACCAGCATGGGCTACGAGGCCGAAAACGAAGAGCGCCGCGCCGCATTCGCCGACTGGTGCGTGGACGCCGAAATGATGGCCGCGGCTGACCCGAAGGCCGTCTTCATGCACTGCCTGCCCGCCCACCGCGGCGAGGAAGTCACCGGCGAAGTCATCGACGGACCGCAGAGCGTGGTCTGGGACGAAGCCGAAAACCGCCTGCACGTGCAGAAGGCGCTGATGGAATTCCTGCTGCTGGGTCAGGTCGACTAAACCCGTCCTGCACGCATGAAAAGGGCCCGGACATCCTGCGATGTCCGGGCCCTTCTGCTTTTAACTTTCTGCTTTCTAAAACGCTTGGCGCTACAGGATCTTCCTGAACATCGTGCGCCGCGTGTTGCGGAACGACGGCCGCACGCGGCTGCTCCAGTCGGTCGCGCGCACCGCCAGCCACGGCGGACTGCCAAAGGTTTCCTGCGTGTGCAGGTCGTAGCAAGCCAGGTAGCGCGGCGATTCATCGCGGCATTCCCAACGCTGCGCGCGCACGG
The DNA here is from genome assembly GCF_032113835.1 of Achromobacter sp. Taxonomy (GTDB): domain Bacteria; phylum Pseudomonadota; class Gammaproteobacteria; order Burkholderiales; family Burkholderiaceae_B; genus Achromobacter. The sequence continues at coordinate 24,951 of NZ_DAMCTG010000039.1, read as the reverse complement.
TGCCCGGCACCGACGCCAGCCCCGGCAGGTGCTCCTGGTCGTACCACGCGTTCAGGTCGGCCTCGGCCTCGGGCAGCACGTCGGTCTCGACGATGTAATGCCACGGGGCCTCCTGCCCCGCCGACGCGCCGGGTAAGTCCAGCGTCCGGTGCAGCACCCGCGCATGCGCGCCGGGCGCCAGTTCGTTCAGGCGGGCCTGGATCTCGGGCAATACACGGGCCCCGCGCACGGTTACGTAGGTGTCCTCGGCTTCCAGCGCGGCAAAGGCGCTGATCTTCACATCCGCCAGCCCGTCCGCAAGGCGCGCGGCCAGATCCCGGGCGCGCGCCTCGTCAAACCGTTCCCCCAGCGACACCAGCAACATCGTTTCCTGCACAGCGTTCTCCTTCAATGTCCGACGCGCAAGGCGACCAGAAAGCGCGACACCATGTTGTAGGCGCCGACGGTCGCGGCCAGTTCCACCAGTTGCGCATCATCGTAGCGCTCGCGCAGCGGCGCGAACACCGCGTCCGGAACCTCGATGTCGCGGGTCATGGCGTCGGTCAGCGCCAGCACCTCGGCCTCACCCGCTTCCAGTCCCTGCACCTGATCCGGCGCGGGGTTGCCACGCAGCACGTCGATGACGGCCTGCGGCATGCCGCCCGCCAGCGCGTGCGGCACGTGCGCCTCGAACTCGTATGGCGCATTGTTCAACGTCGCGACGCGCAGGATGATCAGCTCGCGCAACCGCGGCGCCAGCGACGTCTTCTGCCGGATCGCGGTCAGCATGGCCTCCCAGCCCTCGACCACCGCCGGGCTGTTCAGCAGCACCTGGTACAGCGGCGAGATGCGGCCGCGCGCGGCGGCGATGCGCGCCTCCAGCACAGCCAGTTCGGGGCGGGTGCCGGGTACGACGGGTTCGATTCGGCGATCGCTCATGCTTACTCCGGACGGATGTTCTTGCGCTGGATCAGCGCGGTCCACTTCTCGCGGTCGGCGGCGATCAGCGCGCCCAGCTCCTGCGGCGTGCTGGGCGCGGCCTCGGCGCCGAACTTCTCCAGACGGGCGCGGACGTTTTCATTGCCCAGCGCGGCGCGCACGGCCTGGTTCAGCTTGTCGACGGTGGCGGCGGGCGTGGCTGCGGGCGCGACGAGGCCATACCAGTTGTTGGATTCGACACCGGGGATGCCCAGCTCGGCCATCGTCTTCACGTCGGGCAGCAGCGGATGGCGCGTCGGCGCGGCCAGGCCCAGGGGCTTGAGCTTGCCGCCCTGGATGTGGCCGATCAGGCCGGGTACGTCGCCGAAGAAACCGGACACCTGATTGCCCATCACGTCGTTGATGACGGGCGCCGCGCCCTTGTAGGGCACGTGCAGCACCTTGGCCTTGCTGGAATCGGCGAACATTTCCAGCGTCAGGTGCGGAATGCTGCCGATGCCCGACGAGCCGATGGCCACCGACTGCGACGCGGCCTGCGACTTCTTTACGAAGTCGGCGGCATCCGTCGCCGGATTGGACGGGTTCACCACGAACACCGTGGCGTTGTTCACCACCCGCGAGACCGGCGCGAAATCCCGCGCGGGGTCATACGGCAGATCCTTGTACAACGCCGGGCTGATCGCCACCGCGCCCACGCTGGTCAGGAACAGCACCGAGCCGTCGGCCGGCGCCTTCGCCACATAGGCGGCGGCGATGTTGCCGTTGGCGCCCGCCTTGTTCTCGACGATGACGTTCTGCTTGAGCTCCTTGCCCAGCTGCTCGGCCAGCACGCGGCCCACCAGATCCACGGGGCCGCCCGGCGGGAAAGCGATGATGAGGCGCACGGGGCCGTCGGCGTGGGCCACGCTGGCGGCGGCCAGGCTCAGCACGGCGGCCGAGATGATTTTCTTGAACATGGTGTCTCCTCGTTGATGGGGATGTGCTTGCGGCGGGGGCTTCCAGGCCCTCGTTCCGCGTTCTCTGTGCTACTGAAATCCGTACAGCCGCGCCGGGTTGTCCACGAGCACGCGCTGGCGCAGCCCGGCGTCCGGGCACGCTTCGAAAAAGGTGTCGACCAGTTCACCGTCGTCCGGCATGTCGCCGGCCACGTTCGGATGCGGCCAGTCCGTGCCCCACAAGGTGCGGTCCGGCATGGCCTCGGCCAGCGCGCGCACGAACGGGATGCCCTCCGCGAAGGGGCGGCGGCCGGCGGCGATCCGGTCGATGCCCGACACCTTGACCCACGCCTGGCCTACGTCCGCCAGGCTGAGCAATGCGCGCATCGCGGGCGATTCCAGCCCATCGGCCGCCTTCAGCCTGCCCATGTGGTCCACCACGAACGGCACCGGCAGCGCGAGCAGGCGCGGCAGCAGTTCGGGCAGCATCGCGCCGTCCACATGCAGGCACAGATGCCATCCCAGCGGCGCGATCAGCTTGACCACATGGTCGAACACGGCCGGCTCGGGCGCGCCGCCCAGATGCGGCACGAAGTTGAACCGCGCGGCCCGCACGCCGCCTTCGTGCAGCGCCTTCACACCGGCAGCCGTGGCGTCCGCCCCCAGCAACGCCACGCCGCGATAACGCCCTTCGCTGCGCGCCAGCGCATCCAGCAAGGCGCTGTGGTCCGATCCGTGGCAGTTGGCCTGCACCACGACCGCGCGCTCGACGCCCAGATGGGCATGCAGCGCCGCCATGCTGGCGAACGACGCGTCGGGTGGCGTGTACGACCGGCCTTCCGCGTACGGAAACACGTCGCCGGGTCCGAAGACGTGGCAATGCGCGTCGCACGCGCCCGGCGGCAGCGCATGGCGGGGACGGGAGGGCGAGGCAAGCGGCGGACGGCAATCGGGCACGGGAACTTCCTGCATGGAAAGCGCCATGGTCGCGGAATGCCGGTGGGCGAACAATGCTATACCGTATATTTCTGATATCGAAAAACCTAATATCCGATGGACCTCAAGCAGATCGAATACTTCGTGCGCGTGGCCGAGCGCCGCAGTTTCTCGCGCGCCGCCGAAATGCTGGATGTCGCGCAGCCCACGCTCAGCCGCCAGGTGCGGCTGCTGGAACTGGAGCTGGGCCAGCACCTGCTCTACCGCAACGGGCGCGGGGCCGAGCCCACGGAAGCGGGTCTGCGATTCCTGGAACACGCCCGCGCGTTGCTGGCGTTGGCCGAGCGCGCCAAGGAGGATCTGCAGACGCTGCGCGAAACGCCCACCGGCAAGGTCATGATCGGCCTGCCGCCACGCATCGCGCGGGTGCTCACGCCGCCGCTGGTGCAGGCGTTCCGCCAGAATTTTCCCGATGCGTCCATCGCGGTGGCCGAAGGCTTGAGCGCCCAGGTGCGCGAATGGCTGCTCGCCGGCCGGGTGGACCTGGCCCTGCTCTACGATCCGGCTCCGTCCCCGCAGCTCGCCTACGAATCCCTGTTCCGCGAAGACCTGGTTCTGGCCGCCGCCGCGGGCCATCAGCCGCCCCTGCCCGCCCGCGTGCCGGTCGCGCGGTTGGGCGACTATCCGCTGGTGCTGCCCAGCCTGCCCAACGCCATCCGCACCCTCGTCGAGAGCGTTTGCCGTGCGCAGGGCGTGCGGCTCAAGGTCGCGGCCGAGGTCGACGCCGTGCAGACCATCGTCGAACTGGCGGCGCAGGGCGACGCCTACGCCATCCTGCCGCGCTCGGCGGCGCGCGGACCGGCCGCCGAGCATGAACTGTCCCTGTGCGCCATCGGCTCGCCCACGATCACCAACAACCTGGTTCTAGCCAGCGCCCGCCATCGCCCGGCCACCCGGCTAGCCGCGGCCACGGGCGAGCTGATTCGCGGCCTGCGGCTGGCAGAGTTGTTCGCGCCGGGCAGCCCTCCCGCCGCAACCGGGGCGGCCAGCCCCCCTCAAAAGAGTTAAAATGGCGGGCTATTTTCTTGTTTGGCGGCTCGTTGCTGTCAAAGTCCTGTTGGCGTCTCACCTCAAACAATGACCACTATCCTCCCGAACCTGCCCACCGGCCAGAAAGTCGGCATCGCCTTTTCCGGCGGCCTGGACACCAGCGCGGCGCTCCTCTGGATGCGCAACAACGGCGCCATCCCCTACGCCTACACCGCCAACCTGGGCCAGCCCGACGAATCCGACTACGACGAGATTCCCCGCAAGGCCCTGGCCTACGGCGCCGAAAACGCCCGCCTGATCGACTGCCGCGCGCAGCTCGTGGCCGAAGGCATCGCCGCCCTGCAGTCGGGCGCGTTCCACATCTCGACCGCCGGCATCACGTACTTCAACACGACGCCCATCGGCCGCGCCGTCACCGGCACGATGCTGGTCGCCGCCATGAAGGAAGACAACGTCAACATCTGGGGCGACGGCAGCACGTTCAAGGGCAACGACATCGAGCGTTTCTACCGCTACGGCCTGCTCACCAACCCGGAACTCAAGATCTACAAGCCCTGGCTCGACCAGCGCTTCATCGACGAGCTCGGCGGCCGTTCGGAAATGTCCGAATACATGCGCCAAGCCGGTTTCGACTACAAGATGTCGGCTGAAAAGGCCTACTCCACCGACTCCAACCTGCTCGGCGCCACGCACGAAGCCAAGGACCTGGAACAACTGAATTCCGGCATCCGCATCGTCAAGCCCATCATGGGCGTGGCGTTCTGGCGCGACGACGTCGCCGTCAAGGCCGAGGAAGTCACGGTGCGCTTCGAAGAAGGCCAGCCCGTCGCCCTGAACGGCGTCGAATACGCCGATCCCGTCGAACTGCTGCTCGAAGCTAACCGCATCGGCGGCCGTCACGGCCTGGGCATGAGCGACCAGATCGAAAACCGCATCATCGAAGCCAAGAGCCGCGGCATCTACGAAGCCCCGGGCCTGGCCCTGCTCTTCATCGCCTACGAGCGCCTGGTCACCGGCATCCACAACGAAGACACCATCGAGCAGTACCGCGAAAACGGCCGCAAGCTCGGCCGCCTGCTGTACCAGGGCCGCTGGTTCGACCCGCAAGCCATCATGCTGCGCGAAACCGCCCAGCGCTGGGTGGCCCGCGCCGTCACCGGCGAAGTCACCATCGAACTGCGCCGCGGCAACGACTACTCGCTGCTGAACACCGTGTCGCCCAACCTCACGTACGCGCCCGAGCGCCTGTCCATGGAGAAGGTGGAAAACGCCCCCTTCACGCCGGCGGACCGTATCGGCCAGCTCACCATGCGCAACCTCGACATCGTCGACACGCGCGAAAAGCTGTTCACGTACGTCAAGACGGGCCTGCTCGCCTCCAGCGGCACGTCGCTGCCCCAACTGAAGGACACGACCTCGAAGAAGTAATTCTTCAAGGCCAAACAAAAAACCCTCGGTTTTCACACCGAGGGTTTTTTTTCGGCCCGCCGCCTACAACTCGACCTGCATGCCCATCTCCACGACCCGGTTCGCCGGGATCTTGAAGAACTTGGTGCTGCGGGTCGAATTGCGCGCCATGAACGAGAACACCGCGCGCCGCCAGCGCGACAAGGCGGGCTTCCTGGCCGCCACGACCGTCTGGCGCGACAGGAAGAACGACGTGCGCATCGGCTCCAGGTCCAGCTCCGGATAGGCTTCGGCAATCAGGCGCAGCGCCTCCGGCACGTCGGGATCTTCCTTGAAGCCGTAGGTGACCGTCGCGGCCCAGCTCGATGCGCTGAGCTTGTTCACCTCGAAGCGCTCTTCCGGCGCAATGTACGGCACGTCGGCCGACTGGATCGACAGGAACAGCACGTGGTCGTGCAGCACCTTGTTGTGCTTCAGGTTGTGCAGCAGCGCCGGCGGCACGTTGCCCGAATTCATCGTCATGAAGATGGCGGTGCCCGGCACGCGCGACGGCGGGTATTGCTCGAGCTGCTCCATGAATTCCTTGAGCGGCTGGCGGTCGCGCTGCTGCATGTCGGACAAGAGGCGCCGGCCACGCCGCCACGTCATCATCAGCGTGAACACAACAATCGCCACCACCAGCGGCAGCCAGCCGCCTTCATGGATCTTGAAGACGTTGGCCGAGAACAGCAGCACGTCCAGCAGCAGCAACAGGCCCAGCACCAGGAACCACATCATCCGCTTGATCCCCGTGCTGCCCCGCGGCAGCACCGCAAACGCCAGCACCGAGGTCGTGAACATCGTGCCCGTCACCGCAAAGCCATAGGCCGCAGCCAGATTGTCGGAATTACGGAACCACAACACCAGGATCAGCACCGCGCACAGCAGCAGCGCGTTGACCTGCGGCAGATAGATCTGGCCCTTTTCGATCGCGGACGTGTGCAGGATCTGCATGCGCGGCCAGAAGCCCAACTGGACCGCCTGGCGCGTCACCGAGTAGGCGCCAGAAATCACGGCCTGCGACGCCACGATGGTGGCGATGGTGGCCAGGGCGACCAGCGGCGCCAGGCCCCATTCCGGCGCCATCAGGAAAAACGGATTGCGGATCGCGGTGGGATCGCGCAGCAGCAGCGCACCCTGGCCGAAGTAGCACAGCGTCAGCGCCGGCAGCACCATGCTGAACCAGGCGCGGCGGATGGCCGGGCGGCCAAAGTGGCCCATGTCGGCATACAGCGCCTCGGCGCCGGTCAGCGCCAGCACCACCGCACCCAGCAGCACGAAGCTGACCCAGGGCGCTTCGACGATGAAGCGCAGCCCCCACATCGGGTTCAGCGCGGCCAGGACCTCGGGCGTCTGCCAGATCTGCCAGCCACCCAGGGCGGCCAACGTGGCGAACCACACGAACATCACCGGGCCGAACAGCTTGCCCATGGCGGCCGTGCCATGCGATTGGATCGCAAACAGCGCGATCAGCACGACCAGGGCGATCGGCACCACCCAATGGTCCAGCGTATGCGACACGATGCCGATGCCTTCCAGCGCCGACAGCACGGAAATCGCCGGCGTAATCATGCTGTCGCCGTAGAACAGCGCCGCGCCGAAGATGCCCAGCACGATCAGCACCCAGCGCAGCTTGCCCTCGCGCGCGCGCACCGCCAGTTCCAGCAGCGCCAGCGTGCCGCCCTCGCCGCGGTTGTCCGCGCGCAGCACCAGCATCACGTATTTCAGGGACACCACCACCATCAGCATCCAGAACAGGATGGACAGCACGCCCAGCAGATGGGCCGGTTCCAGGTCGGTATGCACGCTCAGGCCGGTCAGGCAGGCGCGCAGGGTATAGAGCGGGCTGGTGCCGATGTCGCCGTACACCACGCCCAGGGCGCCCAGGACCAGCGCCGCGCGCGACGATGGGGCGTGGGCGCCGCCGGGATGACCTGGGGGCAAAGAAGCAGCGCTGACCGTGCCTTGGCTCATGATGCGGGTTCTTGGCGAGTGAGTTGAGCCCCCTTGCGAGGACCGGGGAATACGACGGACAGCCGCGTTCCGGAAAAATCGGGCCGGCTGGTGAGCTTCCACCAGGCGCCGTGCGCGTGCGCGATTTCGCGCACGATGGCCAATCCCAGGCCGGAACCGCCTGCCGTCGCGGTGGGCGACCGGTAGAACGCCTCGAACACGCGGTCGCGTTCTTCCGGCGGGATGCCGGGTCCGTCGTCTTCGACGGTCAACGAGGGCGGGTTGGCGCCCACGATCAGCGTGATGCGCCCCGTGGGGTTGCCATAGCGCAGCGCGTTGTCGATCAGGTTGCCCAGCAGTTCCGCCAGCAGCAAGGGATCCGCGTCGATCCAGATGGGCGTCTCGGGCGCGGCCAGGTCCAGCTCGTAGTGCGCCTCGCGCACCCGCGGAAACCATTCGGCGCCGTGCACCCGCACCCACTCGCACAGGTCGATGCGCACAAAGCTGTCCTGTGGGCGCGCATTGGGATCGGCGCGGGCCAGCACCAGAAGCTGTTGGCCCAGCCGGATCATGCGATCGCTGACGGCCTTGATGTCGTTCTGGCTGCCCACCGAGATGCCGCGCGGGCCGTAGAACAGCTCTTCCGCCGCCCCGCCGCCGTACAGGCCGATCACGTCGCGCTCCAGCTCCTCCAGGGTGCGCAACGACATGTCCTGGCCCGACTGCAGCACGTAGCCCAGCGCGCCGATCTTCGACACCGCTTCGGTGCTGATCTTC
>NZ_DAMCTG010000039.1:0-16926 GCF_032113835.1 Achromobacter sp. | reverse complement strand
CCTTGATGCGTTCGGCGCGGGCCCGGACATCGTCCGGCAAGGGGCGCGCCAGCATGAGTTCGGATTCCAGCCGCAGACCCGACAGCGGCGTGCGCAATTGGTGCGCGGCATGGCCGATGAAGCGCCGCTGCGCGGCCAGCGATGCATCCAGGCGCAGCAGCAGGTCATTGGTGTGGGTGACCAGCGGTTCGATCTCCACCGGCACGCCTGCAACCTCCAGCGGCTGCATGTCGTCGATGGAGCGTTGCCGGATCTCTTCGGACAGATGGTTCACCGACCGCAGGCCTGACCGCACGCCCTGCATCACGACCCACGCAAACAGCGCGATCAGCGCCACCTGGCCCACGACCATCAGCCAGAAGAAGTCTTCCAGCATCCACAGCGACATGTCGATCTTGTGGGTGATGACCCAGGTTGCCGCCAGGTCCAGCAGGACGAGCAGCAGAATGGGCGGCATCAGCCGGATGACGAGATGCCGGGCGAGTGATCGGGAGGGAAGCATGGGAGGGCGCGCAGCCGGAGACGGTTGGGGGGTGCGATCCTGCGTCATGGCGCGAAGCCCTCGATGAGGCGGATGAAAACGCGCGGACGGCGATCGCCGGCCGCGGCCGGCCCGTCAGGCCGTTTCCACATCCAGCATGTAGCCAAAGCCACGTACCGTCTGGATGCTGGCGCCCGTGCCTTCCAGGCGCTTGCGCAAGCGGTACACGTAGACTTCGACGGCGTTCTCGCTGAAATCCGCGTCCCAGGCGGACAGGGAATTGACGATCTGGCGCTTGGTCACGACGCGGCCCACGCGGGCCATCAGCATTTCAAGGACGGATAGTTCACGCACCGACAGCGACAGGCGCTGGCCATTGGCGCGGACTTCGCGGCCGACGGTGTCAAACACCAGCGGGCCGACTTCGATGAGCGGTTGGGCCTGGCCCGCGCGGCGCCGGCCGAAGGCGCGGACGCGCGCGGCCAGCTCGGGCAGTTCGAAGGGCTTGGTGACGTAGTCGTCCGCCCCGGCGTCCAGACCGGCAACGCGGTCTTCGATGCCATCGCGGGCGGTGAGAATGAGCACGGGGACCTGATTGCCGTCCTGCCGCAGTTGCCGCAGCACGTCCAGGCCGCTCATGCCGGGAAGATTGAGGTCAAGCAGCATGAGGTCATACGGCTGGCCCGCCAGCGCGCCCAGAACCCGGTCGCCCTCGGTCAGCCAGTCGACCGCATAACCCTGGTCGGCCAGGAATTCCTGGAGCGCATGGCCCAGGGTGGTGTCGTCTTCGATTACCAGAACTCGCATGCCGCGATTCTAGCGCGATCCAAAAAAAAAGGGGCGCGAAATGCGCCCCCCTCCTGGATTCGTTCACCCGCCGGACGGTGCCGGGGCAGCGGCCGGCGCGCCCGCCGCGGGGGCGCCCGCGGCCGGTGCACCACCCGAGGGCGGCGTCGTGACGAAACCGATGCGCGTCATGCCCGAGCGGCGCGCCGAGGCCATCACCTTGGCCAGCGTTTCGTAACGGGTGTTCTGATCGGCGCGGATGCGGATCTCGGGTTGCGGCTTGGTGCCGGCGATCGACTTGAAGCGATTGGGCAGGTCATCGATATTGACCGGCTTCTCGTCCCAGAACAGCGCGCCGCTGGCGTCGATGGCCAGGTCCACGGTCTTGGGCTCTTCCTCGATCTGCTCGGCAGCCACCTGGGGCATGTTGATCTTGATCGAGTGCGCCAGGAGCGGCGCCGTGATGATGAAGATCACCAGCAGCACCAGCATGACGTCGATCAGGGGCACCATGTTGATCTCGGACACCGCATGGCTTCCGGACCCTTTACCCTCAAAGCTGCCAAAGGCCATTATTCGCTCCCGCGTTGGGCCGCGTGGCCGTTCTGGCGACGCAGCGCGCGCACCTTGCCGTCGGACAGCGCGACTTGCTGGCCGGTGGTCAGGAACGCAAACAGGTCATGCGCAAAGGCATCCAGGCGCGACAGGTACACGCGGTTGTTGCGCACGAAGGTGTTGTACGCCAGCACGGCCGGAATTGCCACCGCCAGGCCCAGGCCCGTCATGATGAGGGCCTCGCCCACCGGACCGGCGATACGGTTGATGGTCACGCCATCGGACAGGCCGATGCCGACCAGCGCGTGATACACGCCCCACACCGTGCCGAACAGACCGACGAACGGCGCCGTCGAACCGACCGAGGCCAGCACGGTCAGGCCGTTTTCCAGCTTGGCCGTTTCTTCGTCGATGACCTTGCGCATGGTGCGCGTGACGAAATCCGAGTTGCTGCCCGACTCTTCCAGCTTGGTGGCGCCGAACTTGTTGTGGTGGGCTTGCGCGTGCATGGCGTGGCTGGCCAGATGCGAGAACGGATCGCGGGCGCCGTGCGTGCTGATTTCGTGCTCGACCTGCTCCAGCGAGCTGGCGTTCCAGAACTTGTTCAGGAAGTCCGCCGAACGCTTGCGCATGCTGACGTTGCTGCCGGCCTTGACCAGGATGAGATACCAGGTCACCAGCGACATGAGGATCAGGATGACGAACAGGCTCTTGCCCACGAAGTCGCTCTGCGCGACGAAGTGCAGGAAGCCCATGTCGGGGACAGGCGCGGGCGCAGGCACGGCCGGCAGCGCCGCCGCGGCGCTGTGCAACGCGTCGGCCGATTGCTGGACGGCGCCAGCAGCCTGCTGGACTACGTCGCCGCCGGTCGTGGCGGCTTGCTGGGCTGCGGGTGCGGCCGCGGCGGCCGCGGGCGCGGCGGCGGCAGCCGGCGCTGCCGGACTGGTGGTCGCCTGCGCCACCAGGGTGGCGCTATGCAGTGCGTTGGACATCTCAGTTCCTCATTACGAAATCGAACGGAATTTTTGCTTTGGCGGGATAGGCCACGCCATTACGGGTATACGGCTTGAAACGGCCTTTGCGGGCGGCTGCCAGCGCCGATTCGTCCAGGCGCGGAAAGCCCGACGACGCATCGATGGTGGCGCGCTCGACCAAGCCCTGGGTGTTGATTTCCACCAGCACCACGACTCGGCCCTCTTCCCGCATGCGACGCGATGCCATCGGATAGTTGGGCATCGGACGCGCACCCTGGAACTCGATGCTCGAGACCAGCACGGGCTGATCGGGAGGCGGTCCCTGCGTCGGACCCTGCGGCGCCTGCGTGCCTTCCGGCGCACCGCTGGGCGGCGTCTGCTGGGGCGGCGTGTCGGGCTTGGGCTCGGGTTTGACTTCCTGCTTGGGCTGCGGCTTGGGCTTGGGCTTGGGTTTGGGCGGAGGCGGCTTGGGCGCCGGCATCGGCGGCTTTTCAACCACCGGCTCGGGCTCGGGTTCCGGCTCGGGCTTCAATTCGGGTTCGGGCTCCGGTTCGGGCTCGATCTCGGGTTCAGGCTCGGGCGGTGTTTCGGTCACCGGCTGCGGCACCTCGGGAGTGGGTTCGGCTTTGGCGATCTGCGGGACGGGGGCGTCCACCACGCTCACCATGATTGCCTCGGGTTCCTCCAATTCAGGACGGCTTTCCGGCGCCATGAAGATGGCGCCGATCACCGCTGCATGAAGCGCGACGACCGCCAGGCCAGCGCCTGCGCGTATACCAAAAGAAGACCGCGAAGTAGAGTTCCAACCGGGTTGAAGACTAGGCATGAATCAGCCAGGGTGCATTGACTTTTCCGGCCAGCCAGAGAAATGACGCCCACAAAACAGCGGCGCCGGCTGACCGGTACAAGCCCGTCATAGTATCTCAAATGCGAATGATTCGCACGTTGTATTTCGAATGGAACAGCGTAGCACCGCTGATCGGGATCAAGGCGCAGGCAATAAAACACTTACGAAAAATGCGGCACAAAACAAAAAACCCGCCACGGGGTCGTGTGCGGGTTCATGCGGTTTGCGCGCAGCATGCTGCCGAAACCAATATCGTGTGCTTCTGGTGGGTGCTACAGGGGTCGAACCTGTGACCTACGCCGTGTAAAGGCGCCGCTCTACCAACTGAGCTAAGCACCCATTTCAGTGCAACTGCCCGGCGCGATTAGCGCGCGGGAATTACCAATTTGGGGTACTCAAAAGCAATACGCGGGCCGGAGTATACCGGACCGCGTACTTGTGGGCAAATCGCAGCGCAGTGCGCCATGCGATCCGCTGCCGTCAATCAGTTGACGGCGTCCTTCAGGGCCTTGCCCGGACGGAACTTCGGCACCTTGGCCTTCTTGATCTTGATGGTTTCGCCGGTGCGCGGGTTACGGCCAGTGCGCGCGGCGCGAGCCGACACGGCAAACGTGCCGAAACCGACCAGCGTGACCGTACCGCCCTTCTTCAGCGTGGTCTTCACGGCACCGATCAGGGCGTCGAGCGAACGGCCGGCGGCAGCCTTGGAGATATCGGCCTTGCTGGCGATGTGATCGATGAGTTCGGTTTTGTTCATGCAGGTGTACCCCTCACAAGGTGTGGAGTCTGCCGGGGGCGAAGTTCATGGCCGTCAGGATGGATGCCACAAATGGACGCGAGACCAGGCAAACGACGAACAGACAGTGGATAAACTTTTTTCTTGCGCTGCAAAGCACAACTTTTAAACTGCTGCGCCGCTTAGGATTTGCTGGCTTCTTGCCTGCAAACCGTCAGCGACGCAGACATGTATTAGGCCTTGGCGTAGAGCGGCTGTCAAGAGAAAACCTGACGGCAACCCGCGTCAATACTAGCTTTTAGGCGTTTTCGCAATAAACAAAAACGCGCATTTCGGGGTTTGCGCGACACCCCGAAAAAACACTTTAGGCTTCATCAAACGTCGGCCCAGCGGCGCAGCAGATTGTGATAAATGCCGGTGAGCTGCACGATCGACGCATGCCCCGCCACATCCTGGTTCAAGCGTTGGATGGCCACGTCCATGTCCAGCAGCAATGCACGCTGACTGTCTTCGCGCACCAGGCTCTGCATCCAGAAGAACGAACTGACGCGCGCGCCGCGCGTCACGGGATTGACCTTGTGCAGACTGGTTCCCGGGTACAGCACCATGTGCCCTGCCGGCAGCTTCACGGCGCGCGGGCCGTAGGTGTCGTCGATGACGAGCTCACCGCCGTCGTAGCTGTCGGGGTCAGAGAAAAACAACGTCGCGGACAGGTCGGTACGCACGCGCTCCGGAGAACCCGCGATGCCGCGCACGGCGTTGTCGACGTGATAGCCAAATGCCTCGCCGCCTTCGTAGCGATTGAAAAGCGGCGGAAAAATCTTGCGCGGCAACGCGGCCGACATGAAGAGATTGTTGCCCGACAGGCGCTGCAGGATCAGCGTGCCGAGCTCTTGCGCCAACGGATGCTGTTCGGGCAATTGCCGGTTGTGCTTGACCTGCCCCGACTGATGGCCGGCGGTGACCTTGCCGTCCACCCAGTCCGCGGCATCCAGCCGCTGACGGATGTCGGCCGCCTCTTGCGGCGTGAAGACTTCTGCGATCTGTATAAGCATGGGTTCCTACCCCGATTGCGTTGCCGGCGCGGCCCTGGCGAGGAGCCGCGCCTGCCGCATTATCCCTTCAGGCAACCATTGAGCGCCTGATCGAAATCAAACAGCAAATCGGCTTCGTCTTCGATGCCGACCGACACGCGGATCAGGCTGTCCGCAATGCCCATCTGCTGGCGGCGTTCGGCGCCCATCTCGTAATAGATGGTGTGGGCCGCGGGCAGCGCCAGGCTGCGCGTGTCGCCCAGGTGCGTCGCCATCAGGACGACGCGCAGGCGATTCAGGAAATCAAAGCAATCGACGCCGTCCGCCAGTTCGACGCCCAGCAGGCCGCCGAACCGCGAGCCGAAGAGCGCAGTTGCGCGCGCGTGTTGCGGGTGGCTGGCCAAGCCCGGGTAGTGAACCTCCGCCACGCCCGGGTGCTCTTCCAGAAAGCGCGCCAGCGCCAGCGCATTGGCACAATGCTTGGCCATGCGCAGGGCCAGCGTCTCGGCGCCCACCGCGATGCGGTGCGCCGGCTCGGCGGCCAGCGTGCCGCCCATGTCGCGCAGACCCTTTTTCTTGATCTGCGTAAGGCCCCAGCTGGTGGATGCGCCCTTGCGATAGGCTTCGTAGATGTTGTCGTTGCCGGCCCAGTCGTACAGTCCCGTGTCGGTCACCGCGCCGCCCAAGGCATTGCCATGCCCGCCGATGTACTTGGAGAGCGAGCTCATCACCAGCGATGCGCCCACCGAGGCGGGCCGGAACATCCACGGCGAGGTCAGCGTGTTGTCCACCACATAGACCAATCCCTTTTCGCGGCAGATCTCGCCGATCACCGCCAGGTCGGCCACCTGCGTGCCCGGGTTGGCGATGGTCTCGGTAAAGACCATGCGCGTGTTGGGCTGGATGGCGGCGCGCACCTGCGACGAATCCGTGGCGTCGACGAAGGTGATCTCAACGCCCAGTTCCTGCAGCGTGCCGAACAGGCTGTTGGTGTTGCCGAACACGAACTGGCTGGACACCAGATGATCGCCCCGGCGCAGCAGCGTGGTGAAGATGGCGGCCAACGCAGCCATGCCGGTCGAGAAGCTGACCGTGCCCTTGCCGCCTTCCATCTGGCTGATCTTGGCTTCCAGCGCGGTCGTGGTCGGGGTGCCTTGACGCGCATACGTGAAGCCCGCCTTGCCCTGGAACACCGCAGCCAGCTCGCGCGCGTCGTCGTACGCGAATTCGGACGACGGATGCATCGGCTTGTGCACCGCTCCGTGCTCGACGGATTGATTGCGGTCGGAATGGAGGATCGTGGTGGTAAAGCCGTTCTGGTGCATGATGGGCTGACGCAAGAAAGAAGGGAATCTACGGGATTAAACGAATCACGATTGGCGCTGGCGCACGGTCTCGTACAGGCAGACGGCGCTGGCGACGCTGACGTTCAGGCTTTCCACCGAACCCAGCATCGGAATGTTCACGAGCTGGTCGCAGGTTTCACGCGTGAGGCGGCGCATGCCCTCGCCTTCCGCGCCCATGACCCAGGCCATCGGCTGGCGCGCGTCGATCTTGTGCATGCTGTCGGTGGCCTGATCGTCCGTGCCGACAAGCCACACGCCACGATCCTTCAGGCTGCGCATGGTGCGCGCCAGGTTCGTCACCATCAAATACGGCACCGTGTCCGCCGCGCCGCACGCGACGCGCTGCACGGTGGCGTTCAGGCCAACGGCGCGATCGCGCGGCGCGATCACCGCGTGCACGCCCGCCGCATCGGCGGTGCGCAGGCACGCGCCCAGGTTGTGCGGATCGGTCACGCCATCAAGAATCAACAGCAGCGGCGGCCCTTCGACCACGTCGAGCACTTCGTCGACGTCCACTGCAAGCTGGCGCTCGTCGGCCAGCGCCACGACGCCTTGATGGCGGGTGCCGCGCGACAGACCGTCCAGGCGTTCCATGGGAACCGGATGCACACGGCGGCCGGCCCGCTCGGCCTGCTCGATGAATGTCTGCATGCGCTTGTCGCGGCGCGAGGCCTCGACGTAGATTTCCCTGATCGACTCGGGCGCGTGGCGCAGCCGCGCGACAACCGCGTGAAACCCGGCCAGGACTTGGGTCGACGCCATAAAACAATACCTTTAGATAAACGAATACCCGCCCCAGAGGGGGCGGGCCACCGGACAAGGCCGGCAAGAACCGCAATGTTACCCCTTACGGCCACGCCGCCCAACGACGGCATGGCCATAAGGATCCGCACCGCCGGTCAGTGGTGCTTGCGGGTGGCCTTCTTGGCGGGTGCGGCCCGCTGGGTGGCCTTGGGCGGCTTGCTGGCCTTCTTGGCCGCGGCGCGCCGCTCCTTGGCGGTCTGGCCCTTCAGGCCCGCGGGCTTGGGGGACGCAGCCTTCTTGACCCGGCGCATGGGTTCATCGGGTCCGCGCGCCGCCGCCTTGCGCAGCGCGTCGAAACTCGTACCCTGCACCAGACGGAACTCGATACGGCGCGCTTCCAGATCCACGCGCGACACCTGCACCTGCACCTTGTCGGTCAGGCGGTAGCGCATGCCGGTGCGTTCGCCACGCAGTTCGTGCAAGGCGTCGTTGAACTGGAAGTACTCGCCGCCCAGCTCCGAGACGTGCACCAAGCCCTCGACGTGCAGCGTGTCCAGGGTGACGAAGATGCCGAAGCTTGCCACGCCCGTGACCGTGCCGCTGAAGTCTTCGCCCACGCGTTCCTTGACGAACCAGCACTTGAGCCAGGCCTCGACATCGCGCGACGCCTCGTCGGCGCGGCGCTCGCTGGCAGACAGCACCAGGCCCATCTTTTCCCAGATGGCGTGCTCGTGCTCGCGCTGCGTGCGGCCGATGACGACGGCGTGGTCGTCCAGGCTGGGCACATACCGCTGCCCTGCCAGCAGCGCCTTGATAACCCGGTGCGTGAGCAGGTCGGGATACCGGCGGATCGGCGAGGTGAAGTGGCTGTAGCCCGGATAGGACAGGCCGAAGTGACCCATGTTGTCGGGGCTGTACACGGCCTGCTGCATGGAACGCAGGCACATGGTCTGCAGCAGTTGGTAGTCGGGACGCCCGCGGACGGAGTCGAGGAAATCGCCGTAGTCCTTGGCGGTGGGCGTTTCGCCTCCGCCCAGCGACAGCCCCATCGTGCGCAGGAATTCGCGCAGCGATTGCAGGCGTTCCGGCGTGGGTCCTTCATGGATGCGGTACAGGCCGGGATGCTTGCTGCGCGTCATGAAATCCGCAGCGCAGGTGTTGGCGGCCAGCATGCACTCTTCGATCAGCTTGTGCGCGTCGTTGCGCACGGACGGCACGATCTGTTCGATGCGGCCCAGCTCGTTGCAGACGATCTTGGTTTCGACGGTGTCGAAATCAATGGCGCCACGCTTCTTTCGGCCCTGCGACAGCACCTGGAAGAGTTCGTACAGGTGCTGGACCTGCGGCATCACGCTGCGCATCGCGTGCGCGGCGGGACCACCCGGCTGCTGCAGTGCCGCCCAGATGTTGGTGTAGGTCGTGCGGGCATGCGAGTGCATGACCGCGTTGTAGAACTGGTACGCCGTGACCGTGCCGGCCTTGGCGCCGCTGGCCGGGATGACCATGTCGCACACCAGCACCAGGCGGTCGACGTCCGGATTCAACGAACACAAGCCGTTGGACAACGACTCGGGCAGCATGGGAATGACCCGGCGCGGGAAGTACACGCTGGTGCCGCGCTCGATCGCATCGTCGTCCAGCGCATCGCCCGGACGCACGTAATGACTGACGTCGGCGATGGCGACCAGCAGGCGCCAGCCCGGACGCTTGCGCTGGCCCGTGCCCAGTTCCACCGGCTCGCAATACACCGCGTCGTCGAAGTCGCGGGCGTCCTCGCCGTCGATGGTGATGAGCGGCACGTCGCGCAGGTCGACCCGGTCTTTCAGGTCGGACTTGCGGACCGTATCCGGCAGGCGCGCGGCCTGCTTCAAGGCGCCATCCGTGAAGTCGACCGGCACATCGAACTTGCGCACGGCAATTTCGATTTCCATGCCGGGATCGTCGATCTCGCCCAGCACCTCGGCCACGCGGCCCAGCGGCTGCGTGTGGCGCGTGGGCTGCGCCATGATTTCCACGGCGACCACCTGCCCGTGCTGGGCGCCATTGGTGTCGCTGGGCGGAATCAGGATGTCGTGCTTGATGCGCTGATCTTCGGGCACGACGATGGACAGGCCATGCTCGTGCAGAAAGCGCCCCACCAGCTTGTTGGTGCGGCGCTCGATGACTTCGACGATGGTGCCTTCCGGCTTGCCCCGGTATTCGCCGCCCGGCTTGACCAGCACGCGGTCGCCATGCAGCACCTTGAGCATTTCGCGGGGAGACAGGAACAGATCCGGACCGCCGTCATCGCGCAGCAGAAATCCGAAGCCGTCGCGATGCCCCAGCACCTTGCCCGCGACGAAGTCGAGCTTGGTCGCCAGCAGCAGCACCCCTTTGCGGTTGGGCAGCAACTGCCCGTCGCGCTCCATGGCGCCAAGGCGGCGTTCAAACCCCACCAACGTCGCCTCGCGCTCAACGCCCATGCGCTCAGCCAGCTCAGCCGGAGACAACGGCGAACCCGCGGCGCGCAGCGCTGTCAGGATGGCTTCACGGGACGGAACATCAGGGTCGAAGTCCGGCGGCGCTTCGGGCAAGGGTGTTGATCTGTTCTTATTGGATTCGTTATTCGATCGTTTTGCCAAAGCTAAATTTTCCGTATATAATGCGCAGCTTCTGTGGTTCGCCCAAGGCTGAACACTGAAGCAGAAATGGTCAGAAAGGTTTTAAAAATCGGTTCAAAACCCGGTTTGAAAAAACCGATTGTAAAACCAACTGCATTCAGACGCATGGATTAGTTCAAAGATTGAACCCATCCAAGTGACTGGAACGCAGCGTAGCACATAGTTCTGACAGTATCTTTCAGTGCCCAGGTGGCGGAATTGGTAGACGCGCACGGTTCAGGTCCGTGTGCCGCAAGGTGTGGAGGTTCGAGTCCTCTCCTGGGCACCACGGAATTCTAATCAAGGCAGTTTTCAACTGGCTTGGTGAAATAAGGCTAAAAAGCCCCGGAAATCGAAAGGTTTCCGGGGCTTTTGCTTTTCGCGTTGGGCTTTGCCATGCGAAAAATGTCTGCTTATCGCCAGGGCACCTTGCGATTCAAATGATGACGCGCATAAAGATCGGCGCCCATGCCGTCGATCTGCCCATCGATCAACGCCTCGAATGGCGCAAGCAGCGCATCGAAGTTGCGGGGCGCCTCGATGGCGTTCATCGCGTGCGTCACGGCCTCGATGGTGGACAGCGCGCCCGCCACGTCGGCATGCCGCACCCGGTAGCGTGTCGATAAGCCCGGCGGCAGCATCACCCGAGGCAGCGCGGCAAGCGCCGGATTGATGTGCAGCAGCTTGCGCGCATGGCCCCACGTGCCGTCCGGCACAATCAGCCGGATGGGCATGCCCAGATCCTGGCCATAGCCCGGCGTCAGCACCTCGGCGCCCTCCCCGGGAAACAGCAATCGCAGCGCATGACCCGGCGCCGCCCAGTCCGATTCCGAAAAATACTCGCCCACCACGCGGCGCGCACCAGCCAGGCCCAGCACCGCAAGCCGCGCCGTGTTCAACGCGTGGCGCGCTTCGCTGGGATGCTGCAGCACCACCACGCTCGTGCGGCAAGACAACGACGGGATCAAAGCGCAAAGGCAGTGCGACAGCGGGCGCAGACAGCGCGTACAGAGGGCTCGAGACATGGGCGACACTATATCGAAAGCGGCCTGTTCGCGGCCCACTCAAAAAAAAGTGAAAAAAAAGCAGCACGACTTGCACACATCAAAAAAAGTGTGCATAATCTCGTTCCTCTGCTGCTGAACACGAAACGAAGCGAAAGCGACGCAACATGTGAAGCAACAGCGCCCAGGTGGCGGAATTGGTAGACGCGCACGGTTCAGGTCCGTGTGCCGCAAGGTGTGGAGGTTCGAGTCCTCTCCTGGGCACCAATTACTACATCACGAGGTACCTGTCGTGATGCGCCAAAAGAAAAACCCCGAATGCGAAAGCGTTCGGGGTTTTTGCTTTGCACGCGCGGTTCGTTGGCGCGGTTCGTTGGCGCGGTTCGTTGGCGCGGTTCGTTGTTTTGCACGCGCGGTCTTTCGCTTTTCGCGAGCCGCACCGCAGCCCATCGGCTGCGGCGCATGGCGGTACATGGCGTTGCGGCGCCCTACTTCAACGTGCGCGTCATCACCACGTGCGGAATGCCGGCCTCGACAAACTCCTCACCTTCAGCCTTGAAGCCGTGCGCCTCATAAAAGCCGGCGGCGTGCGTCTGCGCATGCAGCACCAGCATGCGATGGCCGTCGCCGTGACCCTGGCCGATCAGCGCATCGAGCAACTGTCCGCCCACGCCCATGCCGCGCGCCCGCTTGTGCACCGCCATCCGGCCAATGTGACCGTCAGGCAAGAGGCGCCCCGTGCCCATCGGCGTGCCATCGGGCCCGTAAGCCACGGCGTGCACGGACACCGCATCGTCGTCGTCCATCTCGATTTCCGGCGGCACGTTCTGCTCGACCACGAACACCGCATGGCGCACTGAATAAGCGTCGTCGCGCAAGCGATCCCAGGTTCCCAGCGCGATACGCACCGTTGTTTGTCTATTGGCCGACATATCCTTCCCCTACGTTGCAGCAAATGAATAACCGAATCCTACGCCGCATTTTGGCAGGGATGAAGAACGCGCGAAAAGGGGTACGATCGCGGCTTGCCCTTGCCGCCCCTGGTCCGCCATGACGCCTGCCGCACCCCCTGCCTGGTTGAAAGCCGCACCCGCGCTCTTTCTCGTGCTGTGGTCGAGCGGCTTTGTCGTATTGAAGGTGGGCCTGGCCTACGCCGATCCGCTGACGTTTCTGGCGCTGCGTTACGCCTGCGTGCTGCTGATCCTGGCGCCCCTGCTGCTGGCGCTTCGCCCGCCGCTCCCCACGCGGGCCAGCGCGTGGGGACATCTGGCCATGGTCGGTTTGCTGTTGCAGGCCGGCTACTTCTGCTTCACCTATCTGTCGCTCAAGCAGGGCATGTCGGCGGGCGGGGTGGCCCTCATCACTTCGCTTCAACCCATATTGATCGGGCTGCTGGCGCCCGCCCTCGCGCATGAACGCGTCGACGCACGGCGCTGGGCCGGACTGGCGCTGGGCGTGACGGGCGCCGCGCTGGTGATCGTGGCCAAGGCCTCGATCGATGTACTGGCGCCATTGGGACTGACTTTCGCGGTCGGGGCCTTGCTCTGCCTGACCGGCGGCACACTCTACGAAAAGCGCTTCGGCACCCAGATCCATCCGGTCGCGTCCAACTTTGTCCAGTACGGCGTCGGACTTGCCGTGTCCGCGCCGCTGGCATTTTGGCTGGAACCGATGCACATCGACTGGACGGGCCCGTTGCTGGGCTCGCTGGCGTATCTGGTGGTCGGCAATTCGCTCGTCGCCATTACCTTGCTGCTGGCAATGATCCGCCACGGCGAAGCGTCGCGCGTGTCCGCGCTGTTCTTCCTGGTGCCGCCGTGCACGGCGATCATTGCGCTGCTGATCCTGCGCGAACCCATCCCGCCGCTGGCCTGGCCCGGCATGGCGCTTGCCGCGCTTGGCATCCTGCTGGTCACGCGCAAAACGGGCAAGACCGGCGACGACGGCAAGTAGAATGAGCGCCTTTCCGCCCTCGCGCCCTCGCCCATGAACGCCGTCGTCACCGCCGCCCTGCCGGTCTTTGCGTTGATCCTGACCGGCTGGCTGGCCGCCCGCTGGCGCATCCTGGGCGCCAACGCGACCGACGCGCTGAACCGCTACGTGGTGTACCTGTCCTTGCCCGCGCTGCTGTTCCGCGCCATGACGCAGGTGGACCTGGCGCACATGGCGCACTGGGGGTTCGTCGGCGCGTTCGCGGGCGGCGTCGCCATCACGTTCCTGGTGTCCTTTCTGCCGCGCAAGCGCGGACCGCAGTCCCTGACCGACCGCAGCATCGAAGGCCTCGCGGCGTCCTACGCCAACGCCGGCTACATGGGCATTCCGCTGTGCCTTGCGCTGCTAGGCGCCGACAGCCTGGCGCCCGCAACCTTCACCACATTGCTGACCGCCAGCGTTCTGTTCGGATTTGCCATCGCGCTTATCGAGTTCGACCGCCAGCAGACGCCCAATCTACCCGCGACGCTACTCAAGGTGGGCCGCGCGCTGGTGCGCAACCCGCTGCTCGCCGCCCCCGTGCTTGGACTGGCCTGGGCCGCCACCGGCGTGGCGCTGCCCGAAGGCGTCGACCGCTACGTGGCCTTGCTCGGCGCGTCGGCCAGTCCGTGCGCGCTGGTGACCATCGGCCTCTTTCTGGCGCAGACCGAAACCGCAAGTTCCGGGCCTGGCGTGCTGCGCCTGGTGCTGGGCAAGCTGCTGCTGCAGCCGGCTGCGACGGCGGTCCTGGCGTTCTACGTGTTCTCGATGCCGCCGCTGTGGGCCTGGACGGCCGTGCTGATGAGCGCGCTGCCCATCGGCACGGGCCCCTTCATGCTGGCGAAGATGTATGGGCGCGATGCGCGGGTCACGTCGCGCGCCATCCTCGTCAGCACCGTGGCGTCGGTGCTGACGGTCAGCCTGCTCGTCGCGTGGATCAGCGCGCATCCCGTCTCATGACCTGAACACGCTCTATATAACTTGCAGTTATCGTCAAAGCACGATTCCTTCGTTTGAGAAATTTAACGCCAGGACTAGACTGGCGGCTATTCCCACGGGTGCGACTACGCACCCGTTTGCATTTACGTCTTGATCCTCGGGATTCTCCATGAGCGCCAACGCTTCCTCCCTGCCCCTGTCACCGGCCCTGCAGCCCATCCAGATCAACCGCAAGCCGCTGTGGATCGCGCTGCTGCTGGTGCTGGCCGGCGCGCTGTATCTCAACCAGACCGTCAGCTGGCGCCAAGGCGCGCTGTGGGTGATCGGCGCGCTGCTCGGCGTTACCCTGTACCACGCCTCGTTCGGCTTCACGCAGGCCTGGCGCGTGTTCGTGTCGGACCGCCGCGGCGCGGGCCTGCGCGCGCAGATGCTGATGCTGGCCGCGGGCGTGCTGCTGTTCTTCCCCTTCCTGGCTGCGGGCACGCTGTTCGGCCAGCCGGTCAACGGCTTCGTGTCGCCCCCGGGCGTATCGGTCGTGCTGGGCGCGTTCCTGTTCGGCATCGGCATGCAATTGGGCGGAGGATGCGCGTCGGGCACGCTCTTCGCCGTGGGCGGCGGCAACACCCGCATGGTGGTGACGCTGCTGTTCTTCATCGTGGGATCGGTCATCGCCACGGCCAACTTCGGCTGGTGGTCCAGCCTGCCGGCGCTGGCCCCCACCTCGCTCATCAAGACCTGGGGCCTGGCGCCCGCCATCATCGCCAATCTGGCCGTCTTTGCCCTGATCGCCTGGATCGCCACCGTGCTGGAAAAGCGCCGCCACGGCCACGTCATTTCCTTCGCGTCGCGCACCGCCCGCCCGGCCTCGCTGCTGCAGGGTCCATGGCCGCTCATCTGGGGCGGCGTGGCGCTGGTCGTGCTGAACTTTGCGACGCTGGCGCTGGCCGGTCGTCCGTGGGGCATCACGTCGGCGTTCGCGTTGTGGGGCGCCAAGGCGCTGGACGCGGCGGGCGGCGATGTCGCCACCTGGGCCTATTGGGCCAAGCAGCCGTCCTTGGCCGCGCCGCTGCGCCAGGACGTCACGACCGTCATGGACATCGGTCTCATGCTCGGCGCCCTGGCCGCCGCCAGCGCGGCCGGCAAGTTTGCCCCCGTCTGGAAGGTGCCGGCGCGCTCGCTCGCCGGCGCGGTGATCGGCGGCCTGCTGCTCGGCTACGGCGCGCGCCTGGCCTTCGGCTGCAACATCGGAGCCTACTTCAGCGGCATCCTGTCGGGCAGCCTGCATGCCTGGCTGTGGCTGCCCGCCGCGTTTGCCGGCAGCGCGCTGGGCGTGCGCCTGCGTCCGCTCTTCGGCCTGGCCGTCGAGAAGACGCCCTCGGCGTCCAGTTGCTGAAAAACTGAGTTCCAACAATGGCCTCCTGATGCGGGAGGCCATTTTTTTTGCCTCGCCGTAAAGCCAGCAGCCATGCGGGTTTCGGCGCGCCGCGCACCCGAGCATGGCACGCGCCGACGCAGGTGCGCACGACGCGTCATTCATCCGCCAGACGGCTGCGCTGGTGTATGGTGGCTCCATTCCGAAATACGGAGATGGACATGAACTGGATCGCTGGCCGTTTCACGGCCTTTTTCCTGACCCTGGCCGGCGCAGCGACCACCGCTGTGCTGGCCGCCACCGCGTCCTTGTGGTGGCTCGCGGCGGCCGTGCCGCTGGCAATGCTGGGCGCATTGGGCGTGTACGACCTGATCCAGCCGCGCCACGCCATTCGCCGCAACTATCCCGTGCTGGGCAACCTGCGCTTCCTGTTCGAATTCATCCGGCCGGAGATCCGCCAGTATTTCCTGGAGGACGACACGCAGGCCTCGCCCTTCTCTCGCGCACAGCGTTCCATCGTCTATCAGCGCGCCAAGCGCGAGATCGACAAGCGTCCCTTCGGCACCCAGGAAGACGTCTACGGCGACCGCTACGAATGGATCAACCATTCCATGTCGCCTTCGCACATCAACGACACCGACTTTCGCGTGACCGTCGGCGGACCCGATTGCACGCAGCCCTATTCCATGTCGGTGTTCAACGTGTCGGCCATGAGTTTTGGCGCGCTGTCGGCCAACGCGGTGCTGGCGCTGAACGAAGGCGCGCGGCAAGGCGACTTCGCGCACGACACGGGCGAAGGCGGCATCAGCCGCTACCATCGCCAGCCGGGCGGCAGCCTGGTGTGGAACATCGGTTCTGGCTACTTCGGTTGCCGCGACGAGCATGGCGCCTTCTCCGAAGAAGCCTTCGTGCGCAACGCCTGTACGCCACAGGTCAAGATGATCGAGATCAAGCTGTCGCAAGGCGCCAAGCCCGGCCACGGCGGCATCCTGCCCGCGGGCAAGGTGACCATCGAGATCGCCGAAGCGCGCGGCGTGGCGCCCTGGCAGGACTGCAATTCGCCGGCCAGCCATTCCGCGTTCGACAGCCCCATCGGCCTCATGAAATTCGTGGCGCGCCTGCGTGAACTCTCGGGCGGCAAGCCCGTCGGCTTCAAGTTCTGCGTGGGGCATCCGTGGGAATGGTTCGCCATCGTCAAGGCCATGCTGGAGACCGGCATCACGCCCGACTTCATCGTGGTGGATGGCGCGGAAGGCGGCACAGGCGCGGCCCCCGTCGAATTCGTGGACCACGTCGGCACACCGCTGCGCGAGGCGCTGCGGCTGGTGCACAACACGCTCATCGGCGTGAACCTGCGCGACCGCATCAAGCTGGGCGCGTCGGGCAAGATCATCACGGCGTTCGACATGGCGCGCGTGATGGCGATGGGTGCAGATTGGTGCAACGCCGCGCGCGGCTTCATGTTCGCCATCGGCTGCATCCAGGCCCAGGCCTGCCA
>NZ_DAMCTG010000038.1:21750-46956 GCF_032113835.1 Achromobacter sp. | reverse complement strand
ACGCCGCGCGCGGCTTCATGTTCGCCATCGGCTGCATCCAGGCCCAGGCCTGCCACACCGGCAAATGCCCAACCGGCGTCACCACGCAGGATCCGCTGCGGCAACGCGCGCTGGTCGTGCCGGACAAGGCGCAGCGCGTGGCGAACTTCCACAAGAACACGCTGCACGCGCTTGCCGAACTGCTGGCCGCGGCCGGGTTGACCCACCCCAGCCAGTTGCGTCCGCACCATATCGCGCGCCGCATCTCGCCCAGCGAGATCCGCCTTCTGTCCGCGCTGTTTCCGGAACTGGCGCCCGGCGAATTGCTGCGCGGCGAATTCCGCCATCAGGTCTTCCGCGCTGGATGGGCAATGGCGCAGGCGCAGTCGTTCCAGCCCACGCACGACATCACCACGGCGCTCGCGCGCGAACACGCCGCCCAGGCGGCCGCAGCCGGCAACTCCTGAGCGGCGCGGCGGACGGGGCGGACGGGGCTGACGCGGCAGATCGCGCGCATCGCCCGTCCGCCCCGTTCGCTACAGCCAGCGCTCGAACATGCGCGAGAACGACTCCATGAAGCGGTCATCCAGACCGCGCTCCTTCCAGGCCTCGGGCGTGACCTGCACGGCATCGGCCACGTCGCGCTGGAACAGCGCCTCCATCTCGGCCGCAAACTCGGGCCCCAGCACCACCGCATTGATCTCATAGTTCAGCGCAAAGCTGCGCCAATCCATGTTGCTGGAACCGACGGTCGACCAGACGCCGTCAACCACCGCGGTCTTGGCATGCAGCAGCGCGTCACGCCGCTCGTAGATCTTCACGCCGGCGCGCAGCAGGTCTGTGTAGTGCGAGCGTCCCGCGTGGAACACCAGCGACGAATCGCTGAAGCCCGGCAGCACCAGCACCACGTCCACGCCGCGCCGCGCCGCGGACTGCAGCACCTCGATGAACGCGGGATCCGGCACGAAGTACGCCATCGTGATGTGGATGGATTTCTGCGCACTTTCGAACGCGGACATCAGCGTCAGATAGACCGTGTAGCCATCGCTGCGGTCGGGCTGGTTGGCCAGGATGCGGACCGTGGTGTTGCCGACGGGCGGCGCCACCTGCGAATCGCCGCCCTTGATGGGCTCCTTCGCCTGCGATGCCCATCCGGCCTGCAGCACCTGCTCCAGCTGTGCGACTGCCGGACCTTCGATGCGCAGATGCGTGTCGCGCCAGGGCGCGGAATCGGCGTCTTCCGGCGGGTCGCCCGCCTTATCGCCGGAACCGCCGCCTGAACCGCCACCCGAGCCGCTGCCCGAGCCCGAGCCACTCCCGCCGGAAAACGACGACGACTCGTACACGCTGCTGACGTTGATGCCGCCCAGGTATCCCACTTTGCCGTCAACGACCAGCACCTTGCGGTGATTGCGCTCGTTCGGCGACCAGCCGGCGCGGGCGTTGACCGGATTGACGGGATTGAAGACGGCCACCTGGACGCCCGCATCGCGCATCCGCTGGAACAGCGCATCGGGCGTCTTGATCGTGCCGACCGCGTCCACCATCAACGAGACCTCGGCGCCCCGGTTGCGCGCCGCAATTAACGCCTCGGCAAAGCGCTGGCCTTCGGCGTCGTCATCGAAGATGTAGGTTTCCATGTGGACGTAGCGGCGCGCCTGGCCAATGGACTGCAGCATCGCCTTGTACGTGCTGGGACCGTCGGCCAGCAGCCGCACGCGGTTGCCCTTGACCAGCGGCGCGCCGCTGACAGCCTGCTCCACCGCCAGATGCCTGGCGAGAAAGTCGTCCTTGGGTGTTTGAGGGTCCGCTGCAATGCCTTGCCCGCGACGGTAGCTGTCCTGCGCTGCATTCGCGGACAGGCCCGCCTGCGCGGCGCGTGCGTGCCGTTCCTGCGCGTCGGGGACGCTGGCGCAGGCGGCGAGCACGGACGCGACGCACGCAAACAGCACGGCGCGCGCCCATCGACGCGCGTCAGCCGTCAGTCTGTGCAAGGCATTGTGCGGCCCACCCCGGCTCGCGGCCGGTAATGGGCTCATGATGCACCTCTAGCGTCGGTTGCCTGCCACGAAGATGCAGCCGAGCACGGCGCCCACCAAGGCCGCCACGCCGACCGATTTCCACGCATTCTCGTGCACGTACTCGTCCGCATAGGCGGTGGCACGACGGGCCCGTTCACGCGCGACGACTTCCCAGCCGCCCGCGGACTCGCGCGCATCGGCGAGCTGACGCTTCAGGCGCGCACGCGCCGATTCAATTTCGGAGCCCGTATACGACGCGGTCGAACGCAAGAGGTCTTCCGTCCCGGCCAGCAGCTCGTGGAAGCTGTCATTGACGCGTTCACGATGCAAAGCCATTTCAGCGCGCTGGTGCTTTCGATTCATGGTAGCTCCTTGTTTTTTTTGGACCGCCCCGGCCAACACCACCGTTGCCTGATGCAACGCAGCATCGCCAGGGCTGCGGAACACATCGTTCCGCATGGCCGAAACCCCATTGTCCATAGCAACGGCCGCAACTGCCCGAGCTTTCGCAACCAGCCGTAAACCGATATTTCAGCGGAGCGAAACTTGCTGACGGCATCGTCTGGCGCCGTCACCGCGTCTTCGCGCACATCTGGTCGCGTCCGGCCAAAGGCGTTTTCGATTTCGTAAAAGTCCATTGCATTCAGAGGCTTGGCGCTTGACACCCGAACCCCCTCAGCCGCCACAATAGGTCTTCGCAATGCGCTTCAACCGCCCCAAAAAGGAACTGAACGCATGGTTTCCCCTTCCGCACTCCTTGCCGCCGTTTCTCCTGAATTCGTCGCGCAAGAACCGCAGCATCAAAGCGCCGAGCAGGTCGAATTGCACGACGGGTTGCTCGACAGCCCCGCCCACATCGACCCCAAGTTCCTGTACGACGCGCTCGGCTCGTCGCTCTTCACGGCCATTACGCAGTTGCCCGAGTACTACCCGACGCGCTGCGAGCACGAAATCTTCCAACGCCATGGCGCCGATATCGCCCGCCATGTCGGTCCGGTGCAGGCAATGATCGACCTGGGCGCCGGCGACTGCGTCAAGGCCGAGCGCCTGTTCGCCAGCCTTCGGCCCAGCCACTATGTGCCGGTCGACATTTCTGCCGATTATCTGCAGACGGCCGTACGCCGCCTGAAGCTGTCCTATCCCGACATGCGGATCACGGCCGTGGGACAGGATTTCTCGCATGAACTTGCATTGCCGGCCGGCATTCCGACGCAGCAGCGCCTGTTCTTCTATCCCGGCTCCAGCATCGGCAACCTGGGACCCGACAGCGCGTATGCCATGCTGCGACGGATCCGCGAAGCGTGTCCCGGCGGCGGGCTGCTGATCGGCGTTGACCGCGTCAAGCCCAAAAGCGTGCTTGAACCCGCGTACGATGATGCGCTGCATCTGACTGCCGCGTTCAACCTGAACCTGCTGCGCCATGTGAACGCGGTGCTCGACAGCGATTTCAATGTCGAAGACTGGCGCCATGTAGCAATCTTCAACAGCGAGCGCTCGCGCGTCGAAATGCACCTGGAAGCGCAGCGCGCATTGCGCGTCACCTGGCCCGGCGGCCATCGCGACTTCACGCGCGGCGAACGCATCCATACGGAAAACTCGTACAAGTTCACGCCACAGGCATTCAGCGACCTGCTCCATCGTGCGGGCTTTCGCAATGTCGAACATTGGTCGGATGCCCGCGACTGGTTTTCTGTTTTCAGCGCCCGCGCCTGACGCGGGACCACCCACGACGCCCCCCGGAGGATCGCCATGGACCCCGCATGCCTGCTGACCCATCCCGCCATCGCGCCCTATGCCAGTGGACAGGCCGGCCAGCACGACCGCTACGACGCCGTACGGTCGACCACCGCCGCGCTCGCTGCGCCGCTCAGTCCCGAGGACTGCCAGGTGCAATCCATGCCGGATTGCAGCCCCGTCAAATGGCATCTGGCGCACACCACCTGGTTCTTCGAAACCTTCCTGCTGGCGCGCTTCGACACATCGGCGCCGCCCTTTCATCCGCAGTACCGGATGCTGTTCAACTCCTACTACAACGCTGTCGGCGCGAAACATCCGCGTCCGCAGCGCGGCCTCTTGTCGCGCCCGCCGCTCGCCGAGATCTTGCGCTATCGCCAACACGTCGACGATGCGATGCACGCGCTGATTTCGCGGCTCGGCGGCAACGATGCCGACTTCGACGCGTTGCTTGAGCTTGGCCTGAACCACGAGCAGCAGCACCAGGAATTGATCCTCACCGATCTGAAGCACATGCTGTCGGCCAATCCACTCAAACCGGCCTACGTGGCGCCCGGCCAGCCAGCGCTGCCGCCCGCCACCGACGCCGGCTGGACCCGCTACGACGGCGGCATCACGCGCATCGGCCACGACGGACGCGGGTTTGCCTTCGACAACGAAGGTCCGGCCCACGATGTCCTGCTGACGCCCTTCTCCCTGTCCGATCGCCTTGTCACCCAACGCGAATTCCTGGACTTCATCCAGGATGGCGGGTACGAACGGCCCGAACTGTGGCTGTCCATGGGCTGGGACATCGTGTGCGTACAAGGCTGGCGCGCGCCGCTCTATTGGGAAGACGACGGCGACGACTGGCACGTCTTCACGTTGCGCGGCATGCAGCCCCAGGAATTGGAGGCGCCAGTCACCCACGTCAGCTATTTCGAAGCAGACGCCTACGCGCGCTGGGCAGGCGCGCGCCTGCCGCGAGAAGCCGAATGGGAACACGCCGCCCGCCAGCTTTCCGAAGACACCTACTCGGCCCGCGCCAACCTGCTGGAAAACGGCCACCTGGACACGCGTCCCGCCCCCGAACGCAACGGCCAGGGCGGTCCGGTGCAGTTGTTCGGCGACGCGTGGGAATGGACGTCGAGCGGCTATGACGCCTATCCCGGCTTCAAGCCCAACGCGGGCGCCGTCGGTGAATACAACGGCAAATTCATGTGCAACCAGTACGTGCTGCGAGGCGGCTCCTGCGCCACGCCGCGCGATCACATCCGGCCAAGCTACCGGAACTTCTTTCCGCCCGAGGCGCGATGGCAGTTCTCGGGGATCCGGCTGGCTCGGGATGATTGAGAGGATTTGCTGAGCGCGAGGCGGTTGGAACACCGAATCGCGGGGCGGGTCAGAAAAATTCGGCGCCCCTCCACTTGCACTCCAAAAAAACTTCGTGCTAGAATTTCGTTCTTCGTTGAGCAGCAACTGCAACGCAAACTGCTTAATAAGAAGGATGGCGCATTAGCTCAGCCGGTTAGAGCGACGGAATCATAATCCGCAGGTCCCCTGTTCGAATCAGGGATGCGCCACCAAAGAATTCAAAAAGGCCCGCACATTGTGCGGGCCTTTTTCGTTGGGCACGCATTTGACGCTGTACTCAGTACCGCTTTGGCACACGATCTCTCGCGCTTGCATGACCCTCCGTACGATTGGCCATAGCCAAAGTCGACAGCCTTCCGTATCCAGCAGGATACGCACTGAGTTGACTTATCGTATCCACAGGGATACATTTCATTGGCCGCGACAAGCCCGGGGGGTGTTAAAGATGTTAGGTGCCAGAGATGAAAGAACTGGAAAGCACCGAAGACTATGACGAGTTCGAAGCAGATTTGAAGGATCTGCGGGCTCGCGCAAGAATCCAGGCACGAATTCAACGGCTGCGTGCCGGCAATCCGGGTGATCACCGAAATCTTGAAAAAGGGGTATCGGAACTTCGGATTGATGTCGGACCGGGGTACAGGGTCTATTACACGCAGCGGCAGGACGGGACGCTTGTGATCCTCCTCGCAGGAGGCAGCAAGTCGACGCAACAAGCTGACATTGCAAGAGCTTACCGCTTGGCCGCGAGCCTTTGATCTCTTGCCTTGGAACGAAGTTGAGGCGTGATTGCACGAGCAGCAAACACGCTGTGGAAATCAGGCTCCACAAGATCAGGAGCAGAAACATGGCAAAGCTACAAACGAAAAAATACGACATCGCAGAGCGGCTCCGCACCCCTGAAGAGATGGCGCTTTATCTGGACGCCTGCATCGAGGAATGTGATGGCGATGCGGCGTTCATTGCAAAAGCGCTGGGAGATATCGCTCGCGCGCAAGGGATGACGAAGATCGCTAAGGACACGGGCATGTCCCGCGAAAGCTTATATAAGGCGCTTTCCGGCGAGCGGTCCCCCGACTTCGCGACGATTCTCAAGGTCATGGGTGCTTTGGGGATTTCTTTCCGCGCAGCCGCCGCTACCCGTTCGACTGTTGACGCCGCGGCTTTTGGGAACATCAGCTGCTCCGGATAACGCTTGACCTAAGCACGCTTGCGTCGAGCGCGCATTTCGAAGATGCCCCGGCAACGGACTCATAATCCTTTGGTGACGAACCGAGCCAAAAGAATCGAGCGTCAAAAACAAAAACGGCCCGCACACCGTGCGGGCCTTTTTCATTCGGACAATACAGGCCTTAACCCATCAAGTCCGGTACACCGTATCGCGCCGGCGGCCGCCCCACGTCGCAGCCAGGCTCGCCACGAACGCGCCTATCAGCATCGAGGCAAACCCCCACAACGCAAACGCCGCAGCGGCCTTGCGTGCCGTGTCCGCCGCTTCCTTGGCCTTTTGCTTGGCCTCCTCGGCGGTCTTCTTGGCGTTCTGGATCGCCTCGTCGACGCGGCGTTGGGCCACGGCGGGTTCCACGCCGGCCTGCGCCGCAACGACCTTCACCACATAGTCGCGATCAGCGGGCGTCATCTCGCCGCGCGTGATGCTCATGGCGACGACGCGGCCGACTTCGGCGCGCGCCGCTTCGGGGTCGGTGTTGGCCTCGGGACGTTCCGAGCGCATCAGGGTGTCGGTGAGATAGTCGGTGGCGCGTTCCATGCCGCCGCCATTGCTTGCCCCCGCCGCGCCGGCCGTCGCGGCCGCAGTCGCCGCAGTGCCGGCAGTGGCCGCGACCGAAGCGCCAGCCTTGGCCGCGCCCGATGCCATGGACGCCAGTGCAGACCCCAGCAGCGCCGCGCTGACGACGGCGCTCAGCGCCCAGACCAGGAAGCCATGCGCGGTGTCGCGGAAGTAGACCTCGTCCGAGTGCACGTCGACCCACTTGGTGCGCAGACGTCCGGCGACATAGCCGCCGATGCCGTAAGAGAGGATCTGAGTGATCAGCATCCACACGATGATGCCGATGCCGATGGTGGGGGCGGACACGCCCTCGTCGCCCCACGGCGATACGGACAGGAAACCCAGGCCGGTGCCACCGGCGAACAACGCGAGCGAGAGCGCGGCGGCGATCACCGCGCCGGCGAAGACCGCCGCCCACGACACGGCCGAAATGGCGGACTCACGTGGAGGCACGCCATCGGCATATGGCTGGCTCAATGAAGACGTATTTTGCATGATCGATCCTTGTCCAGAGTCTTACGCAACCGCGCGGACGCGGGCGCCAAAGCGGGAATGACGAACCGGCCTTCAGTGCCAGAACAGCGCCAATAAAATGATGATGGGAATGGGCACGCCAAGCAGCCACAACAGGATGGAGCGCATGGAAACCTCCTTGCTTCGATGAATGGATCTGAGTGAAGTGACGCCGGCCGCAATCAGGCCAGGTCGATGGTGCCCGGGGCGCGGGGATCCGGCGCGGGCGGCGTGGGGTCGATGACGTCGGGATTGTCGGTGGGACGCCCCGGGTCCGGACGCGGATCGTCCGCAGGGGCGGTGCCAGGAAGCGCCGGATCGTCGGGCGTGAGATCGTCCGGCTGACCGGGTTCTCGATGCGGGATCTGGGACATGATTGCCTCTCCTCAAGCAGCGCAAGACGCGCTTCGGTTGAGCATCAGCAAATGGCGTGCCTGAGACCCTTCAGGGGTTCAACACCGTCGAGCAAAACGAGAAAGCCGTCAGGCCTTGCGTTTGCTGCCGGCGGCGGCAGCGGTGCGTTCGGGCGCCTCGTCCGCTAGAAAAGCGACAACCGCGGCCTTGCCGGCCGCAGAGGCCTCATCCTGGCTGGCGTATCGCTTGTCCGAGTAATTGGTGCTGCGCACATTGCCGGATGCAGGATCCAGCAGGGTGATGATCCATGCGAATTCACCTGGCGCAAGCTGGCGGACCTGCAGGGTGGCGCGCGTGCCGGGGCGTAGTTCTTGCGGCATCTGGCGGCCTCTTCCGTGTTTCGATCACGCCATCGTAGCGCAAACGCAGGGGGACGCCACGGTCGGACGCGGCGTATGAAAAATGCTGCGCTTGCACACAATTTTCATGCTGCAGACTGCGCGGCTATTCCGCCACAAAGCGCCCTTCCTGCAAGGAAAACCCTAGGGTGCAGTCCTGCAATACAGGCGCACAATCGTTTCAAACAACAAGACCGCTCAGCGGCGCCGAATCCCCTAAATCAGGCGAGGACGGAGACAACATGACTTACGTCGCAGTTTTCATGAGCTGTTTGATGGTTATGGGTATCGTCGCGTTGGTGATTCAAACGATACGAAGCGCGGGGCCCGAGCCCTGGCTGAAGATATCGGCGGCGATTGTCAGTTCCACCTTTGCATCGCTGATGCTGGTCCCGTTGGGGTTCGCCGTGGCCCTGACGATGCTCGTCGAGTAGTCTCTCCCACCGAAGGTCAGGCCCGGACTATCCGTTACGGGCCGGTCTGCCGCGGGTTGCCGCCCAACACAACAATGAACCGGCGGTGACCATCGCCACGCCCTGCCAGAACGACAGGGTGAGCGGCGTCGCCAACCATAGCGCGGCAAAGAAGGTGGAGAAGACCGGCGTGAAGTACGACGCGGTGGCCAGCAACGTCAGGTTGCCTCGCAGTATCCCCACGTTCCAGAATGCGTAGCCGCTGGCCATTGCGCCGCCGGCCACGCATAGCTCGATCGTGGCTGGCGCCGTGAACGCAAGCGCGGGTTCCGCGCTGATTGCGTATTTGATCCACAGGACAGTAGCGGTCAGCACGAAAAACAGCGCGACCCCGTTCTTGCCGTCGGCAAAGCGCTTGGTCACGTTGCAATACACGGCCCAGATGATGGCGCCGCTGAACGCCAATCCATAACTGAGAGGATTGCTCGACACATTGGCGACGGTGCGTTCATATGACAGCCCGCCGGCTCCGCCCACGACCCACACGATGCCGCACACCGACAACAAGATGCCCGGCGCCACCCAGATGCTTGCCCGCTGGCCGTTGATGAGCATGGCAAACACCACCGTCAGGCACGGCCACAGATAGTTGACGATGCCCAACTCGATGGCTTGCCCGCGATCGGCTGCGAATCCCAGCGACAGCGACAGGCATATCTCATAAGCGACGAACAGCAGGCTGCCCACGATGAGATAGGACCGGGGGAAGGTGCGCAGCTTGGGAAAGCCCAGCAGCAATACGAGGAAGATCGAACCCACCGTATAGATGAGCGCGGCGCCGCCGATCGGGCCAAAGTTTTCACTGACGCCACGAATCAGACCGACGACCGTGCCCCACAGCAGGATTGCCAGCAAACCGAGGGAAGTGGCCGCATTCCGGCCAGGATTCAATTGCATTACCGTTTCCGATTGCGCGATAGGCCAGCCCGATAATCAGGCCGGCCAGGCGCCAAGGCGGCAAGTTTAGCGAAAACCGAACGGAGAAATCGCGGCATGGCTATTTCCACACGCAGGCTGAGCGACGTGCTGGCAAGCACGGATTCGGGGCGGCTCTACCGCATTGAAGTGTTCTTGCGGGCTGAAGATGCGGGGGCCGCCCCCCTGCCGCGAACCGGCAGGCGCTACATATTCAGGACGTCCGAAGGCGACTCCGTCATCGCGCTGGACGACAAGCGCTACCGCCTGGGGTCCGGCGAGGTTCTCACTGCCCTGACGCCGCGCCGCGACACCTGACATGCCCGGTCCGGCGGCACACCTGACACGCCCGGCCCGGCGGCGGCTACTCGTCCAGCGCCACCCGCCGCTTGCCCAGGCCCTTGGCCCGGTACAACGCCACGTCCGCTCGCTCGAGCAGCTGCAGCATCGTGGTGCCCGATTGCGGATACACGGCAATGCCGACGCTCGCAGACACCGCGACACGGACATTGGGATACGGCAGCGACAGGCTCTCGACCAGCGCCTCGGCCACCGGCCGCGCGTTCTCCTGGTTGGCGCCCAGCAGCAGCACGGCGAACTCGTCGCCGCCCAGCCGTGCCGCCACATCGGAGACCCGGATCGCGTTTGCCATGCGATCGGCGGCCTCTTTAAGCACCGTGTCGCCCGCGGCGTGGCCGTGCATATCGTTGACGGCCTTGAAGCCGTCCAGATCGATGGCCAGGATCGAGAACGAATCGCCGCTGCGCTGCGCGACGGCCAGCTCGCGCAGCACGAGCTCACCGAACAGCACCCGGTTGCACAAGCCGGTCAGCGGATCGTAATGCGCCAGGTGCTGCGCGCGCGCCAGCATACGCGACGCCTGCAGCATGGCGGCCCCGACTTCCTGGGCTTCCTTGATGCGTGTGGCCGGCAGCTCGACAGTGCGGCCCTCGCCCAACGCCAGCGCCGGCGCGACGAGTCCCTGCACAGCCGACGTCAACCGGCTTGCCAGCCTGATCGCCAACCACAGACCCAGGCCGAACGCGAACAACGTGCCCATGCCGATCCACGCGATCGACCGATAGAGGTCCGTGGTCAGCAATTGCATCGGCGCGCCGGCGGCAACCGTCCAGCCCGAGAGCGCCGACCGGCTGAACGCGGTGTAGACCGGCGTGCCTTCCTTGGTGATCGTTTCGAGCGACCCTTCGCCTTCCTGCTGCACGGCGCGGGCCAACGCCGGCACCGCCTTCTGGCCGACGAATTTCGAGGTATCGCGGGTGCGGGCAACGATGGTTCCGGAGTCGTCGAGCACGGCGGCCACCCAGCCTTCGGGCAAGGCGCGACGGCCCAACACGCTGCCGATGCGCTCGGGCGACAGCCCCACATTCAGGCTGTAGACCACCTCCCCGCCTCGCACGACCGGCACGCCGAGCGCGATGGTGGGATCCTTCGTCAGACCGCCGGCGAACAGCCCCGTCAGCACAGGCATGCGCGACTGGAAGACGCGAAGCAGCTCATCTGGCGCGCCGGTGGACGGCAATGCCGTGCCATAGGGCACTTGCGTGTTGATGATCTGGCGCCCTTCCTTGTTGGTCAGGACGTAGCTGTCGACGATCTGGAACCGCACGGACTCGCGCGCGCGGCGATGAAAACCGGCGAGGTCACCTTCGACCAGGTCCGGCGACGACGCCAGCATCTGCAAGCCGGCTTCGACGCCCGTGAGCTCACGATCGAGGATCGCCGTGAGATTGCGCGCCAGAAAAATCGTGTCGCGAAAGATGCGTTCCTTCTGGATGACGTAGCTTTCGTAGACTGCGACCGTCGCCACGATGAGCGCAGGGGTGATACAGGCAAAGACGAGGGCCAGCAGGCCCGTCCGCATGGAATAGCGGCGCGCCTGGCGGCGGCGCCCGCCAGCAAGCGCTTCGCCGTCAGCCATGGCGCGCCTCGCCATTCAAGATCCGCATCGCGCGAACATTCGACCGAAACAACACCCGTGGGCTCATGCGCCTCCCGATACGCCCTCCCGGCACCCCCGCCGGGCCTGGATGGAAACCCAAAGATTATTGCAGAGCGCGCCCGCCGCTCCCGTCCCGCTACTTCTCTTCCAGATCGGGCGTGCCGGTGAATTGGGTTTTGAGCAGGGTCAGGGCGCCTTTTTCGGCCAGCGCCTCGTTGGGGAATACGTGCTTGGTGTCTTCCAGGATCGGAAAGCCGAACACGCGCACGCGGGTGTGATATCCCTCGGGCGTCTCGGCAAATTCGATGTCAAAGTTGCGTTCTTCGATCCAGCCCGACCGATGCAGTTTCCATTCCATATCCAACGCGCTCCTGTTTGGCGAAGTTGACACGAAAGGCCGGCCGCGATGGCCGGCGCTGCTACACCATACACCCGGCCGGGCGCGCATGGGCGCCCAGCTCGGTCAATCGTCGTGGGACTGGCGGTCCCGGGCCAGCGCTGCCTGTGTACCGGCAGCGGCGCCGCCCGCTGCCGGCGGCGTGCCGGCAACGGGATTGCCGGGCAACGGCGCGCTCGCTGCGGGGACGACCGTCGGATCACTTGCCGCGGGCGAGAACAGATCCCAGCTTGCCATGAACAACGCGGCGATCAGCGGACCGATGACAAAGCCGTTCAGGCCGAACAGCGCCATGCCGCCCAGCGTGGAGATCAGGATCACGTAGTCGGGCATCTTCGTGTCCTTGCCCACGAGAATGGGCCGCAGGACGTTGTCGACCATGCCGATGACCAGCACGCCGAACGCGATGAGCACGGCGCCCTTGACCACGTCGCCCGTCAGCAGGAAGTACACGGCCACCGGCGCCCAGATCAACCCCGCGCCAATCGCCGGCAGCAGCGACAGGAACGCCATGATCACGCCCCACAGCAGCGCGCCCTGGATCGACAGGATGGAGAAGATGATGCCGCCCAGCGCGCCCTGCGCCGCCGCCACCGCGACGTTGCCCTTGACGGTGGCGCGCACCACGGTCGTGAACTTGCGGAACAGGTGCTGCTTGTGCATGTCGCTCAACGGCACGGCGCGTCGCAGCCGGGCCGAAAGCAGGGGCCCGTCACGCAGCAGGAAGAACAGCAGGTACAGCATGATGCCGAAGCTGACCACGAACTGGAACGTGTCCTGTCCGATGTTCAAGGCTTGGGTTGCCAGGAACTGGCTCGCCTGCATCGCGCCGGCGCTCAGCTTGTCCTGCAGGCTGGGAATGTCGGCCAGGTCGAAGCGCGCCAGCAGCGCATGCACCGACGGCGGCAAGGCGTCCATTGCCTGCTGGAAGTACGCGCCAAAATTGATCTGGCCGGACTTGATGCTCTGATAGAGGCTCGCGCCTTCGCTCACCAGCGACCCGCTGATGACGACCAACGGAAGAATCACCAGCAGCAGCACCAGCAGCAGGGTGATGAGCGCGGCGAGATTGCGCCGGCCGCCAATGCGCGCCACCAGGCGGCGCTGCAAGGGAGCGAAAAGAATGGCCAGGATGGTGCCCCAGAACACGGCCCCATAGAAAGGCCACAACAGCCAACCGAACGCGATGGTGACCACCACGAGCAAAAGCACGAAGGTTCTGTAATGCACGCCTGAAGATTCGCTCATGGTCTGTCCAAGACACGGCATGCGCCGCGAGAGCCGCATTGTACAAAGCGCCGCCGGGCGCCGCTTGCCTCGCGACGGGGCTGATCCACGGCTATGGCGCCTTCGACCCGGCGCTCGCCGCCTGCAGCAGCGTGGCGCGGGCGGCTTCAAGACCGTCGGACTGCGCATTCAGCGCTTGCAGCCGCAGGTTCAGTTCCTGTTGCAACGTCGGTTTTGCCACCTTGGTTTGCCCATCCTCGAAGGTCACATCCGCAGCATTGGCCGCCACGAAGTCCGCGATGCCCAGTGCGTCGCGGGCGACCGAGTCCATCCTGGCGGCGGCCTGCATCATGTCGGCGGCCGGCCCCGTCACCGCCTCGTCGTAGACGCCGTCATACACGGGCGCCAGATCGGCGGGCAACGCCAGGTCCGCGCGCGCCTTGTCGGCCTTGCCTCGCGCCGCCTGGACCTGCGCGGCGCCGTCGGCCAGCGTCTTGCGCGCCGCCTGCAGGCTGGCCTTGCGCTCCACGATGTCGCTCACCGACCGGATCGTCTCCACGGACAGCACCTCGCGAAGCGGCGCCGCCGCCTTGGCCATGGCTTCCTGGAAATCCGTCATTACCTCATAGGCGTCGTCGTAGCCGCCGATGGCTTCCTTTTCCTGCTTGCTCAGCAGGCCGATCGGCAAGAGCGTCACGTTGTTCATGCGGACTTGCAGAACCTGTATGAACGCGGCGCGCTCCTGAGGCTCTTTGTTGACGCATGCCGCCAGCAACAGCATCGAGACCAACGCCATGCCTGTCACGCACGCGCGAACCAAAACCATGCGCATCCTTTTGCACTCCGATTCTGCTGATTACGGGAAGATTATCCGGTAGCCCCGACCTTGGGTCCGGAAGGGGCGAAATTTGTTGCCATCGAAGCGAGTTGACACAGGGGAAGCGGCGCGCATGCTCCGCGACGCCGGCGTCCTCTAAAATCGTGGATTCGGCGGCACGCAGCCGCCCGCAACATTGCCTTGGCTGAACCCATGACTCAAAACGCTTCCCCCCTGCCCTGGGGTTTCACGCTCCCGGATTGCCGCGGCGCGAACGCCCTGCTCCACTTCATGAACGACCTGGCGCGAGTGGTGAACCAGTATCTTGGCCACGGCAAGCTGTCGGACGAAGCGTTGGCGGACGCCCAGAAGGCCGTGGACGCGCTGCTGGAACGCTATGTGGAGATCGAGGCCGCGCCCGAAGCCTTTGACGGCGAGCGCATCGGGTTGGCGCTGGAAACCCTGCCGCAGCCTGATGGCACGACCAGCGCCCAGGTGGCGCTGCGCATGTCGCCACGTCTGGAAGGCCTGATCATCGAGGCCCAACGCCAGGCGCGCCCCGCGTCGCACTGAGGCGTTTTCGCACGGCCGGACGCCCACCCGGCCGAAAATCCTTGCATAATCGCGCAATTGCCGATATTATCGTCGGTTGGATCTGCGCAGTCGGGTCTTCGCAGCTGCACTTCGGTACGCCATGTCCGCAAAGCTGCCCGGCAAACCCGGCTGCCACAACCAGATCGACCCGGATAGATCCACCCCAGATAGATCCACCCCGTAAGCTCTGCGTCCTTGCGAAGTACAACGCAAAATACGCAAACCCAGAGCACCATCGGAAACCACACGCCTTCGCCCATCCGCCAGTCCGGATCGGCCTGAAGCAGATACACCCACATAACACGTTGCTTTTCCGGAAGCAGCGATGCATGCCGCGGTCCAACCACCGCGAGCGCCAGAGCCAACCCACTCTGCGCGCACCCAGGGCTGCACGGACGCACGCCAATGCGCCGGCAACCATGCCTGTGTATGGCGCGCCCGCGCCCCGCAGCCCGACCGATGCCCGCCAGGACTGGACGAAGGCATCACCACGCCGGCCTGGCGCGCAAAAAACATGAGAATGCGCAAAAGAACGGCGGCAGCAATGCGTTAGTGTCATGTAACGCCTGTCCAATACATCCGGCGGACAAGGCGCGACGCGAGTGCGTCCACCATGACAAGACGCAGCTTTTCCAATAACTAGAACCTAAAGAGAACACAACATGAATACTCGTTTCACCACCACCGACCTGATCCGACGCCCGGCCCATACCCAGCTCGACGACATGCCCATCCACATCGGCGACATCGTCTACCTGAAGCCGGCCAACGGCCCCGAGATCCGCGCCACGGTCATCTTCAACGCGCCGATCAACGGCACCACCACCTACACCACCGAAGTCGTGCCGTGCGGAGCGCCCGCTCAAAAGACGCCCGCCCAGCGCATCCGGTTCCGCCACGAGCATGTTCATCGCATCGAACCGGTGCGCCGCAACGCTCGCTAAGCTGACCCGACACCGCCGCGCTTACCCCGCGGCGGTTTGCTTTGTGCGTGATAAATTCCCTGCAACTTCAGCCCACTGATCTCACCATGCAGAACAATCGTCTCGCGGTCCGCATCTGGGACCTTCCCACCCGGCTCTTTCACTGGGCGCTTGTCGTCTGCATCGTCGGCGCGTTCGTCAGCGTGAAGCTGGGCGGCCTCTACATGGACTGGCACGTGCGCTTCGGCTGTACGGCGCTGGGCCTCATCCTCTTCCGCGTGCTGTGGGGATTTGCCGGACCGCGCTACGCCAGGTTCGCGCATTTCGTCCGTGGCCCCGGCGCCGTGGCCCGCTACCTGAAGGGCGCCGCCGCGCCCGCCGGCCACAATCCGCTGGGCGCCCTGTCGGTCATGGCGCTGCTGCTGGT
Source organism: Achromobacter sp. (assembly GCF_032113835.1). GTDB lineage: Bacteria > Pseudomonadota > Gammaproteobacteria > Burkholderiales > Burkholderiaceae_B > Achromobacter. The sequence continues at coordinate 31,085 of NZ_DAMCTG010000038.1, read as the reverse complement.
CGTCGGCTTTCAGGCGGTCAGCGGCCTGTTCACCACCGACGACATCATGACGCAGGGCCCGCTGTTCGGGCATGTGTCCGAAGCCACCGCCAGCGCCATGACGTCCTGGCACAAGCTCAACGAGTGGGTCATCATCGGCCTGGTCGCCCTGCACCTCCTGGCCGTCACGTGGTACGTGGTCGTGCGCCGCAAGCGCCTGGTGCGCGCCATCATCACCGGCAACGTCGACGCCAAGGACGTCCCGGCAGGCACGCCGCCCGCACAGGACGGCCTGGCCGTCTGGCTGCGCGCCCTGGTGCTGGGCGCCTGCGTGACCGGCCTGGTGCTGTGGATACGATCGCTCGAGATCGTGTCCGACATGTCGTTCTCCTGACCCTGCCCACGCAGAGAGCCCATGAAATAAGCCCAAACAAAAAGCCCCTGAACGGGGCTTTTTGCTTGAAACGGCAACGGGCCGGATTTGCCGGCCCAAGGCGTTATTTCTTCTTGCGGTAGGAATCGTGACAGGCCTTGCAGCTGGCGCCGACGTCGCCGAATGCCGCGCGCAGCTTGTCCAGGTCGCCTGCGTCGGCGGCTGCCGACAGCTTCACGATATTGTCCTGGAACGCCTGCTGCTTCTGCTTGAAGCCTGCGGCGTCGCTCCAGACTTCGGGACGGGCGTCGCCGCCTTCCGTACCGGGACCGAACCCCGCCCACGGCAATGCCGACAGCGTCTTCAGCACATCGACGTTGGCCTTGATCTGCGCGGCGTCATAGGGCGCCTGGCCCTTGACCACCGGCGCCATGCGGCCGAAGTGCGAGCCGATCAGCGCAAGCGCGGACTGGCGGTACTTGACCGCATCTTCGGGCTTGGCGAATTGCGCGGAGGCGGACGTCGCCAGCAGCGGACCCAACGTCATACAGGCCAGCGCAGCGAGCGTGGACAACTTCTTCATTGCAATCTCCCGTAGGTACAACGTGAAAGCCGCGCGCATGACGCGCGCGGCACGGCGACTATACCGCCCGGGCCAGCTCGGCTGCCAGACCGATGTACGAGCGCGGGGTCATCGCCAGGAGGCGGGCCTTCGGCTCTTCAGGCAGCGCCAGGCCCTGGATGAATTCTCGCAGAGCCTCTTCGGTGATGCCCTTGCCGCGCGTCAAGGCCTTGAGCTGCTCGTAGGGCTGCGGCAGGCCATAGCGGCGCATGACGGTCTGGACCGGCTCGGCCAGCACTTCCCAGCAGGCGTCGATATCGGCGTCGATGGCCGCCGTGTTGACTTCGAGCTTGCCCAGGCCGCGCATGCAGGCATCCCATGCGACCAGGCAGTAGCCCAGGCCCACGCCCAGGTTGCGCAGGACGGTGGAATCGGTCAGGTCGCGCTGCCAGCGGGAGATCGGCAGCTTGTCGGCCAGATGGCGCAGCACGGCGTTGGCCAGACCCAGGTTGCCTTCGGAGTTTTCGAAGTCGATCGGGTTGACCTTGTGCGGCATGGTCGACGAACCGACCTCGCCTTCCTTCAGGCGCTGCTTGAAGTAGCCGAGCGCCACATAGCCCCAGATGTCGCGATCCAGGTCCAGGATGATGATGTTGGCGCGGGTGATCGCGTCGAACAGCGCGGACATCCAGTCGTGCGGTTCGATCTGGATGGTGTGGCGGTTCTGGGTCAGGCCCAGGCCCGTCAGCACGCGCTTGCTGAACTCGGGCCAGTTGATTTCAGGGTAAGCGGACAAGTGGGCGTTGTAGTTGCCCGTTGCGCCGTTCAGCTTGGCCAGGGGCTCGACGGCCACGACGGCGGCGATGGCGCGGTTCAGGCGCGCAGCCACGTTGGCGAATTCCTTGCCCAGCGTGGTCGGGCTGGCGGGCTGGCCGTGGGTGCGCGACAGCAGCGGCTGGTCGGCGTTGGCGATGGCCAGATCGTTCAGCTTGGCGGCCACTTCGCGCAGGCGCGGCACCACAACTTGGTCGCGCGCGCGCGACAGCATCAGCGCGTGCGAGGTGTTGTTGATGTCTTCAGAGGTGCAGGCGAAGTGGATGAATTCGGCGGCTCGGGCCAGATCGGCATCATCGGCGACCTTTTCCTTCAGCCAGTACTCGACGGCCTTCACGTCGTGGTTGGTGACGCGCTCGATGTCCTTGATGCGGCCGGCGTCCGCCTCGGAGAAGTTGGCGACCAGCTGGGCCAGGCGCGCGCGGGCGGCTTCGGAGAAGGCCGGCAGCTCCGGCAGGCCGGCGTCCGACAGGGCGATCAGCCAGGCGACCTCGACTTCGACGCGGTGCGCCATGAAGCCGGCTTCGGACAGCAGACCGCGCAGCGCGTCGCCCCGGGAAGCGTAGCGGCCATCCAGTGGCGAAAGGGCATTAAGTTGGCTCAGCTGATCGGCGATTTGCATGGTCTGGTAGGGAAAAAGCGACGGATGGGAAAACCCGGCGATTTTATCATCCGGGGCCGCCTGACATTGTGGCAAACTGGCGAAGATTCCGCCCTGCGGACAATTCCGGCCGTCATACAGCCTGCTATACTTCGGCCGCTTTCCGACTCCGCTTGTGACTCCATGAAACTGATCGGCTCGCTTACCAGTCCCTACGTGCGCAAAGTGCGTATCGTCATGGCCGAGAAAAAGCTGGACTACCGGCTTGAACTCGAAAACGTCTGGTCCGCCGACACGCAGATCCAAACGTACAACCCGCTGGGCAAGGTCCCCTGCCTGGTGATGGAAGACGGCGGCGCCTTGTTCGATTCGCGCGTCATCGTCGAATACGTGGACACTCTGTCTCCCGTCGCCCGGCTGATTCCTCAGCAAGGTCGCGACCGCGCAGCCGTCAAATGCTGGGAAGCCATCGCCGATGGCGTCCTGGACGCCTGCGTGACCATCGTCAAGGAAAACCAGCGCCCCGAGGCCCAGCGCAGCCCCGAATGGATCGAACGCCAATACGGCAAGATCCACGCCAGCCTGGACGCCATGAACAAAAGCCTGGGCGACAACGCCCATTGCATGGGCATCAACTATAGTCTCGCGGACATCGCCGTCGGCTGTGCCCTTGGTTACCTGGACCTGCGCTTTGCCACCCTGGACTGGCGCACCGGCCAGCCCAACCTGGCCCGCCTGTACGACAAACTGTCCCAGCGCCAGTCGTTCATCGATACGGCACCCAAGACGGCCTGACGGCCCAACAAAAACGCCCGGCATGACCGGGCGAGTATCTTCCGGCCGCTTTCGCGGCCGGTTTTCATTCCGCGATCAAATCGTCCAGGTCTGCCAGGCCTTGAACAGCATGTACGCCGCCAGCGCGAACAGCAGCGCGGCGAACACGCGCTTGAGCGTCTGCACCGGCAGGCGATGCGCCATGCGCGCGCCCAGCGGCGCCGTCAGAACGCTGGTGCAGACCAGCGCCAGCAATGCCGGCCAGTAGATGAAGCCGAGCATCCCCGGATAGGTCTGGGCTTCGTTCAAGCCCGAGACGATATAGCCCACGCTGTTGGCCAGCGCGATGGGAAAGCCCAGCGCCGCCGAGGTCGACACCGCATTGTGCAGGGCCACGTTGCACCAGACCATGAACGGAACGGACAGGAAGCCGCCCCCGGCGCCGACCAGGCCCGACAGAAAGCCGATGCCCGCGCCCGCCGCGCTGGTGCCGACCACGCCCGGCATCTGGCGCGTGGGCTTGGGCTTCTTGTTGCGCAGCATGTTCCAGCCGGAGTAGCCCACGAACAACGCGAAGAACAGCGACAGCCACAGCGTGCTCAGCGCCGCGAACACCGCGCCGCCCGACAGCAGCCCGCCGACGATGATCCCGGGCGCCATCGCCGCGACGATGCGCCACTTGATGGTGCCTCGCTGCTGGTGGGCGCGCACGCTGGAAATGGAGGTAAAGAGGATCGACGTCATGGACGTCGCGATCGCGGCGTGCACCACCAGGTCGGCGGGCATTTTCTGCCAGGTGAACAGCATCGTCAAAAACGGAACCAACAGCATGCCGCCGCCAATCCCCAGCAAACCCGCGGCAAAGCCCACCACCCCGCCCAGCACCAGCAGGCAGATCACCATCGTCACATCCACAACCGTCTCCTCAGTTTTATTCTCATGAACAAGGCCCCGCGGGCATGGCTCCGGGGGGCCTTGGTTACGCGCAGCGGAGCATTCTTAAATGATGATCCCGCCGCCCAGGCAAACTTCGCCATCGTATAGCACTGCCGACTGCCCGGGCGTCACCGCCCATTGCGGTTCGGTGAAATTTAGTGAAAACGTCTCTGGCGCCGTGTCGCCCAGGCGGCACGCCGCGTCGGCCTGCCGGTAGCGGGTCTTGGCGCCATAAGCGCCCGCGGCCGGCGGATGGCCCGCGACCCAGCTCGCATCCTGCGCCGTCAGGCTGCCGGACAGCAGCCACGGATGGTCATGGCCCTGCACCACGTACAGCACGTTGCGTTCCAGATCCTTGCGGGCCACATACCAGGCCTCGGCCGTGCCGTCGTCCCGCTGCCGGCCCTTGACGCCGCCCACGCCCAGCCCCTTGCGCTGGCCCAGCGTGTAGAACGAAAGCCCTTCGTGGCGGCCGACCTTCTGCCCTTCGGGCGTGAGGATAGGACCCGGTTCGGTGGGCAGGTAACGGTTCAGGAATTCCCGGAACGGACGCTCGCCGATGAAACAGATTCCGGTGGAATCCTTCTTGGCGGCGTTATGCAGGCCGATCTCGTGCGCAATGCGCCGCACTTCGGTCTTGTGGATCTCGCCCAGCGGAAACAGCGTGCGCGACAACTGCGCCTGGTTCAGGCGATGCAGGAAGTAGCTCTGGTCCTTGGACGCGTCCAGCGCCTTCAGCAACTGGAACTGCGAGCCGCCGCCCTCGGCAGGCACTTCGCGCACGCGGGCGTAATGGCCGGTCGCGATGTGTTCCGCGCCCAGCGCCATGGCGTGATCCAGGAACGCCTTGAACTTGATCTCGGCATTGCACAGGACGTCGGGGTTGGGCGTGCGGCCCGCGGAGTATTCGCGCAGGAAATCCGCGAACACGCGGTCCTTGTATTCGGCGGCGAAGTTGACGTATTCGAACTCCACGCCCACCAGGTCGGCGACGCTGGCGGCGTCCAGGAGATCCTGGCGGGTGGAGCAGTATTCGGAATCGTCGTCGTCTTCCCAGTTCTTCATGAACAGGCCGACGACCTCGTAGCCCTGTTGCTTGAGCAGCCAGGCGGTGACCGAAGAATCGACCCCGCCGGACATGCCGACGACAACGCGGCCTTTCTTGGTGGATGTTTGACTCATGATGCGGCTATTTTAGATCGGACAAGGCGTCTTCCCGCGGCTGCGGTTCGGCGGCGCGGGACACTTCCATCAGCCAGGCGCGGAAGGCCTGCAAGGTCGGCAGGTTGGCTTTCTGCTCGGGATAGCACAGGTAGTACCCCATACGCGCCCGGATCGGAAGCTGGATCGCGATGGCCAGCTTGCCGTCGCGCAGCTCGTCCTCGATCAGGCAGCGCGGGATCAGCGCCACGCCAAAGCCCGCCGCGGCGGCCTGCGACAGCAGCGCGTACTGGTCGAACCGGGCGCCTTCCAGGCTGCGCCGCGTGTCGCAGCCGGCCTGCTCGAACCAGTCGCGCCAGCCCTCCAGGGCCGACGTGTGGTGCAGCAGCGGATACGCCAGCAGGTCTTCGGGTGACTTGCACCCGCCCGCAATCAGGCGCGGGCTACAGACCGGCAGGATCTCGCGGCCCACGATGTAGTCCGCGCCGCTGCCGGGCCACAGGCCTTCGCCGAAACGCACCGCGGCGTCCAGTTCGGGCGTGGAGAAGTCGTAGCCCTGGCGGTGCGGAAGGAATTCCACGTGGATGTCGGGGCGCAGGCGCATGAAGGCCGTCAGGCGCGGAATCAGCCACCGCGCGCCGAACGTCGGCATACAGGTCAGGTTGAGCGTGCCGCCGCGCCCCTGGTGCGCGATCAGCTCGACGGTGGCCGCCTCGATCTGGCCGAGACCAGCCTGGATCTTGGCCAGATAGCTGCGGCCCGCCTCGGTCAGAACCAGGCCTTGCCTGATTCGTAGGAATAGTTCGACGCCGACGAACTCTTCCAGATGTTTCACCTGTTTACTCACGGCCCCCTGGGTCACGCACAGTTCCTGCGCAGCGCGCGTGAAACTGCTGTGCCGTGCGGCCACTTCGAATGCCTGAAGATCCGTTAAAGAGGGACAGAAACGCCTCATCTGCAGCCCCCACCGAATGTGGGGCTCCCTTGCCCTGCGGGCATGACGACGGCAACGGCCGGGCGCATTAATTGTTACGTAGCAGTAACGAAGCCGGGGCCTGCCGAAAAAGAGGTATGAAAAAAAGTCATAGCTTACGGAGAATCTTTCGTTTGCGCAAACCTGGCCGCCGGGAAAGAATCGTCAGGTTTGCGTCTGCCTTTGCGCATCCGCTGTTCATTCATTAGTAGGGGAATTCATGCAACGCCGTAATGTAGTCCTGGGCCTGTGTGTCGCCGCCGCGACCCTCGCCACGCCGCTGACCTCGGGTATCGCGCACGCTGAAGATGCGTATCCCAGCAAGCCCATCCGCCTGATCGTTCCCTTCCCGCCCGGCGGCACCACCGACATCGTCGGCCGCCTGTTCGCCGACAAGCTCGGCAAGGAACTGGGCCAGACCGTCGTCGTGGAAAACCGCGGCGGCGCCGGCGGCTCGATCGGCAGCGCCTTCGTCGCCAGCAGCGCGCCGGACGGCTACGTCCTGGGCATCGCCACCGTCAGCACGCACGGCATCAACCCGGCCATCTACCCGAACCTGCCGTTCGATGGCGAGAAGGACTTCACGCCCGTCTCGAATCTGGCCGCCGTGCCGAACATCATGACCATCAACCCGAAGGTCCAGGCCAAGACCATCGCCGAGTTCATCACGCTGGCCAAGAGCCAACCCGGCAAGCTGACGTACGCGTCGGCCGGCAACGGCTCGGTCTCGCACATGATGGGCGAACTGTTCAAGATGGCCTCGGGCACCGACCTGATGCACGTGCCGTACCGCGGCGTGGGCCCGGCGCTGAACGACGCGCTGGCCGGCCAGGTCGACGTCATGTATGACAACCTGCCCTCCACGCTGCCGCACGTCCAGTCCGGCCGCCTGATCGCCATGGCCGTCGCCTCGCCGCAGCGCGTCGCTTCGCTGCCCAACGTGCCCACGTTCGCCGAAGCCGGCCTGCCGGCCGTGAACGACGCGTCGTGGTTCGGCCTGGTCGCCCCGGCCAAGCTGCCCGCCCCCGTGCTGGCCAAGCTGAACGCCGCTGTCCAGAAGGTCAGCGCCGAAGAAGACGTCAAGAGCCGCCTTGCTGCCCTCGGCGCCTCGCCCGCTGCCAACACCCCGGCCGAATTCGGCGCGCAGATCTCGGCTGAAATCGCCAAGAACAAGCGCATCGCCAAAGAAGCCAACGTGAAGATCGACTAACCGGTCTTCGGTCCTCGCGTGCCCGTGGCGCGCGAGGACCTCCGATTCACGAACGCAGTACCCCCTTATGCGACTTACCCAGCCCCTGTCCTACCGCTTCGACCTCCCGCAGCACTATCCCGATTCGGAAATCTCGGTCCCTCTCGTGCTGGATTCCCCGCACAGCGGCACGACCTACCCCCCCGATTTCGCCGCCGCGGTGGACTTTGGCGCCTTGCGCACGGCCGAGGACACCTGGGTTGACGATCTGTGGGGCGACGCCATCGAGATGGGCGTGCCGATGATCGCCGCGGCGTTTCCGCGTGCCTATATCGACGCCAACCGCGCCGCCGACGAGATCGACGAATTGCTGCTGGACGCGGCATGGCCCGACGCAATCAACGCCTCGCCCAAGGTCAAGCTGGGCAAGGGCCTGATCTGGCGCATGCTCGATGACGGCACCCCGCTATACAACCGCAAGCTCACGGTGGACGAAGTGCGTCACCGCATCGATGCCTGCTGGAAGCCCTATCACGCCGCCCTCGGCCAGGTGCTGGACAACGCCCATCGCAAGTTCGGCAAGGTCTGGCACATCAACTGCCACTCGATGCCCAGCGTCGCCGGCGCCTTCGCCACCGATCGCCCGGGCCTGGTCCACCCCGACTTCGTGCTGGGTGACCGCGACGGCAGCACCAGCGATCCGGCCTTCCGCGAATTCATCGCCGCCTGGTTGCGCGAGCGCGGCTACAACGTCACCGTGAACGATCCCTACAAGGGCGTGGAACTGGTGCGCGCGTTCGGCCGCCCGCAAGAAGGCCGCCACAGCCTGCAGATCGAGATCAACCGCAAGCTCTACATGGACGAAGTGTCGCTTCGTCCCACCGGCAACTACGGCCGCCTGAAGGCCGATCTGCGCGACCTCACCGCCGCGCTGATCACCTGGACCCGCGCGCAGACGGCATAAGAAACGCCGCCCGTCCGCACGCCGGGTTGCAAGACCCCGCCCCATGGTTCGCCATGGGGTTTTTTTTTGGCCGCGCGCAAGCGGCCAAAACGGGGGAGGCGTGAGAGCGCACATTCCGTGTATAACTACGGCGAACCTTCTGAGGAGAGGCGTCGATGCACATCGGGATACCTAAGGAAACCCGAGACGGGGAAACCCGTGTCGCAGCAACACCGGAGACCGTCAAGAAGTACGTGGGCGGCAAGCACACCGTCGTTGTGGAAAGTGGAGCCGGCGCCGCCGCCCGCTATCTCGATGATGCCTATGTCGCAGCGGGCGCCACGCTCGGTTCGGCCCAGGATGCCCTGGGCGCCGAACTGGTCATGAAGGTTCGCGCGCCCGCCCCCGAAGAGTTGCCCCACATGAAGCCGGGCGCCGTGGTCGTGGGCATGCTCGATCCCTTCGACGCCGAAGGCCTCGCACAAATGGCCGCCGCGGGCCTGATTGGCTTCGCGCTGGAAGCCGCGCCGCGCATCACCCGCGCGCAAAGCCTGGACGTGCTGTCGTCGCAGGCCAACCTGGCCGGCTACAAGGCCGTGCTGCTTGCGGCTCACCACTACGGCCGGCTGATCCCCATGATGATGACCGCTGCCGGCACGTTGAAAGCCGCGCGCGCCGTCGTCCTGGGCACCGGCGTGGCCGGCCTGCAGGCCATCGCCACCGCCAAGCGGCTGGGCGCGGTGGTCGAAGCCTCCGACGTGCGCCCCGCCGCCCGCGAACAGGTTGAATCGCTGGGCGCCAAGTTCATCGACGTGCCGTTCGAAACCGACGAGGAGCGCGAGATCGCGCAAGGCACGGGCGGCTACGCGCGGCCCATGCCGCCCGCCTGGATGGCGCGCCAGGCCGCGCTGGTGTCCGAGCGCTGCAAGCAGGCCGATATCGTCATCACCACCGCACTGATCCCCGGCCGCCCCGCGCCGACCCTGGTCTCGGCCGAAACGGTGGCCGCG
>NZ_DAMCTG010000038.1:0-21740 GCF_032113835.1 Achromobacter sp. | reverse complement strand
CCGATGAAGCCCGGCTCGGTGCTGGTGGATCTTGCCGTCGAACGCGGCGGCAACTGCCCGCTGTCCGAAAAAGGCCGCATCGTCGAAAAGCATGACGTGACGATCATCGGGCTGACCAACCTGCCCGGCCTGGTCGCGACCGACGCCTCGGCGCTCTACGCGCGCAACATCCTGGATTTCCTGAAGCTCATCATCAATGCGGACGGCGCGCTGGCGATCCAGCGCGACGATGAAATCGTGACGGCCTGCCTGGTGTGCGAAGGCGGCAATGTGACGCGGAGGACGTGACCATGGAAGCGATCAACCCCACCCTGATGAATCTGATCATCTTCGTGCTGGCCATCTACGTCGGCTACCACGTGGTCTGGAACGTCACGCCCGCGCTGCACACGCCGCTCATGGCGGTCACCAACGCCATTTCCGCCATCATCATCGTCGGCGCGATGCTGGCCGCCGCGCTGACCGAAGGCGGACTGGCGCGCGGCATGGGCGTCTTTGCCGTGGCGCTGGCCGCCGTCAATGTGTTCGGCGGCTTTCTCGTGACGCGGCGCATGCTTGAAATGTTCAAGAAGAAGGACCGCAAGCCGGGCAAGGAGGAAGCGAAATGATCTCGCTGAATCTCGTCACCCTGCTCTACCTGATCGCCTCGGTCTGCTTCATCCAGGCGCTCAAGGGCCTGTCGCATCCCACCACCTCGCGTCTGGGCAACGCCTTCGGCATGGCCGGCATGGCGATCGCCGTGGTGACCACCGCGGCGCTCATCATCGGGCTGGCGCGAAGCGGCACGGCCACGATCGGACTGGGCTGGGTCGTGCTGGGGCTGCTGGTCGGCGGCTCCATCGGCACGCTGATGGCCAAGCGCGTCGAGATGACCAAGATGCCCGAGCTGGTCGCCTTCATGCACAGCATGATCGGCCTGGCGGCCGTCGCGATCGCCGTGGCCGTCGTGGCCGAGCCGCACGCCTTCGGCATTGCGCCGCCCGGCATGGCCATCCCGACCGGCAACCGCTTCGAGCTCTTCATCGGCACGTTCGTGGGCGCCATCACGTTCTCGGGTTCGGTCATCGCCTTCGGCAAGCTGTCCGGCAAATACAAATTCCGGCTGTTCCAGGGCGCGCCGGTGGTGTTCCCGGGCCAGCACATGCTGAATCTGGCGCTGGCGCTGGCGATGCTGGGCTGCGGCGTCTGGTTCATGCTCACGCAGGAATGGACGCCGTTCATCATCATGACGCTCATCGCCTTCGTGCTCGGCGTGCTGATCATCATCCCGATCGGCGGCGCGGACATGCCGGTGGTGGTGTCGATGCTGAACAGCTATTCCGGCTGGGCGGCCGCGGGCATCGGCTTCTCGCTGAACAACCCCATGCTGATCATCGCCGGATCGCTGGTGGGCTCGTCGGGCGCCATCCTGTCCTACATCATGTGCAAGGCGATGAACCGGTCGTTCTTCAACGTGATCCTGGGCGGCTTTGGCGGGCAATCGGGCGGCGGCGCGGCGGCAGGCGACGCGCAGCAGCGCAGCGTCAAGTCGGGCAGCCCGGACGACGCGGCGTTCCTGATGACCAACGCCGAAAGCGTGACCATCGTGCCGGGCTATGGCCTGGCTGTCGCGCGGGCCCAGCATGCCCTGAAGGAACTGGCCGAAAAGCTGACCGCGCGGGGCGTGACCGTGAAGTACGCAATCCACCCGGTGGCCGGCCGCATGCCCGGCCACATGAACGTGCTGCTGGCCGAGGCCGAAGTGCCTTACGACCAGGTCTTCGAGATGGAAGACATCAACAGCGAGTTCGGCCAGACCGACGTGGTGCTGGTGCTGGGTGCGAACGACGTGGTCAACCCGGCCGCCAAGAATGATCCCAAGTCGCCCATCGCCGGCATGCCCATCCTCGAGGCCTACAAGGCGCGCACGGTCATCGTGAACAAGCGCTCGATGGCGTCGGGCTACGCCGGGCTGGACAACGAACTGTTCTACATGGACCGCACGATGATGGTCTTCGGCGACGCCAAGAAGGTGCTCGAAGACATGGTCAAGGCCGTGGAGTAACCGCAACGCCAGGCGCTGCGCGGGCTGTCAGCCCTGCGCGGCGCGACGCAACTGCTCGTCGACCACCTCGACCCAATGGCGCACCGGCGTATCGGTGCCGCTTTGCAGATGGCCGATGCACCCGATGTTGGCCGACAGGATGACATCTGGACTGCCCGCCGCAATGGCGCCCAGCTTGCGGTCGCGCAATTCCAGCGCAATGTCCGGATTCAATACCGAATACGCGCCCGCAGACCCGCAGCACAGATGCTTGTCCGCAAACGGCTGCAGTTCGAAGCCCAGGTCGGCCAGCAGTTGCTCGGACAGGGGGCGCAGCCCCTGCCAGTGCTGCAACGTGCACGGCGGGTGAAACGATGCCCGCGTGCCGGCCGGCAGGCGCGACCGCAGCAACTCGGCGTGCGGCGCGACGATCTCCGCCACGTCCTTCACCAGCGCCATGATGTCCGCGGCTTTCTGCGCGTACGCCGGATCGTGGCGCAGATGGTGGGCGTATTCCTTGACCATGGCGCCGCAGCCCGACGCATTCATGACGATGGCCTCGACCTTGCCGTCCTGCACCAGTGGCCACCACGCGTCGACGTTGGCGCGCATCTGCGCCACGGCTTCGTCCTGCGCGTCCAGGTGGAAACTGACCGCGCCACAGCAACCCGCGCCCGGCGCGATGCGCGCACCGATGCCGACGGCATCCAGCACGCGGATGGTGGCGGCGTCGATGGTGGGCATCATGGCCGGCTGCACGCAGCCCGCCAGCATCAATACCTGACGATCGTGGCGCGCCACCTGCGGAAGCGGGCCGGCGTCGCGGCGCTCCGGCACCTTGCGCCTGAGCGCCTGGGGCAGGATGCCGCGCAGGCTCTGGCCCAGGCGCATGGCCGGCGCAAACATCGGCGACAGCATCGCCTTGCGCAGCAACGTGCGTTTGGTCTTGTCGCCCCACGACCGCTCCACACGCTCGTCCACGATCTTGCGGCCGATGTCGACGAGGTGACCGTATTCGACGCCGGACGGGCAGGTGGTCTCGCAATTGCGGCAGGTCAGGCAGCGGTCCAGATGCTGCTGCGTGGATTGCGTGGGCTCCTTGCCCTCCAGCACCTGCTTGATGAGATAGATGCGTCCGCGCGGGCTGTCCAACTCGTCGCCCAGGACCTGATACGTCGGACAGGTCGCCGTGCAGAATCCGCAATGCACGCAGCGGCGCAGGATCGCGTCCGCCTCGTTGCCCAGATCGGTGCCGCTTGCCCAGGAAGCCAGATTGGTTTGCATGATGCCCTATAGCTCCAGGACCAGGCGGCCGGGGTTGAAGAGGCCGGCGGGATCGAGCTCCTGCTTCAGCCTGCGGGTGATCGCGCCGACGCCCGGCGCGAGCGGATGAAACACGCCATCGGCCGGCGGCGGGGTATCGGCGGGCCGGAACAGCGTCGCGTGGCCGCCATGCCCGGCCGCCGTCTCGCGCAGCTCGGCGGCATCGCGCGGACCACTCAGCCACCGCTGGCCGCCGCCCCACTCCACCAGCGTCGGCCCCAACTCAAGGTCCGCGGTGGTGGGCGGCAAGGCCAGACGCCACAAGGGTTGTCCGGCCGTGAAGAACGGGTGGGTCTGCTCGCGCAACGACCTCCACCATGCGTCGGCCGCATCCGGCTCTAGCACGTCGCCACCGATCAGCCCGCGCGCGCTTGCCAACGCCGGCGGCGCGCCCGACAGGCGCACCATCGTCACGCCTTCTCCGCCCTCGCCTGCCCAGCTCGTTGCCGAGATGGGCAGGGGCTTACCGCGCCAGAAGGCAAAGTTGGCCAGCGCCTGCGCCTGCGTCGCGGGCAACGCCAGCGTCATCTCTTCCATGGGCTTGGGCACGACCTTCAGCGACACCTCCAGGATGGCGCCGAAAATGCCGTGCGAGCCGGCCAGGAGGCGCGACACGTCATAGCCCGCCACGTTCTTCATGACCTCGCCGCCGAAGGACAGGATGCGTCCGTCCGAATCCAGCAGTTGCGCACCGAGCACGAAATCCTTCAAGGCGCCCGCGCTCATGCGTCGCGGGCCCGACAGACCAGCCGCCACGCAGCCGCCCACCGTCGCGGTGGGCGCGAAATGCGGCGGCTCGAAGGCCAGCATCTGGCCGTGCTCGGCAAGCGCGGCCTCCAGTTCGACCAGCGGTGTGCCGGCGCGCACCGTCACCACGAGTTCAGACGGGTGGTAGCTGACGATGCCGCGGTACGGCGTCATATCCAGCAGGCAGTGACCGTCCTGCGGCCTGACGGGACGGTAATTGCCGTAGAACCGCTTGCTGCCGCCGCCCATCACGAACAGGGGTTTGTGGCCGGCACGGGCCGTCATGACCTGGTCGCACAATTCCGACAGGACAAAATCCATAGGGGATACGTCCTAGAAACGGGCGAGATCGGGGAAGCGCAGTTCTCCCGCATGGACGTGCATCTTGCCGTATTCGGCGCAGCGTGCCAGCGTGGGGATGACCTTTTCAGGATTCAGCAGGCACGGCGGATCGAAGGCCCGCTTGACTGCCAGGAACGCGTCGAGTTCTTCGCGAGAGAATTGCACGCACATTTGATTTATCTTCTCCATTCCCACACCGTGCTCTCCGGTCACGGTTCCTCCCACCTGCACGCACAGCTCAAGAATGGCCGCACCGAATTTTTCGGCGCGCTCCACCTCGTCCGGCTTATTCGAATCGAACAGGATCAGCGGATGCAGATTGCCGTCGCCGGCATGAAAGACGTTGGCGCATCGCAGGCCGAATTCGTCTTCCATCTGTTCAATGGCGCCCAGCACGCGCGCCAGATGACGGCGCGGAATCGTGCCGTCCATGCAGTAGTAATCGGGCGACACGCGCCCGGCGGCGGGAAACGCGTTCTTGCGCCCCGCCCAGAATTTCAGCCGTTCCGCCTCGGATGCCGACACCTGGCAGCGCGTGGCGCCGGCTTGCCGGAACACTTCTTCCATGCGCGCGATCTCGTGCGCCACCTCTTCGGGCGTGCCGTCCGATTCGCACAGCAGGATGGCCTGCGCGTCCATGTCGTAACCCGCGCGGACAAACGGCTCCACCATGTGCGTCGCGCGGCGATCCATCATTTCAAGTCCCGCGGGAATCATGCCCGCCGCGATCACCTGCGTGACCGCGTTGCCTGCCGCCTCGACGCTGGAAAAACTGGCCATGACGACTTGCTGGCAGGCCGGCTTCGGGATGAGCTTGACGGTCACTTCGGTGACGACGCCCAGCATGCCCTCCGATCCGACGAACACGGACAGCAGATCCAGTCCAGGCGCGTCCGGCGCGTGCGATCCCAGTTCGACCACGTCGCCGTCGATCGTGACCACGCGCACGCGCAGCACGTTGTGCACGGTCAGGCCATATTTCAGGCAATGCACGCCGCCGGAGTTTTCCGCGACGTTGCCGCCGATGGAGCACGCGATCTGGCTCGACGGGTCCGGCGCGTAATACAGCCCATACGGCGACACCGCTTCGGAGATCGCAAGATTGCGCACGCCCGGCTCGACGATGGCTGTCGTGCTGGCCAGATCGATGTGCTTGATTCGATTGAATTTGGACAGCCCCAGCAACACGCCCTGGCTGTGCGGCATGGCGCCGCCCGACAATCCCGTTCCGGCGCCGCGCGCCACGATGGGCGCATTCAAGCGCTTGCAGATGCGCATGATGGCCTGCACCTGCGCTTCCGTTTCGGGCAAGGCGACGACCGCGGGAATCGAGCGGTAAAGGGATAGGCCATCGCATTCGTAAGGACGGGTGTCCTCTTCGCGATAAAGCACACAGTGCGCGGGCAACGCGGCCGACAACGCCTCGATGAGCTGCTGCTGCGAATAAGGCGCCTGCACTTGTGCCAGGCCGGTTTCGACCAGTGAATTCATGAGCGCAACAATAGCGCGTGTGCTCATGTTAATCAGGCCGGGATTTACCCGCACCTGACGCATTTACCGGCATTTGCGGCCAGTTCATACGTAACCGGCAGTAAACCGTGAAGCAGCCTGTCGCGTAAAAGCAGCAGGCGCCGCCGATGAGCGGGGAGGCTTTTGCGGCCTCCCCCTGCTGATTACCAGGACACGATCTTGCCCGGGTTCAGGATGTTGTTCGGATCGAACGCGTGCTTCAGACTGCGCATCAGGTCCAGCGCGTCTTCGCCGTGTTCTTCCGCCATGAACTGCATCTTGTGCAGGCCGACGCCGTGCTCGCCCGTGCAGGTGCCGTCGGCCGCGATGGCACGGCGCACGAGGTTGTGATTGATGGCTTCCGATTCCTGCCATTCCTGCGGGCTGTCGGCATCCAGCAGCATCAGCACATGAAAGTTGCCGTCGCCCACGTGGCCGACGATGGTGTACGGGAAGCTTGCGCGGTCCAGTTCCTCGACGGTGTCGCGCACGCAATCGGCCAGGCGCGAGATCGGCACGCAGACGTCGGTGGTGCTGGCGCGGCAGCCGGGACGCAATTGCAGGCCCGCAAAATACGCGTTGTGGCGCGCGGTCCAGAGGCGGCTGCGATCTTCGGGGCGCTCGGCCCATTCGAAGTCCATGCCGCCATGCTCGGCCGTGATGGCCTGCACGGTTTCGGCCTGCTCTTGCACGCCGGCGGGACTGCCGTGGAATTCGAACACCAGCAACGGCGTTTCGCGCAGGGTCAGCTTGCTGTGCAGGTTGACGGCACGCACGCTGGCGGCGTCCATGAATTCGACACGCGCGATCGGCACGCCCATCTGAATGATCTCGATCACGCTCTGCACCGCGGCGTCCAGCGTCGGGAAATTGCAGACGGCGGCGGACACGGCTTCGGGCTGCGGATACAGGCGCACGGTCACTTCGGTGATGATGCCCAGCGTGCCCTCGCTGCCCACGAAAATGCGCGTCAGGTCGTAGCCGGCCGACGACTTGCGGGCGCGGCCCGCGGTGCGGATGATGCGGCCGTCCGCGGTGACGACGGTCAGCGACATGACGTTTTCGCGCATCGTGCCGTAGCGCACGGCATTGGTGCCCGACGCGCGGGTGGCGGCCATGCCGCCCAGGCTGGCGTCAGCGCCCGGGTCAATCGGAAAGAACAGACCGGTGCTGCGGATTTCTTCATTGAGCTGCTTGCGCAGCACGCCGGCCTGCACCGTGGCGGTGAGGTCTTCGGCGTTGATGGCAAGGACCTTGTTCATCTGCGACAGGTCCAGGCTGATGCCGCCCTGGATCGCAAGAATGTGGCCTTCGAGCGACGAGCCAGCGCCGTACGGGATCAAGGGAACGCGGTGCTCGTTGCACACCTTGGCGACGAATGCGACATCTTCCGTCGAGTGCGCGAAGACCACGGCGTCGGGCAGCATGGCAGGGTAAGGCGATTCGTCGCGGCCGTGATGCTCGCGAACGGCGGCCGATTCCGACAGGCGGTCGCCAAAGTGCGCGCGCAGCGCATCCAGACAGGCGGCCGGTACCGCGCGGCGCAACGATTCGGCGTGCAAGGGAGCGTTCATGATCTCGTGGTTTTCCGGGTTCGATAATCCGAATATTCTACGCCGCCTCGCGTGCTGCGCCGCACACCGCCCCAGGCTGACGGTGCGCGGCGCATCCCCTCACTTTCCGGAATCTCGTGCCGCCCGAATTACTTGCCAGAGGTCAGCGCAACGCGGCGGCGTTCGCGCACGGCTTGCGCCAGGCGCTCCAGCACGGCCACCGACGCATCCCAGTCGATGCAGCCGTCGGTGATGCTCTGGCCGTACACCAGCGGCTGGCCCGGCACCATGTCCTGGCGGCCGCCCAGCAGATGGCTTTCGACCATGACGCCGACCAGGCGCGCATCGCCGGCTTCCATCTGGCGCGCCACGTCTTCGACGACGAGCGGCTGGTTCTCCGGCTTCTTGCTGCTGTTGGCGTGGCTGGCGTCGACCATGATGCGCTGCGCGAGACCGGCCTTGGACACGTCCTGGCAGGCGGCGTCCACGCTGGCCGCGTCGTAATTCGGCGTCTTGCCGCCGCGCAGGATGACGTGGCAGTCCTCGTTGCCCGCCGTGGACACGATGGCCGAATGGCCGCCCTTGGTCACCGACAGGAAATGGTGCGGCTGCGAGGCCGCCTTGATCGCATCGACGGCGATTTTCACGTTGCCGTCCGTGCCATTCTTGAATCCCACCGGACACGAGAGACCCGACGCCAGCTCGCGGTGCACCTGGCTCTCCGTCGTGCGCGCCCCGATCGCCCCCCAGGAGACCAGATCCGCGATGTACTGCGGCGTAATCATGTCCAGGAATTCGCATCCCGCCGGCAGGCCCATGCTGTTGATGTCCAGCAGCAGTTCGCGGGCCACGCGCACGCCCTTGTTGATGTCGAAACTGCCGTCCAGGTCGGGATCGTTGATCAGGCCTTTCCAGCCCACGGTCGTGCGCGGCTTCTCGAAGTACACGCGCATCACGATTTCCAGGTCCGCGCTCAGGCGGTCGCGCACGGGCTTCAAGCGCTTGGCGTATTCGATGGCGGCCCGCGTGTCGTGGATGGAACACGGACCGATCACGACGATCATGCGATCGTCCATGCCGTGCAGGATGCGGTGCATGCCTTGCCGCGCGGCGAAGACGGTCTCGGACGCCTCCTTGGTGCACGCGAACTCGCGCATCACGTGCGAGGGCGGATTCAGTTCCTTGATTTCTCGAATACGAAGGTCATCGGTGTTGTGCGACACGGTACTGCTCCTGGGTTGCCCGCCACGGCGGCATAAAAAAAGCCGCCAGATTTGCTGGCGGCTTTTTTGGGGGGATTCTGTCCAAACTTCAGATTGAGCGCGTCCCTTCCTCCGCCAGCGGCTTCAGAAAACCAAAAAAATAAAAATAAAAGGCGGGGGACGCGAATTTCATGGGGACCGACTCTAGCACAGTTTTTTGAGGGCGTCACGCCAGATTTTGCCGCGTGCCGCCCCCATTTATTGCGTCAGGCCGTGCCGCCGACCGTCAGGCCTTCCATGCGGACCGTGGGCATGCCCACGCCGACAGGCACGCTCTGGCCGTCCTTGCCGCAGGTGCCCACGCCGGAATCGAGCTGCAGGTCGTTGCCGATCATGGTGACGCGGTTCATGGCGTCCGGGCCGTTGCCGATGAGCGTGGCGCCCTTGACCGGATACGTGACCTTGCCGTCCTCGATCATGTAGGCCTCGGAGGCCGAGAACACGAATTTGCCGTTGGTGATGTCGACCTGGCCGCCGCCGAAGTTGACGGCATACAGGCCACGCTTGACCGAGGCCACGATCTCGTCGGCGGGCTTGTCGCCGGCCAGCATGTACGTGTTGGTCATGCGCGGCATGGGCAGATGCGCGAAGG
Source organism: Achromobacter sp. (assembly GCF_032113835.1). Classification (GTDB taxonomy): domain Bacteria; phylum Pseudomonadota; class Gammaproteobacteria; order Burkholderiales; family Burkholderiaceae_B; genus Achromobacter. Next base: position 12,389 of record NZ_DAMCTG010000038.1, on the reverse strand, counting down.
ACTCACGGCGGCCGTTGCCAGTGGCGGCGGTCTTCATCAGGCGGGCGTTCAGGGTGTCCTGCATGTAGCCGCGCAGAATGCCGTCTTCGATCAGCACATTGCGCTGGGTGGCATTGCCCTCGTCGTCGATGTTGAGCGAGCCGCGGCGGTCGGGAATCGTGCCGTCGTCGATCACGGTGACGCCCTTGGATGCCACGCGCTCGCCGACGCGGCCGGAGAACACGCTGGAGCCCTTGCGGTTGAAGTCGCCTTCCAGGCCGTGACCGACCGCTTCGTGCAGCAGGATGCCGGGCCAGCCCGAGCCCAGAACAACCGTCATTTCGCCGGCCGGCGCCGGACGGGCCTCGAGGTTGACCATGGCTTCGTGCACCGCGCGCTCGACATAGCCCTGCAGCATCTCGTCGGTGAAGTAGGCCAGACCCAGCCGGCCGCCGCCGCCCGCATGACCCATTTCGCGGCGGCCATTGCGTTCCGCAATCACGGTAAGCGACAGGCGCACCAGCGGACGCACGTCGGCGGCCAGGCGGCCATCGCTGCCTGCGACCAGCACCACGTCATATTCGGCGCCCAGGCCGGCCATGACCTGGATCACATGGGGATCGCGCGCCCGCGCCATGCGCTCGATGCGCTCGAGTAGCGCGACCTTTTCAGGCGCGCTCAGGCTGGCGACAGGGTCGATGTCCGCATATAGGCTGCGGCCGATCTCGGCCTCAACATGGGCGGCGACCTTGACCTTGCCCGCGCCGCGGCGCGCGATGCCCCGCACGGCATGCGCCGACGACAGCAGCGCCTCGGGCGACAGGGAATCCGAATAGGCGAAAGCGGTCTTTTCACCACTGACGGCCCGCACCCCCACGCCCTGGCTGATGGAGAAACTGCCCGTCTTCACAATCCCTTCTTCAAGACTCCAGCCTTCGCTGCGCGTGTACTGGAAGTACAGGTCGGCGTAATCGACCTTGTGGGTGAAGATTTCACCCAGTGCCCGCGCCATGTCCGCTTCGGTCAGACCCCAGGGGTCGAGCAGAAGGGATTTGGCGGTGGCCAGGGAAGCAATGGCGGGATCGATGATTTTCATAGGCTCAGTTCAAGAACGGCACCAGGGCCGCGCACGCGCGTCATGGCGCTCAAGACCGTATCGTACCGCCGACACGGGCCCGGCGTCGCGGCGAACGCCAAAAGTCGCGGTTCGCCGCAGTGGCAAATGTGGCACTGCATGCGAGACAAAATGGTCTCGCATTATCTCGCCCAAACAGTTGGGGGCGGCATACTGGGTATCAAGTTAAGCAATTGCGCCCGGGTTGGCTTGCCTGCCAGAGCGCTTTTTAAGTCGTCGTACGACCTGACAACAAAATGAAATCTGGGGGACGGAACCCCCGTTGGTTTGGGGGTATACCACCGCAGGGGGGTCACAAAGCCATAATGTATAACGCGTGTGTTTGCGACAAATTCAGCACGCATGGAGCGTGCGGATATTGACGCTAAAAGCGCGCCGATAGTTCCCACCGCACCTTGCACGCTCCCGATTTCGCCAGGCCCAGAGCCGTTCTCGCGGTTGTCCGACAATCGGCGAATTCCCGCTAAACCCGTAAACCAAGCGGTCGCTTGTTTCAGTTTGTCCCAAATTTAAGATATTGCTTCCTATGTCGTGAAAATTGCGGTGACCCGCAGGCGATAAGCCTTCCCGCCCTTTTGATACAAAGTAATTAGTCTGAGAATCGCGATACTTCGACTTAAATTCTGTATTATGCGAAGCACAACAAATAAACATAACTTCGCCGGCGATTAAAGCAGTTCCATAATCAGGAATAAACCATGGCCCGAGAAACCTACGCAGCTCTGCAAGCAAAGATCGAAAAGGAAATCAACAAGCTCCAAAAGAAGGCGGAAGTCCTCCAGACGAAGCGCCGCAAGCCGGTGATCACGTCCATCATCACGTCGATGCGCGAGTACGACATTACGCCCGAAGAAATCATCGCCGCGTATGGCGCCGGCAAGCCTGCCCGCGCTGCAACGGGTGGCCGCCGCAAGGCAAGCGCCCCCGCCCGCGCAGGCGGCGCCGCGAAGCGCGCAGTGGCGCCCAAGTACCGCCACCCGCAAACCGGAGAAACCTGGAGCGGTCGCGGCAAGGCGCCGCGCTGGCTCGCGGCCGAAGAAGCCGGCGGCGCCACCCGCGAGAGTTTTCTTATCAAGGAATAAAACCTATTCCTCAGTAAGAAATAAAAGCGGCGCACCATCATGGTGCGCCGCTTTTATTTTAGGCAGGCGCACGGGGCGCCCTCCTGGCTCAACGCGCGGGGAATTGAATCTCGCGTTCCGCGCCATTATTGCCCGGGAAGTTGTCGAATATTGCACGCACCAGATAGGGCATGGTGCGAATCAAATCGTCTCGCTCGCTCAGTATGAAGGCGGTCGAACGGTAAACCTCGGCGCCGCCTTGCTGGGTATCACGTATGAAGAGCGACAGGGAATTGCGCTGGACCACCATGGGAACATCCACCCAGTCCGGCCCCCAGAATCCTGCACCCATGCCCCAAGGTCCCGGCCCATAGAAACCGCCGTAGCCGCCATAGAAATACGGATCGTACGGACGGCGCACCATCACCTGCGTCTGCGTGGTGCCATAGCGGAACGACACCTCGAAGCGGCCCTTCACGCCGGGTCGCGCCTCAACCAGGCCCGTGGCGCCAATGCCTGCGCGCACCATGTCCTGGAAGGACTGATATTCCAGATTATTGATTTGCGACGGGTCGGCAGGAACAAACTGATAGGTCTGGCCTTCGACAGCCGCCGGCCATTGCTGAAACGACGTCACGCGTGCCGAGACCGTCGGCGCGGCGCAGCCCGTCAACGTCATCGCCCCCAGCACGGCAAATATGCCGGCCCACCGGCCTAGACTGCTGAACCAAGACGACCTGGACATTTGCGACTCCTCTGCGCGCGACGGCGCCATCATAACGAGCTTTGACATAAGCGCTTGCCAAAAGTTTTCAGGCTAGCCCGTAAGCCCAAGGTTCCGCTCCCTGGCCAGCCACTACAATAGCCTTCTTGTTCATACAGGACTGCAAATCCCATGCGCACCGACACGCCCGTTACCGTTTACCGCAAGGATTACCAGCCCTACCCCTACGAAATTCCCGAAGTCGCCCTCGCCTTCGACCTCGCGCCCGACGCGACCGAAGTGCGCTGCACCATGCACGTGCAGCGCAGGCCTGAAGCCAGCGCCGACGCCGCCCTGATCCTGGACGGAGAAGAGTTGGAACTCGTGTCGGTAGGCGTGAATGGCGAGCCGCTGCCCGCCGCCAGCTACCAGTTGTCCGAACACACGCTCACGCTGCGTGGCCTGCCCGCCGACGCCACGGTTGAAATTGTCAGCCGCTGCAAGCCGTCCGCCAATTCCACACTGATGGGTTTGTATGTGTCGGGCGGCAATTTCTTCACGCAATGCGAGGCCGAAGGATTCCGGCGCATTACCTGGTTCGCCGACCGACCCGACGTCATGTCGCGCTATCGCGTGACGCTGCGTGCGAAGCCCGAGTATCCCGTGCTGCTGTCCAATGGCAACCTGATCGCCTCGCGCCAGTTGCCCGACGGCCGCAACGAGGTCGAATGGGAAGATCCGTTCCCCAAGCCCTGCTATCTGTTTGCATTGGTGGCGGGCAACCTCACTCATCGCGAAACCACGGTCAAAACGGTCAGCGGCCGCGATGTGCTGCTGCAGGTCTACAGCGACCCCGGCTCAGAAACGAAAACCGAATGGGCGTTGGATTCGCTGGTGCGTTCGCTGCGCTGGGACGAGAGCCGCTTCGGACTCGAACTGGACCTCGACCGTTTCATGATCGTCGCCGTCCATGACTTCAATATGGGAGCCATGGAAAACAAAGGTCTGAATATCTTCAACGCGGCCTACGTGCTGGCCGATCCGCAGACGGCCACCGACGCGAACTACGAAGGTATCGAATCGGTCATCGGGCATGAGTACTTCCATAACTGGACCGGCAACCGCGTCACCTGCCGCGACTGGTTTCAGTTGAGCCTGAAGGAAGGCCTGACGGTTTTCCGCGACCAGGAATTCAGTGCCGACATGATGGCGCGCGACATGGACGCCGCAGCCGCGGCCAGCGCGCGGGCCGTCAAACGCATCGACGACGTCGTGGCGCTGCGCGCCGCCCAGTTCCCCGAAGACGCCGGCCCGATGGCCCATCCGATCCGTCCGGAAAGCTACCAGGAGATCGGCAACTTCTACACCGCCACCGTGTACGAGAAAGGCGCCGAGGTCATCCGCATGCAGCACACGCTGCTGGGCGAGGCCGGTTTCCGCGCGGGCATGGACGAATACTTCCGTCGCCACGACGGCCAGGCCGTCACGTGTGACGATTTCGTCGCAGCCATGGAATCGGTTTACGTCAAGCAGCATCCCGGCCGCGACCTGTCGGTGTTTCGCCGCTGGTACCGGCAGGCCGGCACGCCGCGGGTCACGGTCAGGCTTGATCACGATGCCGCCGCGCGCCGCTGCACTGTGACGCTCACCCAGTCCTGCCCGCCCGTCGGCGTCGAAAAGAAGGCCGGCCCGGACTACGTGAAGGCGCCCTTCCACATTCCCTTTGCGATCGGCCTGCTGGACCGCGAAGGCAACGCGCTGCCGCTGCGCCATGACGGCGCCATCGTGGACACCGCGCTGCTGGAGCTGACGACGCAAAGCCAGCAATGGGTGTTCGAGGATATCGCCGAACGGCCGGTGCCCTCGCTGCTTCGCGACTTCTCCGCGCCGGTCATCGTGGACTACGACTGGTCCAACGAGGAATTGGCGCTGCTGTCCGCACACGACGGCAATCCGTTCGCGCGCTGGGAAGCCGGCCAGGAACTGGCCACCCGCCAGATCCTGGCGCTGGCCGACGCCCGCCAGGCGGGCCATACGCTGCACGCAGACACGGCCTTCATCGACGCCTGGCGCGCGTTGCTCACCGATCCCGCGCTGGATGCCGCCTACCGTGCGCGCGCCCTGGCGCTGCCGTCGGAAAAGACGCTGGCCGAGCGCATGCAGCAGGTGGATCCGCCTGCACTGGCCGTGGCGCGCGACTTCCTGCGCGCCGAACTGGGCCGTCAACTGCAGGCCGAATTCCGCCAAGCCTTCGACGAGAACCAGACGCCGGGCGAGTACAGCCCCGCTCCGATTCCCGCCGGCATGCGCGCCCTGAAGAATCTGGCGCTCAGCCACCTGATGGCGGCGGGCGAGCCCGAGGCCCAGCGCCTGGCCGAACAGCAGTACGCCACCGCGGGCAACATGACCGACAGCATGGCCGCGCTGACTGCCCTGATCAACTTCGGACAAGGCGACTTCCCGCAGCAGGCGCTGGCCGCTTTCTACACGAAGTGGAGCGAAAACCCGCTGGTGGTGGACAAGTGGTTCGCGTTGCAGGCGGCTGCCCGCTCGACAACCGTGCAGACGGCCCGCGAGCTGATGAAGCACCCTGCCTTCACGCTGCGCAACCCCAACCGCGCCCGCGCGCTGATTTTCCAGTTCTGCCTCAACAATGCCCGCGGCATGCACCATCCGGACGGATCGGGCTATGCCTTCTGGGCCGAGCAGGTGCTGGCGCTGGACGCGCTGAACCCGGAAATCGCCGCGCGCCTGGCGCGTGCGCTGGACAACTGGTCGCGCTTCGTCCCCGCGCTGCGCGCGCCCATGCAGGCCGCACTTGAAAAAGTGCGCCAGCATGACGGCCTGTCGCGCAACGTGCAGGAAATCGTATCCAAGGCTTTAGAATTCGCCGCATAGGGAGATCCTTTTGAAACGTAAAACACTGACTCAATACCTGGTGGAGCAACAGCGCTCCGCCCAAGCCCTGGCGCCGGAAGTCCGGCTGCTGATCGAAGTGGTGGCACGCGCCTGCAAGGCCATCAGCCATGCGGTCAGCAAGGGCGCGCTGGGCGGCGTCCTCGGCAGCCTGGAAAGCGAGAACGTCCAGGGCGAAGTGCAGAAAAAGCTGGATGTGCTGTCCAACGAGATCCTGCTCGAAGCCAACGAATGGGGCGGCCACCTGGCGGCCATGGCCTCGGAAGAGATGGAAACCATCCATCTGATCCCGAACCGCTACCCCAAGGGCGAATACCTGCTGCTGTTCGATCCCCTGGATGGCTCGTCGAACATCGACGTGAACGTCTCCATCGGCACCATCTTCTCGGTGCTGCACGCGCCGCACGACGTGTCGGGCGCCCCCGTCTGCGAAGACGACTTCCTGCAGCCGGGCAACAAGCAGGTGGTGGCCGGCTATGCCGTCTACGGCCCGCAGACGATGCTGGTGCTGACCATCGGCAACGGCGTCGTGGGCTTCACGCTGGATCGCGAAATGGGTTCGTGGGTGCTGACGCACGAGAACATCCGCGTGCCGGAAGACACGAAGGAATTCGCCATCAACATGTCGAACATGCGGCACTGGGCCCCGCCGGTCAAGCGCTACATCGACGACTGCCTGGCCGGCTCCACCGGCCCGTTGGGCAAGGATTTCAACATGCGCTGGATCGCCTCGATGGTGGCGGACGTGCATCGCATTCTCACCCGCGGCGGCATCTTCATGTACCCGTGGGACGCGCGCGAGCCCGGCAAGGCCGGCAAGCTGCGCCTGATGTACGAAGCCAATCCCATGAGCTTCCTGATCGAACAGGCGGGCGGCGCGGCCATCAACGGCACCCAGCGCATCATGGACATCCAGCCTGAAAAGCTGCACCAGCGCGTGAGCGTGATCCTGGGCTCCAAGAACGAAGTCGAACGGGTGGGCCGTTACCACGCCGAGGACGCGGGCAAGTAAACCGCGCCCATTCGTTCCGCAGCAAAACAAAAGCCCCGGCCATGACAGCCGGGGCTTTTGCTTGGTGCAGAGGGTCAGGCTTGCTTACTTGACCTCTTCGATCGACTTCACGTCGTCCTTGTTGATCTGAACCTTCTTGCCGTTCTGTTCGTATTCATACATGCCCGACTTCTTGTCGTATTCGGGCTCGTCGGGCGCTACGGTCGAAGATCCGTCGCGTTGGTTGATAACCGAGGGCGACGAGCATCCGGCCAGTACTCCAACGCCGGTCATCACCAGGGCCAACGTCATGGTCTTCAGGTTCATGGTCGTGTTCTCCGAGTGTTGAATAGTGATTTCACTCTAGCCCAATCGCCCCCCAAAATCGTGTCGGGTTGTGGGCAAAATGCTTAAGAACGTAATCGGACCCGGCCCCAATAATGAAAAACCCCTCTCAGCGTGCGACTGAGAGGGGTTGCAACCGTATACAAGCGGCAAGCGTGCTTACACCTTGGCGTGCGCCTCGATGAAACGGCGTACGGATGCTTCGTCGCAGTCCATGACTTCGACGCGTTGCGGCAGCGATTCCAGATCGGCAAGGTTGCCGGGCGGCGTGGCAGGACGGCCGAGCGCTTCCTCGATGGTCTCGGAGAACTTGGCCGGCAGCGCGGTTTCCAGCACGAGCATGGGGATGCCCGGTTCGACGAATTCGCGCGCGACCTTCACGCCGTCAGCGGTGTGCGGGTCGACCAGCACGCCGGTGGCGTCATACAAGGCGCGAATCGTCGCCAGACGGTCCACATGCGAGCTGGCGCCCGACACGAAGCCATACTGCGACTCGAACTGGTCCTTCATGTCGGACAGGTCGAACGCGCCATCGCGCGGCAGCGCAGTCCACAGCGCCTTCACGCGGTCGGTATCGCGGCCCACCAGATCGAACACGAAGCGCTCGAAATTGGAGGCGCGCGAGATATCCATCGACGGGCTGGACGTGGCGTAGGTCTGTTCAGCGGGACGCGGACGATAGACGCCGGTGCGGAAGAATTCTTCCAGCACGTTGTTTTCGTTCGTGGCCAGCACGAGGCGACGTATCGGCAGGCCCATGCGGCGCGCGATGTGGCCCGACAGGATGTTGCCGAAGTTGCCCGACGGCACGGCAAACGACACTTCCTGTCCGGCGCGTTCGGTGGCGCGCAGCCAGCCATGGAAGTAGTAAACGACCTGGGCGGCAATGCGTGCCCAGTTGATCGAGTTCACGGCGCCAAGACGATACCGGTTCTTGAAGTCCAGGTCGCCGGCCAGCGACTTGACGATGTCCTGCGCCTGGTCGAACACGCCGCGCACGGCGATGTTGTGGATGTTCTCGTCCTGCAGTGAGTACATCTGCGCCCGCTGGAAGGCGCTCATGCGGCCATGCGGCGACAACATGAACACCGCAACGCCCTTCTTGCCGCGAAGCGCGTATTCCGCCGCCGAGCCCGTGTCGCCTGAGGTGGCGCCCACGATGTTCAACGTGGTGCCGCGCTTTTCCAGCACGTATTCGAAGACCTGGCCGAGGAACTGCATGGCCATGTCCTTGAACGCCAGCGTCGGACCTTCCGACAGACCCAGCAACGACAGCCCGCCGTCGAGCGGACGCAACGGAACGATGTCCTCGCTGCTGAAGATCTGCGACGTGTAGGCGGCGCGGGTCAGGCGGCGCAGGTCGTCCGCGGGAATGTCCGTAGCGAACAGCGACAGCACTTCGAAGGCCAGGTCGGCATATGGCAGGCCACGCCAGGATCCCAGCGTTTCAGCGGAGACCTGGGGCAGCGTCTGCGGCACGGCCAGCCCGCCATCGGGCGCCAGGCCTTCAAGCAGGATGTCGGAGAATTCCAGCGCGGCCATGCCGCCGCGCGTAGAGATGTATTTCATGTCAATGGCTCCACGATGGGCCTGGCTCCCTTGCGAGGGAGCCAGGCTTCATCAGGTCAGGTTCTCCACGCGCAGGCGCGTGACCTTGGACCGCACGAAGGGCAGCGATTCGATGCGCTCGATGGCTTGGTTGACGTTGCCTTCCACGGCCTCATGCGTGAGGAAGATGATGTCGGCGCCACCGATGTGCGACGGCTGCTGGATCATCGAACCGATGGAAATGCCGCGGTCGGCCAGGATGCGGGCGATGTCCGCCAGCACGCCCGGCTGATCGTCAACGCGCAGGCGCAGATAGTAGGACGTGCTGACCTGCTCGATCGGCAGGATGGGCGTGTCCGACATGGCGTCCGGCTGGAAGGCCAGATGCGGCACGCGGTTGCCCGGATCGGCGGTGTGCAGGCGCGTCACGTCGACCAGATCCGCCACGACGGCCGAGGCGGTGGGCTCTTCGCCCGCGCCCTGCCCGTAGTACAGCGTGGGGCCGACGGCGTCGCCCTTGACCAGCACCGCGTTCATCGCGCCTTCGACATTGGCCAGCAGTCGCTCGGACGGCACCAGCGCCGGATGCACGCGCAGCTCGATGCCGTCGGGACGGCGCTTGGTGATACCCAGCAGCTTGATGCGATAACCCAGGCGTTCGGCGTGCTCGATGTCTTCGGCGGCCAGTTGCGAGATGCCTTCGATGTGGGCGCGGTCGAACTGCACCGGCACGCCGAATGCCAGCGAGGCCAGCAGCGTCAGCTTGTGCGCGGCGTCCACGCCTTCCACGTCGAACGTCGGGTCGGCTTCGGCGTAGCCCAGGCGCTGGGCTTCGGCCAGCACGTCGGCAAAGGGCAGGCCGCGCGAGCGCATTTCGGACAGGATGAAATTGGTGGTGCCGTTGATGATGCCGGCCACCCACTGGATGCGGTTGGCGGTGAGGCCTTCGCGGATCGCCTTGATGATGGGAATGCCGCCGGCGACGGCGGCTTCGAAGTTCACCATCACGCCGCGTTCGGACGCGGCGGCGAAGATCTCGTTGCCATGCTTGGCCAGCAGCGCCTTGTTGGCCGTGACCACATGCTTGCCGTTGGCGATGGCTTCCAGCACCAGCTCGCGGGCCAGCGTGTCGCCGCCGATCAGCTCGACGACGATGTCAATTTCGGGATCGCGCACCAGCGCACGCACATCGGTGTCGACCAGAATGGAATCGCCCACGCGGGCGCGCGCCTTTTCCACATCGCGCACGGCGGCGCGGACGACTTCAATGCGACGGCCGGCGCGACGCGCGATTTCCTCGGCGTTGCGGGACAGCACGGTCCATGTGCCGCCGCCAACCACGCCAAGACCAAGCAGGCCCACTTTCATGGGGTTCATCGCGCCGCCCTCTGCGGGCGGGCGTTGAGGGGAATTCATTTCACTTCTCCATAATCCTGTGCGCTGCGGAAGTGGACTGCCGTCATTTCAGCAGACCGTCCTTGCGGAACATATCTTTGATGCCACGCACCGCCTGGCGGGTGCGCTGCTCGTTTTCGATAAGAGCGAAGCGTACGTATTCGTCGCCATACTCGCCGAAGCCGATCCCGGGGGACACGGCCACTTTCGCATCCGACAGGACACGCTTGGCAAATTCCAAAGAGCCCATCGCCCGGTAGGGTTCGGGGATCTGCGCCCAGATGTACATGGACGCCTTGGGAATTTCCACATTCCAACCTGCTTCATGCAGGCCGCGCACGAGCACGTCGCGGCGGCTTTGATACTGCGCCACGATTTCGTTCACGCAGTCCTGCGGACCGTCCAGCGCGGCGATGGACGCCACCTGGATCGGCGTGAACGTACCGTAGTCGTGATAGCTCTTGATGCGCGCGAGCGCGTTCACGAGCTCGCGGTTGCCGACCATGTAGCCGATGCGCCAGCCCGCCATGTTGTAGCTCTTGCTCATCGTGAAGAACTCGACGGCGACGTCGCGCGCGCCGGGCACCTGCATGATGGACGGGGCCACGTAGCCGTCGAACGTGATGTCGGCGTAGGCCAGGTCATGCACCACGAGGATGTCGTGTTCCTTGGCCAACGCGACCACGCGCTCGAAGAACGACAGGTCGACGCACTGGGCGGTCGGGTTGCTGGGAAAGCCCAGCACCATCATCTTGGGCTTCGGGATGGATTCGCGCACGGCGCGCTCCAGTTCCTCGAAGAAGTCCACGCCCGGCGTCATGCGCACGGAACGGATGTTGGCGCCGGCAATGACGGCGCCGTAGATGTGGATCGGGTAGCTGGGATTGGGCACCAGCACGGTGTCGCCGCGGTCCAGCGTGGCCAGCATCAGGTGGGCCAGGCCTTCCTTGGAGCCAATGGTGACGATGGCTTCGGAGTCGGGGTCGAACTCGACCGCGTAGCGGCGCTGGTACCAGTCACAGATCGCCTTGCGCAGACGCGGGATGCCCTTGGACACCGAATAGCCGTGGGTGGTGGGACGGCTGGTCGCCTCCACCATCTTGTCGACGATGTGCTTGGGTGTCGCCCCGTCCGGATTGCCCATCGACATGTCGATGATGTCTTCGCCGCGCCGACGCGCCGCCATCTTGAGCTCGCCGGTAATGTTGAAAACGTACGGGGGCAAACGCTCAATGCGAGAGAACTTCCTCATGATGGGAATCCTTAGGGGCGAAAAGGCAAAAAGACCAGGGCGCGGTCGCGCGAAGGGGAAAGGGGGCTTAGAGCCGCGCCAGCACACGATTGCAGCGCAGCAAAACCCTGTAATCTAGCGCAACGACGCCTGAGGGGCAAATGGGAAAAAAAAGCCCTTTTCCCTCGTGGATACGTTGCAACATGCGCCGTGTCCGATGCGCTATTATCAAGCACGTATAGCCGGAGTTTTTATTGAAGCTGCATACCGATCCTGCGACGGCCGCTCTTAACACTGTCACCGCTTACGGTGATGGTTATATCGAGGTCAACCAGGTACGTTTTTCCTCCTCGGTCGCTTTTGGCCCCGAAGGCGAAGTGACCATCTGGCCCGTTGAGTCGCCGGCCGACATTACCTCCTCCCTCTTGCTTCAGGCAGCCGGATTGTCCGAGCCCGCCCGCAACCCCCTGGATTTTCTGGATGCCCCGGAAGCCGCGCCCAGCCGGCCGGCCAACGCGCCCGAAGTCCTGCTGGTGGGCACCGGCGGCAAGCAACAGTTCCTGCGCCCCGAAGTATTACGTCCCCTTTTGGCCGTCGGCATTGGCGTGGAAACGATGGATACCCACGCCGCCTCGCGCACCTACAACATCCTGATGGCTGAGGGACGGCGCGTGGTCGTCGCCCTCATCCCGCCCAATGGAGCATCCAGTCAATGACGCCGAGCATAGGCAAACCCGCCCCGCTGTTCACCGCCGAAAGCACGATAGGCCCCATCAGCCTTGAACAGTGCCAGGGGCGGGCGGTGATCCTGTATTTCTACCCCAAGGACAACACGCCCGGCTGCACCACCGAAAGCCAGGATTTCCGCGATCTGCACGGCGACTTCCTGTCGGCCAGCGCGATCGTGATCGGCATCTCGCGCGACTCGCTGAAATCGCACGAGAATTTCAAGGCCAAGTACGAGCTTCCTTTCCCTCTCATCTCCGACGCCGACGAAACCGTCTGCAATCTGTTCGGCGTCATCAAGCAGAAGAACATGTATGGAAAGCAGGTGCGCGGCATCGAACGCAGCACCTTCTTGATCG
>NZ_DAMCTG010000037.1:26118-47420 GCF_032113835.1 Achromobacter sp. | reverse complement strand
GGCGTGATGTACGTGCTGGACGAGCCCTCCATCGGCCTGCACCAGCGCGACAACGACCGCCTGATCGGCACGCTGCAGCACCTGCGCGATCTCGGCAACAGCGTCATCGTCGTCGAGCACGACGAGGACATGATCCGCATGGCCGATTGGGTTGTGGACATGGGCCCTGGCGCCGGCGAGCACGGCGGCGAAGTCGTCGCCCAGGGCGACCCCGAGACCGTGCAGCGCGATCCCAATTCGCTGACCGGCCAGTACCTGAGCGGCGCCCGCGCCATCGCCATCCCCAAGCGCCGCCCCGTCGACGACGAGCTGCCTTGGCTGACGCTCACCGGCGCCACCGGCAACAACCTCAAGAACGTCGACCTGCACGTGCCCGCCGGCCGGCTCGTCTGCGTGACCGGCGTGTCCGGTTCGGGCAAGTCCACGCTCATCAACGACACGCTGGCGGTGGCCGTATCGCGCCAGCTGCATCACGCGCAGAGCGAGCCCGCCCCCTACGTGTCGATGCAGGGGCTGGAGAACTTCGACAAGATCATCAGCGTGGACCAAAGCCCCATCGGGCGCACGCCGCGCAGCAATCCCGCCACGTACACGGGACTGTTCACGCCCATCCGCGAACTCTTCGCCGGCGTGCCGGAAGCGCGCACGCGCGGCTACGACCCGGGACGGTTCAGCTTCAACGTGAAGGGCGGCCGCTGCGAAGCCTGCCAGGGCGACGGCGTGGTCAAGGTCGAGATGCACTTCCTGCCGGATATGTACGTGCCTTGCGACGTCTGTCACGGCAAGCGCTACAACCGGGAAACCCTCGAGATCCGCTACCGCGGCCGCAACATCAGCGAGGTGCTGGACCTGACCGTCGAGCAGGCGCTCGAATACTTCGAGTCCGTGCCAGCCATCTCGCGCAAGCTGCATACGCTGATCGACGTGGGTCTGTCTTACATCCGCCTGGGGCAAAGCGCGACCACCCTGTCCGGCGGCGAGGCGCAGCGCGTGAAGCTCTCGCAAGAGCTATCGCGCCGCAGTACCGGCCGCACGCTGTACATCCTGGACGAGCCGACGACGGGCCTGCATTTCCGCGACATCGAACTGCTGCTGCAGGTGCTCAATCAGCTGGTGGACGCCGGCAACACGGTGCTCATCATCGAGCACAACCTGGACGTCATCAAGACGGCCGACTGGCTTATCGACATGGGTCCCGAAGGCGGCGACGGCGGCGGCAGGGTCGTGGCGCAAGGCACGCCGGAAATCGTGGCGGCAACAGAGGCCAGCCACACCGGCCAGTATCTGGGCAAGCTTTTGCGCCGCAGGCCGGGCGACTGAACACCCCCACTCCATCCAATGGGAAAGCCAGCATGTACACCCTGATCATCGGCAACAAGAACTACTCGTCCTGGTCCATGCGTCCGTGGATCGCGCTGCGCGCCGCGGGCGTCGCGTTCACGGAGCAGAAGGTCGGCCTGTTCACCGAGGCGTTTTCAACGCGCCTGGCCGCCGTGTCGCCCGCCGGCCTGGTGCCTGTGCTGCTGGACGGCGATTTTGCCGTGTGGGATTCGCTGGCCATTTGCGAGTATGCCGCTGAGCATCACCCGGAGGCCGCCCTGTGGCCGAAAGACGCGAAGGCCCGCGCGCGGGCGCGCTCGCTGGCCGCGCAGATGCACAGCGGATTCGGCGCCCTGCGCCAAGCCATGCCGATGAATGTCGAAGCCGATTTGCCCGGCATCGACTTCCCCGAAGCGGCGCTCGCGGACGTCGCGCGCGTGCAAGCCATCTGGCGGGAAACGCGTGCGCAGTTCGGCCAGGGCGGCCCGTTCCTGTTTGGCGGGTTCTCGATTGCCGACGCCTTCTTTGCGCCGGTGGTCTCGCGTTTCAAGACCTACGACATCGCTGCGGAAGGTCCGGTGCGCGACTACATGGACGCCGTGCTGGCGCTGCCAGCTATGCAGGAATGGACGCGGGACGCGCTGGCCGAAGCAACCTTCGTCGAGGCCGACGAGCCCTACCGCAAGCAGCGCTGACGGTTACCCGCCCAAGAACATCGGCGGCTGCTACGCCATGTCGAACAGCCGCTTGTGTTCGCGGATCGCGTAGCGGTCGGTCATGCCGGCGATGTAGTCGGAAATGGCGCGCGCCTGTTCGTTGAACTGCGCGCGGCGGTAATCGGGCGGCAGCAGACGCGGATCGTCCAGGAACGCCGCAAACAGCTCGCGCACGATGCCCCGCGCCTTGCGCGTCATGCGCAGCACGCGATAGTGGCGGTACAGGTTGTCGAACAGAAATTTCTTCAGCGTGTCGGCTTCGCGGCGGATTTCGTCGGAAAACCCCGCCAGCGGCGGCGAGCGTCGCACGTCGTCCGCGCTGGCCGGCGCCGCGTCGCGGATGCGCGCAAGCGACGTGTGGGTCAGGTCGACGATCAGCGTATTGATCATGCGGCGTATCGTTTCAGCGACCGCGCGCCGCGGCGCCAGACCGGGATAGCGGTCCACCACGTACGCATGGTGGCGCTCGAAGATCGACACTTCCTTCAGCTGATCCAGCGTGATCAACCCGGAACGCAGGCCGTCGTCGATGTCGTGATTGTTGTAGGCGATCTCGTCAGCCAGGTTGGCAAGCTGCGCCTCCAGCGACGGCTGTGTGCGGTTGAGGAACCGTTCGCCGACATCCCCCAGCATCCGTGCGTGGGCCACCGAACAATGCTTGAGAATGCCCTCGCGCGTCTCGAAGCACAGGTTCAGGCCATTGAAGTCGGCGTAGCGCTCTTCAAGCTCGTCCACCACGCGCAGGCTTTGCAGGTTGTGCTCAAAGCCGCCCGCCTCCGGCGCCAGCTCGCGCATGCAGGCGTTCAGCTCGTCCTGGCCGGCATGGCCGAAGGGCGTATGCCCCAGGTCATGCGCCAGCGAGATGGCTTCGGTCAGGTCTTCGGACAGTCCCATGCTGCGCGCCAGCGTGCGCGCGATCTGGGCCACTTCCAGGCTGTGCGTGAGACGTGTTCGGAACAGGTCACCCTCATGGTTGACGAAGACCTGCGTCTTGTACTCCAGCCGCCGGAACGCGCTGGAATGAACGATGCGATCGCGATCCCGCTGGAATTCCGTGCGGTTCTCCGGCGGCGGCTCGTCATGCGTCCGGCCGCGCGATCGGGACGGGTGAGAAGCATAGGAAGCCAGTTCATTCATCTGCAACACCGTCCTTGACTGCGTTTACTGGGTGGTTCGGGCCAGCACGGCGCGCACCGCATCGTCGGGGGCCGGCCGCATCATGGCTTCACCGATGCGTGTCATGAGCACGTAGCGGATCGAGCCGCCTTCGGTCTTTTTGTCGACCTGCATCAGATCCAGCCAGCGGTCGGCGCCCAGATCGGGCGCCACGACCGGGCAGCCGATGGCTTGCACCAGCGCGCGCACGCGTTCGACGTCGGCGCGATCAAAGCCCGCCACGTCGGCCGACAGCTCGGCCGCCTGCACCATGCCGCAGCCGACGGCTTCGCCGTGCAGCCAGGCGCCATAGCCCAGGCCCGATTCAATGGCGTGGCCAAACGTGTGGCCCAGGTTCAGGATGGCGCGCAGTCCGGATTCCCGCTCGTCCTTGCCCACCACCTGCGCCTTCAGCTCGCACGAGCGGCGGATCGCATAGGTGACGGCGTCGGCGTCGAGCGCGCGCAGTTTTTGCGCGTTGTCTTCGCACCAGCGCCAGAATTCCGGGTCCAGAATGAGGCCGTACTTGATGACCTCGGCCAGGCCCGCCGAGACCTCGCGCGCCGGCAGGGTGCCCAGCACGTCGGTATCTATCTCGACCGCAATCGGCTGGTAGAAGGCGCCGACCATGTTCTTGCCCAGCGGGTGGTTCACGGCCGTCTTGCCGCCCACCGACGAGTCGACCTGCGCCAGCAGCGTCGTGGGCACCTGCAGGAAACGCACGCCGCGCATGTAGACCGCCGCGGCAAAGCCCGTCATGTCGCCGATGACGCCGCCGCCCAACGCCACCAGGACGCAGCGCCGGTCCAGGCGATTGCCCAGCAGCGCGTCGAAGATCAGGTTGAGCGATTGCCAGTCCTTGTAGACCTCGCCGTCGGGCAGCTCGATGCGCAGCACCCGCTTGCCCGTGCGCGCCAGCGCGGCTTCGGCCCGCTCCGCGTACAGGGCAGCCACGGTCGGATTGGTGACCACGGCAATCGCGGTGGCATCCGCGGGGATGCACTGATCCAGGGAATCCAGGCGGCCGGGCCCGATGTGGATCGGATAGCTTCCGCCCGGGGTTTCGACATCAACAACGTTCATATGCGCTTCTCGAAAGCTTGCAGTTGCGGCAGCAGCGCCTTGACCAGGGTGTGGATGGGCATGGACCCCGTTTCCACCACCAGGTCGGCGACTTCCTTGTAGAGGGGCTCGCGCCGGGTCATGAGGTCGCGGAGCGTGCCACGTGGGTCGGCGGTGGCCAGGAGGGGCCGGTTGCGGTCGCGGCAGGTCCGGCGGAACAATTCGTCCACGCTGGCGCGCAGATAGACGACAATGCCGCGCTCGTGCAACAGTTGCCGGTTTTCGGCGGCCAGGATGGCGCCGCCGCCCGTGGCAAGAATTATGTTGCGCCGTTGGGTACACTCTTCCAGTGCGGCGGACTCTCGGCGACGAAAACCGGCTTCGCCCTCGATTTCGAAGATTACCGGCACCCGCACGCCGCAACGCGCCTCGAGCTCATGATCCAGATCCATAAAGTCGCGACCCAGCGCACGCGCCAGGCTACGGCCTATGGTTGTCTTGCCCGCGCCCATCATTCCGACCAAGAATACCGGCAGGTCGTGCGGCAACGACACGGTCTTGCCCGTGCACTCGACGGCGCAGGGCTGGCTTTCAGGCGCTGCGTCGGAGCGCTCCGGGTCCGGGGCTGCCTCCGGACATGAGTTAGCGGCAAAGTTCATGGCGGCATTATCACATTTGCCGCCAGTTGCCCGCGCACCACACTGAACTATTTTGTTACAGAAACCGATCCCCCGCCATAAGGCGGGTCCGGAGATACCCGTAAAATCGCCGCGATGAGCAAGCCCCAGAATTCCTCCAAGAAAGACAAGCCCGCCAGCAGCGGCTCCCCGATACTGCGGTTCTTCGTTAAAACCGGCATCCTTTTCGCCGGCCTGTTCCTGTGCGGCGTCCTGCTCGCGGGCATGGCGCTGGCGCTCGCGTGGCCAAACCTGCCCGACCTGAACGCCATGACGGACTACCGCCCGCGGGTGCCGCTGCGCGTGTACACCGCAGACCGCGTCCTGATCGGCGAGTTCGGCGAAGAACGCCGCAACGTGCTGCGCTTCAACGAAATTCCGGACGTCATGAAATCGGCGGTCCTGGCGGCCGAGGACGATCGCTTCTACCAGCACGGCGGCATCGACTGGATGGGCGTGGTGCGGGCCGGCCTGACCAACCTGATCAGCATGTCCAAGACGCAGGGCGCCAGCACGATCACGATGCAGGTCGCGCGCAACTTCTACCTGTCGTCCGAAAAGACCTATTCGCGCAAGTTCTACGAACTGCTGCTGACCTTCAAGATTGAATCCGAGCTCACCAAGGATCAGATCCTCGAGCTCTACATGAACCAGATCTACCTGGGCCATCGCGCCTACGGCTTCGCGGCCGCCTCGCGCACGTATTTCGGCAAGCCCCTGTCCGAAGTCACGCCGGCCGAAGCCGCCATGCTGGCCGGCATTCCCAAGGCCCCCTCGCGCTTCAACCCCATCGCCAACCGCCCCCGCGCCGAACTGCGCCAGCGCTACGTGCTGGGCCGCATGCACTCGCTGGGCTACCTGACCGAACCGGAATACAAGCAGGCGATGGCCCAGCCCATCGTCATGAAGTCCGCCGAAGGCACCCCGGCTGGCGGCTACTCCATTCATGGCGAATACGTGGCCGAGCTGGCGCGCCAGCTGCTCTACAACGTGTACCAGGACAACGTCTATTCGCGCGGCATCAACATCTACACGACCGTGCAGTCCAAGGACCAGGAAGCCGCCTACCGCGCCGTGCGCGAAGGCGTGCTGGAATACACGCGCCGCGCGCCCTACCCCGGCCCGGAAGAACAGCTCGACCTGCCCGCCGGCACCGAGAACAATCCCGCCGCGCTGGATGAATTCCTGGATGGCGTGTTCGACAAGTTTTCGGACAGCGGCGACCTGCTGACCGCGGTCGTGCTGTCGGCCAGCCCCACCGAAGTGAAGCTGGCGCGCAGCTCGCGCGAAGTCATCACCGTCACGGACAAGAAGGTGCTGGGCGTGGTGGCCCGCGCGCTGAACGACAAGGCCAAGCCCGAGCAGCGCATCAAGCGCGGCTCGGTGGTCTACATCCGCAAGTTCGGCGACAACTGGGAAATCATCAACATGCCGTCGGTGCAGGCGGCTTTTGTGGCGCTGTCGCCGCAGGACGGCGCCATCCGCGCGATGGTCGGCGGCTTCGATTTCTACCGCGGAAACTTCAACCGCGTGACGCAGGCATGGCGCCAGCCGGGTTCGAACATCAAGCCCTTCATCTACGCCGCCTCGCTGGAACGCGGCCTGACGCCGGGCACGCAGATCTCGGACCAGCCGTTCGAACTGACCGCCGCGCAAACCGGCTCAAAGGCCTGGAACCCCAAGAACTACGGCAATCAGTACGAGCCGATGCTGACGCTGCGCCAGGGGCTGTACAAGTCCAAGAACATGGTGTCGATCCGCATCCTGCAGGCCATCGGCCCGCAGTACGCGCAGGACTACCTGACCCGCTTCGGCTTTGACAAGGCGCGCCAGCCTGCCGTGCTGCCGCTGGCGCTGGGCGCCGGTTCGGTCACGCCGCTGCAACTGGCCGGCGCCTTCTCGGTGTTCGCCAACGGCGGCTACCGCGTCACGCCTTATCTCATCGACCGCGTCACCGACAGCAACGGCAAGGTCATCATGCAGTCCAAGCCGGTTGTCGCTGGCGACGCCGCGGCCCGCGCCATCGACCCGCGCACCGCGTGGGTCATGGACGACATCCTGCGCGGCGTCACCACGTACGGCACCGCGGCCCGCGCTCGCGCGCTGCTCAAGCGCGGCGACATCGCCGGCAAGACGGGCACGACCAACGAATCCGTGGACGCCTGGTTCTCGGGCTATACGCCGACGCTGGCGGCGACTGCCTGGCTGGGCTTCGACCAGCCCAAGTCGCTGGGTTCGCGCGAAACCGGCGGAGGCGTCGCCATGCCGATCTGGGTGGACTACATGCAAAACGTGTTGAAGGGCGTGCCGGAAGAAAAGCAGCGTCCGCGTCCGGACGGCCTGCTCGTCGAAAACGGCGAGTTCTACTTCTCGGAGTTTCCGCCGGGACAGGCCGTGGCCCGTCTTGGACTGCCCGAGGCCGACACGCTGGGTGAATTCCTGAACGGCCTGAGCAGCGGTTCCAGCGAAGAAACCCGGATCAAGGTCGCGCCCGGCGTGGGGACACAAACCACCACGCCGTGGTCGCAGAAGATTCCCTTCTGATGCAAAAAGGCCGGCCCATTGGGCCGGCCTTTTTTTTACAACCGGATCGTCACGGGGACGCCGGCGGCAGCGGAGCAGATCTGGGACAAGGCGTCCGGCAGCTGCGGTCCGCCCCGGGTATCGTTCCAGTGCTGGCCATCAAAGCGGTAGTGGAAGCCGCCGCTGCGCGCGGCGACCCACAGCTCCTGCATGGCGGCCTGGCTGTTCACCACGACGTGGGTGTTGTCCTCGAAAACCATGGTCAACACATTGCCGCTGCGGCTGGTTTCGACATCGACGTCGAGCGAAGCCGCCCAGTCATCGGCCTGGCTTTCGATGCTGTCCAGCACCTGGTCGATCAACGCAAGAAATTCGGTTTCGGTCATAATCGAGCCTGCAAGAATTACGGAGTTCCCAGTGTTCCAATTGGCATATAGCCGCATGGCTCTTCGCATTGTAGCCACGCTCATGGCGACCGGCATCGTGGCGGCCTGCGGGTACAAGGGGCCGCTCTACATGCCGCCGCCCCCTGAAGGCAAGGCGCCGGCCAGCACGCAGCAGACCGCGCCGCCGACGCAGATCCCTCCTGCCCCGGCCCTCCCATGACGCCTCCGTTCCCAACCCCGCCAGAATTGGCCGGCCATCCCTACTTCCAGTACCGCAATAATGTGTTGTACGCCGAAGATGTGCCGCTTGACCATCTGGCCGAACGGTTGGGAACGCCCCTTTACGTCTACTCCCGCGCGGCCCTGAAAGCCGCGTGGCAATCCTATTGCAGCGCCATCGGACCGCGTCCGGTGCTCGTCTGCTACGGCATGAAGGCCAACTCCAACCTGGCTGTGCTGGGCGAGTTCGCGCGGTTGGGCGCCGGTTTTGACATCGTGTCGGGTGGCGAACTGCATCGCGCACTTGCGGCGGGCGCCGATACCTCCCGCATCGTGTTTTCGGGCGTAGGCAAGCAAGCCTGGGAAATGCGCGATGCCCTGCACGCCGGCGTAAAGTGCTTCAACGTCGAATCGGTTGACGAACTGCACCGCCTGTCCGACGTCGCGGCGCACATGGGCCTGCGCGCCCCCGTGTCGCTGCGCGTGAACCCGGACGTCGACGCCCGCACGCACCCGTACATCTCGACCGGCCTGAAAGAAAACAAGTTCGGCATCGCCATCGGCGATGCGCTAGAGGCCTACCGCACCGCGCAGTCGTTGCCCGGTCTTCGGATCGTCGGCGTCGACTGCCACATCGGCTCGCAGCTCACCGACATCAGTCCCTACTTCGATGCGCTCGAAAAACTGCTGGACCTGATCGAAGGCCTGGAACAGGCGGGCATCCACATCGAACACCTGGATCTGGGCGGCGGGCTGGGCATCCGCTACCTGGACGAGACGCCGCCTTCTCCTCGCGCCCTGCTGGACCGGGTGTTCGAACGGTTGAACGCGCGCGGACAGGGCCATCTGCAACTGGTGCTGGAACCGGGGCGCTCGCTCGTCGGCAATGCCGGTGTGCTGCTCACCACCATCCAATACATCAAGCACGCCGAAGCCCGCAATTTCGCCATCGTCGACGCAGCCATGAACGACCTGCTGCGCCCGGCGCTCTATGACGCGTTCCATGGCGTGCAGCCGCTGCACCCGCGCGCTGGCGACCCCGCCGAATACGACATTGTCGGCCCCGTGTGCGAAAGCGCCGACTGGCTCGCCAAGCAGCGCCTGCTCACGATTCGCCAGGGCGACGTGCTGGCGGTGGAATCGGCCGGCGCCTACGGCATGACCATGGCCAGCAACTACAACTCGCGCGGCCGCCCGGCCGAGGTCATGGTCGACGGCGACCAATACTATGTCGTGCGCCAGCGCGAAACCCTGGCGGACCAGCTTCGCGGCGAATCGCTGCTACCCTGAATCCGCGCATCGCAAAAGACAAAGGCCCCTGCATGCGGGGGCCTTCGTTCATTTGCGGGGACGCTCAGGCTTAAAGCTGTCCGTACGAGTGCAGACCCGACAGGAACATGTTCACGCCCAGGAACGCAAACCCCGTGATCAACAGGCCTATCAGCGCCCAGTAGGCGGCCATTGCGCCACGCAGGCCCTTGATAAGCCGCATGTGCAGCCAGGCCGCGTAATTCAGCCAGACGATCAGCGCCCAGGTTTCCTTGGGGTCCCACTGCCAGTAAGCGCCCCACGCGTCGGCCGCCCACAGCGCCCCCAAAATGGTGGCCACCGTGAAGAAGGCGAACCCGATCGCGATGGCGCGATACATGATGTCGTCCAGCACTTCCAGCGAGGGCAGCGCTTCCGCGATGCGGCGGCGGCCCAGCAGAATGGCGCCCACGATCACCGCGCCCACGCCGAAGTACAGCATCCAGGTGGCCGACAGGCCATCGGTGCGGAACACCATCGGCTCGGCGCACAGCAGCACGCCCAGGATGAAAAGCGGCGCCAGCTTGGCCCACGACGTGGTCTGGCCGTGCTGCTTGACCAGATACGCAAAGCCCACCATCGCCGCCAGCGAGAACGTGCCGTAGCCGATGAAATTGGCGGGCACGTGCAGTTTCATCCACCAGCTCTTGAGCGCGGGCACCAGCGGCTGGATCTGTCCCGCGTCGCGCGTGAACGAATACCAGAGCAGGAACACGACGGCCGAGGTCACCACCAGCATCACGAAGCCGCCCAGCGCGCGCGTGGCGTACTTGCGTTCGTAGTAAAGATAGAACAGCGCCGTGATGAGGCAAAACAGCACGAAGACTTCGTACAGGTTGCTGACCGGAATATGACCCAGGTCCGGACCCATCAGATGGCCCTCGCGCCAGCGCACGAGCAGACCCGTGACGCCCGCAAACACCGCACCCCAGTTCAGCGCCGTACCCAGCCAGGCGGCCGTCGGGCTGAAAAGGCCGATCCAGTAGCACACCATCGACAGCGCAAACAGCGCGCTCATCCAGAGAATGGCGGACTGCGAGGAAAACAGATACTTCAAGAAGAACACCTGCTCGGCGCGGGCGAGGTCGGTGCCGTAGAGCATCAACGCCAGGCCCGCCGAGATCGCACAGGCGATCATCAACCGGCGCAGCGGCCGCCACAGCCAGCCCAGCCACGCCACTGCCGGCACCGTGCCGCACAGGATGATCTTTTCGTAATAGTCCATCGCGTGCCCGTAGCGGGTCAGCGCGAATCCCGCGCCCACCGCGAGCAGCAGGAAGAAGACGATGTCGGTCCAGTCGGGCTTGCCGCGCTGCGCACGGTCGTCGCCGGTTTCGGACAAGGCGTCCTGCCAGAGCGATTCAGGCGACGGGGGTTGCGTGGTGGTCGTCGTGGACATAAATAACCTTAGGACCCTTTTTTCTGGCGCAGCAGCGCCTGCTTGAAGCGTTCGAACTCTTGATTGAAGTCAAGTGTACGCTTCTGTGACGTCATGGCCGCCAGGACGCTGCTGCCGCCGCCTTGCGGCTTGACCCAGATCCAGACGCGACGATCGCGGATATAGAACATGGAGAACACGCCCAGCACCAGCAGCAGGCTGCCCAGGTAGACGGTGTTCTTGCCCGGCGTGCGGCTGACCTGGAACACGCTGGCCTGCACGTGATTGAAATCGGCCAGCGACAGGAAGACTGGCGCGGGATAGACGGTCAGATCGGACAGCGCAGCCACGGCAAGGCGCGACCACACCGCCGCGCGTTCGCCCTCCTGGCCTTCGACGGGCACGGGCGATTGACCGGCGCGTTCGCGCGCGATGGCGCGCAATTCATTCATGCTGGCGCCGATCAGGCGGATCACGACATCTGCCGCGCGCTCGAGATCCGGGGCGGGCGTATTGGCTTGCAGGAAAGCCGCAACGGCCTGCAGGCCACCAGAGGCAAACGTGTCCAGCGCGCGCTCAGCCGCAGTCTCCAAAGGCTGGCGATCCGCTCCCGACGGGCTGTTGCGCTCGGCAAAGCGGCGGGCGGCTTCCTTGCGCGCGGCCGGGTCCGCCAGGGTGGCGCGCAGGCGCATGAATTCAGCGATGGTGCTGTCGTCGTCGGCCGGAATGCGCAGATAGCGGAACGGCTCGGCCGCGTTGTTGCGCACGCCGGCCAAGAACACGGCCGCGCCGTCCAGCTCGACCGGCAGCATGTAGTTCTGGAATTCGTGCGCCTGGCCCGCATCGTCGATCAGCTTGTACTCGACGCTGGGCCCGACGTTGCGCAGGTTCTCGTTCTTTTTGCCGGCCGCGCTGCCGGCAACCGATGCCACGTGTTCCGCAAAGCTCTGGTTGGCGCCCTTTGGGTCGCCGCGGGTCAGGTCCTCGACGTTGATCGGACGCATGGCCGTGATCTCGATGCCCATGCTGCGCGGACCCTTGGCCGTCTGGGCGGTAAGTTCGCTGGTCTTGCCGACCGTGCCATCGACCGAGAAGGTGGCGTCGTTGGCGCCCACCAGCGGATAGCCCTTGAGCGCGACTGTGCTGCCGCCATCGTCAAAGCTGGACTGATAGACCGTCATGCCCTTGAAGCGCAGCGGCTCGTTCACCTCGATGGTCGAATCGAAGGTCTTGCCGGTGTCCGGGTCCGTGACCTCGACTTCGCTGGCGAAGCGGCTGGGCATGCCGGTGGAGTAATAGTCGACGACGAATTTCTTGAGCTTGAGCGTGAAGGGCATCGGCTGCACCAGCGCGCCGTCGCCCACCATCACGACGGCCGTGCTGGCCTGACCGCCCTCGGGCACGAGGACGCTGGCGCGAAAGCTCGGATTGTTGACCGACAGGCGCCCGCTTTCCGGCACTTCGGAAATCAGCATGTTCTCGACGATGGGCTGCTTGCCGCCGAACATGACCTGCAGGCGCACCGGCAACTCGCTGTCGAGCAGGCCGCCGATACAGATGATGACCATGGCCGCGTGGGCGAACACATAACCCAGGCGGTTTGCGCTGCCCTTCTTGGCCGCCAGCAGGACGCCGTCCTGGTCTTCGCGCACACGCACCGCATACCCCATGCGGCCCAGCAGCGCCTTCAGGCCGGTCACGGTCTGCGGCACGCCGGTGGGCTCGTTGGTTTCCACGCGATGGGGGAATGCGCGCAGGCTGCCTTCGCGCACGTGCTCGCGGAACGAACGGGCGTCGCGCAGCATCTTGGGTGCGTTGCGGATCAGGCACACCGAGGTCGACACGACCAGAAAGCCCATGATCAGCAGGAACCACCAGCTGTTGTAGACGTGCCAGATGGAGAACTTGTCGAACACTTCAAACCAGAACGGGCCGAACTGGTCGATGTAGTTATTGGACGAGCGGTTCTGCTGCAGCACCGTCCCCACCAGGCTGGCCACGCAGATGAACATCAGCAGGCTGACGGCAAAACGCATCGAACCCAGAAGTTCAAAGAGATCGCCTGGCAGGCTGCGCAAAGAGGGGCGGGAGTGGGTTCGAGTCGAATTCATGAAAAAAGGGGGGCCGCGCAATCGGCTACCCCCCTCATAGACAGTGCGTGACGGAACGAGGTTCCGGCACGCTCAAGTTGCATCAACGCGGACCGGCCGCGCACGTTGCGGCCGATCGATTACCGAAGGCCGGCCGCGTAATCCGACACCGCCTTGATGTCGGCATCCGACATGCGGTCCGCGATGGCATGCATGACGTCGTTCTTGCGGTCGCCGCTACGGAAAAGCTTCAGTTGCTCTTCGATGTAGACGGGGAACTGGCCCGACAGACGGGGGTATTGACCGGGAATCCCGGCGCCATTGGCAGAATGGCATGCCGCACAAGCCGGGACGTTGCGGTCAGGCAAACCGCCACGCCAGATCTTTTGACCTAGCTCAACCAAGTTCTCATGGCCAGCCGTGGCGGGCTCTTTGAGCGGCTGCGTTGCCAGGTACAGCGCAATGTTCTGCATGTCGGCCGGCGTCAGGTTCTGCACCATGACGGTCATGGGGCTGGGATTGCCGCCCGGGCCATTGCGAAGGGGAGCTTTGGCGCCTTCCTTCACCTTGAAGTCGGCAAGCTGCTTGGCCAGGTATTCGTGCGGCTGCGCGGCCAGGTTCGGGTTCACCGGAATGGTGCTGTTACCCGCCGCGCCGTGACAGGAGGCACAGGCAATGATGCCGCGGGCCGCGTCGCCCTGGTCAAACAGCTGGCCGCCCTTGGCGGCATCTGGTTTGGCCGGGCCCGCAGCGCCATTGGCGGCGAAACTCGTAGCAGAGAGGGCGGAGGCGCCGAGCAACAGCCCGCTCGCAACCAACATCCGGGACAGCACACGCTTCATGAAGACCTCGACGATCACATCGATCAAGGCGCAAAAAGGCGCCCACGCCTGCCCGCACTCGCAGTAAAACCGTAACGAACCTGTTTTGCTTGTCCTGCTTGCGATCTTGCTGCGATGCTGCGTCAGCGCTGCCCGAAAGGGACATTCATTGGCTGGATGGCAGCTAAACAGTAAGCAAAAAAGACGGCTCCGCGCACGGGGACCACTGTAGCAAACGCCGGATTATACAATAGGGCTCGAAACCAACCGTATCGAAAGCCATCCGTGTCCCTCCTACATCGCGCCTCCTTCCTCACTTCCGCGGCTCGCCTCGACCAGTTGCCGCCCGCCGGCGCTCCCGAGGTCTGCTTTGTCGGCCGCTCAAACGCCGGCAAGTCCACATCCATCAACGTGCTGTGCAACCAGCGCCGTCTTGCGTTCTCCAGCAAGACGCCGGGCCGCACGCGCCTGATCAACATGTTCGGCCTGCCGGACCCGCTGGACCCGGAGGCCCACATCGGCTATCTGGTCGACCTGCCCGGCTACGGCTACGCGTCCGTGGCCCGCAACGAAAAGGAAAAGTGGGCGGACATCCTGGGCGGCTACCTGCGCGACCGTGAATCGCTCGTCGGCATCGTGTTGCTCATCGACATCCGCCGCGGTGTGACCGAACTGGACCGGCGCCTGGCGAACTTCATCGCCCCCACCGGCCGCCCCGTGCTGGCGCTGCTGACCAAGGCCGACAAGCTGCCGTACGGACAGCGCATGCGCACCGTGTTCTCGGTCCGCAAGGACCTGGCCGACATCGGCGCACTGCACACGATTCCCTTCTCGGCGCCCGAGCGCATCGGCCTGGAAGAAGCCGGCGCCCACATCGAAAATTGGATTTCCCCCAAGGTCGTACCATGAACCCGCAGATCATCACCCCTGAGTTTCCGGTTTCCCGCCCTCGCCGCCTGCGCCGCGACGACTTCACCCGCCGTCTGGTGCGCGAGAACGCACTGACGGTCAATGACCTGATCTACCCCGTCTTCGTTGCCGAAGGCTCCGGCCTGCGGCAGGCCGTGGCGTCCTTGCCCGGCGTGGTCCGCTATTCGCTGGACACGCTGCTGCCGGTGGCCGAGGAATGCGTCGCGCTGGGCATCCCCGTGCTGTCGCTCTTTCCCGCCATCGACCCGTCGCTGAAGACACCCGACGGCATCGAAGCCACCAATCCCGACGGCCTGATTCCGCGCGTGGTCCGCGAGCTGAAGTCGCGTTTCCCGGACCTGGGCGTGCTGTGCGATGTGGCATTGGACCCGTACACCAGCCACGGCCAGGATGGCGTCATCGACGCCGACGGCTACGTGGTCAACGAACCCACCGTCGAGATCCTGGTCAAGCAGGCCCTCACGCAGGCCGAAGCCGGCGTCGACATGGTCGCCCCCAGCGACATGATGGACGGCCGCATCGGCGCGGTGCGCCGCGCGCTCGAAGCCAACGGCCACATCCACACGCGCATCATGGCGTATTCGGCCAAGTACGCCAGCGCGTTTTACGGTCCGTTCCGCGATGCCGTGGGCTCGGCCACCAATCTGGGCAAGTCCAACAAGATGGCCTACCAGATGGATCCGGGCAACATCGACGAGGCGCTGCGCGAAGTGGCCGGCGACCTGCAGGAAGGCGCCGACATGGTCATGGTCAAGCCGGGCATGCCTTATCTGGACGTGCTGCGCCGGGTCAAGGACACGTTCCGCGTGCCGACCTTCGCCTACCAGGTCAGCGGCGAATACGCGATGATCAAGGCCGCCGCCGCCAATGGCTGGCTCGACCACGACAAGGTCATGATGGAAGCGCTGCTGGCCTTCAAGCGCGCCGGCGCCGACGGCATCCTGACGTACTTCGCCATCGAAGCGGCAAAGCTGCTGAAAAACCAGCGTTGAGAAGACCACGGGCGCGGCGGTTCCGGCCGTCTGCGCCCCGCATTGCCCGCTAACTGCAAGCAATCCCCGGCCATCAAGCCTTTGCGGCGGCAGCCCGCGCCGGCTGCGCGCCGCGGCGCAGTCCCAGCCACGTTCCGCCCAGCACGCAGCCCAGACCGACGACATGCGTCAACGTGACGTGCTCGTCCAGGAACAGGGCCGCGAACAGCAATCCGAAGATCGGCAGCCAGTTCACGAACAGCGCGGCGCGGCTGATCCCCAACCGCGCGATGCCCGCGTTCCACACGATGTTGCTGACACCGGACGCGATCACCGCCGAAAACATCAGCACCGCCCACGGCCACCACGCCATCTGCCACGTCTCCGCGTGATACGAGGAAGGCGTCAGCGCGGCATGTCCCACCAGCATCACGCCGCCGGCCAGGTACATGTACCAGAGCATTCCCAGTGGATCCATCATGCGCGACATCCGTTGGATGACGAGGCCGCCAAACACGAACACCAGCACGGCCACGAAAACCACCGCGTCACCCCAGCCGGTCAGCCCGAGCTGCGCGCCGCTGCCCACCACCACCATGCCGACGCCCAAGAGGCCGAGCAGCGCGCCGGCAATGCGGGTCGCCGTAAGCTTTTCGCGGTAGAAGATGGCGGCCAGAAAGGCGGACAGCAACGGGCTGGTGGCCATGATCAGCGTGCCGTTGGCCGCCGACGACACCCGCAAGCCCGACACCAGCGCCACCTGATGCGCATACACCACCAGAAACCCGGCAAGCGCCACCCAGCCAAGCTGCGCGCCACCCAACTTGGGAATACGGCTGCCGCGCGCCTTGATGATGAGCGTGACGGTGATGAACGCGATGACGATCCGAACGGCGGCGAGCGCCTGGATGTCCATGTGCTGCGTCAGATACTTGATGGAGACGATGTTCAGGCCCCACGTGGCCATGACGAACATCAATTGAAGGTAAATCAGACCGTTCCGGTCCTGACTTGCATCAACGGTGGAGGACGTCACGGCGCCGGCCTGGAGGGAGTGGGATGCGCCGCGCGCGCGGCGAAGCGATCATGGTATATCGCGCCCTTTCTTGATTCAACGCAAGCATCGCCGCGTTGCGCGCATCAGACGTTGAGCGCCTGCCCTGCCGCCAGCCCGCCCGTCCCTCAACGCACGAGCACGCGGTCCAGCGATTCCGTGAAGCGCTTTGCGTCCTGAAAGCCCACCACGCGCGCATCCGCGATTTCCTTGCCGCCCGGCTCGAAGAACATGATGCCGGGCGGTCCGAACAGCCGGAAGCGCTTGAGCAGCGCGCGGTCGTCAGCATTGTTCGCCGTCACATCCGCCTGCACCAGCACCATGCCCGCCATGCGCTGCGCGACACCCGGGTCCGTGAAGGTGAAGCGCTCCATCTCGCGGCACGACACGCACCAGTCCGCATAGAAGTCCAGCATCACGGGCCGGGAGCTCTGCGCCAGCAGCGCGTCCAGTTCGGCATTGCTGCGCACACGCGTGAAATGGACCTCGCCCGCGGCGGCGCCGCCGGCAGCCGGCGCATCGCCCCGCGCGGCCAGGTGCGACAGCGGCTGCAGGACATCCCGGCCGCCGCTGGCCGCACCTACGAGCCACGCCGCGGCCGCCAGGGCGAGCAACAAGCCCAGGCCCTTGCCGAACATGCGCCCGGCGCCCGCGCCTTGCGGCAGGCCGTCAAAAGCGCGCAGCATCACGGCCGACACGACGGCCAGGAACGCCCAGCCCGTCATCTGGACCCACGTGGGCACAACGGGAATCAGCATCCACCACGCGGTCGCCAGCAGCAGCATGCCGAACAACCGCTTCACGCCATCCATCCACGGCCCGGCTTTGGGCAGCAAGGCGGACGACGAAGCGCCGACGATCAACAGCGGCACGCCCATTCCCCACGCCATCGCGAACAGCGCCGATCCGCCCAGGACCACGTCGCCGGTCTGCGAGATATAAAGCAAGGCGCCGGCCAGCGGCGCGGCCACGCACGGGCCGACGATCAGGGCCGACAAGGCGCCCATGACCAGCGCGCCGGTGTAGCGTCCGCCCGGCACGCGCGACGAGCGCTCGGACAGCATCGCCTGAACACCCGACGGCATCTGGAACGTGAAGACATCGAACATCGCCAGCGCCAGCACGGTCAGCAGGATCGCAAAGAGAGTCAGGATCCACGGCGTCTGCAGCCAGGCGGCAAGCCCCGCGCCGCTCAGGCCGGCAGCCACGCCCAGCGCGGTGTACACCACCGACATGCCCAGCACGTAGGTGGCGGCCAGCGCCAATCCGCGTCCGCGGCTCGGCCGTTCCTGCTGGGCGCCGCCCAGCACGATGGACGACAGGATCGGAATCATGGGCAGCACGCACGGCGTGAAGGCCAGCAACAATCCCAGCACCAGAAACACGCCCGCCGTCTTGATCCATCCCAGGCCACCCAGCGCGTCGGCCAGGCCCGTGTCCCCGGCAGTGACCAGTGCGGACAAACCGCCCGGCGCCGCTTGCGCCATGGACGCCGCGCCCAGCCCCGCGCCTGCGACGGCGTATCCGCCTGCCGCGGGCGTGAGCTTCACGGTGCTGTCCATCGGCGGATAACAAAGCCCGGCATCCGCACAGCCCTGGCCGGTCAGCGTCAGCGTGAACGGCTGCGCGCCGGTTCCAACCGGGACGCGGATCGTCACGTCCTTATGGAAGACCTCCATGTCCTTTTCAAAGGTCGGGTCGTACTTGACCTCGCCCTTCGGATACACGGGCTCGCCCAGCGTGGTGGCGTCGGCGGGGCTGATGGCAATGGCGAAGCGCTCGCGGTACATGTAATAGCCGGGCGCGACCTTGTAGTGCAGCTCCAGCGTGTCCGCGGACGCCATGTTGGCGCTGAACACGAACGCCTTTTCAGGCTCCAGGAATTCGGTCTCCGCGCGCGCGGCAGCCTGCCATCCGAACAGCAGAATGGCCAGCGCCAGCAGCATCAGGCAGTGCCTGACAAAGGGGGAGGTCGCGCTCTCGGCGCGCCCGCGCGCGCCGACCGTACCGGCAAGTTGCAACATCAGTTTCTCTTGTTCTGCGTAATGGCCGTCTGCTCGCGCACCCAGTCCAGGTATGGCGCCGCGCCGGCGATGACCGGCAGCACGATGATCTCGGGAACGTCGTAGGGATGCATTTTCGACAGGGCCTGCACGACGGCGGTATGCCGCGCGTAGGTCGTCTTGATCTGGATGGGGATTTCTTCCGTCCCTTCGACCTCTCCGTTCCACAGGTAGATGGACAGCCCGGGCGCGCCGAGGTTCACGCACGCGGCCAGTCCGTCTTCGACGAGCACGTGCGCAATGCGCTTGGCCAGCAACAGGTCCGGCGCATTGCTGATGACCAGCACGACGTCGTCATCGCGCAACATGGAGCCTCCTTGGGATACCCGCGTGGGATGTAACTCGAGGTATTTTATCGGTATTGCGGCCACCTTCCCGGAACCGCCGCGCGCCAGGCCGCCGCGCCGCCCTCTTACACGCCGAGGCAAGCATGTCCGACAACTGCCTGTTCTGCCGCATCGCCCGTCACGAGATTCCTGCGCACGTCGTCCACGAAGACGACCGCCTGCTGGCTTTCCTCGACATCCAGCCCGTGCGCCCCGGGCATACGCTCATCATTCCCAAGCAGCACTATCCCTATTACGAAGACATGCCGGCCGACCTGGCCGCAAGCATCGTCAATCTGGGCCAGCGCCTCGGCCGCCAGATGAAACGCCTGTACGGCGTCGAACGCGTGGGGTTCGCGTTCACGGGAATCCACGTCGCGCACGCGCATGCCCATGTCATTCCGATGCATCACCCGCAGGACGTGACGTCCACGCAGTACATCGAGCAGCAGGATCTGACTTTCAGGATGCCGTCTCAGCCGCCCCAGGAGGCGCTGGCGGCCACGGCGGCGGAGCTAAGGGGGCAGTTGCGCGGCGGGCGCGAACGCGAGGATGCGGACAACGCCTGATCGGTACATCCAGGTCCCAGCGCAAATCGCAGCGCCCGATCGTGCTACCCAAAAAAACAAGGGCGGGTCCGAAGACCCGCCCTTGTCGCTTATCTAGCTGCCGAAATTACTCGGCGCTGTCCTCAGCGGCTTCATCGACTTCCGGACGGTCAACCAGTTCCATGAAAGCCATGGGAGCGTTGTCGCCTTGACGGAAGCCCATCTTCAGCACGCGGGTGTAGCCGCCGTTACGGGCCGCGTAGCGCGGGCCGATTTCGGCAAACAGCTTCACAACCGCATCGCGATCGCGCAGACGGGCAAAAGCCAGACGCTTGTTCGCGAGCGTGGGCTCCTTGCCCAGCGTGATCAGGGGTTCGATGACGCGGCGCAATTCTTTCGCCTTCGGCAGCGTGGTCTTGATGGCTTCGTGGGTGATCAACGAAACGGCCATGTTGCGGAACATGGCAAGACGGTGACTGCTGGTGCGGTTGAGCTTACGCAAGCCATTACCGTGACGCATGATAAGTTTCCTTTGAATCTAAAGAAGGCGTTTCCGCCATCGGGTTGCCGGCTCTTCTATCAGCCTGCAATCAGGCTGCGGTCCGGTAGAAAACGGGGCATTTTACGACGATTTCGCAAATCGCCCGGCGGTGAGGCCGGGCGCTGCGGGAGACACCCCTTTTCAGAGGTGGCACCCTTTCAAGACTTACGGACGCTCCAGGCCCAGGGGCGGCCAGTTCTCGAGCTTCATGCCGAGGGTCAGGCCACGTGCAGCCAGGACTTCCTTGATCTCGTTGAGCGACTTGCGACCCAGGTTCGGGGTCTTGAGCAGCTCGTTTTCGGTACGCTGGATCAGGTCGCCGATGTAGTAGATGTTTTCGGCCTTCAGGCAGTTGGCCGAACGCACCGTCAGCTCCAGGTCGTCGACCGGACGCAGCAGCACCGGGTCGATCTGCGGCGTGCCGCGGACCGGGGCTTCGTACGAATCGCCGGCGCCTTCCAGGGCGGCGAAGACCGAGATCTGGTCCATCAGGATGCGGGCCGACTGGCGCACCGCTTCCTCGGGCGAGATCACGCCGTTGGTTTCGATGTCCAGGACCAGCTTGTCCAGGTCGGTGCGTTGTTCAACGCGGGCGCTTTCAACGGCGTAGCTCACGCGGCGGACCGGGCTGAACGAGGCGTCCAGAACGATGCGGCCGATGGTGTGGGTGCGGTCTTCCGACAGCGCGCGCACGTTGCCCGGCACGTAGCCGCGGCCCTTCTCGACCTTGATCTGCATTTCCAGCTTGCCCGCTTCCGTCAGGTTGCAGATGGCGTGGCCGGGGTTGATGATCTCGACGTCGTGCGGCAGCTCGATGTCGCTGGCCAGCACGGTGCCGGCGCCGGACTTGCGCAGAACCAGCGTCACTTCGTCGCGGTTGTGCAGCTTGAAGACCACGCCCTTCAGGTTCAGCAGGATGTCGACGACATCTTCGCGAACGCCCGGGATGGTCGAATATTCGTGCACCACGCCCGTCATCTGGACTTCGGTCGGCGCGTAGCCGGTCATCGAAGACAGCAGGATGCGGCGCAGGGCGTTGCCCAGCGTGTGACCGTAGCCACGCTCGAACGGCTCCATCACGATCTTGGCATGGTGCGTGCCGACCGGTTCGACTTCAATGGAGCGCGGCTTCAGGAAACCTTGAGTGGACATTTACTGTGTTCCTTTTCAATACCCTCGGCTCGTTACACCGATAAGGCTGATGGACAGGGTGA
>NZ_DAMCTG010000037.1:0-26018 GCF_032113835.1 Achromobacter sp. | reverse complement strand
GCGAAGGAGGCGCCGGCAGGCGTGATTAACGCGAGTACAGTTCGACGACCATCGATTCGTTGATGTCGCGAGCGACGTCAGCGCGATCGGGGGCCGACTTGAACGTGCCGGTCAGCTTGGCCGCGTCGACTTCCACCCATTGGGGGATGCCGATGCTGGTGGCCAGGTCGAGCGATTCCTTGATACGGCCTTGCTTCTTGGCCTTTTCACGAACCGAGACGACGTCGCCAGCCTTGACCAGCATCGAAGCGATGTCAGCCGTGTGGCCGTTCAGTTCGATGGCGCGGTGGCTCACCAGCTGGCGAGCTTCGGCGCGCGTCGAGCCGAAGCCCATGCGGTAGACGACGTTGTCCAGACGCGATTCCAGCAGCTGGATCAGCGTTTCGCCGGTGTTGCCACGGCGGCGCTCGGCTTCAGCGAAGTACTTGCGGAATTGCTTTTCCAGCACGCCGTACATGCGCTTCAGCTTTTGCTTTTCGCGCAGCTGCAGGCCGTAGTCGGAAGTGCGGGCACCCGAAGTGCGGCCGTGTTGGCCAGGCTTGGAATCCAGCTTGCACTTGGAATCCAGCGAGCGGCGGGCGCTCTTCAGGAACAGGTCAGTACCCTCGCGGCGCGAGAGCTTGCATTTGGGTCCAATATAACGTGCCATGTGGATTCCCTTTAGATACGACGACGCTTCGGCGGACGGCAGCCGTTGTGCGGAACGGGCGTGATGTCGGCGATGGACGAGATCTTGATGCCCAGCGCGTTCAGCGCGCGGACCGACGATTCGCGGCCAGGACCGGGGCCCTTGATGCGGACTTCCAGCGTCTTGATGCCGTACTCGAGCGCAACGCGGCCAGCCGTTTCAGCGGCAACTTGCGCGGCAAACGGGGTCGATTTGCGCGAACCCTTGAAGCCAGCACCGCCCGACGTGGCCCACGACAGTGCGTTGCCCTGACGATCGGTGATGGTGATGATGGTGTTGTTGAACGAAGCGTGAACGTGCGCGATGCCGTCCGAGACGTTCTTCTTGACCTTTTTGCGCACGCGCGAAGCGCCGCTGGTGGAAGCTTTCGCCATAATCCTGTTCCTCGATTATTTCTTCAGGGACGCAGCAGCACGACGCGGGCCCTTGCGGGTCCGGGCGTTGGTGCGAGTGCGCTGGCCGCGCACGGGCAAACCGCGCTTGTGACGCATACCGCGGTAGGTTCCCAGGTCGATCAAACGCTTGATCGAGAGCTGTACTTCACGACGCAGGTCGCCTTCAACCGTGAACAAACCAACATGTTCGCGGACGCGTTCCAATTCAGCGTCGCTCAGATCCTTGACCTTTTTGTCAAAGGGTACGTTTGCCGCTTCGCAAATCTTGCGAGCGCGCGTACGACCGATGCCAAAAATGGCGGTCAGGCCGATCTCGGCGTGCTGTTGCGGCGGAATGTTAATGCCAGCAATACGGGCCATGACTGTTCCTTGAATAAATCCGTTGCGTAGTCGCTAACCCGAGTTAGCCTTGACGCTGCTTGTGACGCGGGTCGGTGCAGATAACGCGCACCACGCCGTGACGTTTGATAACTTTGCAGTTGCGGCAGATCCGCTTAACCGATGCCATTACTTTCATGGTTGACTCCTAATTTTCCGTAATCCGGTTTCGCTCACTTGGAGCGGAAAACAATCCTGGCTCGCGTCAGGTCATAGGGCGTGAGCTCCACTGTGACCTTGTCACCCGGCAGGATCCGGATGTAATGCATACGCATCTTGCCGGAAATATGGCCCAACACCACGTGGCCGTTTTCGAGCTTGACGCGAAATGTCGCGTTCGGGAGGTTCTCAAGAACCTCACCTTGCATCTGAATGACGTCGTCCTTGGACATTCTTTTGCTTACCGCATCGGCAAACCCGCGCCCTTGAAGTTGGCCTTCTTGAGCAACGAGTCGTACTGGTGAGACATCATGTAGGCCTGAACCTGCGCCATGAAATCCATCGTCACCACCACAATGATCAACAGAGACGTACCACCGAAGTAGAAGGGAACGTTCCAGCGCATCACCAAGAATTCCGGCAACAGGCACACCAACGTAATGTAGATGGCACCTGCGAGCGTCAAACGCATCAGAATCTTGTCGATGTAGCGCGCTGTTTGCTCGCCCGGACGGATGCCCGGAACAAACGCACCACTCTTCTTCAGGTTGTCCGCCGTTTCGCGGCTGTTGAAAACCAGAGCCGTGTAGAAAAAGCAGAAGAAAATAATCGCGACCGAGTACAGCGTGATGTAGAGCGGTTGACGAGGCGACAGGGCCGCAGCCAGGTCGCTAAGCCAGCGCATGTTCTCGCTGCTGGAGAACCAGCTCGTGATCGTGGCCGGGAACAGAATGATCGACGACGCGAAGATCGGCGGAATCACCCCTGCCATGTTCAGCTTCAGCGGCAAATGCGAGCTTTGACCACCGTAGACCTTGTTGCCTACCTGACGCTTGGCGTAGTTCACCGTGATCTTGCGCTGTCCGCGTTCCACGAACACCACAAAAGCGGTAACCAGCACCACCAGAGCCACGATGAACAGCGCCGAAAGCACAGACATCGCGTTGGTGCGGACCAGGTCCAACAGTGCAGCCAGCGCCGCGGGAAGACCCGCCACGATACCTGCGAAGATCAGGATGGAAATCCCGTTGCCCAGACCGCGCTCCGTGATCTGCTCACCCAGCCACATGACGAACATGGTGCCGGTGACCAAAGTCACGACGGTCGTGAAGCGGAACAGCATGCCCGGATCGATCACCAGTCCCTGCTGAGACTCCAACGCCACCGAAATGCCCACTGCTTGCACCAGCGCCAGCACGACCGTGCCGTAGCGGGTGTATTGGGTAATCTTCCGACGGCCGGACTCGCCCTCTTTCTTGAGCGCTTCCAGCGACGGCACCACCACCGACATCAACTGCATGATGATGGATGCCGAAATGTACGGCATGATCCCCAGGGCAAAAATCGAGAAACGCGAGAGCGCTCCGCCCGAGAACATGTTGAACAGGCCCAGGATCCCGCCCTGGTTCTGACGGAACAAGTCCGCCAGCGCGTCCGGGTTGATACCCGGAACCGGGATGTGTGTACCCAAACGGTAAACCACCAGGGCGAGCACCAGGAACACCAGACGGCGCTTCAGATCGCCGTATCGTGCTCCGGATTTGCCCAATGCCTGCGCGTTAGCCACTCGTCACCTCTGATCAAGCAAGCGAGCCGCCCGCGGCTTCGATGGCGGCGCGAGCGCCGGCCGTCGCGGTAATGCCCTTGAGCACGACCTTGCGCGAGAGTTCACCAGACTTGATGACCTTGGCGTAACGAACCGCCTGGCCAATCACGCCGGCCGCCTTCAGCGCTTGCACATCGATATCGTCGATGGGCAGGGCCTGGAGGTCCGACAAGAGAACTTGTGCATACAGGTGTTGACCCAGCGGGGTGAAACCACGCTTGGGCAGGCGACGTTGCAGCGGCATTTGACCGCCTTCGAAGCCAACCTTGTGGAAACCGCCCGAGCGCGACTTCTGACCCTTGTGACCACGGCCGGCGGTCTTACCCAGACCCGAACCGATGCCACGGCCGACGCGGCGCTTGGCGTGCTTGCTGCCCTCGGCGGGCTTCAGCGAATTAAGTTGCATATCCGACATGGTGATTCCTTAGGCTTCCGAGACGGAAACGAGATAATCCACCTTACGGATCATCCCACGCACCTCGGGCGTATCGACCAGCACGCGGCTGCTGTTGATACGGCCCAAGCCCAAACCGCGAACCGTATCACGGTGCGATTGCTTGGTACCGATCACCGAGCGCACGAGGGTCACTTTGATCTGCTTCTGAGCCATGATTTACCCCAGGATCTCTTCGACCGTCTTGCCGCGCTTGGCAGCAACATCGGCCGGGGTCAGGGAGGCGCGCAGGCCGTTCAACGTGGCGCGAACCATGTTGTAGGGGTTGCTCGAGCCCAGGCTCTTGGCAACCACGTTACGCACACCCATCACTTCGAAAATAGCGCGCATCGGGCCGCCGGCGATAACGCCAGTACCTTCAGCAGCGGGCGAAATCAGCACGGTAGCGGCGCCATGCTTGCCGACCACGGTGTGGTGCAGCGTGCCGTTCTTCAGAGCGACCTTGAACATGCCGCGACGGGCTTGTTCCATGGCCTTCTGAACGGACACCGGCACTTCACGCGCCTTACCCTTACCCATGCCGATGCGGCCATCGCCATCGCCAACCACGGTCAGCGCGGCAAAGCTCATGGTGCGACCACCCTTGACCACTTTGCTCACGCGGTTGACCGCGATCATCTTTTCGCGGAGGCCGTCATCGTTCTCTTTTTCCGCGGCGTTCTTGCCTTGTACTTTAGCCATTTGACAGATCCTCGCTTAGAACTTCAGGCCGGCTTCACGCGCGGCATCGGCCAGCGCCTTGACGCGGCCATGGTAACGAAAGCCCGAGCGATCGAAAGCGACCAGTTCGATACCGGCAGCCTTGGCCTTTTCGGCCACGCGCTTGCCAACCAGCGTCGCAGCGGCTTTGTTGCCACCCTGACCGGTTTGGCCGGCCAGTTGCGCACGCACTTCGGCTTCCACCGTCGAGGCGCTGACCAGAACGCGATCGCCTTCCGGCGAAATGATGTTGGCGTAGATGTGCTGGTTCGAGCGGAAAATCGAGAGGCGATGAACGCGCAGCTCGTTGATCTTCCGGCGAGTCGGAACCGCACGACGCAAACGGGAAACTTTTTTGTCCATGATTCGTCCTTGCGTGCGCCGTTATTTCTTCTTGGTTTCTTTGATGACGACGCGTTCGTCCGAGTAACGCACGCCCTTGCCCTTGTAGGGTTCGGGTTCGCGGTACGCGCGGATTTCAGCGGCCACCTGACCGACGACTTGCTTGTTGGAGCCCTTGATGACGATTTCCGTCTGGGTGGGGCATTCGGCCTTGATACCGGCCGGCAACTGATGCAAAACGTCGTGCGAGAAACCGAGCTGCAGCTTAACGGCGTCGCCTTGAACCGAGGCGCGGTAACCCACGCCGACCAGGTTCAGCTTGCGCTCGAATCCCTTGCTCACGCCGTTGACCATGTTGGCCACCAGTGCGCGCACGGTACCCGACATGGCGTTGGCGTGACGGGAATCGTTGGCGGCGACAAACGTGAGCTTGCCACCGTCCAGCGAGATCGTGACGTCGCCAGTCAGGGGTTGGGTCAAGGAGCCCAGCGGGCCCTTGACAGTGATCTGATCCTGCTTGATGTCAGCTTCGACACCCTTGGGCAGTTCGACCGGATACTTAGCGATACGTGACATTCGAATTTCTCCTTAGGCCACGTAGCACAGCACTTCGCCGCCGACGCCGTTGGCGCGAGCCTTACGGTCGGTCATGACGCCGCGCGAGGTCGAAACGATAGCCACGCCCAGGCCGTTCATGACCTGAGGAATGCTGGTACGGCCCTTGTAGATACGCAGACCAGGGCGCGAGACGCGTTCGATGCGCTCGATAACCGGACGGCCAGCGTAGTACTTCAGGGTGATCTCGAGCTCAGGCTTGGCCTGGGTGCCCTTGATTTCAAAGCTGTCGATGTAGCCTTCGTCTTTCAGCACAGCGGCAATGGCCGCCTTCAGCTTCGAGGAGGGCATGCTCACCGTAACTTTGTCCACTTGCTGCGCATTGCGAATGCGGGTCAGCATATCGGCGATGGGATCGCTCATGCTCATATTGTTTCTCCTACCAGCTGGCCTTGGTGATGCCGGGGATTTCACCCTTCATCGCCATTTCACGCAGTTTGTGGCGCGTCAGACCGAACTTGCGGAACACGCCGCGAGGACGACCGGTG
The DNA here is from genome assembly GCF_032113835.1 of Achromobacter sp. GTDB lineage: Bacteria > Pseudomonadota > Gammaproteobacteria > Burkholderiales > Burkholderiaceae_B > Achromobacter. The sequence goes on along the minus strand of NZ_DAMCTG010000037.1, from coordinate 20,194 downwards.
ACCACGCAACGGTTGCGTTGACGCGTCGGGTTGGCATTGCGCGGCAGCTGTTGCAGCTTGAGCCGAGCTTGGTAACGTTCTTCGTCGGTCTTCGACTGATCGTCGACGATCGCCTTCAACTCAGCGCGCTTGGCAGCGAACTTGTCAGCCAGCTTGGCGCGCTTGATGTCGCGATTGATGAGGGAAAGTTTAGCCACGTCATCAGCCCCTTAGTTACGGAACGGGAAGCTGAAGGCCGTCAACAGCGCCTTGGCTTCTTCGTCGGTCTTCGCGGAGGTGGTGATGCTGATATTCAGCCCACGCAGCGCGTCGATCTTGTCGTACTCGATTTCGGGGAAAATGATTTGCTCTTTCACCCCGATGTTGTAGTTGCCACGGCCGTCGAACGCACGACCCGAGATACCGCGGAAGTCGCGCACGCGAGGCAGCGCAACCGCCACCAGGCGATCCAGGAATTCGTACATGCGTTGACCACGCAGCGTGACCATGCAACCAATCGGGTAGTTTTCGCGGATCTTGAAACCGGCGATAGCCTTCTTGGTCTTCGTCACGACGGGCTTCTGGCCGGCGATCTTGGTCAGATCCGACACAGCGTGCTCGATGACTTTCTTGTCGGAGACCGCTTCCGAGACACCCATGTTCAGGGTGATCTTGGTGATGCGCGGCACTTCCATTGCGCTCTTGTAGCCAAACTTGGCCTGCAGGTCGCCAGCGACCTTGCTCTTGTAGAAATCTTGCAAACGAGACATGTCTATCGCCCCTTACGCCTTGGCGCCGACAACGGCACCATTGGAACGGAACACGCGGACCTTGCGACCTTCGACTTCTTGAACGCCCACGCGGTCGCCACGACCGGTTGCGGGGTTGAAGAGCGCCACATTCGAGATGTGGATCGGCATGGTCTTTTCGACAATCCCGCCCGGGTTGTTAGCCATCGGGTTGGCTTTCACGTGCTTCTTGGCAACGTTGACGCCTTCGACCAGGACGTGGTCGGCGCCAACGCGGGCCAGCACCGTGCCACGACGCTTCTTGTCGCGGCCGGTCAGGACGATGACTTCGTCGCCTTTACGAATGTTGTTCATCGTAGGGCTCCTTACAGCACTTCCGGGGCCAGCGACACGATCTTCATGAACTTCTCGGTACGCAGTTCACGCGTAACGGGTCCGAAGATGCGGGTGCCGATAGGCTCCAGCTTGGCGTTGAGCAACACGGCGGCATTGCCACCGAAACGAATCAGCGAACCGTCTTTACGGCGCACGCCCTTGGCGGTACGAACCACCACGGCATTGTAAATTTCGCCTTTCTTGACGCGTCCGCGCGGAGCCGCATCTTTGACGCTCACCTTGATGATGTCGCCGATACCGGCATAACGGCGCTTGGAGCCACCGAGCACCTTAATGCACATGACATGACGCGCACCAGTGTTATCGGCCACGTCCAGCGTGGTCTGCATTTGGATCATGATTTTTCCTGTTCCAACTTAACTGGAAATACGGTTTTCCCAACAAGGGAACACTGCAATTCCTGCCAGTTTTGGTCCCGTCAGGTCAGCCGCCCTGCTTTTTTGTCGGCAAGTCCGTACTATCTGGACCAGCAACTGGTGGCAACGCAACGACCCTGGGTTGAAATCCTGCGGGTATTCCCCCCGACGCGCTCACCTAACCTTCGGCTAAGTGAATCGACAATCTGGGAAAGCTGATAATTCTAACGTGGTTAATTTTTGAGCGCAAGCACTTTGTTGGGATTGCGCACAAAAGACCACGCCCCCTGTCAAGGGGGTCGGTTTTGCGGGCCATCCGCCCCTATTTCTGACGGTAGTAGCCCTTCTCCCAGGCGTCATGATTTGCCTTGCCGCGACGGATTTCGTCCGTGAACGGCGCGGCCATGAGCACAAGGCGATTTAGCCATTTTACAGGAGCGCGGCAGGGTCGCTCGAAATCCACGAAAAGCACGGCTCTTACGCCGCTGGTGTCGTTGTGCACCTCGTGGGGATACAGGTCGTCAAAGACCACGGCCTGTCCTTCGCGCCAGCTATAGCGCTGGCCGCCCACTTCTATCCAGCAGCGTTCGGGCGGATCCGGGACGACCAGCCCGAGGTGCAGGCGCAGCACGCCGTTGTACGGGCCCGTGTGCAGCGGGATGCGCTTGCCGGCTTCCAGGATGGAGAAGAAGGCCGTGCGCAGGCCGGGGATGTCCTGCAGGGCGCGCGCGGTGGAGGGACAACGCGCAAGGTTGCGTTCGGAGCGCAGGCCATAGCCCAGAAAGACAAACGTCTTCCATTGGTCGTCGGACGTGATCATGCCGACGTCTGGGGAGAGCACGTGGAAGGCCGGTAGCGCCTGCCGGTGGGCCAGCAAGCCCACCAGTTCGGCGCGAATGGCGGGCGCCCGCGCTTCGAGGGTGGCGACCCACGGGAACTGGCTGTTCTGGAATATCGGCTTGTCGCCGACCAGCGAGGCCTGCGCGATGCGCTGACGCAGCCACTCGATGAAGCGGAAAACGACCCGCGAATAGAGACTGGGCTTGGCGACCGGGCGCGCATCGACGGGTTGCACGATAGGTATACGGATGACAGCCAAAGATTCCTCATTTTTGTCCACGGCGATGCGCTTGTCCACGGTGGCACGCGTGCCCGCACCTTGCAGGCCAATGGACCCAAGCCCGCGGTGGGGATTGGCTCCTTCCGCTTCGGGGAAGCTGGTTTAGACTGCCGTGGGCGACAGCGGTCGCCATCACCCTTGGCTACCCATTCCTATTTCGCAAGGAACGACAGGCATGTATGAACAGTTGGCGCTGTATATCGACGGCGAATTCGTCGCCGGCGAGGGCAGGCGCACCCAGGACGTCATCAACCCGGCCACGCTCGAGGTGCTGGGCCAGCTGCCCCACGCCACGCAGGCCGATCTGGACCGCGCACTTGCCGCCGCCCAGCGCGCCTTCGAATCGTGGAAGAAGTCCTCGCCCATGGACCGCTCGGCGATCCTGCGCAAGGTCGCCACGCTGTCGCGCGAGCGCGCCAAGGAGATCGGCCGCAACATGACGCTGGACCAGGGCAAGCCGCTGGCCGAGGCCGTGGGCGAAGTCACGTCCTGCGCCGAACACGCCGACTGGCACGCCGAGGAATGCCGGCGCATCTACGGCCGCGTGATCCAGCCGCGCAATCCGGACGTGCGCCAGATCGTGGTGCGCGAGCCCATCGGCGTCTGCGCCGCCTTCACCCCCTGGAACTTCCCGTACAACCAGGCCATCCGCAAGATCGCCGCCGCCATCGGCGCCGGCTGCACGGTCGTGCTCAAGGGTCCCGAGGACTCGCCCAGCGCGGTCATGGCGATTGCGCGCATGTTCCATGACGCGGGTCTGCCCAAGGGCTGCCTGAACATCGTCTGGGGCGAACCCGCCACCATCTCCGACTACCTGATCCGTTCGCCGATCGTGCGCAAGGTGTCGTTCACCGGCTCCGTGCCGGTGGGCAAGCAGCTTGCGGCGCTGGCGGGCGCGCACATGAAGCGCGTCACCATGGAACTGGGCGGCCACTCGCCCGTGCTGGTGTTCGACGACGCGGACATCGAACGCGCCGCCGAGATGCTGGCCAAGTTCAAGGTGCGCAACGCCGGCCAGGTCTGCGTGTCGCCCACCCGTTTCTATGTGCAGGACGGCGCGTACGAGCAGTTCCTGTCGCGGTTCTCTGAAGTGCTCAAGAACATCAAGGTGGGCGATGGCCTGGAAGCCGGCACCGAGATGGGCCCGCTGGCGCACGAACGCCGCGTGCCCGCCATGAGCGCCTTCATCGATGACGCCAAGAAACACGGCGCCAAGGTGGTGGTCGGCGGCGGCCCGCTGGACCGTAAGGGTTTCTTCTTTGCGCCGACCGTAGTCACGGACCTGCCCGACAGCGCCATGCTGATGACCGAAGAGCCGTTCGGCCCCGTGGCGCCCGTGGTCCGCTTCAAGGACACCGATGAGGTGCTGCGCCGGGCCAACAGCCTGCCCTTCGGCCTGTCCTCGTACGTGTTCACGAACTCGCTGAAGACTGCAACCAAGGTGTCCAACGGCCTGGAAGCCGGCATGGTCAACATCAATCACTTTGGCAGCGCCCTGGCCGAGACGCCCTTCGGCGGCATCAAGGACAGCGGTATCGGCAGCGAAGGCGGCACGGAGACCTTCGAGGGCTACCTGGTCACCAAGTTCATCACGCACGTCTGATCCAGCGGCCATCGCGTCGCAAAGCCCCGCACGTCGCGTGCGGGGCTTTTTTTTGCGGTCGCGTGACGCGGACCGGTTCGGGATTCATGAGGCTGTCATGCGGGTCAGTGAGCATTGGGCCCGCTTACAAGTAGCTGACCCAAGCAGCTGACCCAAATCGCTGACCCGCGGCTGCCGCTTCGCCATGGCCATCGCCCATGCGCGTCCGCCGTCGCACCGACCCCTCCAGGATCCCGCCTCCCGATGACGCTTCGCCCTTCCCGCCCCGTCCGCGCCGCAGCCCCCCTGCTGCTCGTTGCCCTGCTCGCCGCATGCGGCGGCGACAAGGACGATGACACGTCCCCGCCCGTCGCCGAGACGCCGCCCCCCGCCGAGACGCCCGCACAGCCGCCCGCCCCCGTGCAGGTCGCGTTCATGCCCGACATCCATTTCCATGACGTCTACGCGGACTTCAAGGACGGCTCGTTCCTCGGCATCCCCAACCCGAAGGCCGGCGACAACGCGACGATCCGCACGATGTACGCGCAGCTGACGTCCACTCGCCTGTTCAACGAAAACTACTTCGCCTTCCTGGCCGCGCTGGACGACGCCGTGAAGCGCGGCGTGAAGTACATCGCGCTGCCGGGCGACTTCTCCGATGACGGCCAGCCTGTGCACATGCGCGGCCTGGTCAAGATCATGGATGACTATTCGAAGAAGCACGGCATCCAGTTCTTCGCCGCGCCGGGCAACCATGACCCCAACCGCCCCTTCAACCAGCCCGCGGGCAAGGGCGACTATCTTGGCCTGGATCCCGTGACGGGCGCGATCGGCTTCTCGCAGCCGATCTACAGCCGCGGCGCCAACGTATGCAACACCGCCTACAGCGGCGACTGGACGCGCATCGGCAATACGTACTGCACCGAGGAAGTGCTGCACATGGGCTATTCGGGCATCACGACCGCGCTCGAGCAGCATGGCTTCATGCCCCAGCCGCAGAACGTGTATTACGAAACCCCGTACAGCACCTACAAGTACGAAGACTACGATTACGCCACGGCGGTGTCGCAAGCCAACTGGATCAACCGCCAGTACGAGATCTGCGCCGAAGGCACGGGCGGCCCGAACAAGCCTCAGAACTACACGCTGTGCAAGATGGTGCCCGACACGTCCTACGTGGTCGAGCCCGTCGAGGGCGTGTGGCTGGTGGGCCTGGACGCCAACGTCTACGTGCCGACGGGTCCGGGCGCCAACGACTTCACCGGCTCGGGTGACCAGGGCTACAACAAGATGCTGACCCACAAGGCGCACGTCATCACGTGGCTGACCGATGTGGTGGCGCGCGGCAAGGCGCAGGGCAAGCAGGTCATCGCCTTCAGCCACTTCCCGATGTCCGAGTTCTTCAATGGCGCCTCCGACGACATCGAAGCGCTGCTCGGCGCGAACAAGATGCAGATGATCCGCCGTCCCGCCGAGAACACCACCCGCGCGCTGGCCGAGACCGGTCTGAAGGTGCACGTGGGCGGCCACATGCACTTCAACGACATGGCCCTGCGCAACTACGGCGGCGACCACGCGCTCTTCAACATCCAGGCGCCCTCCATGGCCGCCTATGTGCCGGCGTACAAACTCATGACGCTGCAGAGCGCCGATGAGATCGAAGTGCAGACCATCCGACTGGACAAGGTGCCGCGCTTCGATGAGCTGTTCGACCTGTACCGCGCCGAGAACGCCTACACCGTGCCGCCGCGCTGGGACGTGTCCATCCTGGACGCCAAGGACTACGGCGATTTCACCTATCGCTACATGAGCGAACTGGTGCGCCTGCGTCTGCTGAACGACGACTGGCGCTGCGAGATGCGCGAGCTGGTCAAGAGCCCGCTGACGGGCGCCGACCTGCTGGCGTTGTCGCAACTGCAGACGACGGTCACGCTCAAGGAACTGGAGAACACCGGCAACCAGAACAATCTGACGCCCGCGTTCTTTGCGTGCCTGTATGACGCCGGCGGCAGCGGCGCCAGCAACCCGGCCTATGCCGTGGATGCCGCCAACGCGCAATCGCGCGCGCAAGCCCTGGCCCAGGCCAACGGCATGCAGCTGGCGGACTTCGCGCAGTGGACGGCGCTGGAAATGGCCGGCGACTTCGTGCGCCTCGCCAACGCCGGCGACCTCGCGTTTACCGACATCCCCGCGCAACGTGCCAGCCAGTACAAGCTGCTGGCCCAGGCATTGAACCAGACCAACGCCGCCGTGCAGATGAACGGCAACAACGTCAGCAACGCCAACACCCCGGCCGACCTGTTCAAGGCGCGCTTCAAGCCGCTGATGGCGATCATGCTGAAGCTGGCCAACGGCGCACCGTCCGAGCACATCCGCCTGGACCTGACGACCAACAGCATCGTCAACCTGTCGAACCAGCCTTCGCCGTTCTAGGCCGGTTTCGCGCGACCTGAAAGGCCAACGGCCCGCTGATCCAGCGGGCCGTTTTTCGTTGTTGGCACAGCGTGCGGCACAAGGTTCCGCGCGCGCACTGCTAGGCGGCGCGCCCGCCCGCGCGCAGGTCCCGCGGCGTCACGCCGAACCGCTGCTTGAACAGCCGGCTGAAATGCGAAGGATGAGAGAAACCCACCTGGTACGCCAGCTCGGCGATGCCGCGATGACGGTGCCGCGCGTCCAGCAGCAGCTCTCGGCACCGGTCCAGCCGCTGCTCGAAGATGAACGATTCAACCGACAACCCGCCCGCGCGCAGGATGCGGTGCAAATACGCGACCGACACGCCGCAGCCCTGCGCCACTCGCGCGGGCGAGAGATCCGGGTCGGCGAGATGCTGGCGGATATAGGCCAGCACACGCGCTCTGTGCGCCACCGTGACACTGCTGTCCGCCTCCGAGACCTGTCCCTGTCCCGGCTGCACCAGGAAGAGCACGATGAGGTCGATCAGGCGCTCGCCCAGCTCGGCCGCCTCGGTCTCGGACCAGCCGTCCATGCCCTTGAAGAGGTGATCCATGTAGCCGGCCAGCAGCGCGCCGCGCGGCGACCCGTCGTCGGTGCGCAGCTTGTAGAACGCGCCGATGCGTGAGTCCCGCTGTGACAGCGCACTGCGCGGAAACGAGACGCTCAGGCTGCGATAGCCCGACGCGCCGTTCGCGGTCGCCTGATACGGCAGGCTCTGGTTCATCAGGTACACGCAACCGGGTTCGACCTGAAATTCGCGGCCCTGCTGACGCACCGCCAGCGGACCGGCCAGCGGCAGGCCGAAAGTGTAGAACTCCTGGTCCAGCCGCGACACGTTGCCCGGCGTGCGTTCCAGCCGCTGGCCCTGGTAATGCAGGTCGTTGAATTGCAGGCTGGCGCGGCGTGCGTAGCGGACGTGGCCCGCGAAATGACCGGGTTTGCCGCCATGCACCTCGAACGGCCCGAAGGCATCGGCCAGCGCGGCGCGCCACGCATCCCGCCGATCGGCGCCGGCGCTGGCCGAAATGGCGAATTCCGTATCTGGCATGGCACGGTCTCCTGGGGGGCTGCGCAAATTGATCTTGCGTCTACATATTGTTGACTCACCCTGCTGTGGGGTGGCCGGCGCATTGTGGGCGCGCTTGCCGCAAGTCTATATTCAGCCCGATAAGCACACAACCTGGACAAACCGGGAGGAGACTCATGGACGAGGCGGACGCAGCAGCCGCGCGCCATACGCCGGCATCGCGTTACCTGCGCTGCGCGGGGCGCGAATTGCACTACACGGAATGGGGCGCTTCTGACGCGCCCCCCATCGTCATGTGGCATGGCCTGGCCCGCACCGGCCGCGACTTTGACGAGCTGGCGCAGGCCCTGGCCGGCGACTACCGCGTGATCTGTCCCGACGCGATTGGACGCGGCCTGTCGCAATGGAGCCCCGATCCGGTCGCCGAGTACCGGCTCGACTTCTACGCCGCATTGGCGCGCGCCCTGGTGGACGGCCTGTCGCTGGCGCGCGTGCGCTGGGTGGGTACGTCCATGGGCGGCGCGACCGGCATGCACGCGGCCGCGACCACGTTGCGCGATCGCATTTCGCACCTGGTCGTCAATGACATCGGACCGGAGCTGCCGCAGCCCGCCATCGAGCGCATCCTGGCCTACGCCGGCAACCCGCCGGCCTTCGACACGGTGACGGAGCTCGAAGCCTGGCTGCGCGCCGCCTACAAACCCTACGGCTGGCAAAGCGACGAACAGTGGCGCCGGATGACGGAAACGTCGGTGCGCCGGCTGCCCGACGGCCGCGTCACCGCCCATTACGATCCCGCCATCGTCGGCCAGTTCAGCCATCACCCGGACGACTATGACCGATGGGCCGGCTACGACACGCTGCGCATGCCGACCCTGCTCTTGCGCGGCGCCGAATCGGATCTGCTGCTGCCCGAAGTTGCGCATGCCATGACGCAGCGCGGTCCCCGCGCGCAGCGCATCGACTTTCCCGATTGCGGCCACGCTCCCGCGCTGAACGTGGCATCCCAGATCGAACCCATCCGTCAATTTCTCGCCAGGCCGATCGACACGGCCGAGCGCGCCCACTGACACCAGGAGACTTCCATGAAACGCATTTTGCTCGCCGCCATGGCCAGCCTGTGCATGAGTTCCGCGCTGGCGGCAAAGGACTTCGTCGTCGCGCACGTTTATGACAAGACCGGCCCGCTGGAGGCTTACGCCAAGCAGACCCAGAACGGGCTGATGCTGGGGCTGGAATACGCCACACAGGGCACCATGACGGTGGCCGGACGCAAGATCCGCGTTATCGAGAAGGACAACCAGGGCAAGCCCGATGTGGCACGCGCGCAGCTCGCGTCCGCCTATGCCGACGACAACGCCGACATCGCCGTGGGTCCCACGTCGTCGGGCGTGGCGCTGGCCATGCTGCCGATCGCGGAGGAATACGAAAAGATCCTGCTGGTGGAGCCGGCGGTGGCCGACTCCATCACCGGCGAGAAGTGGAACAAGTACATCTTCCGCACCGGCCGCAATTCTTCGCAGGACGCCATCGCGAACGCCGTTGCGTTCGACCAGGAAGGCACGTCGATCGCCATGCTGGCGCAGGACTACGCGTTTGGCCGCGACGGCGTCAAAGCCTTCAAGGGCGCGCTCAAGAACGCCAAGATCGTGCACGAGGAATACCTGCCGGCCAACGCGACCGACTTCACGGCCGGCGCGCAGCGGCTGTTCGATGCGCTGAAGGACAAGCCCGGCCGCAAGATCATCTTCATCCTGTGGGCCGGCGCCGGCAACCCATTCAAGATCGTCGATCTGGATCCCAAACGCTACGGCATCGAGATCGCCACGGGCGGCAACACGCTGACCGCCATGACGCCGCTCAAATCCCTGGCGGGCATGGAAGGCGCCACCTATTACTACTACGGCATCCCCAAGAACCCGGTCAACGACTGGCTCGTGGCCGAGCATCAGAAGCGCTTCGGCCAGCCGCCCGACTTTTTCACCGCGGGCGGCATGGCATCCGGCATCGCGATCGTTGCGGCCTTGAACAAGACCGGTGGCGATACGGATACCGACAAGCTCATCAAGGCGATGGAAGGCATGAGCTTCGACACGCCCAAGGGCAAGATGACGTTCCGGCCCGAGGACCATCAGGCCATGCAGTCGATGTACCACTTCCGGATCAAGAACGATCCCTCGGTGCCGTGGGCGGTCCAGGACCTGGTCAAGGAGATCACGCCGGACCAGATGGCCGTGCCGATCCAGAACAAGCGCTGATTTGCACCGCTCATGCTTGAGACCCAATCGCTCACCGTGCGCTTCGGCGGCCATGTGGCGGTCAATGACGTCAGCTGCGCCTACGCGCCCGGCACATTGACCGCCATCGTCGGCCCGAACGGCGCCGGCAAGACCACGTACTTCAATCTGATTTCGGGGCAGTTGCGCGCGAGCGCTGGAACCGTGACGTTGAACGGACGCGATCTGACCAAGCTGTCCGCGCCGGCCCGCATGCACGCGGGACTGGGGCGCGCATTCCAGCTGACGCAGCTGTTCCCCCGGCTGAGCGTTCACGAAAATGTGCGGCTTGCCCTGCAGTCGCGGCAGCAGGGCATGGGTTGGCGCCACATCCGGTTCTGGCGCACGTGGCGCGACGATCACGGTCTCCTGGAGCGTGCCGATGCGCTGCTCGCACGGACGCGGCTGACCGCGCGCCGCGACCAACCCGCCGCCGACCTGCCGCATGGCGACCAGCGCAAGCTCGAGATCGCCATGCTAATCGCGCTGGAGCCTTCGGTGTTCATGTTCGACGAACCTACCGCCGGCATGAGCGTGGATGACGTGCCCGTCGTGCTGGACCTCATCCGCGAACTGAAGGCCGACGCCTCCAAAACCATCCTGCTCGTCGAGCACAAGATGGATGTCGTCCGCGAACTGGCCGACCGCATCGTCGTGCTGCACAACGGGCGGCTGATGGCCGACGGCGATCCGGCCACCGTGATCGCCTCGCCCATCGTGCAGCAGGCCTATCTGGGCATCAGCGCACAGGAGGCGGCATGACGGCGCTCCCGATTCTGGAACTGAAGGACGTGCACACGCACATCGGTGCGTATCACATCCTGCACGGCGTGAACCTGTCGGTGCCGGCATCGGCGGTCACCATGCTGCTCGGGCGCAATGGCGCGGGCAAGACGACGACGCTGCGCACCATCATGGGATTGTGGCGCGCATCGCAGGGCCAGGTCTGCCTGGACGCCAAGCCGATCGGCGGACCCGGCACGCGCACGTCGCCACCCGACATGGCGCGCATGGGCATGGCTTACGTACCCGAGAACATGGGCATCTTCGGCGACTTGTCCGTGAAGGAGAACATCCTTCTCGCAGCACGCCTTGCCAGAAATGCCGCGCAACTGGACACCGCGCGGCTGGAATGGATCTTCGGATTCTTTCCTGCGCTCAAGAAGTTCTGGCTGCATCCCGCCGGCAAGCTGTCGGGCGGGCAGAAGCAGATGCTGGCAATGGCCCGCGCAATCATCGAGCCGCGGCGCCTGCTGCTGGTCGACGAACCGAGCAAGGGTCTGGCGCCGGCCATCATCCAGAACATGATCGACGCGTTCATCGAGCTCAAGCAGTCCAGCACCACCATCCTGCTGGTCGAACAGAATTTCAACTTTGCCCGCCGCGTCGGCGACTACGCCGCGATCATGGACAACGGCCAGGTCGTGCACGCGGGATCCATGGCCGATCTGGCCGCGGACGAGGCGCTGCAGACGCGCCTCCTGGGCCTGTCACTGGGAAGCCATCAATGAGCACGCTGGACATCGAAGCGCCGCTGCCGCGCGCACGCGCCGACCTCATGCCTGTGCTGCTGGTGCTGGCGCTGGCAATCATCGCACTGCCCCTGGTCGGATCCTTTTCCACCTGGGTCACGCTGACGTTCGCCGGGCTGGCGATGGGCATGATCATCTTCATCGTGGCGTCGGGCATGACGCTCGTCTTCGGCCTGATGGACGTGCTGAATTTCGGGCACGGCTTGTTCATTGCCATCGGCGCGTACATGGCGGCGACCGTGCTTGGCGCCATGGCGGACTGGACGCAGTCCGGCAGCCTGTGGACCAATCTGGTCGCGGTGCTGCCGGCGATGATCGTGGGGATGTTGGTGGCGGGCGCGGTGGGCCTGGCGTTTGAGCGCGTGATCGTGCGGCCGGTCTATGGGCAGCATCTGAAGCAGATTCTCATCACCATGGGCGGCATGATCATCGGCGAAGAGATCATCAAGATGATGTGGGGACCGCAGACGATCACGCTGCCGTTGCCCGAATCCCTGCGCGGTGCGTTCCTGCTGGGCGACGCCGCCATCGAGAAGTATCGCGTGGTGGCGCTGGTGGTCGGCCTGATCGTGCTGGGCGGCATGCTGTGGGTCTTGAACCGCACCAAGCTTGGTCTCCTGATCCGCGCCGGCGTCGAAGACCGCGAGATGGTCGAGAGCCTGGGCTACCGGATCGGGCATCTTTTTGTCGGGGTATTCGTCGCCGGGTCGATGCTCGCCGGATTAGGCGGTGTGCTGTGGGGGATGTACCAGCAATCGATCGTGCCCCAGCTTGGCGCGCAGGTGAACGTGCTGATCTTCATCGTCATCATGATCGGCGGCCTGGGTTCCACGGTGGGCTGCCTGATCGGCGCGCTGCTGGTCGGGCTGATGGCCAACTACACCGGCTTTCTGATGCCCAAGGCCGCCCTCTTCTCGAACATCGCGTTGATGGTTGCCATTCTGCTGTGGCGCCCGCAAGGCGTGTACCCCGTCACGAACCGCTAGGAGCCGCCGACATGTCGTTTCGCCTGCTTTCCGGCGACCCTCCGCGCAGCGCGATCCTGGCGCTGTTGCTCATGGCAATCGTGGCCGCATTGGCTGCGGCGCCCTTCCTGTTTCCCGGCCCCAAAGCGTTGGCGGTCGCGGCGAAGATCCTCGTCTTCATCGTTCTGGTTGCAAGCTACGACCTGCTGCTGGGATACACGGGCATCGTCAGCTTCGCGCACACGATGTTCTTCGGCATCGGCGCATACGGCGTGGCAATTGCCAGCATTCGCATGGAACCGGGCTGGACGGCGGTGTTTGCCGGGACCGCGGCCGGACTGGCCGTATCGCTCGCCTTCGCCTTGCTGATCGGCCTGGCCAGCCTGCGCGTGCGCGCGATCTTCTACGCGATGATCACCTTGGCCGTGGCCGCGGCGTTTCAGACGTTGGTGTCGCAGTTGTCGGAACTGACCGGTGGCGAGGACGGGCTGAACTTCAAGGTCCCGCAGATGTTGCGGCCGGCATTTCGCCCGCTTTCCGAACCCTTGTTTGGCGTCACGGTGGACGGGCGGATCATCACCTATTACCTGATCGCGGCGGTCTGCGTGGTGCTCTTCCTGATGTTGCTGCGCATCGTGAATTCGCCGTTCGGCCGCGTGCTGCAGGCGATTCGCGAGAATCCTTTCCGCGCCGAAGCGATCGGCTATCGCACGGTGCTGTACCGCAGCCTGTCGAACCTACTCGCAGCCGCATTTGCGACGCTGGCCGGCGCGCTGTACGCGCTTTGGCTGCGCTACAACGGGCCGGACACGACGTTGTCGTTCGAGATCATGCTCAACATCCTGTTGATGGTCGTGATCGGCGGGATGGGCACGATGTACGGCGCGGTGGTGGGCGCGAGCCTGTTCGTCTTCGCGCAGAGCTACCTGCAGGATGGCCTGCATGCCGTGCATGAGGTCGTGGCGGGCATCCCCCCGCTGGCGCTGCTGTTCGAGCCGGACCGCTGGCTGCTCTGGCTTGGGATTCTCTTCGTGCTGTCGGTGTATTACTTTCCGACCGGTGTCGCCGGCCGGCTGCGGGAATTTGCACGGCGCACCTAGGCGGCCCGGGAATACACCGCGATCCGCGCGTCTGTCGTCCGGCCTAAGACCCTGGGCTAGCGTCCGCCCTGCCGGAGCGTATCGGCGCCACGCCTTAACTCATCGACACGCCGCTGCATGTCGTCCACGCTGCGTTGCGTCTGGCTGCTGGCCCGATCCAGTTGAGAACCCGACGGCGTGGGCATCAGGCGCGGCATGGTCATCTGACCACCCGACGTCAACGGAATCATGGCGGGCGGATGAGGGTCCGCATTTGGCGGAGGCGCGTTCAACACCCGTTCCAGCACCTTCAACTGGTCTCGCTGCGCCTGCAGGGCGCGCTCCTGGTCCAGTAAGCCCTGTTCGTCTTCGTCATCAGTGCCGAAGATGGCGGCATGATCCTTGGACCTTCCGTCCAATTGAACCCGCGGATCCGGCCCGGCGTTCAGCAGTTGCTTGCCGAGCGTCGTGGCATCCATCGGCGATGGCGTGGTTTCGGCCGCCGCAGGCGGAGCACGCTTGGTTGCACCCGCGGCACGTGCGCCGGCAGCGGCGCTTTCCTGCAACGGAGCGGGAAACGTGCCGGGAATGGCGCCCTCGCCTGCGCTGGACGCGGCGTCCGCGGCGCCGGCGGCGGGCGGCATGGGCGCGGACCGTTCCTGCGCGAACGTGGCGCCGGCGGCCATTGCCATCCAGCACGCGGCGGCAACGGCGAGCCGGGCTGATTTGCGGACGATGACCATGCTTTCCTTCAGAAATTCCAAATGCAAGACATAAAAAAACGGCAAGGGTTTTGGCCCTTGCCGTTTTATATCAGAACGGCGAACCGTTCCGAGGTGCAGCTTTCACTTAGATGATACGTGCGGCTTCAACCAGACGCACCACACGCCACGACTTCGAGCGCGAGATGGGACGGCCTTCAGCGATTTCAACCGTATCGCCTTCGTTGTACTGGTTCGATTCATCGTGCGCCTTGTACTTCGCGGAACGCATGATGATCTTGCCGAAGATGGGGTGCTTGACGCGGCGCTCAACCAGAACGACGACAGTCTTGTCCATCTTGTTGCTGACGACCTTGCCAACCAGCGTACGCTGGCGCTTGGCCACTTGGGTGTTTTGAGTTTCGCTCATCTTTATTTCCCTGCCTTCTCGGTCAGCAAGGTGCGGACGCGAGCGATGTCGCGGCGCACGTTGCGCAGCTGGCTGGTGTTGGCCAGTTGCTGCGTGGCTTTCTGCATGCGCAGACCGAATTGGGCCTTCAGCAGGCTTTCGAGCTCTTTGCCGAGCTCGGCGGCGTCTTTCGAACGGAGTTCGCTAGCTTTCATGTTAGTACTCCTTAAGCACCGATATGACGCGCGACGAACGTGGTCGAAATCGGCAGCTTGGCAGCGGCCAGGCGGAAAGCTTCACGCGCGAGCTCTTCGCTAACCCCTTCCATTTCGTAGAGCACCTTGCCGGGCTGGATTTCAGCAACCCAGTACTCCGGGTTGCCCTTACCGTTACCCATACGGACTTCGGCAGGCTTCTGCGAGATGGGCTTATCCGGGAAAATGCGAATCCAGATACGGCCGCCACGCTTGATGTGACGATTGATGGCGCGACGAGCAGCTTCGATCTGACGGGCGGTCAGACGGCCACGGCCGGTAGCCTTCAGGCCGAACTCGCCGAACGAAACGTGGGTGCCACGAGTCGCCAGACCGGTGTTGCGGCCCTTCTGCTCTTTGCGATACTTTCTGCGGGAGGGTTGCAGCATGGTTATTCTCCTTCAGGCGCCGGAGCAGCGTCCGCCTTGCGGGGAGCGCGGCCACGACCACCCGGACGACCGGTGCGAGCACCGTCCGGACGATCACCACGCGGAGCGCGGCGCGGACGACGTTCTTCTTCACGCGGGGCTGCGGTTTCCGGCGGCAATTCGCCGTTGGCCAGCATGTCGCCCTTGTAGACCCAGACCTTGATGCCGATCACGCCGTACGTGGTGTGGGCTTCGGAGGTGCCGTAGTCGATGTTGGCCTTGAGGGTGTGCAGCGGCACACGGCCTTCGCGATACCACTCGGTGCGGGCAATTTCGATACCGTTCAGACGGCCCGAGCTCATGATCTTGATGCCTTGGGCACCCAGACGCATGGCGTTCTGCATCGCGCGCTTCATGGCGCGGCGGAACATGATGCGCTTCTCGAGCTGTTGCGAGATCGAGTCGGCGATCAGTTGAGCATCGGTTTCCGGCTTGCGGATTTCTTCGATGTTGACGTGCACGGGCACGCCCATCAGACGCTGCAGATCAGCCTTCAGGCTTTCGATGTCTTCGCCGCGCTTGCCGATCACCACGCCCGGACGAGCCGAGTAGACGGTGATGCGGGCATTCTTGGCGGGACGCTCGATGATCACGCGACCAACGGAGGCGCTCTTGAGCTTCTTCTTCAGGTACTCGCGAACGCGAATGTCTTCGGCCAGCATCGTGCCGAAGGCCTTGTCGTCGGCGAACCAACGCGAGGACCAATTACGGGTGACCGCGAGACGGAACCCAGTGGGGTGAATTTTCTGACCCATCGTGACTCCTTAAGCTCCGACCTTGACCGTGATGTGGCAGGTCTGCTTCTCGATACGGTTGCCGCGGCCCTTGGCGCGAGCGGAGAAGCGCTTCATCGACTGAGCCTTGTCCACGAAGATCGTGGTGACTTTCAGTTCGTCGATGTCGGCGCCGTCGTTGTGCTCGGCGTTGGCGATGGCGGACTCGACAGCCTTCTTCAGGATGACGGCAGCCTTCTTCGGCGAGAAGGTGAGGATTTCCAGCGCACGGCCGACCTTCTGGCCACGGATCAGGTCCGCAACCAAACGGGTCTTCTGAGCGGAGATGTGAACCCCACGGATAATGGCAGTAGTTTCCATCGCTTACCTCTTCGCCTTCTTGTCCGCGGCGTGACCCTTGAACGTACGGGTCAGCGCGAACTCGCCCAGCTTGTGACCGACCATGTTCTCGTTGATGTAAACGGGAACATGCTGCTTGCCGTTGTGCACAGCGATCGTCAGACCGATGAACTCGGGCAGGATCGTGGAACGACGCGACCAGGTCTTGATCGGCTTCTTGTCTTTGCCCGCAACGGCCGTGTCCACCTTTTTGATCAGGTGAGCATCGACAAACGGGCCTTTCTTGATCGAACGTGACATAGTGTTCGCCTCTTACTTGCGCTTGCGCCGTTGGACGATCATATTGTTCGTCCGCTTGTTGCGACGGGTCTTGAAACCCTTCGACGGAGTGCCCCACGGGCTGACCGGCTCGCGTGCTTCACCGGTACGGCCTTCGCCGCCACCGTGCGGGTGATCCACCGGGTTCATGGCAACGCCACGAACGGTCGGGCGGACACCGCGCCAACGCATTGCACCGGCCTTGCCGATTTGGCGCAGGCTGTGTTCTTCGTTACCGACTTCACCGATGGTGGCGCGGCATTCGATGTGCACACGGCGGACTTCACCCGAGCGCAGACGCACCTGAGCGTAGATGCCTTCGCGAGCCAGCAGGACGGCGGAAGCGCCGGCCGAGCGGACCATCTGGGCACCCTTGCCGGGGAGCATTTCGACGCAGTGGATCGTCGTACCGACCGGGATGTTGCGGATCGGCAGCGTGTTGCCAGCGCGGATCGGAGCATCGGTGCCGGATTGCACGGTCGCACCGACTTCCAGGCCACGGGGAGCGATGATGTAACGACGTTCGCCGTCGGCGTAGCACAGCAGAGCGATGTGCGCCGTACGGTTGGGGTCATATTCCAGACGCTCGACCTTTGCCGGGATGCCGTCCTTATCGCGACGGAAGTCGACGATACGGTAGTGCTGCTTGTGACCACCGCCACGATGACGGATCGTGATGTGACCGTTGTTGTTACGGCCAGAACCACGGGTCTTCTTTTCGAGCAGCGGCGCGTAGGGCTCACCCTTGTGCAGGTTCGGGCTGACAACCTTCACCATGCCACGGCGGCCAGCCGAAGTCGGCTTAACTTTTACGAGGGCCATTTACTTCACCTCCGCAAAGTCGATTTCCTGGCCGTCCTTGAGCGAGACGTAAGCCTTGCGCTCATTACGGCGACGGCCAACGAATCGGCCAAAGCGCTTGACTTTGCCCTTACGGTTGAGGACCTGCACGGACTCGACCTGCACCTTGAAGAGCAGTTCGACGGCAGCCTTGATTTCCGGCTTGGTAGCGTCAGCCACGACACGGAAAGCGACTTGCTGATTCTTCTCAGCGACGAACGTGGCCTTTTCGGTCACGATCGGAGCCAGAATGACTTGCATCAAGCGTTCAGCGTTCATCCCAGCATCTCCTCGAGTTGAGCGATGGCCGGCTTGGTGATCAGCACTTTCTTGTAGTGGACCAGCGACAACGGATCGGCATAACGGGGCTCGACAACAGCAACGTGCGGCAGGTTGCGGGTGGCGAGGTAAACATTTTCATCAACGCTGTCGGTGATGATCAGGACCGAGTCCAGGCCCAGGCTCTTCAGCTTTGCAGCGGCAGCCTTGGTCTTGGGCGATTCCAGATCAAACGATTCAACGACGGCGATGCGGTCTTCGCGAGCGAGCTGCGACAGGATCGAGCGGATCCCGGCGCGGTACATCTTCTTGTTGACCTTCTGGCTGAAGTTCTCTTCGGGCGAGTTCGGGAAAGTCCGACCACCACCACGCCACAGCGGCGACGAAGTCATACCAGCGCGAGCGCGGCCGGTACCCTTTTGACGCCAGGGCTTCTTGGTGGAGTGCTTGACTTCCGTACGGTCCTTCTGAGCACGGTTGCCGGAACGCGCGTTGGCTTGGAAAGCCACGACGATCTGGTGAATCAGCGCTTCGTTGAAGTCACGGCCGAAGATCGTGTCGGGCGCGCTGAACGTAGCAGCGGCCTGACCTTGGTCGTTCAGGAGCTTGAGATCCATTTACTTACGCTCCCTTCTTGGCCGGGGCCTTGATGGCCGGGCGCACAACGATGTCGGCGCCAGCGTGGCCGGGGACAGCGCCCTTGACCAGCAGCAGGCCGCGCTCAACGTCAACGCGAACGACGTCGAGGTTTTGAACGGTGCGGGTGACGTCACCCAGGTGACCAGCCATGCGCTTACCCGGGAAAATACGGCCCGGATCTTGTGCTTGACCAATCGAGCCCGGAACGCGGTGCGAACGGGAGTTACCGTGCGACGCGCGCTGCGAACCGAAGTTGTGACGCTTGATGGTACCGGCGAAGCCCTTACCAATGGTCGTGCCCGTGACGTCGACCTGTTGGCCGGCTTCGAACACGGATTCCACGGCGATCACGGAACCGGCCGCAAATTCAGCGGCGCGAGCGGGATCAAGGCGGAATTCTTTGAGGATGCTACCGGCTTCAGCGCCGGCTTTGGCGTAGTGGCCCGTTTGCGGCTGAGCCACACGCGAGGCACGACGAGTGCCATAAGCCACCTGGATAGCGGCGTAGCCGTCGGTTTCCAGGGACTTAACTTGGGTCACGCGGTTGTTGGACACGTCCAGCACGGTCACCGGGATGGATTCACCTTCCTCGGTAAAAATGCGGGTCATGCCGACCTTGCGACCCACCAGCCCCAGCCGGTGAGCGGCGGGCGTGGGTGTCGAATTCGACATCGTTTTCTCCATTCCCGACTGCGATTGGTCGGGGCTAATCAGGCAAAAGGTAACGGCCTTTGCCCTACGACTATGTTCAACCTGGACTAGGCTTGGCGCCCTCAAAAAGCAAGGCGGCTTTCGCTTTGTCCATAGTTAGACTTGCCACAAAATGGCAAGCTTCGCATATTAGCATGTTTTTTCTAAGCGGCACAAGCACTTAGCGGATCTGGCGCATGCCGCGGTGGGCATTTTTGCCACGTTCTGCGCGCTCCCAATCAAGGGGCGGCTGGCAGCGCAGCCTGTGCTGGTAGTGAGCACATGCTCACGTGCTTGCGGCAACAAAACAAAATGGCCGCAATCCCGAGGGAGTGCGGCCATTCTTTACGAACCTGCCGGCGAAGGTAGCAGGCTCGGAGCGTCTTACTGCAGCGCGATTTCGACGTCGACGCCGGCCGGCAGGTCCAGACGCATCAGGGCGTCAACGGTCTTGTCGGTGGGATCAACGATGTCCATCAGGCGCTGATGGGTACGGATTTCGAACTGGTCACGCGACGTCTTGTTGACGTGCGGCGAACGCAGGACGTCATAGCGACGGATACGCGTGGGCAGCGGCACCGGACCGCGGACGACGGCGCCAGTGCGCTTGGCGGTGTCAACGATTTCGGCGGCCGATTGATCGATCAGCTTGTAATCGAAGGCTTTCAAGCGGATGCGGATCTTTTGGTTTTTCATGGCGTTTCCTAAAGAACGAGACGCGAGGGCGGGATCACGCCCTCGCTGGATATGTGCTGCTTAATAGATCCGAATTACTTCAGGATCTTGGCGACGACGCCGGCGCCGACGGTACGACCGCCTTCACGAATGGCGAAACGCAGACCTTCTTCCATGGCGATGGGGGCCAACAGCTTGACCGTCATGGCCACGTTGTCGCCCGGCAGGACCATTTCCTTGTCGGCCGGCAGTTCGATCGTGCCCGTCACGTCCGTCGTGCGGAAGTAGAACTGGGGACGATAGCCTTGGAAGAACGGGGTATGACGGCCGCCTTCTTCCTTGGACAGGATGTAGACCTCGGACGTGAAGTCCG
>NZ_DAMCTG010000036.1:0-47570 GCF_032113835.1 Achromobacter sp. | reverse complement strand
TCAAGCCGATCGAGGGCAAGCAGTACGAAGTGGGCATCAAGTACCAGCCGCCGGGTTCGGCCACGATGCTGACGTTCGCCGCGTTCGACATCCGCCGCGAGAACATGACGACCACCGATCCGGATCCGACGCACGTGTGCGGCACGGCCGGCGGCCGCTGCTCGATCCAGGCGGGCGAGCTGCGCACGCAGGGCATCGAACTCGAAGCCAAGACCGAGCCGATGCGCGGCCTGTCGCTGATCGCCGCGTACTCGCTCATGAACAACGAGTACACCAAGGCCTATCCGAATGCGGCGGGCTTCGACCTGACCGGCAAGACCCCGGCCGCGCTGCCGTCGCAACAGGCGTCGGCGTGGGCGCGCTACCAGCTTCAGGAAGGACCGCTGGCCGGCCTGGGCATTGGCGGCGGCGTGCGCTACATCGGTTCGTCGTATGCCAACGAGGCCAACACGATGAAGGTGCCGAAGGTCACGCTGGTCGACCTGATGCTGGACTACGACCTGGGCCGCGCTTCGCCCGCGCTCAAGGGCATGCAGGTGGCGCTGAACGTGCAGAACCTGTTCGACAAGGAGTACATCGCGTCGTGCTCCGGCGAATCCTGGTGCTGGTTCGGCTACCAGCGCTCCATCAAGGCCAGCTTGCGGTATCGCTGGTAAACCAGTGCCAACAGGCGGCTCCAAGGCGAGCCGCCTTTTCTTTTGGTCCGAAACTGCCGTCCCTGTCTTAACGAGAATAGTTATAATTCAGGCCTTATACAGGGAAAGGCGGATAAGCTCCGAAACCCCGTCCCATCCCCGGGGCCGCCACGGTCCCGCAACCACCTAGAACTCCCCGTGAAAGCTCCCGCAGCCGGCGCAGGCATGATGCGCTACAGAATGGCCGTTTTCTCTCGTGCGACGGCCGCCATCCTGGGCGGCTATGCCCTGGCGTCGGCGGCCGCCGCCTGTCTGGCTGTCTGGCTGCCCATGGGGCGCGCAGACGCCGTGACCGCGGCGCAGATGCTGTCCTTCGTGGTCTACGCCTGCGGCGTCATCTGGGTGTTCGCCACCCGCAACGCCTGGCGCGCCTGGGCCGGCATTTTGGGTCCTGCCGCGCTGCTGGGCGGATTGTTCCTGGCGCACCGGCTGGTGGCGGCATGAAGGCGGCCAAGCACAAGCATCCCGGCGAAGAGGGCCTGCGCCAGTCCATGTCTTGGCTGCACACGTGGTCCGGCCTGATCTTCGGCTGGGTGCTGTTCGCCATGTTCCTGACCGGCTCGCTGGCCTTCTTCCGGCCCGAGATCACGCGCTGGATGCAGCCCGAAATCCAGGTGCGGCCGGCGCCGGCAGTCCAGGCCGTCGCCACGGCGCAGCGCTATCTGGCGGAACACGCGCCCGACGCCAAGCGCTGGTTCATCGCGCCGCCGTCGGACCGCGAGCCCCTTATCCAACTGCTGTACCAGACGCCCAAGCCCAAACCGGGTGAACGCGGCTTCGTGCGCGTCAAGCTGGACGCGGCCACCGGCGAACCCGTGACGGCGCGCCAGACGCGCGGCGGCGACTTCTTCTACCGTTTCCATTTCGAACTGGAAACCGCGTTTCCGTGGGGACGCTGGCTGGCCAGCATCGCGGGCATGTTCATGCTGGTGGCGATCATCAGCGGCATCATCACGCACAAGAAGATCTTTGCGGACTTCTTCACCTTCCGGCCCGGCAAGGGCGGGCAGCGCGCCTGGATGGACGGCCACAACGTGCTGTCGGTGCTGGGCCTGCCGTTTCACCTGATGATCACCTTCAGCGGTCTGGTGCTGTTCATGGTGATGCTGATGCCGGCGGGCATCCAGGCCGCCTACGACAATCCGCGCCAGTTCACGAACGAGGTCTTCAAGGCCAACAAGATCACGCCGCCGCAGAACCAGCCGGCGCCGCTCGTGGACATCGCGCCGCTGGTGGATCAGGCCCAGCAGCATTGGCAGGGCCGGGTGGGGCGGGTGACCGTCAACAATCCCGGCGATGCCGGCGCCACCATCACGCTGGTGCGCAACGTGGGTGACGGCGTGTCGTACGGCCTGCTGGCGCCCTTCATGCGCTTTGACGGCGTGACAGGCGCATTGCAGGAGTCCGAGGACGACCACAGCGCCACCGTCGTGACCGCGGGCGTGATCACCGGCCTGCACCTGGGGCTGTTCGCCGAGCCGCTGCTGCGCTGGTTCTATTTCATCGTCAGCCTGGCCGGCACGGCCATGGTCGCCACGGGTCTCGTGCTGTGGATCGCCAAGCGCCGCCAGAAGGCGCGGCCGGGCGACACGCGGGAAGCCTTCTCGCTGCGGCTCGTCGACGGCCTGAACGCGGGCACCATCGCGGGCGTCGTGTTCGGCGTGGCGGCGGTGTTCCTGGCAAACCGGCTCTTGCCGGCCGACATGCCCGGCCGCCAGGTCTGGGAGGTGCGCGCCTTCTTCATCGCCTGGGGCCTGTCGCTGGTTTACGCGTTTCTGTTCCAGCGGCGCAAGTGGCAGGACCTGCTGGGCATTGCCGCCGCCGCGCTGGCGCTGGTGCCGGTGGTCAATGCCCTGACCACCGACCGGCACCTGGGCGTTTCGCTGCCGCAGGGCGACTGGGTGATGGCGGGCTTTGACCTGACGTGCCTGGCCAGCGCCCTGTTCTTTGCCTGGATGGCGGTGAAGGCCGCCCGGGCCCGCAAGGCGCCCGCCAAAAAGGCGGGCAAGCCGCGCGCGGCGCGCAACGAGGCGGTCAAGAACGCTGTCTCCGCCGCTGCTCCCGCTACAGCCACAGCTCTGCACGAGCCCGCCGTCCCGGCCGCCGTGCACCGAACCGCTTTTGAACCGCGAGGTGATACGCCATGACGCTTGCCGCCTTCTGCCTGGCCTACGCAGGGTTTTCCGCCCTGTGCCTGGCCATGGACCGTCACTACGAAGACCTGTTCGACCGTGCCTTGCCGCGCCGCCATCGGCTGCCGCTGCGGGTGTTCGGCTGGGTCTCGCTTGCGCTGTCGCTGTGGGCGTCGGCGGCGGTCTGGGGCTGGAGTTACGGCACGGTCGAATGGATCGGCATCCTCAGCATCGCCGGTCTGCTGCTGATCTGGTTCCTGACCTTCCGGCCGCGCGCCGCGCTGACCGCGGGCGGCCTGTGCGCGCTGGCGGCGCCGGTGCTGGCTGTGCTGTAAGCGCGGGTTCCCGGGTTTTGCGGGGCAGGGCCAGGCTGCGGCACGTTACACTCAGGGCTTCCCCTAGCAACCGCCTTCTCGCCTCATGAACACCCGCGTCCTTACCGGCATCACCACGACTGGAACCCCCCATCTCGGCAACTACGCGGGCGCGATCCGTCCGGCGGTTCAGGCCAGCACGCAGCCCGGCGTGGACGCATTCTTCTTTCTGGCGGACTACCACGCGCTGATCAAGTGCGACGACCCGGCGCGCGTCGCGCGCTCGCGCCTTGAGATCGCCGCCACGTGGCTGGCGGTGGGCCTGGACCCCGAGCGCGTGACGTTCTACCGCCAGTCGGACATCCCCGAGATCCCCGAACTGAGCTGGCTGCTGACCTGCGTGACCGCCAAGGGCCTGATGAACCGGGCGCACGCCTACAAGGCCTCGGTGGACCAGAACGTGGCCAAGAACGTGGATCCGGACGACGGCATCACCATGGGGTTGTTCTCGTACCCGATCCTGATGGCCGCGGACATCGTCATGTTCAACGCCAACAAGGTGCCGGTGGGCCGCGACCAGATCCAGCATCTGGAAATGGCGCGCGACATCGCGCAGCGCTTCAACCACCTGTACGGCCGCGAATATTTCTCGCTGCCGGAAGTGGTCATCGAAGAAGACGTGGCGACGCTCCCGGGGCTGGACGGCCGCAAGATGTCCAAGAGCTACAACAACACCATTCCGCTGTTCGAAGGCGGCAAGAGCGCATTGCGCGCCTCGGTGATGCGCATCGTGACCGATTCGCGCGAGCCCGGCGAACCCAAGGACGCCGAATCGTCCCACCTGTACACGCTGTACCGCGCGTTTGCCACGTCCGAGCAATCGGCGGCGTTCCGTCAGCAGCTCGAGGCCGGCATGGGCTGGGGCGATGCCAAGCAGGCGCTGTTCGAGCATCTGGAAAACCTGCTGGCCCCGATGCGCGAAAAGTACATCGACCTGATGGCGAATCCGGGCCGCATCGAAGACATCCTGCAGGCGGGCGCCGCCAAGGCGCGCAAGCTTGCCGTGCCGTTCATGCAGGAGCTGCGCGAGGCCGTGGGCCTGCGCACGCTGGGCGCCGCCGCCTCGGCGGGCAAGGGCGCCCAGGGCAAGAAGGAAAAATCCAAGGGCGCGCGTTTCGTCAGCTTCCGCGACGAGGACGGCGGCTTCCGCTTCCGTCTGCTGGCGGCTGATGGCGAGGAACTGCTGCTGTCGCAGCGCTTTGCCGATCCCAAGGAAGCCGGCGCCCTGATGCGCCGCCTGCAGTCCGAACCCGCCGATAGCGTCCTGCAGGCCAATGCCCAGGGCTACGCGGTGGTGATCGATGGCGTGACGGTGGCTGCCGCCCCCGAAGGCGCGCAGGGCGAACCCGCTGCACGCATCGCGCGCACGCGTGAAGCGCTGCTTTCGATGGCGCAGGAATAATCGCTGATTGGTCGTTGATACGCGATAGACGAAGACGGCGCGGGCAATCCGCGCCGTTTTGCATTCAGTTCAGGTTGGCGCTGGCGACGATGCGCCCGTCGCGCACCTGAAAGCGCTGCACGCGGCTTTGCCCCGCGATTTCAAGCTGGTCGCCGTCCGAATAGCCCGTGACGTTGGGACAGTCCAGCCATTCCGGATTGATGAACGGAAAGTACTTCAGCGTGCCGCTGCCTTCGCTGGCGAAGTCGAACGTGGTGTTGGCCACGACCTCGGGATCCCATTGGCTGGCGTCGTAGGTGATCACGCAGCCGACGCCGATGCGGTAGACGATGCTGGCGCCCATGCTGGCAAATCCCAGCGCGCCCACGTGCAGTTGCGCGCCATTGCGCAGTTCGATGACCCGGCTGCCCAGGCGTTCCAGCGTGACGTGCTTGAAGGTGACCTCGGCGCCGTCGACGATCAGATGCGAATACTGACCCAACGTGACGTCGCCGTAGATGCCGCTTGCCGTGGCGTCCTTGTCGGTGATGGTTGCGGTTTCGTTTGCGGCAAGGGTAATGGTGCTGAGCATGACGGAACGGATCTCCGGGCTATCAAGGGGCGCGCTCTTGTTCTGATGCTGCTCCCCGTTAGACGCTTCGCGCAGTAGCTCGCCTGACCGTGGGTGTTTGTGTCGCCGGTGGCCACTCTCGTGTTCGGCGGTTGCCACTCCGATTTTTATTATTTAGACACAATTCGATATTTTCACTTATTTCTGTGATTTCGAATTGAGGGAACGCAACGAAAGCGGGTGATCTAGGGGTAAGCCCTAGGCCGCAGCGAGGCGGCGTGAAAGCGGCCGCCCAAAGAAAAATCCCGGCGCCTCGGACGCCGGGATCGGGGTAAAGCAGGGATCCCGAGGGATCAGCGGATCAGCGGATCAGCGCTTGAGCTTGGCAAACGCGTCAGCCATGGCGCTGTTCATCGACGCCGCGGCGCCGCCGCCTGCATTGCGGCCGCCATCGCCCTGACGGCGCGGACGGTCGCCGCCCTTGGGCGCATCGGCGCTGCGGCGGGCGGGCGCGGCGGTGTCATTCAGGCGCATGGTGAGCGCCACGCGCTTGCGCGCCGCGTCCACTTCCAGCACTTTGACGCTGACCGTCTGGCCCACGCGCACCACATCGCGCGGATCCTTCACGAACTTCTCGGCCAGCGCCGAGATGTGGACCAGGCCGTCCTGGTGCACGCCGATGTCGACGAACGCGCCGAAGTTGGCCACGTTGGTCACCACGCCTTCCAGCACCATGCCGGGGTACAGGTCATTCAGCGTTTCCACGCCTTCCTTGAACTGCGCCGTCTTGAATTCCGGGCGCGGATCGCGGCCGGGCTTTTCGAGTTCGGCGAAGATGTCCTTGACCGTCGGTAGGCCGAAGCGCTCGTCGGTGAAGTCCGACGGCGACACGCCCTTCAGGGCTTCGCGCTGGCCGATGATCTGCTTCACTTCCGCCTTGATCTTGGCCACGATGCGTTCGACCACCGGGTAGGCTTCGGGGTGGACAGACGAGGCGTCCAGCGGGTTCTCGCCATTGGGAATACGCAGGAAACCGGCAGCCTGTTCAAAGGCCTTCTCGCCAAAGCGAGGCACCTTGCGCAGGACCTCGCGCGTGGGGAACGCGCCGTTTTCGTCGCGGAAGGACACGATGTTCTTGGCCAGCAGCGAGTTCAGGCCGGACACGCGGGCCAGCAGCGCGGCCGACGCCGTGTTCACGTCCACGCCCACCGCGTTCACGCAGTCTTCGACCACGGCGTCCAGCGAGCGCGCCAGTTCGCGCTGGTTGACGTCGTGCTGGTATTGGCCCACGCCGATGGCCTTGGGATCGATCTTGACCAGTTCGGCCAGCGGATCCTGCAGGCGGCGCGCAATGGACACGGCGCCGCGCAGCGTCACGTCGAGATCCGGGAATTCCTGTGCGGCGGTTTCCGATGCGGAATACACCGACGCGCCCGCTTCGGAGACGACGACGCGTGTGACCTTCAGGTCGGGGAAACGCTCCATCATGTCGCCCACGAGCTTTTCGCTTTCACGCGAGGCCGTGCCGTTGCCGATGGCGATCAGGTCCACGCTGTGGCGCGCCACCAGTGCGGCCAGCGTGTTGATCGTGCCTTCGCGGTCGCGGCGCGGTTCGAACGGATACACGGTGGTGGTGTCGACGACCTTGCCGGTCTTGTCGATGACGGCCACCTTGCAACCCGTGCGGATGCCGGGATCCAGACCCAGCACGGCCTTCGGACCGGCAGGCGCCGCCAGCAGCAGGTCTTTCAGGTTGGCGGCGAACACGCGGATCGCTTCGGCTTCGCCGCTTTCGCGCAGGCGGCCGATCAGTTCGCTTTCGAATGCGGTCAGCAGTTTGACGCGCCAGGTCCAGCGGCAGACTTCGCCAAGCCAGCGCGCGCGCGGCGTGGCGTCCAGCGCGAAGAGGCCGTTGTCCAGCTTCAGGAAGTTGGCGATGCGGGCCACGCACGGGTGCGGCGTCTGGGCTTCGAGGTCGGCTTCCAGGCCAAGACGCAGCTCGAGCACGCCTTGCTGGCGGCCGCGCAACAGCGCCAGGATGCGGTGCGAGGGCAGGGTGCGCAGCGGCTCGTTGAAGTCGAACCAGTCGCGGAAGTTGGCGCCTTCGGTTTCCTTGCCCTCGATCATCTTGGAGTACACGAGGCCCGTGGACCACAGGTGCTCGCGCATGTCGGCCAGCAGGTCGGCGTTTTCGGCGTAGCGTTCGGCCAGGATGTCGCGCGCGCCATCGAGCGCCGCCTTGGCGTCATTGATGGAGGCTTCGGGATTCAGGTATTGCGCGGCCAGCGCGGCGGGATCGCAGGCGGGATCAGCCAGGATGGCGTCGGCCAGCGGTTCGAGGCCGGCTTCGCGGGCGATCTGGGCGCGCGTGCGGCGCTTGGGCTTATACGGCGCGTACAGGTCTTCCAGGCGTTGCTTGGTGTCGGCCGTGGCGATTTCCTGCTGCAGCTCGGCCGTCAGCTTGCCTTGCTGCGAAATGGATTCGAGGATGGCGCCGCGGCGTTCTTCGAGCTCGCGCAGGTAGCCCAGACGGACTTCCAGGTTGCGCAGCACGGTGTCGTCCAGGCCGCCGGTCGCTTCCTTGCGGTAGCGGGCGATGAAGGGCACGGTGGCGCCGTCATCCAGCAGTTCCACCGCCGCAGCGATCTGGGAGGCGCGGGCGCCCAGCTCGGTGGCGAGCTGTGCGACGATGCGGGCGTTGTCGACGCCGGTGGCGACGTTCGTGATAGTGGAAGTTTCAGACATCTCTATACGACGGCAAAAAGGGAAAACGAGGGGCGGATTGTGCCATAAGCCGTTGTTACGGAACGTGGCGCAAGGGACCGATCCGTCCCTCTGTCAGCGGCGTTGCGGTGGGCCGCAAGCAGGAAAACGGCCCGCCACCGGGTATCATTTGGGGCCATTCATTAGGCTGCTGTAATGCTGGACCTGGACATATCCGAATTCTTTGACGAGGACGGGCCGCTGGCCACGGCCTTGCCCGGCTACAAGCCGCGTCCCTCGCAGGTGGAGTTGTCGCAGGCCATCGGCCAGGCCATCCAGGACCGCGCCACGCTCGTGGCCGAAGCCGGCACCGGCATCGGCAAGACCTGGGCCTATCTTGTACCCGCCTTCATCCAGGGCGGCAAGGTGCTCATTTCCACCGGCACGCGCACCCTGCAGGACCAGCTTTTCGCGCGCGATCTGCCGCGCGTGCGCGCCGCGCTGGCCGCACCCGTCACGGCTGCGCTGCTCAAGGGCCGCGGCAACTACGTGTGCCACTATCACCTCGAACGCCTGCAGGGCGACGAGCGCGCGCTGAAGTCCCGCTCCGAAATCCAGCAGCTGCGTCAGATCCAGGTGTTCGCGGGCATCTCCAAAACGGGCGACCGCAGCGACCTCGCGCAGGTGCCCGAAGACGCGGACATCTGGCAACGCGTCACGTCCACCCGCGAAAACTGTCTGGGCCAGGAATGCCCGCGCATCCGCGACTGCTTTGTCGTCAAGGCGCGCCGCCAGGCGCAGGAGGCCGACGTCGTCGTCGTCAACCACGCGCTTTTCATGGCCGACCTGATGCTGCGCGAAGAGGGCGTCACCGACCTGCTGCCTGAAGCCGACACCGTCATCTTCGACGAAGCCCATCAGTTGCCCGACACCGCGACGCGCTTTCTGGGCAACAGCGTATCCACGCACCAGCTCATGGACTTCGGCCGCGCGCTGGAAGTCGCGGGGCTGGCCTATGCGCGCGAAGCCGCCAAATGGAGCGACGTCAGCCGTCACATTGAAACCGCCGCGCGCGAATTGCGGCTGGTCTGTGCGCCGCTGGACAAGATGCCGGGCCGCAAGGCCACGTTCGAGGCCATCCCCAACCCCGAGGAATTCGACGAAGCGCTGCTGTCGCTGCGCGAAGCCATCGACAGCGCCACCAAAGCGCTGGGCGCGGTCGCCGAAAAGCATCCGGATCTGCTCGCGGCCGCGCGCATGGGCGCGGAGATTTCGGTCAAGCTCAAGCGCTGGGCGACGCCCGGCCGCAGCAGCAGCGCGCACGACGACGAGGGCTGGGGCCGCGACGATCAGGCCCCCGTGCAAAGCCCGCTGGGCGACGGTCCGTCCACGCCCGCGGCCTTGCTTGAAGGCGCCGCGCAGGCCGAACAATGGACGGGCCCGGCCGTGCGCTGGGTCGAGCACGGCCTGCACCACGTGCGGCTGCATTCGGCGCCGCTGTCCGTGGCGCAGGCGTTCTCCAAGTTCCGCAAGCCCGGCCAGGCCTGGATCATGACTTCGGCCACGCTGTCGATCAACGGCGAATTCACGCACTTCACCAGCCAGCTCGGCCTGGACACCGCCCGCACCGGCAAGTGGGAGTCGCCGTTCGACTACCCCGAGCAGGCGTTGCTGTTCGTGCCGCGCGGCATGCCCGAACCCCAATCGCCGCAATTCCTGGACCGCTTCGTCCAGACGCTGATGCCGCTGCTGGAGGCCAGCCCGGGCGGCACGCTGGTGCTCTGTACGACGCTGCGCGCCGTGGACAAGGTCGCCAACCTGCTGGCCGATGCCTTCGACGACGCGGGACATGACTGGCCGCTGCTCAAGCAGGGCGAGGGTACCCGTCGCGACCTGCTGGACCGCTTCTGCAAGCTCAAGCATCCGGTGCTGGTCGGCAGCGCCAGCTTCTGGGAAGGCATTGACCTGCCGGGCGACGTGCTGACGCTGGTGGCGATCGACAAACTGCCGTTCGCGCCGCCCGACGATCCCGTCATCGAGGCCCGCCTGCGCGCCTGCCGGTCGCAGGGCGGCAATCCGTTTGCGGAATACCAGTTGCCCGAAGCCGCCATTTCGCTCAAGCAGGGCGCTGGCCGGCTGATCCGCACCGAATCCGATTGGGGCGTGCTGATGGTGGGCGACGCGCGGCTGGTGGAAAAGCCGTACGGCAAGCGCCTGTGGCGCGGCCTGCCGCCGTTTGCGCGCACGCGCGAACTGGAAGAGGTGCTGGCGTTCTACCAGCGCAAGCGCGGACCGGACGGCGCATAAAACCGCCCATAACACCCCGCACCCCCCCGCCGCACAGACGAAAAAAAGCCCTTCAGAAATCTGAAGGGCTTTTCTTTTCCCATGCAGGCGGAATCAGTTGAAGGGATTCCACCAGCTCTTGTCGGCCTTCAGGCCCTGGGTCCGGAACGCGCTGTTCGGGAAGTTCTTGTCGTAGACGCGCTGCGCATCGTTCTTCAGGTCAGTCATGTTCAGTTTGTCGTACGACTGAACCATCAGGTAGAGCGCCTCTTCGGTGGCGGGGGCGCCTTCGAAGTCGGTGATGACGGTCTGCGCGCGGTTGGCGGCGGCCACGTAGGCGCCGCGCTCGTAGTAATAGCGGGCAACGTGGACTTCGTTCATGGCGATGGTGTTGACCAGCCACGCCACGCGCTTTTCGGCGTCGACGCTGTACTTGCTTTCCGGGTAGCGCTTGATTAGCTCGGTGAAGGCGTCATAGGACGCGCGCAGGCCCTTGGGATCGCGCTCGGCCGGATCCTGGCCGGTGATGTTGCTCATGAAGGCGCTGGCCGGCGTGAAGTTGATCAGGCCCTTCAGGTAGAGCGCGTAATCGGTGCCGGGGTGATTGGGGTAGAGCTGCTGGAAGCGGTCGATGGCCGCGAGCGCCTGCTCGTTTTCGCCGTCTTTCCAGTTGACGTAGGCCAGTTCAAGCAGCGCCTGCTGGGCGTAGACGCCGAACGGGTAGCGGCTTTCGATGGCGGTCAGGCGCTCACGCGCTTCTTTCCAGCCGCCCGATGCCATTTCGGCCTTGGCGTCCGCGTAGAGTTGTTCCGCGCTCCAGTTGGTGGTCTTGTCGTACTTGCCGTCCGTCCCGCTGCAACCGGCGATGACGATGACGGCAAAAAGCGCGATGACCACGCGCAAAACCGACCCGCTGCGGGATGCGGGGTTCGAGGGAGCTGCAGGGTGGTGAATCACGAGAATCGTATCCTTGGTGTTAGCATGGCAGGCTGATTATATGATTTGTCTCCATGTCTGATACAGCCGCCCGCGCAGATCTTGTTTCCGACGACAGCGCCGACGAAAATCTCGACGAATCCGGCCGCCCCGAGCCACAACTTGTAACCGTGCCGTCCGCCACGCGCGCTGACCGGCTCGACAAGGTTCTGGCGGGCCTTTTGCCCGACCATTCCCGCAATCGCCTGCAAGGCTGGATCGAATCCGGCAACGTCCTGGTCAACGGGGCGCCGGGCAAGATTCGCCAGACGGTCGGCCCCGGCGACGAGCTCACCATCTGGGCCCAGCCCGCGCCCGACGCGCAGGCCTTCACGCCTGAACCCGTGGAATTCGGCGTGGTCGCCGAAAGCCCCGACTGGATCGTCGTCAACAAGCCGGCGGGCCTGGTTACCCATCCGGGCGCCGGCAACTGGAGCGGCACGCTGCTCAACGGCCTGCTGCATCGCTACCCGGAACTGGCGCAGGTTGCCCGCGCGGGCATCGTGCACCGGCTCGACAAGGACACCTCCGGCCTGATGGTCGTGGCCCGCAACGACATCGCCCAGACCCATCTCGTGCGCCAGCTTCAGGCGCGAAGCATGGGCCGCGAATACGTGGCCCTGGCGCACGGCTGGGTTGCCGCCGCGGGCAAGGTCGACCGCGCCATCGGGCGCGATCCGCGCGTGCCGGTGCGCATGAGCGTCGAGCGGCCCGTCGCGCCCAAGCCGGCCATCACCAATTACGCGCCGGCCCGCCACGGCGCGGTGGAACCTGGCGGCCGGGTCACCGAAGTGGTGTGCCGCCTGGAAACGGGGCGGACGCACCAGATCCGCGTGCACATGGCCAGCCTTGGGCATCCGCTGCTGGCCGACACGATCTACGGCGGCAGGAACATCGCCGGGGCGCAGCGCCAGATGCTGCACGCCCGCGCGCTGCATTTCGACGATCCCGCGGGCAAGGGCGACGTCCACTTCGATGCGCCGGTGCCTGCCGACATGGCTCAGGTCCAGGAGAGCATTGCATGGAACGCCTGATTGCAGACCTGCCCGTGGTCACCGGACCCGAATGGCAGGGCGTGAGCTACTTCTGCACGACCCGCGCGGGCGGGGCAGGCGTGGCGCCGCATGACTCCCTCAATCTCGGCCTTCGGGCCGAGGACAACCCCGAGGCCGTCGCCGAGAACCGGCGCCGCGTGCGCGCGGCCGTGCCCGCCCAGCCCCTGTGGCTGCGTCAGGTGCATGGCAGCCAGGTCGTGGACGCGGATGCGGCCGACGTGCCGGCCGAGCCTGCCGTGGACGCCAGCGTCACGGCGCAGCCCGGGCGCGTCCTGGCCATCATGGTGGCCGATTGCCTGCCGGTGGTCATCGCCGACGCCGAGGGCAAGGTGCTGGGCGCGGCGCATGCCGGCTGGCGCGGCCTGGCGGGCGGGGTCCTGGAGCACACGCTGGACGCCATGCGCGCCAAGGCGCCGCAGGCGACCGGATGGCGCGCCTGGGTCGGTCCGGGCATCGGTCCTGAGCACTTCGAGGTCGGGCAGGACGTGCTGGACGCCTTCACCGCGGACGACCCGGCGACGGCGCGCTTTTTCACGCCGCGTAACGGCGTCGCCGGCAAGTGGCTGGCCGACCTCGCCGGATTGGCCGATTTCCGGTTGCGTCGCGCCGGGGTACAAGAGGTGTCCCTCAGCGGGGAATGCACGGTGACGCGCAAGGACCGGTACTTTTCCTACCGCCGCGACGAGGTGACGGGACGCATGGCATTGCTGGCCTGGTTGCACCCGGTTTGACGTTGCGCAAAGGCCGGCGCCGGCCTTGCGTACCGCGGTGGCAACCTCCTTGTATACCCGCATTGACAGCCCTGAACCCGGAATGCAACATCAATCGCGAAGTCTCGATAACAAGGTGTCGAAGTGAATGCCAATCTCTCCGCAGGTCCCATTCCGGTGAGCGTGGCACCGGAAGTCCTGGCTGACATCCAGGCAGAGTTCGCGCGCGAATGGCAACGCCTTTGCGACGATGCCCAGCGCGGCACGCTGGCGCCGCCGTCCGATCGCCGGTTCTCGGGCGATGCCTGGGCGGCGAACGCGTCGCACCTGTTGCTGGCGCATACCTATCTGCTGTCCGCCCGCGCCATGCAGCGCATGGTCGACGCCGCGCAGGTCAGCGAGCCCATGCGGGACCGCCTTCGATTCTCGATCATGCAGTGGGTCGACGCGCTGTCGCCCAGCAACTTCCTGGCGCTGAATCCCGACGCGCAGCAGTCCATCGTCGAAAGCGCGGGCCGCGCGCTGAACGAAGGCCTGGCAAACCTGCTGGGCGACGTCCAGAAGGGCCGCATCACGCAGACCGACGAATCCCAATTCGAGATCGGCCGCAACGTGGCCACGACCCCCGGCGACGTGGTGTTCGAGAACAAGCTGTTCCAGCTCATCCAGTACACGCCGTCGACCGACACCGTGCACGAACGGCCGCTGGTCATCGTGCCGCCGAACATCAACAAGTTCTACATCCTGGATCTGCAGCCCGAGAATTCGTTCGTGCGTCACGCGGTCGGGCAGGGCTACACGGTCTTCCTGATTTCCTGGCGCAATCCGGTGGCGGCCGATACCGACGGCGTGGACCGCGCCACCTGGTCAGACTACCTTGACGACGCGGTGCTGCAGGCGCTGCGCGTGGCCAGCGACATCACCAAGCAACCTCAGGTCAATGCGCTGGGCTTCTGCGTGGGCGGCACGATGCTCGGCGCGGCGCTGGCGCTGGCCGAAGCGCGCGGCGAGCATCCCGTGGCCGCGTTGACGCTGCTCACCTCGATGCTCGATTTTCACGACACCGGTGTCCTGAACGTCTTCGTCGACGAGACCCACGCGCTCATGCGCGACCATCAGTTGGGCAACGGCGGCCTGATGGCGGGCCGCGATCTCGCCACCACCTTCTCGTTCCTGCGCCCCAATGAGCTGGTCTGGAACTACGTGGTCGGCAATTACCTGAAGGGGCAGAAGCCCCCGGCCTTCGATCTGCTGTTCTGGAACGGCGACAGCACGAACCTGCCGGGACCTTTCTTTTCCTGGTATTTCCGCAACACCTACCTTGAGAACAACCTCAAGGTGCCGGGCCGCGCGCAGGCCGCCGGCCTGCCGCTCGACCTGACGCGGCTGCGCATGCCCGTCTACATATTCGGTTCGCGCGAAGATCACATCGTGCCGTGGGTCTCGGCGTATGCGTCCACGCAGGTGCTGCGCGGACCGCAGCGTTTCGTGCTGGGCGCATCCGGCCACATCGCGGGCGTGGTGAATCCGCCCGCCAAGAAACGCCGCAGCTATTGGGTGGCCGACGCGCTGGAACAGGAAAGCCAGCCGCTGCCCGGCGACCCCAACACGTGGTTCTCGCAGGCCGAGGAGCAACCCGGAAGCTGGTGGCCCGACTGGACCGGCTGGCTGGCCGATCATTCCGGCAAACAGGTCAAGGCAAGGACAAAGGCAGGCAATGCCAAGTATCGGCCGATCGAGCCGGCCCCTGGCAGATATGTAAAGGTCCGGGCGGCCTGAGACCGCGCATTGCGGTCCGATCCCCGGCAGGAAGATGTTTAATCAACGAGGCGTCCGTCGCACACAGGAGGAAGTCCAATGAGCGGAAAACTGGCTTACGTAACAGGCGGGATGGGCGGGATCGGCACCTCTATTTGCCAGCGCTTGGCCAAGGATGGCTTTCGCGTCGTGGCAGGTTGCGGCCCCAGCCGCAACTACCAGCAATGGCTGGATGAGCAGGCCGCGCAGGGTTTCACGTTCTACGCGTCGGTTGGAAACGTGTCCGATTGGGACTCCACCGTTGCCGCCTTCGAAAGGGTCACGGCTGACCTCGGGCCGGTGGACGTGCTGGTCAACAACGCCGGCATCACCCGCGACGGGTTGTTCCGCAAGATGACCGCCGACGATTGGCGCGCGGTCATCGACACGAACCTGAACAGCCTGTTCAACGTGACCAAGCAGGTCATCGACGGCATGGTCGAGCGCCAGTGGGGGCGCATCATCAACATCAGTTCGGTCAATGGCCAGAAGGGTCAGTTCGGCCAGACCAACTACTCCACGGCAAAGGCCGGCATCCACGGCTTCACGATGGCGCTGGCGCAGGAAGTGGCCAGCAAGGGCGTGACCGTCAACACGATTTCGCCGGGATACATCGGCACCGACATGGTCCGCGCCATCCGGCCGGACGTGCTGGAGAAGATCGTCGCCACGATTCCGGTGCGCCGCCTTGGCACGCCCGAGGAAATCGCGTCCATGACTTCGTGGCTGGCGTCCGATGAATCCGGCTTTTCGACCGGCGCGGACTTCTCGCTGAACGGCGGCCTGCACATGGGTTGACGTGACGTGGGCCGCCCCGCGGCGGCCCACTGGCGCTGTACGGCTTCGGGCAGAGGGCCGTACAGCATTACACTCACATTATTCGAAGCCTAAAGAGATCGCCCGATCCGGGGACAACCATGACGCAAGCACAAACCGGCGCCAGCCTGCGCCTGATTAAAAAATACCCCAACCGTCGCTTATACGACACCCGGACCAGCACCTACATCACCCTGGCAGATGTCAAGCAACTGGTCCTGGCAAATGAGGAATTCCAGGTCGTCGACGCCAAGAGCGGCGAAGACCTGACGCGCAGCATCCTCCTGCAGATCATTCTTGAAGAGGAGAGCGGCGGCATGCCCATGTTCTCCTCGAACATGCTGTCGCAGATCATCCGTTTCTACGGCCATGCCATGCAAGGCATCATGGGTTCGTATCTTGAAAAGAACATCCAGGCGTTCATGGAGATCCAGCAGCGCATGGCCGAGCAGTCCAAGGGCCTGTACGGCAGCCAGTTCGGGCCGGAAGCCTGGACGCAGTTCATGAACGTGCAGACGCCGATGCTGCAGAACATGATGAACAACTACATCGACCAGAGCAAAAACCTGTTCGTGCAGATGCAGGACCAGATGCAGGATCAGACGCGCGCCATGTTCTCGACCTTCCCGTTCACGCCGGGCAGCACCCCGGGCGCGGGTCGCAAGTAAACACCGCCGGACGCAGGGCCTGATCGGTCCGCGTCAAGGAAAAAAGCCGTCTTGGCGCATGCCAAGGCGGCTTTTTGCCGATTGAGCCAACGCAATGATCCGGCACTTTTAGTCTGCCAAGGTTCAGGGTTGTGTCAGCAAAATCCACTAAATTAATGAAAACGGTTCTTGTTTGTGTTTTAAGAGCCGCTATTTTCTTTTGTGTCTCAAGGATTATGCACATGATCAAGAAAGCCTTGGCGCTGGCCATTGTCGCGTTGAGCGTGTCCGCCGCCCATGCGGCCGAATACCCCATCGGCAAGCCTGTCGAGAAGGGTGGCATGGAAATCGGCGCCGTGTATCTGCAGCCGATCGAAATGGACCCGCCCGGCATGATGCGTCCGGCCAAGGATTCCGACGTGCACCTTGAGGCGGACATCCACGCCACCGCCGGCAACAAGACCGGTTTCCCGGAAGGCGAGTGGGTGCCGTACCTGGTCGTGAATTACGAGATCCAGAAGGTCGGCAGCCAGAACGTGCAGAAGGGCACGTTCATGCCGATGGTCGCCAACGACGGCCCGCACTACGGCGAAAACGTGAAGCTGGAAGGCCCGGGCAAATACAAGCTCAAGTACACGGTCCTGCCGCCGACGGCGAACAAGATGAGCCACTTCGGCCGCCACGTCGACAAGGAAACGGGCGTGGGCGAATGGTTCGAGCCGTTCGATCTGGAATACGAATTCGTCTACGCCGGCACCGGCAAGAAGGGCGGGTACTGATCGTGCGCCGCCTGCTTCGCCTTCTTGCCGCAATGCTGATCGGCCTGGCCGGCGTGGCGGGCATGGCGCCCGCGCAGGCGGACGAACTGCCCACGTTCACCTTGAGGTTCAAGCCGGACGGCACGTTTGAACCGGCCACGCTGGAAGTCCCCGCGGGCCGTTTCAAGATTGAACTCATCAACGAGAGCAACGAGCCGGTGGAATTCGAAAGCATTCCGCTGCGCAAGGAAAAAGTCCTGGGACCTGGCGTGAAGTCCTTCGTGGTCATCACCATTTCGCGTCCCGGCGAGTATCCCTTTTTTGACGACTTTCACCAGAGCGTGAAAGGCACCTTGGTCGTCAAGCCCAAGGAATAACGCGGCACCAAAGCATGGAACAGGTACTTTTCATCGTCTGGCGCGAAAGCGTCGAAGCCCTGCTCGTGGTGGGCATTCTGTACACGTGGCTGCGCGCCACGCCGGAAGGCAAGCGCGGGCTGCCGTACCTGTGGGGCGGCGTGGCGGCGGGCCTGGCCCTGGCCGTGGCGCTGGCGCTGGTGCTGCTGGGCGTGTCTTCCTGGCTCAGCGATGAAGGGCAGGAATGGTTCCAGGCCATCATGTCGCTGGCCGCGTGCGCGCTGGTCGTACAGATGGTCGTGTGGATGAAGAAGCACGGCCGCACGCTCAAGGGCGAACTCGAAAGCGGGGCGCGCGCCTCCGTGGCAAGCGACAACTGGTGGGGCCTGCTCGTGCTGGTCGCCATCGCTGTCGCCCGCGAAGGCAGCGAGACCGTCGTGTTCCTGTACGGCACGGTGTCGGCGGGCGAGGGCGGCAGCGACATGCTGATGCTGGCCGTCGCCGGCGTGGCCGGTTTCGCGGTGGCGCTGCTGACGTTCTGGCTGCTGCAACTGGGCGGCAAGCTCATCACGTGGCGCCGCTTCTTCTTCGTGACCGAGATCCTGTTGCTGCTCCTGGCCGGCTCGCTGCTGGTGGGCGGCCTGGATCACCTGATTTCCCTGGATGTCCTGCCGACCATCGTGGATCCGGTCTGGGACAGCTCCTGGCTGCTGAGCGACAGCACGGGCGTTGGCAAGGTGCTGGCCGATTTCGCCGGTTACCGCGCGCTGCCTGCGCTGTCCTCGCTGCTGCTGTGGATCGCGTACTGGATCATCGTCTGGACGCTGCTGCGCTGGGCGGGTGGACGGCCCGCGCCCGTGGCCGCAGCCCGGGGAGCATCCTGATTCCGGTGTTTTCTCCGGACTGATTTTCTTAAGGTTTGACCATGGCTGCTGCACTTGGGAGGGCAACCTCCCGCATCGCCGACTTCCTCCGTGACCATGCCCCGCTGTTGCGCAAGCTGCAGTGGGGCATTGTCGCGTTGTACGCGTTCCTCCTCATCGTGCCCGTGCTTTTGCCGCTGCCCGACAACGCGGCGTCGGTGTTCAACAACCTGACCGTCGTGGCGCAGTTCGCGTTCTGGGGCGTTTGGTGGCCGTTCGTCCTGATCTCGATGCCGATCCTGGGACGCGCGTGGTGCGGCTGGCTGTGTCCGGAAGGCATGCTGACCGAATGGGCCAGCGAGCGCGGCCAGGGCCATGCCATCCCGAAGTGGATGCGCTGGGGCGGCTGGCCGTTCGTGGCCTTCGCGCTGACGACCATCTATGGCCAGCTCGTCAGCGTCTATCAATATCCGTTGGCGGTGCTGGCCGTGCTGGGCGGGTCCACCGTGGCGGCGATGATCGTCGGCTGGCGCTATGGCCGCAGCAAGCGCGTGTGGTGCAAGTACCTGTGCCCCGTCAACGGCGTGTTCAACCTGTTGGCCAAGCTGGCGCCCTGGCACTTCAAGGTCGACGAAGAAAAATGGCGCCATCCGGTCATCCGCATCGAGCCCATCAACTGTGCGCCGCTGGTGCCGCTGCGCCACATGAAGGGCGCGGGCGACTGCCACGTCTGTGGACGGTGCAGTGGCTATCGCGGCGCCATTGCACTGACACCCCGCTCGCCTGAAGAAGAGATCGTGCATGTGACCGACGGCGATCCGTGGCAGACGGCATTGCTGTGTTTCGGCCTGATGGGCATCGCGATCGGCGCGTTCCTCTGGAGCGCCAGCCCGTGGTTCGTGACGGCCAAGCAGTGGGCCGCGACCTGGCTGGTCGAGCACGACATCCTGTGGCCGCTGATGGACAACGCGCCGTGGTTCATCCTGACGCACTACCCGGACGTGAATGACAGCTTCTCGTGGCTGGATGGCGCCGGCATTTTGCTGTTTGTCGTCGGCGCCACGGTGTGCGTGGGCGGTGCGACGTTCCTGTCGCTGTGGATCGCCGACCGCATTGCGCCTGCCGCACCCTTGCCGCCGGCGCCCCTCAATTCCCATGCTGCCCATGCACCCGTATCCCGCTGGGGGCGGGCCGGGCTGCACAAGCTGGCGCAGGCGCTGATTCCGTCGGCCGGCATCGGCGTGTTCCTGGGCCTGTCGGCCACGACGATCACGCTGCTCAAGCATGAAGGCGTGCAGGCGGCTTGGGCGACGCCGGTCCGGTTCACGCTGCTGACGCTGGCGGTGTTGTGGACGCTGCGTCTTTACGCGCGTTTGCTGAACGCGCGTCCGGTCGGCATGGCGCGCAAGGTCGGCGCGGGTCTGGTGCTGGCGGGCGGTCTTGCGCCGTTCTGCATTGCTTGGGTGCTGTTCTTCGCCGTCTGGTAAGCGTTCGACGGGACCGCTGCGATACAGTGGGGGCTTCTCCGGCGCCGCCGGCATTTCCCCCACTGCTATCCGTCATGGCTTCCTACGCGTTTCGCCTTCTCAACGTTTTCGCCTCTTCCACATTCAGCGGCAATCAGCTCTGCGTGTTTGAAGACGCCCGCGGCATGGACGACGCCACCATGCTCAATCTCGCGGCGCAATTCAATCTGTCCGAGACCACGTTCATCCTGCCCTCCGAGCGAGCCGCCGCGCGCGTGCGCGTCTTCACGCCGGGGTTTGAAATGAAGTTCGCCGGGCATCCGGCCATCGGCACCGCGCAGGTCGTGCGGGACGTGCGGCAGGCCGGCAACGCGTTGACCCTGGAATTCCAGGCCGGCGTCGTGCCGCTGTCGGCCAGTGGCGACGCGTGGACGTTCACCGCGCCATGTCCGGACGGCGTACGCACCGCCGCCCCGGCATTGGACCGCGCCGCGATCGCAGGGCTGGTGGGTCTCTCGGCAAATGATCTGGCGGCAGATCCCATCTGGGTGGATACCGGCGCGGATCAGTTGCTGGTGCCGCTTGCCAGTGCGGATGCCGTTCGCCGTGCCGCGCCCGATGCCTCACAGCTCGACCGGTGGCAGGCCAGCAGCCTGGGGCGCAAGACGCTTTATCTGTTTGCCTTTGACGAAGGCAATGTCCAGGCGGGCCGGCAGGTCGTCGTGGCTCGCTACTTCTATGCAAAGCCCGGCGGCGGGGTCAACGAGGATCCGGGCACCGGTTCCGCCTGCGCCAACCTGGGCGGCTGGTTGTTACACACCAAGGCGGCGTTGCCCGCGAGCATTCTTGTAGAGCAGGGCGACCAGACCGGCCGTCCGTGCCGCCTGCAGCTCGACGTCTCGACCGATGGCCGCATCCAGGTGGGCGGACGCGCGCTGGAGATCGGCCGCGGCGCCGTCACGCTGTAGTAGGAACTGTTCTCCCAAAGCGCGCATATGAAAGGCAGACGTGAAAACGGCGCCTGTGTTTGCACAAGCGCCGTTTTCAAATCAGGCGTCGATTAAATCGACATCTTGATTACTTGCGGTTCTTGGCCGGATCAACCTTGATGTTGTTCTTGACCTGCTTGACGCCTTCGACGCCACGGGCAACCTTGGCGGCGTGATCCGCTTCGGCAGCGGTGCCCACGGTGCCGGTCAGCGTGGCTTCGCCGTTGTTGGTTTCGACGGCGATTTCCAGTGCG
The DNA here is from genome assembly GCF_032113835.1 of Achromobacter sp. Taxonomy (GTDB): domain Bacteria; phylum Pseudomonadota; class Gammaproteobacteria; order Burkholderiales; family Burkholderiaceae_B; genus Achromobacter. The sequence continues at coordinate 26,742 of NZ_DAMCTG010000036.1, read as the reverse complement.
CTCAGTTGCTTGTCGGCAACAAAGGCGGCCTTGACCTTGGTGGTCACGGTGGCGTCGGACGCGTATTCACCCACGGACTGTTTCGGCTTGCCGTCATCGGCGGCAAAAGCCATGGAAGTGAAGACAGCGCCAGTACCCAGTGCGGCCGCGGCGATCAGCTTACGAATTTCCATAGTAATGCTCCTTTTTCTTGGTGTTCAGCGCGTTCGAGACGCTATGACGATCTAAAAACGTTCAGATGCGGGTTCTATTTCTTGCGGAAGGCGCCGCCCAGAATGGACAGCAGAGCCAGGACCAGAAAGACGAAGAACAGGATCTTGGCAATCCCCGCGGCGCCGGCGGCGATGCCGCCGAAACCCAGGACAGCCGCGATGATCGCGATAACGAAGAAAACTACGGCGTAATGCAACATGTCAGCTTCTCCTGGTGGTTATGGGAATCAGGGATTGCGGTCGAAGAAGTCGCGGACTTCCTTTTGCGCCTCATCCTTGGTCTTGCCGTAGCGTTCCTGGATCAGACCTGCCAGGCGCTCGGCGTTGCCTTCGGTACGGGTCAGTTCGTCGTCGGTGAGTTCACCCCAAGCCGCCTTGGCCTTGCCCGTCAGTTGCTTCCACTTTCCGGCGATGATGTCGTTGTTCATGGTGACCTCTCTCTGGTTACGTGCGGCGGCAGGTTCATGGCCTATGAAGCTGCCGGGACGCGGTGTGTTAGGCACTGATCAGCTAGGTTCTAAGCTACGAGTCGGCCCCTGGGGCTGTCAAACGACGCTGTGGAGAAATGTAACTGCGCCTCTGCGGAAAAAGCCCTGTGTTTGAGACGGGAAATCGCGTTCCCGGCGCAACAGGGGCGAGTTACATTTGAGCAACGATTTGACCCCTTTTGTGCGTGGCTAGTAACCGATCCGCTCTCGAAAGCCAGTGCTGGCGCGGCTGGCCGGGCAGGGCGCATGCCGGTATAGTCCACACGGAACCGGCTGGCGGTTCGACACGCAAAGGGAGAAAAGCTCGCATGACGAAACGACTTTGCAGCGCCATCTTGCTGGCGCTTGGCGCCATGGCGGCCGTGGGGTGCACGCACGTGACGGACCGGTATCAGGCCTCGGCGCCCGTCTCATCCCCGCACGGCTGACGGCATAGCGAGACGAAAAAAACGGGGCGCCTGAGCGCCCCGTCCGCATTTCCGCCGTGCCGTTCAGGGCTGGGCGATGCGCTTGGCGATGTGGTCCAGCGCTTCTTCCACCTGATCGACCAGGATCAGGCACAGGTCGCCGGAATTCAGGCGCGCCAGCGCCGTGTCGATTGCCACGAACTCGCCGTGGATCTCGTCGATCTGCGTGGTGCGGCTGGCGCCCACCAGACCCTGCTGCAGCAGGGCCAGCACTTCGCCATCCTCGCGGCCGCGTTGGCACTGGTCCTGGTAGAGCAGCACGTCGTCGAAGGCGGCGCCCAGGATCTCGGTCTGCATGCGGATGTCTTCGTCACGGCGGTCGCCCGCGCCGCTGATGACGACCGAACGGCGCTTGGCCGGCATGGCGTCCACGGCGCGCACCAACGCCTGGATGGCGTCGGGGTTGTGGCCGTAGTCGGCGATCACCGTGGCGCCGCGGTAGTCGAACACGTTGAAGCGGCCCGGAGCCGTCTGCGCGTCGTTGACGAACGTGGCCAGCCCGCGGCGCACGACATCCCAGCCCAGATCCAGCGCCCATGCCGCCGCAATCGACGCCATCGCGTTCTCGACCTGGAAGGTGATCGTGCCGTTGCGGGTCAGCGGGATTTCCGCCAGCGGGAAACGCACCTCGTCGGGGCCTTGGGCCGCGACGATGGCATCGCCATCGCGGTAGACCGAGCGCAGGCCCTGCGCGCGGTGCGTGGCCAGCACGGGATGGTTGCGGTCTTCGGCAAAGTAGGTGATCGAGCCCGGGCAGCTTGCGGCCATCTCGGCCACGATGGGATCGGCCGCGTTCAGCACGGCCATGCCCGACGGATGCACGTGCTGCACGATGACGCGCTTGACGACGGCCAGGTCCTCGACCGTGCTGATGTAGCCGAGCCCCAGGTGGTCGCCCATGCCGATGTTGGTGACGATGGCGACGTTGCAGCGGTCGAACGCCAGGCCTTCGCGCAGGATGCCGCCGCGCGCGGTTTCAAACACCGCGGCATCCACGTCCGGGTGCATCAGCACGCTGCGCGCGCTGCGCGGCCCGCTGCAGTCGCCGGTGTCGATGCGCAGATTGTCGACGTACACGCCGTCCGAGTTCGTCATGCCCACGCGGTTGCCGGCCGCGCCCAACAGGTGCGCGGTCAGGCGGACCGTGGTGGTCTTGCCGTTGGTGCCCGCGACGGCCACGACCGGAATGCGGCCGTCGTCGCCGTCCGCGAACATGTTGGCGATGATGGCTTCGCCCACCGCGCGGCCCTTGCCGAACGAGGGGTTCAGGTGCATGCGCAGGCCGGGCGCCGCATTGACTTCCACGACGCCGCCGTGCTGGTCTTCAAGCGGGTACTGCACGGTCTCGGCGACCACGTCCACGCCGCAGATGTCCAGGCCGATCATGCGGGCAGCGGACACCGCGCGCGCCGCCATTTCGGGGTGGACCTCGTCGGTCACGTCGGTGGCCGAGCCGCCGGTGCTCAGGTTGGCATTGTTGCGCAGGAAGATCAGCGTGCCCGAGGGCGGCACGGAGTCGGCGTCAAAACCCTGCTTTTTCAGCGTCGCCAGGGCGATGTCGTCGAAACGGATCTTGGTGAGCGAGGTGGCGTGGCCGTCGCCGCGCAAGGGGTCGGCGTTGACCTGATCGACCAGTTGGCGGATGGTCTGCTGCCCGTCGCCCGTGACCTGCGGGGGATCGCGCCGCGAGGCCGCGACCAGCGCGCCGCCCACCACCAGCAGGCGGAAGTCGTGGCCCGGAATGTAGCGTTCAACGATGACCTCGGAACTGATCTCCTCGGCCACTTCAAAGGCCTGGATCACGCGCTCGCGGGTCTCGATGTTGACCGCGACGCCACGGCCCTGGCTGCCGTCGCGCGGCTTGACCACGACCGGGCCGCCCAGTTCCTGCGCCGCTTCCCAAGCTTCTTCGGCGGTGGTCACGGAACGGCCCATCGGCACCGGCACGCCCGCGGCGTCCAGCAGCATCTTGGTCAGGTCCTTGTCCTGCGCGATGGATTCGGAGATGGCGCTGGTCAGGTCGGTTTCGGCGGCCTGGATGCGTCGCTGCTTGCTGCCCCAGCCGAACTGCACCATGCTGCCTTGCGTCAGGCGGCGGTAGGGGATGTTGCGCGCCGTGGCGGCGTTCACGATGGAGCCGGTGCTGGGGCCCAGGCGCACGTCTTCGTCCAGCTCGCGCAGACGCTTCAGGGCGTCGGCAATGTCGAACGGCGTGTCATCGAGCGCGGCGCGCACGAGGTCCTGCGCCAGTTCCATCGCCAGCTTACCGACTTCTTCTTCGCTGTACTCGACCACGACCTGGAACACGCCCGGCTCGATGGTGGAGGCGGTGCGGCCGAACGTGACGGGGCAGCCGGCGTGCGCCTGCATCGTCAGCGCGACGATCTGCAGCACGTGGGCGATGGACACCGCGCCCTGGTGGCCTTCGGGGCGCAGCAGCCCGGTTTGCGGCAGCCGCGCGCGCAGGCGGGCTTCGAACTCGGGCAGGTTGTCGATGGAGCATTCGGCATCGCCGCAGGACACGATGGCCTCGATGGCGGTGTTCTTGCTCCACAGATTGGGGCCGCGCAATGCTCGGATACGGGAGACTTCCATGGCAGGGTTTCCTGTCGTCTGGCGTGCGGCCGCCGGGGGCGGCCGCACGCCTAATTAGGTCAGTTTTGTTGGATCCAGCGGCGGACCAGGTCGATGGTCGGGCCGGAGAACGCCTCGTCGGACTGCAGCAGGGCGAAGTCGCCGGCGCCGATGCCGTCCAGCACGCTGGCGATGGCCTTGCCGTGGTCGGGCTCGTCCTGGATGTCCTTGACGCGGCTGCCTTGGGCCAGGCCCTGGCGCAGCAGCGCGCGCGCTTCGCCGTCGGGGCGCTTGCTGCGCACGGTCGCGTCGTCATACAGAACCACGCGGTCGAAGGCGTCGCCAAGCAGCTTGCCCTGTTCGATCAGGTCCGCGTCGCGGCGGTCCGCGCCGGCCGAGTAGACGGCGGCGCGGCGGGTGGCGGGGAACTGGTCGATGGCCGTGATCAGCGGGCGCAGCGCGGACGCGTTGTGCACGTCGTCCACCACGACGGTGGCGCCATTGCGCTCGAACAGTGTGAACTGCCAGGGCGCGTCGGCCTGGTCGATGTCGAAGGTCTCGATGCCGGCGCGGATCAGTTCCACCGGGATGTCCAGCGCCCACGCAGAACCCACCGCGGCCAGCACGTTTTCAACCTGGAAGGCCACGCGGCCGCCGTGCGTCAGCGGAATGGCGGCCACGTCGGCCAGGCGTTCTTCCTGACTGCCCTTCGCCAGCACGATGCTGCCGTCGCGCACGAACACCGCACGGCCGTCCTGGGCCAGATGCTCCACGATGGCGGGCAGGGCGGGGTCGATGCCGAAGAAGATGACGCCGCCGTCGCAGAGTTCGGCCATTTCGACCACGCGCGGATCGCGCGCGTTCAGCACGGCCACGCCGTCGGGCAGGACCACGTCCACCTGCGTGCGGAACACGTTGAACAGGCGTTCCGTCTCGTTGATGTCGAAGTCGCCGAGATGATCGCCGTCGTCGATGTTGGTGACCACGCCGACCTGGCAGCGGTCGTAGGCCAGGCCCTGGCCAAGGATCACGCCGCTGTCATTCTCGATGACGGCGGCGTCCACGTTGCGGTTCATGAGCAGACGCGTGCCCGACGCGAAGTCGGCGCGGTCGCCCTTTTGCACGAGGCGGCGGTCCAGGTAAAGGCCTTCGCTGCACGCGAGGCCGGTGCGCTTGCCGGACAGATGCAAGAGGCGCGCCACCAGGCGGGCGACGACGGTCTTGCCGTTGGTGCCGGTCACGCCGACGATGGGAATGCGGCCCGCGTCGCCCTCGGGGAAGAGGTGGTCGACGATGGCGCGGCCCACGGGACGCGGCGTGCCGTCGGCCGGCTTCAGGTGCATCAACAGGCCCGGTCCGGCGTTCACTTCGACGATGGCGCCGCGCTGTTCATCCAGCGGGCGCGTGATGTCTTCGGCCACGAGATCCACGCCGGCGATATCCAGGCCGACGATGCGCGCGGCCAGCGTCACGGTGGCGGCAACGCTGGGGTGGACGCGATCGGTCACGTCGAACGCGACGTTGCCGCTGCGCTGCACAAGCACACGCTGGCCTTCGGGCGGCACGCTGTCTTCCGACAGGCCCTGGCGCGCGATTTCCAGCCGGGCGGCGGAATCCAGGCGCACGGGATTGAGGGGATGGTTTTCGGTGCGGCCGCGGCGCGGGTCGGTATTGATCTGGCTGTCGATGAGGTCGGTGATGGTCGACTTGCCGTCGCCCGTCACCCAGGCCGGTTCGCCGGCGGCAGCCGCGACCATGCGGTTGCCCACCACCAGCAGGCGGTGTTCGTTGCCCAGCACGAAGCGTTCGACGATGACGCCGCTGCCTTCGTCCACGGCGACGCGGTACGCCGAGACCACTTCCTCGCGCGTCGTCAGGTTGGTGAAGACGCCACGGCCATGGTTGCCGTCGTAGGGCTTGACCACCACGGGCAGCCCGATGTCCTCGGCGGCATCCCAGGCGTCTTCCTCGCTTTCAACCAGGCGCCCCTCGGGCACCGGCACGCCGCAGGTCGACAGCAATTCCTTGGTCAGGTCCTTGTCGCGCGAAATGCCTTCGGCGATGGCGCTCGTGCGATCGGTCTCGGCCGTCCAGATGCGGCGCTGCGCCGAGCCATAGCCGAATTGGACGAGGTTGCCCTCAAAAAGACGGATATAGGGAATATCGCGATCATCGGCCGCGTCCACGATGCAGGCGGTGCTGGGACCGAGGCAGTGGCGGTCGACCAGGCTGCGCAGCTTGGTCACGGTGGCGGGCACGTCGAACGGCCGGTCCTCGATGGCGGCCATGACGAGGTCGCGCGCTTCGTTCAATGCGGTGCGGGTGACCTGTTCCTGCCAGGCGCGCACGACGACCTTGTAGACGCCGCGCTTGGAGGTTTCGCGCGCCTTGCCGAAGCCGCCGCGCAGGCCGGCCAGGTTCTGCAGTTCGAGGGTGACGTGTTCAAGAATGTGGCCGGGCCACGTGCCTTCTTTCAGGCGGGCCAGAAAACCGCCGCGCACGCCGGGGCTGCATCGATGTTCGATCAGCGTCGGCAGCCATTCCGTCAGCCGCTCATAAAATCCGGGAATCGTGTTGGAGGGGTAGTCCTCCAGTTCGCCGATATCCACCCATGCTTCAAGGACCGGGCGATACGTCCAAATGTTCGGGCCGCGCAAAGCCACGACATCGATAAATTCAATGTCTTTCTTTTTCATGTTTTAATTTGCTCGAGAAGCAGGTTGGCACGCGCGGACGCCCCTATGCAAGACCGCGAATTTATTGGGGTTGCGCCTTAAGAATAATGCCAACGAGTGGGGGATCCCAGATATTCCTGATTAGAAAAATCGGCTGATACTATACGACGCCTTCAAGGCGTGAACTCGTTGTGTTGTAAGGAAGGGACACGTTTGCCGCCGACGGCGTCAAACCGGTTGCCGCCTAGTAGGGCAGAGTCCTGGCCCGGTATGCGTTCCAATGAAAAAACCAAACCTGCTTTCCGGCCTTGCCGACGCATTTCCTGCCCGCTGGCGGGATGAAATCCGCACCGAACTGGCGGATGACGAAACCCTACTGGCCTGGGTCGAAATAGACCTCGATCAGCGTTTGAAATTCCAGCCGGGTCTGGTCGCCGTGACCGATCAACGGCTGATCGCCCGCCTCCCCGACGATTCCGGTTGGGAATCCTGGCCATACGGCCCTCAATTGAAGCTATCTCTCAGCGACCACGCCGGCGCCGCCGTGCTGGAGCTGCACGACGACACTGGCCGTCTGGGCGTCTGGCGATTCACGCTGGCCTGCAATCCCGCGGCACTGCGGCTCCTGGCCCAGTTTGAAACCCAGCAGTCGATTCGGCTGTCGGGCAAGCCGGCCGAAGCGCTTGAAGAACGCACCTGCACTATCTGTAATAACGTCATTCCCGCGGGCGAGGAAGAATGCCCGACCTGCAACCAGGAACAGGCCGCGCCGTCGACCACCTGGGCGCTCTTGCGGTTGTGGCGTTTTGCGCGGCCCTACCGCGGCCCGTTGTTTGCCGGGTTTCTGCTGACGTTGCTCGGCACCGCGGCCACGCTGGTGCCGCCGTACCTGACGATGCCGCTGATGGACGACGTGCTGATTCCGTTTCAGAACGGTGCGCCCATCGATTACGGCCTCGTGCGGCTTTATCTGGGCGGCCTCTTGGGATCGGCCATTCTGGCGTGGGGTTTGGGTTGGGCACGCACCTATATTCTGGCGTGGGTCAGCGAACGCATCGGCGCGGATCTGCGCACCACCACTTACGCGCACCTGCAGCAACTGTCGCTTGAGTATTTCGGCGGCAAACGCACCGGCGATCTGATTTCGCGCATCGGCAGCGAAACCGACCGCATCTGCGTATTCCTGTCGCTGCACCTGCTGGACTTCGCCACCGACATCCTCATGATCGCCATGACGGCGATCATCCTGATCAGCATCAATCCGTGGCTTGCGCTGGTCACGCTGGTGCCGCTGCCGTTCATCATCTGGATGATCCACGCCGTGCGCGACCGCCTGCGGCATGGCTTCGAAAAGGTTGACCGCATCTGGTCCGAGATCACGAACGTGCTGGCCGACACCATTCCCGGCATTCGCGTGGTCAAGGCGTTCGCGCAGGAAAAGCGCGAGGTCGCGCGTTTCCGCGAAGCCAACAACCGCAATCTGGAAGTGAATGACCGCGTCAACACGACCTGGTCGTTGTTCTCGCCGACGGTCACGCTGCTGACTGAAGTTGGCCTTCTGGTGGTGTGGATCTTCGGCATCTGGCAGGTGTCGCAAAAGCAGATCACCGTGGGCGTGCTGGCCGCGTTCCTGGCGTATATCGGGCGCTTCTACATGCGCCTGGATTCCATGAGCCGTATCGTGTCGGTCACGCAGAAGGCCGCCGCAGGCGCCAAGCGCATCTTCGACATTCTGGACCACGTGTCCAGCGTGCCGGAACCGCAGAACCCCGCCAAGCTGCCGCACATCAACGGCCGCATCGAACTGCGCGACGTGGGCTTTCGCTACGGCAATCGCCAGGTCATCCGCGGGTTGAATCTGACCATCGCGCCGGGCGAAATGATCGGGCTGGTGGGCCACAGCGGTTCGGGCAAGAGTACGCTGATCAACCTGATCTGCCGCTTCTATGACGTATCCGAAGGCGCGGTGCTGGTGGACGGCGCCGACATCCGTTCCGTCCGCGTGGCCGACTATCGCCGCAATATCGGGCTGGTGCTGCAGGAGCCGTTCCTGTTCTTCGGCACCATCGCCGAGAACATCGCCTACGGCCGGCCGGACGCCACGCGTGACGAGATCGTGGCCGCGGCGCGCGCCGCGCATGCGCACGAATTCATCCTGCGCCTGCCGCACGGCTACGACTCGCTGGTGGGCGAGCGCGGCCAGGCCTTGTCCGGCGGTGAGCGCCAGCGCATCTCGATCGCGCGCGCCCTGTTGATCGACCCGCGCATCCTGATCCTGGACGAAGCGACGTCGTCGGTGGACACCACGACCGAGAAAGAAATTCAGAAGGCCCTGGACAACCTGGTCCGCGGCCGCACCACCATCGCGATTGCGCACCGCCTGAGCACGCTGCGCAAGGCCGACCGGCTGGTGGTCCTGGACCGCGGCCAGATCGTGGAGCAGGGGCCGCACGAAGAACTGATGGCCCGCGAGGGCGCCTACTATCGCCTGTATCAGGCGCAGGCGCGCCAGGCGGAAGCCGACGCCCAGGCGTCGGGCAGCGAAGACATGGCCGCCGTGGCCTGACGCGCAATCGGAACACTCGCCATGACCTTGCCGTTCTTTCAATTGCGCCGCAACGCCTTCGGACGCCTGGAGTTCCAGTCCGCCGACGGCGAATCGCACGAAGGCGTCATTCCGGTGCGGGCCTTCCCGATCAGCGAGGCCGGCCGCGGACTGTCGTTGGTGACCAGCGACGGGCACGAGTTGCTGTGGATCGAACACCTGTCCGACGTCCCCGCCGAGCCGCGCGCCCTGATCGAAGAGGAACTCGCCAGCCGCGAGTTCATGCCCGAGATCCGCAAGCTATCCAGCGTGTCGACCTACGCGACGCCCAGCGTCTGGAAGGTTGACACCGACCGCGGCCCGACGTCGTTCACGCTACGCGGCGAAGAAGACATCCGCCGCCTGTCCGCCCAGACGCTGCTTATTGCAGACAACCACGGCATCTTCTATCTGGTGCGCGATCTCCAATCGCTGGACAAGCACAGCCGCAAACTGCTGGACCGGTTTCTCTGAGGGTTTAGGCGGTCTTTTTTGAGTCGGTGTCAGACACCCGGCGCCGTCGTTCTTGAGTCGGTGTCAGACACCCGGCGGGAAGCGGCTTCAGCCTGCGCGTGTGGTTCAGGGGTGTCAGACACCTGGCACACTCTCGTGCGGTTCAGGGGTGTCAGACACCTGGCACACTCTCAGGTGTCTGACACCCTGCGGAGACGGCCTTCAACTCGCCCGTACGCATCATGGGTGTCTGACACCGCTGCCGACGTCACGCACCCCGCCCCTTAAACGGCGTGTGCGATTCCAGCTCGCCCAGATAGTCCGTCACCGCCGCAGTTTCCTCGTCCAGGAAGTTCTGGATCGCCTCGGCGAACCCCGGATGCGCCACCCAGTGCGCTGACCACGTCGGCGTGGGCAGCAAACCGCGCGCCATCTTGTGTTCGCCTTGCGCTCCGCCCTCGAAGCGCGCGATGCCATGCGCGATGCAATACGCGATGGACTGCATGTAGCAGGTCTCGAAGTGCAGCCCCGGCACGTACTCCGTCGCGCCCCAGTAACGCCCATACAACGCGTCGCCGCCCGCCAGGTTGAGCGCCGACGCGACCGGCACGCCGTCGCGTTCGGCCAGGATCAGCACGAAGGCGTCGGGCTGGTCGCGATAAGCGCGCTCGAAGAACTCGCGGCTCAGATAAGGCGGGTTGCCATGGTCGAAGTAGGTACGGCAATAGCAGCCGTAGAAGAATTCCAGTTCCTCCGCCCCGATCTCGGCGCCGCGCAGCCAGCGGAACGTGAGGCCCGCCGCGGCCACTTTCTTGCGGTCCTGGCGGATTTTCTTGCGCTTGTCGTGGCTCATGGTGGCCAGGAACGTGTCGAAGTCGGCGTAGCCCGCGTTGGTCCAGTGAAACTGCACGCTTTCGCGGATCATGAAGCCGGCCTCCCGCAGCGCGCGCATGTCGGCATCGGCGGGAAACAGCAGGTGCAACGACGACACGTTGACCTCTTCGGCAAACGCCACCAGCCCGCGCACCAGCGTCGCGCGGTCTTCTTCGTTGGCGGCCAGCAGCCGCGGGCCGGTGACCGGCGTGAACGGGATGGCTGACAACAGCTTGGGGTAGTAACGCATGCCGTGCCGCTGGAAGGCGTCGGCCCACGCGTAGTCGAACACGTACTCGCCGCGCGAATGCGATTTCAGGTAAAGCGGCACGGCGCCTGCCAGCACGTCGTCGCGCCACAGCGCCAGGAAATGCGGCGCCCAGCCCGTCTGGCGCGACGCGCAGCCGGTGTCGTGCAGGGCAAGCAGAAAGGCGTGCCGCAAAAAGGGTTGGTCTCCGGCCAGCGCGTCCCATTGCCGGGCGTCGATGCGGGACAGATCGGTTTCCAAGGTAAGGCGCAGGGGATCCATCCGCGAATGATAAAGTCTTCGACAGCGCATGGCGTGCAAGCCATGGCAATGACAGGGATTTGAGGCGTCCGCGCGGCGCCCGGGAAAGACGGCAACATGGAAAGCAGCAAGACTGCCCCTGGCGGGCAGGAGGATGACGCGCAGTGCATGCGCGCGCAGGCGCTGGCGGCGCTGGCCGCCACGGCTTGGCCCGACAAGCTGGCGCGCGTGCGCGCCATTGCCGACGACGCCCGGCTGGATTGCGAACGCGTCGTTGCGCCCATCGCAGGCTTGCCCGGCCGCCCGCCACGGCCAGAACTGGTCGCGCCGGCCGAGGTCCGCCATCGATCCATGGCCACGCAGGAAGGCAGGGCAGCGCTCTTGCACGCGCTGGCCCATATCGAATTCAACGCGGTGAACCTTGCGCTGGACATCATGTGGCGGTTTGCCGGCATGCCCGAGGCGTTCTACCGCGACTGGCTGCGCGTGGCGCGCGAAGAAGCGCTGCATTTCGACCTGCTGCGCCAGCGCCTGGACACGCTGGGCTACGCCTACGGCGACTTCCCCGCGCACAACGGTTTGTGGGATATGGCCGAGCGCACGCAGGACGACCTGCTGGCGCGTCTGGCGCTCGTGCCGCGCACGCTGGAAGCGCGCGGCCTGGACGCGTCGCCCATGATCCGCAACAAGCTGGCGGGCGCGGGCGACGCGGAAAGCGCTGCCATCGTCGACATCATCCTGCGCGACGAGATCGGCCACGTCGCCATCGGCAACCATTGGTACAAGCAGCAGTGCGCGCTGGCGGGCAAGGAGCCGGTGGCCTGCTATGCCGAACTGGCGGCGCGCTATCAGGCGCCGCGCCTGCGCGGCCCCTTCAACCTGGAGGCGCGGCGCGCCGCCGGGTTCGACGACGACGAGCTTGCCGCGCTGCAGGCCGGCTGAATGGACGACGGGAAGATGGACATCACAATCGACGCGCTGCTGACGGGCGCTGTGCGGCCACTGGGCGATTCGGGGCGCGACAGCGGCATCGACAAGCATCCGGTCGCCGAGCGGCGCTGGCTCGGTCTGGAAGGACTAGACGGCGACGCCCAGGCAGACCGGCGCTTTCATGGCGGGCCGGAAAAGGCCTTGCACCATTACGCGCGCGACCACTATCCCGCGTGGCTGCAGATACTGGGCGAACGCGCCGTGCTGCGCACGCCGGGCGCCTTCGGCGAAAACCTCTCCACCACCGGCATGACCGAAAGCGACGTGTGCGTGGGCGACGTCTACCGCGCGGGCACCGCGTTGATTCAGGTGTCGCAGGCGCGCCAGCCGTGCTGGAAGCTGGATCACCGCTTCCAGCACAAGGGCATGGCCGCGCAGGTGCAGGCCAGCGGCATGACGGGCTGGTACTACCGCGTGCTGCGGACCGGCTGGCTGGCGCCGGGCGACACGCTGACGTTGCAGGAGCGGCTGCACCCGCAATGGTCGCTGGCGCGTGTGCAGGACATCTTGAACCGCCGCGTGCTGGATCCGGACGTGCTGCACGCGTTGGCGGCGCTGCCCGAGCTGTCGCCGAACTGGCGCACGCTCTTTGAAAAGCGCGCCCGCGCCGGCGAAGTTGAAGACTGGACGCGGCGCCTGCAAGGCGATGCCGCGATCGCACCTCCCAAGGAATCCCAAGCATGAAATCCCTGTTGCGCCGCGCGCAGTTGAATGCCGCTGTCACCCGCGCGGTGACGGCCGTTTCGGTGACGACCGCCGCGCTGATCCTGCCGGCGCCCGCGGCGCTTGCCGCCGGCGACTTTGCCGCCTGCCTGTCGCAGTTGCGCGCGCCCGCCATGAAGGCCAGCGTGTCGGCCGCGACGTTCGACACGCACACGGCGCAGCTCGCGCCCGACATGGCCGTGATCGACCTGCTGGACGCGCAGCCGGAGTTCAAGACGCCGATTTGGGACTACATGGCGGGCCTGGTGGACGACGAGCGAGTGGCGGACGGGCAGGCCGGCATGGCGCGTTGGCAGGCCGAACTGGACCGCGCGTCGCAGCGCTATGGCGTGGACCCGGCCACGATTGCCGCGGTGTGGGGCGTGGAAAGCAACTTCGGGCGCACGCTGGGCGGGCGGCCGCTGCTGACGTCCCTGTCCACGCTGTCGTGCTATGGCCGGCGCCAGGCGTATTTCCGGGGCGAGTTCTTCTCTACGCTGAAGATCATCCAGGACGAACACATTGCGCCTGAGCGCCTGGTGGGGTCCTGGGCCGGCGCGTTCGGCCAGACCCAGTTCATGCCGTCAACGTATCTGCGTCTGGCCGTGGATTTTGACGGCGACGGCCGGCGCGACCTGGTCGACAGCGTGCCGGACGCGCTGGCGTCCACGGCGAATTTCCTGAAGCGCGCGGGCTGGAATCCGGGGCTGGCGTGGGGTTACGAGGTGAAACTGCCCGCGAAACTGGACACGTCCGGCGCGGGCCGCAAGAACAAGCGGCCGATGTCGTCGTGGGTAAAGCAGGGTGTGATGCGCGCCGATGGACAGGCGCTGCCAGGCGGCGATACGCCGGCCGGCCTGTTGCTGCCGGCGGGCCGCAATGGTCCGGCGTTTCTGGTGACGCGCAATTTCGATGCCCTGTATTCCTACAACGCCGCCGAAAGCTATGCGCTGGCGATCGCGCATCTGTCCGACCGTCTGCGCGGCGGCGGCCCGCTGATCCAGGCGTGGCCCACGGACGATCCGGGCCTGTCGCGCGCAGAACGACGCGAATTGCAACGGCTTCTGATCGCGCGTGGCTACGATCTGGGCGAGCCTGACGGCATGATCGGCGCCCGCACGCGCCAGGCCTTGCAGGCCGCCCAACGCGAACTGGGACTGTCGCCGGACGGGCGCGCGGGCCAGAAGGCGCTGAAGGCGCTGAGGGCGTCGACGGCCGCACCGAAAGGCTGAGCCAAAAGCGCTATCCAAAAGCATGACCCGTCCCCGCGATTTACAACTTTTGCAAAGTCGTCGCGGGCGGCAACAGCATTGCCGCGCACCACGCTTTTCATAGGCCTATACTGATTTCCCGACTTTTTCAGGAGCGCGGCAATGAGCCTATTGGACACTTTGGCCTCGATGGCCGGCGGCGGTCAGCAAGGCGGGTCGGCCTCGCTGCTGCCCGCGTTGATCGAGCAACTGAACAAATACCCGGGCGGTCTGACCGGTCTGATCGCCAGTTTTCAGAAGGGCGGGCTGGGCGAAGTGGTGGCGTCGTGGGTGGGTACAGGCCAGAATTTGCCGGTCAGCCCTGACCAGCTCGGTTCCGTGCTGGATCCCGGCGTCGTGAACGAACTGGCGGCCAAGACGGGGCAGGACACCACCTCCGTGCTGGATTCGCTGTCGGCCCTGCTGCCGCAACTGGTCGACAAGGCCACGCCGGAAGGCGCGGTGCAGCCCGGCCAGCAATTCAACCCCGCCGACCTGCTGGGCTCGTTGTCCGGCCTGTTCGGCAACCGCGGATAAAGGCTGGGCAGTCTCCTGTTACCTCCGCAGCTCCACTCCCCCCTGCGCCGGCGCCTCTTTCAGGCGCTGGCGTTAAGCGCCCTGGCGCCGCTGGCGGCATGTACGCCGCCGCTTTCCCTTAACGCCACTTTCCTGCAGCTCTGGCGCAGCCACGCGGACCTGACGCCTGAAGACTGGCGCCTGCGACTGCGCAGCTTCCGGCGGCTGGGCTGCCGCGAGATCTTCCTGCAATGGACCGGTCTGGAAGGCGGGCGGCCGGATGACTGGATGGCCCCGCAAGCGCTGCTCGGCACGCTGTTCGACGAGGCCGCGCACCAGGGCATTGGCATACACGTGGGCCTGCCATACGACCAGCGCTGGTGGGACGTGCTGGCCCGCGCCGACACGCCCGCGCTGGCCGCCTTCCTGGACCAGATGCGCGAACGCGGCGCCGCGTACATGCGGGAGTCCGGCTGGAACCAGCGCCGCGCCTTCCGCGGATGGTATCTACCGTACGAACTGGAACAGTACAACTGGGCGTCTGCCGAACGGCAGGCGCTGCTGGTGCCGTGGCTGGACGCTCTGTCGCGCGCGGCGCAAGAGACCAGCAGCAGCGTGCCCTGCATTTCCACGTATCACAGCCGCCTGCCGGGCGACGGGTCGTTGATGAAGTTGTGGAGCCATATCCTGGACCACGTCGGCATTCATCCCATGATCCAGGACGGCGTCGGCGTGGCCGGGTTGGAGAACCTGAGTGCGCTGGAACCGTTGCACGACATGCTGCTGGCCCGCCACGCGTCATTCGACCTGATCCTGGAACTGTTCGAGGAACTGCCCTCGGGCGCCACCGACGGCTCGACCTTCAAGGCGCGGTCCGCCGATTTTGATCGGGTACGCGAGCAGTGGGAGGTGGCGCGCGGCTATGGCGCCAAGCGCATCGTGGCCTTTGCGCTGGACCCGTGGGTCATCGACGACACGCCCGAGGCGCGCGCGCTGATGCAGGCCTGGATGGACGCTCGGCTCTGAAATGCGCGGCATCAGACGCGCCGCATCATGTCAGTTGAAGCTGCGGCCGATGATCTCCAGCATGACCTCGTTCGTTCCGCCGAAAATGCGCAACGCACGCGCGTCCGCCCAGGCGCGGCCGATGCCGTATTCCGCCATGTAGCCATAGCCGCCGTAGAGCTGCAGCAGGTCGTCCAGAATGCGGCCCTGCATCTCGGTCGCGTTGAGCTTGGCGATGGCTGCCGTGGTCGCGTCTAGCTCGCCTTCCATCATGCGCGCCAGGCAATCGTCCAGAAACACACGCAGCATCGCGCTCTGCGCGCGCGCATTCGCCAGCTTGAAGCGCGTGTTCTGGTAGTCGATGACGCGACGCCCGAACACCTTGCGGTCGCGCGTGTACTGCGCCGCCTGCTCCAGCATGCCTTCCTGCGACGCCGCCGCACGGAGCGCGATCGCCAGCCGTTCTCGCGCCAGCTCGCGCGTCATGATCTCGAACGCATTGTTCAGCGGACCCAGCAGGCAATCGGCGGGCAGGCGCACATCGTTGAAAAAGAGCTCGCAGGTGTCCTGGCTGTGCTGGCCGATCTTGTGCAGCGGCGCGCCCTTCGTGTATCCCGGCAGGTTTTCCTCGACGCAGAACAGCGACAGCCCGCGCGCGCCCAGATCGGGATCGGTGCTGGCCAGCACGATGGCCAGGCCCGCGTTCACGCCGTTGGTGATGAAGGTCTTCTGGCCATTGAGGATGAAGTGTTCGCCATCGCGCCGCGCGCGCGTGCGCACTGCCTTCAGATCGCTGCCCGCGTCCGGCTCGGTCAGCGCGATGGCGCCGATGGTCTCGCCGCGCGTCATGGCAGGCAGCCAGCGCTGTTTCTGCGCGTCGGTCCCGACGTTCATCACATACGGCGCGACCATGTCGGAGTGGATGGAAAAGCCGATGCCCAGGAAATTGGCGCGGGCCAGTTCCTCGATCACGACGGCGGAATGCCCGAAGTCGCCGCCCGCGCCATACGGGTCCGGCAGCGCGCAATTGAGCAGCCCCTCTTCGCCCGCCCGCCGCCACAGCGCGCGCGGGGTCACGCCGGCGTCTTCCCATTCGGCATAGCGGGGCGCGATCTCGCTCTCGATGAAGCGTTTGAGCTGATCGCGGAAGAGTTCGTGGTCGTCCCGGAAAACGCGGCGCATGATGGCCTCCCTATTTTTTGTAGGCGTCCGTGCCGCTGGTCTGGCCACGCAGCACGGGCGCTTCGGGTGTCCCGGTCAGGAACAGGCTGTAGTGGTCGCCCGGCTGCAACACCGGCAGCGGCAGCGCCGGTGACGCGGCGGCACCGCAGCCGGCGGCCAGCGTCGCGCTGACCGGATTGATCGCGCGCGCGGCGGACGCGCCGGGTTCGACGTCCTTGAACAGGACCGGGCCCGACGGACTGACGGACAGCTGCCCGGCGGGGCAATCCGTCGCCAGGTTATAGAAGCGCAGCTCCGCCTTCAGCGCGTCCTGCGCGCCGGCGTTGTCGTCGATGACGCTGAACGACAGCCTGCCGCCGTCGCGCCGCGGCACCAGCGTGCTGAACGTGTCGGGCGCCACTTGCAGCGTGCCGGCGAGCTTGCCGTCGATGCGCACGTCGAAGGGCTGATTGCCCTTCACGATGGCGTAGGTGGTGGCCTGCCGGTCCGGCCCGATCTCCTGGACCGGCCCTTGCGCGACCTGCGCCTGCAACGGGTTCACGTGCGGATTGACCACCCGCACGAACGAGGAACCCGCCGGCGGGCGGGCAGCATACAGTTGCGCCAGCACGCCTTCGGCGGCGGCACTGGCGGCGCAGGCCGCCAGCGTCAGGACGAGGGCGAGGCGTGAGGTTGTGCGAGTCATGCGTGCGGCTCCGGTTTCTTGCTGAGGCGCGTTTCAAGATACAGGCGTTCGAGCTGCCTGCGGTCCGCCTTGTCCGTGCTGGTGGTGGGAAAGTGCGGGCAGGCCACCAGCTCGGAGGGAATCATGTACGGCGGCAAACGCCGGCCAAGTATGGCCTTCCAGTCTGTCAGATCCGCGGGCAGCGGTTGCAGGCCCGCGGCAGTGGAGAGCGAACCCTGGCCGTTTGCGGCAGGTTCGACAAACCCGATCAGCCTGACGATGGCGCCGTCGGGCCGGCGCAGCGCCACCGTTGCGCCGGCGCGCACGCCGGGAAGGGCGGCGATGGCCGCGTCGATCTCCGCCAGTTCAATGCGGTAGCCATGCAGCTTGATCTGATCGTCGATGCGGCCGCGGAAGGTGACGAGGCCCTGCGCGTCGATCTCGCCCAGATCGCCGCTGCGATAGCCGCGCTTGCCGTCGCGCGTGAACATGCGCGTGGCGTTCAGGTCGGGACGGTTCAGATAGCCGCGCATGACGTGATCGCCCGCGATGCTGATCTCGCCGTTTTCGATAAAGACTTCGGCATAGGGCTTGGCGCGGCCGATGGGAAATGGATTCGGCGCCGCCGCGCGCAGTGCCGGGTCGATCTCGACCCACGTGGTCGAGCACGTCGCCTCGGTCGGGCCGTAGGAATTGACGATGCGAACCTGCGGAAAGCGCTGCCACAGTTCCTCGGCCAATGCGGGCGTCAGCGATTCCGCGCCGAACACGAAGACGCGCAGGTCGGGCAGGTGGGCCTGGTCGAACTCGGGGTTGAACAACTGCTGCCGCACGAACGAGGGCGTGGACGCCCAGACGCTGATGCGGCTGCTAGCCAGATACTGCACGAAGGCATCGCGCTGCGCGATGGTCTCGCGCGGACACAGCACGCAGGTTCCGCCCAGCGTCAGCGCGCCCACCCAGTTGAACAGCGAAAAATCGAAGCTGAACAGCATCTGGTCCATGAAGACCGGCGCCGTGCCCAGCGCGAGGCAGTCGCGGATCCATCCGGCAAAGAGGCCCACGCTTTCACGGCCGATCTGCACGCCTTTCGGGTCGCCGGTGCTGCCCGACGTGAACATGATGTAGGCCAGACCCTTTTCTTCCAGCGGCGCGGCCTCGCCGCCCGTGGCAACGAATTGCGCCGCCTGCGCGTCGTAGCGCAGGCCCGCGCGCACCAGCTCGCCGATGCGTGCGATGCGCTCGGGCGGGTTGATGACATCCACCGGCACGAAGGGCACGCCCAGCCGCAGGCAGCCCAGTATCGCAATCAGAAACGCCGTTTCCTTGTGGCCGGAAATCACCAGCGGCGTATCGGGTCGCGCGCCCGCGTTCCGCGCTTCCTGTTCCCAGACCTCGGTGGCGGCGCGCAGCGCGCGCCACGATGTGGCTCCGCGCGCGTCCACGACCGCGATGGCGTCCGCGCCAGTCTGCGTGTCCGCGAAATCGAACGTGTTGAAGTCGAAGCGCATGGTCCGGCCCTCCCGTGGCTGCGCGCTAGGCGCCGCGGCGTTCCGCGATGAATGCCGCCAGCGTATGCACCGATTCCAGATGCACGTCGATCTCGGTGGGCGGGATCTTGCAGCCGAACTCGCGCTCGACCGCCAGCGCCACGTCGACGGCGGCCAGCGAGTCGACCAGTCCCGATTCGATCAGCAGCGTGTCCGGGTCCACCTGTGTGAGGATGATGCCTTCGACGAGTTGCGCCACTTTGGCTTCGATAGCGTTGATGTCCATGTCTTGCTCCGCGACCCCGTGGGATCAGAATTGGAAATAGAGAAACCGGGCTTCCTTGTGCAGGTTGACCAGGCAGAAAGCCAGCAGCACCAGCATGACCGCCATCCACGCCAGGTTGGGGCGCCAGCGCAGGTAGGGCTGCGGGGCCTCATTCGGCTTGAACAGGGCCGGCGACCAGCGGCCCAGGATCTGGTGCGAATTGGGCGCGAACCACGCGATGCCCAGCAGCACGACGGCATAGATGAGCTGCATGTGGTGGCCGGCGATGACGCGCCAGGCGTCGCCAAACGCAAGGCCGGCGACATGCGCGGACATGTCCAGCGGCTCGATGCCGCGCGCGCCCGTCATGCCCTGCACCAGCAGCAGGGCGTCGCCCACGCCGTGGGCGCGGAAGAACGCTTGCGCCACCAGCACCGCAACAAAGGTGATCAGCACGCACAGTGCGCGCGTGGCGGCACGCGTGTCGCGCGCGGCGGCGGGCTTGCGGCCCACGACGAAGATGCGCCAGGCATGGTTCACCGACAGGTACATCGCGTGCAGCAGCCCGAACACCACGAACTGGAAACCCGCGCCGTGCCAAACGCCCGCCAGCGTCATCGTGAACAGCGTCGGCAACGCGATGCTGCCGGCAAAGCCGCCCAGCGTCTTCAGCCCGGCCGAGCCCACCGGCAGGTTGCGGTTCGTGCGCCACTTGTTCACCGCCACCGCCACCGGGTAGTACAGATACGCGGTGATGTAGCGCGTCAGCGTCATGTGCCAGCGCGCCCAGAATTCGATGATGTTGCCCGCCTTGTAGGGCGAGTTGAAATTCAGCGGGAAGCGGATGCCGAACATCTTGGCCAGACCCAGCGCCATGTCCGAATAGCCCGAGAAATCAAAGTAGAGCTGCAGCGCATAGCAGAGGCTGGCGCCCCATGATCCGAAGAACTGCAGCTCACCCGGCGCCGCGAACCCCGCGTCGGCGTACGGCGCGATGCCATCGGCCAGCAGCACCTTCTTGGCCAGGCCGATCACGAACAGCATCGCGCCCACCGTCAGGTTTTCAGCCTTGAACCGGTAATTTTCCGGCTGCGCGAACTGCGGCATCATTTCCTTGTGGTGCAGGATCGGGCCGGCGATCAGATGCGGAAAGAACGTCACGAAGAGTACGTAGCTCAGCAGGCTGCGCTCTTTCACCACGCCTGCCTTGCAGTCCAGCAGGTAGCCGATCTGGGTGAACGTGAAGAACGAAATGCCGAGCGGCAGGATGATGTCGTCAACTGTTGTTGCCGTCATGCCCAAGTCGTTCAGGAAGTTGAGCAGCGTCACGAAATACTTGTAGTGGAACAGCAGCGCCAGGTCGGCGCCCACGCCCAGTCCCACGATCAGGCCCTGCAGCCGGGGGCGTGCGGCGTTGTGCAGGATCAACTGGCTGACCACGTAGTTGAAGGCGATGGAGCCGGCCAGCAGCACGACGAACTGCGGATTCCACCAGCCATAGAACACCAGCGAGGTCAGGCACAGCCACAGCGCCGCCAGCCGCACGTTCAGCCGTCCCAGCGTGTAGTACGCCGCGAGGGTCACGGGCAGGAAGATGAACAGGAACAGGTAGGAGTTGAATAGCATCTTGGTTCGCTACGGGATGCGGGCCAGCAGGGCTTGTTCGTCCGCGGTCAGCGGCAGCGACAGGGCGTTCTCCGAAAACTCCCAGATCACGAGTTTCAGGCTCGCGGGCCATTGCGCGCGCTGTCCCAGCGCCATCGTCAGCGCGCCCGAGAACTGTCCGCCGTCCAGGCTCATGTTCCAGACCTCGCGGCCCAGGCCCATGCCCAGGCGCTCCCCGAACTGGCTGCGCCGGCCGTTCGAGGTGCCGGCCAGCAGCACCTGAACCGGCGGCGTCTCATCCAGGAGCCCGCCGCTGCGCACGGGTTTGATCTTTGCCTCCGACACCTGTTCCAGATCCGGCCGCCATCCGGGCGGCGCCTGCTCAAGGCCCGCCAGCACGATCAGGTCGCCCATGCGCGGCTGCGGCGCGGAGGCCGGTTCCGTCTTGAAGGCCTGCGTACCCTTGCCGTTCAGGAGCGGCAAGGCCGCCTCGGCCACGCGCGCGGCGGCCGCCTGCGCGCCTTGCGCATTCATGTGCACGTCCGTGCGGAAAAAGCGGGGCGCGGGGGCCGCCAGCAGCGCGTCGCGCAGGTCCACGAAGGGCATGCCGTCCGCCCGCAGCGCCGCTTGCCAGGTGTCCAGCGTCTGACGCATCGGTTGCGACACGGGCAAGCCGCAGAGTTGGGCGGACTCGATACGCGACTTGTCGGGCACCGCGACCACCAGCACCTGCACCTGCTTGGCGCGCAGTTCGCGCACCCAGTGCCGCATCAGGCGCAGGCGTTCGTCGAAGACGTGCACGCCGGGCGGCGCCCGCAATCCGTCGCGGTAGAACAGCCAGCCGGGGCAGCCCATCGCGACCTGTTCGCCCAGGTCGCCGAACAATCGGTAGCGCAGTGCGGCATTCCAGGTGTCGACGTCGGCCTGGCGCGGCAACGCCAGCGCCTTGTTCAGCGCGGCGCCCGCCGAGCCGTCCAGCCACGCGGAGGGCGACATCGCGACGGCGCCGACGCGCGCCTGCGCCAACCGCCAGCCGCCCCAGCCCAGGCCGACGGCCAGCAGCACGGCAACCACCCAGGCGGTCAGCTGGTGGTTGGCATACGGGCGTCCGGCGTCCGGGCGTCCGGCATACGGGCCTCCGGCGTCCGAGCCTCCGGCGCCGGAGCTTCCTGTGCCCCGGCTCCCAGCAGCGCGCGTCTTGTCCGGCGTACTCACGCGCCTACTTCCCGATGGCCGCTTTCATGCGCGAACGCCAGGTCTCGGCGCTCATGATGGAGGCGTTGTCCCACAGCCCGCGGGCCTCGGGCCCTTGCGCGTAGGTAGGCTCGAACATCTGCCAGACCAGCACCTGCGGCTTGTTCTGCTTGAAGGCCGGCGATTCCAGATATTCCAGCAGCATCGCCCAATGGCCCACGTTGCCGGGTTTCCAGTTGACCGAAACCGGACGGTCCAGCGCGTTGGACAGCTTCTGCGGAAAGCCGAAGTAGGGCTGCACCATGCTGTGGCCGGTGACGTGCACGGGCGCCGGCGTGTCGTCCACGAGGCTCTGGCTGTCGGACTGTCGCCGCACCGTGAAGGTCTCGCGGCCGGCCTGCTTGCGCTGGTCCGGCGTCAGGAACAGCTCGGCCAGGTCGCCATAGCGGCGTTCGTTGACGACGCTGCCCAGCGGCATGCCGGTGCCGGGCTTGCCGGCCAGCGTTTTCACGTCCTGCTTGATGCGCTGCGCCAGCGCGTCGGCGGTCGCGTCCGCGGCGGCCTGCGTCCAGTGCTGGTCGGTGCGGTAGAAGACCTCCTGGCCGCTGTTCTTCACGCGCTGCAGCACCGCCTCGTCGTCGATGGTGGCGATGCCCGCCTGCTTGAGCTTGTCCTGAATGGTCTGATAGCGCTTTTTCACGTCGGCGCTGAGCGCCTTGCCGTCCGGCAGTTTGTCCTGATAGAAGAACGTCTTGTCCGGCAGCACCAGCACCTCGAGCTGGATGCCTTTGGCCGCCAGCGCGTCGCGCGTCTCGCGCACGAGCTGCGTGGACGCGTCGATGCCGCGCATGTCCACCTGCGTCAGGCTGCCCCAGCCGGGAAAGAGCCAGTTGTCCTTGCCCTGGATCACGATGGACGAGGCCTGCTGCGCCTGCGCCGTGGAGGCGCATGCCGCCGCCAGGGCGGCCGACGCCAGCACGCGGGCCAGCGGGCGGGCAAAACCGGGCAGGGCGCGCTTCGGAAGACGGGTTGCGGTGTGCATGGATGAACTCCTTGTGTTGCGGATCGGCGCGTCGTCAGTACGACAGGGTCAGGTTGATGAACAGGCCCCTGGCCCGGTCGGCCTGCCCGCCGCCGATGTTGAAACGGTATTGCGTCGTCAGGTCCAGGTAGGACATGGGCGCGGTGTAGTGGTCTTCGCGGAACCAGTAGCGCAGGTTGAAGCCGGGGCCGGCGCCCATCGACCACGAGGCGTTGTCGCCCAGCAGCCTGTAGGAATCCGATCCGTCGATGTCAAAGCCGGTGACGCGGTTCTTGTTCCACAGCCAGTCCGCGCCGATGACCGCATAGGGAAAGAACACCAGCCGCTCGCTGATCGCGTCCACGCGATAGCTGCGGCCCACGCGCAGTTCGCCGGCGCCGAAAGCCTGGTCGCGCTTGAGCCGGCCCGACGACTTTTCGCCGTCCACGCCCGTCGCGTTGTCGCGCACCCAGAACTTGGCCGGCATGTCCTGCCAGGAATAGCCGGCCTGCACATAGCCTTCCATCGTGAACCAGTCGGGGCGGTCGATGCGCAGCGTCGTGCCTTCGTACAGGCCGTAGGTCACATACGCCAGCCAGCCGCCGCTGCTGCCGGCGTCGGTCTGGTAGTGCGCGGTCTGGTTGTCGCGGTTCAGGGCGCAGCGCAGCGCGGCCGGGTCCGGGCTGAACGTGCCGCGGCGCGTGGCGCTGCCCAGGTTGAACTGGCGTTCCAGACCGAAGGTCAGGCCCACTTCGGTGGAAGGCGTGAAGCGCATGCCCAGCGAACCGATCGTGGTGGGGATGCCGGAAATGCCCTGGTTGGTTGCGCTGTCGATGTCCACGGTTCCGCCACACGGGTCGGACACGGTCTGGCTCGCGGTCCGGCCGCCCTTGTCGTACAGCGTGTTCGACAGGCGTCCGTACAGTTCGAAGGTTCGGGTCGAGGAATTGAGGAAGTCCGACGGCCGCCAGAAGATTTCGGCGGTGCTGAACACGGCGTCGCCGGGCACGGTGATGGCCGCGCCGCCCAGCCCTGAGGACGCGGGCCGCGCGCCGCGGTAGCCGGCCGAGAAATACCCGCCCCATTCGCGCGCCAGCCCGCCGATGGCGTTGCGCGTGTCGAACCGCTGCTGGGGCGTGAGATCCAGCTTGCCCGCGTCGTTCTCGTCGATCGCTTCCTTCAGGCGATCCACCGCCCCGCGCTTGTCCCCCACGCCGGCCAGTGCATAGCCTTCGTCCAGGATCACGGTGGGCGGCGCCTTGCCGGTGGCGCGCGCGGCCTGGAAGTCCTCGAGCGCGAGTTTGGGCTGGCGCATGCGCTGGTGCAGATAACCGCGCTGCATCAGCAGCGTGGGATCGCCGGGCTGCGCGGCCAGCGCCGCGCTCATGCGCGTATTGGCCTCGGCCAGTTGCGCGGCGTTGCCGGCCGCCAGCGTGGTGGTCAGCAGGCGCTGGTATTCCTTGTTGGCGGGATCCTGCTCGGCCGCCTTGCGCGCCTGGCTGATGGCTTCCTGATAATCCTCGCGCGCGTAAGCGGCGTAGGCCAGCGAGGCGGGGCCGCCGCTGCCTGCGGCATCCGACGGCAGCAGCTCGCACGAGGTGCCGTAGGGCGTATCGCGGCAGTCCTGCACCGGGGCGGGGTAGTTCGCCAGCGTTAGCGTGGCGGGAATGGCCGGGCGGGCACGCGCGCGCTTGATGCGCTGCGCCGCGGCTTCGTCCTTGCCGCCCAGCGGTTCGACCAGCGCCAGCGCGCGCGCGTTTTCGCCCGCGGCCAGGGCGGCGTCGGCCGCGATCAGGCGCACGTTGCGCCGCTGTTCGTCGTCCAGCCAGTCCTGTTTGAGCGCTGCGTCAAAATCCGCGTCCGCCTGCTGCGTCCTGCCCTGGCGCTGGCGCAGGTAGCCGCGCATCAGCAGCGCAACGGTGTTCTCGTCGTCCTGCCGCATGGCGTCCGTGGCGGCTTCCTCGGCGGCGGCGAGCTGGTTGTCCAGCATGAGCGCCGTGATGAGCAGCAGGCGGTGGCTGGCGCTCTCGGGCGCCAGTGCGACGGCCTGCCGGGCCAGTGGCACGGCGTCGCCGGGCCGGTTGGCGATCAGCGCCTGATAGCCTTCCTCGGCCGGCTTGACCGCCATGCGGCGTTTAAGCGTCTGCTGCCGCGCTGCCAGGTCGTTGCCGTTCGGCGCGCCCAGCGCCACGGCCTTGGCCGCGGCTGCTTCCGCCTCGGCGTACTTGCCCTGCGCTTCCAGCGCATCGAGCCACAGCATCGCCCACGCGCCCTGTTTGGGATCGGTCCGGAACGCGCGTTCGGCGCCGCGCTCGGCGGCGGGATAGTCCGCGCGGTTGTAGTCGGCGTAGGCGCGGGTGGCGATGGGAAACCCGCGCTGGTAGGCGCTGCTGGCTCGCGGAGCGGCAGGCGAGGCGGCGGGCCGAGCTGCCGGGGCGGGGCGCAGGTTGGCGCGCGCCTGGCGCAGGGCCGGCGAATCCAGTCCGCTGGCGATGGCATCGGCCGCGGCCTTGTCGGCCTCTTGAAGCTTGCCCTGCTTTTGCAGCGAGTAGATCAGCAGCAGGCGCAGGCGCTCCACGTCCGGGCGCAGCACGATGGCCGACTCCGCCTGCTGCTGCGCCAGCGCATAGTTGCCGGCGTCGTAGTTCTTGTAACCCTCGTCGGCGAACTGCCAGGCAGCACCTTCCAGCGGCGCTTCGGCCCGCGGCTGTGTCTGAGCGCCAACGGGCGCCGCAGCCCAGGCGCAGGCCAGAGCCGCGGACAGAACGAGCGAGCGAGGAAAGGACATCATGGGGTCGAAGGTTTGGTGTCGGGCGCGGCCGGCGGCTCGCCTTGTCCGGCCTGTTGGAATTGGATGGCTTCGTGCAGCGTGCCTTCGTCCAGCCAGCCCTGTTCCGTCAGGATCTGGCCCAGCGGCTTTTTCTCGCGCGCCTGGATCTGCAGCGCCTGCTCCAGCGTGGATTGGTCAATGGCCTGCCACGACAGCAGCAGCTCGCCCAGGCGCTGGCGCTGCTGCGCCAACTGATCGGTGGACGGGAAGTCGTGCATGGTCTTGTCCCACGCCAGCCGCTTGCCCGAAATCAGGTGGCCGATGAAAAGACGCCACGCCCGGGCCGCCGCCATGGCGTTGATGAAATTGCCGACGATCATCCGCGGAATCGACAGCAGCGCGTGCTCCCAGCCGTACATCCGGCCGACGAAGTACGCGCGCTGCACCACGCGCAGCAGCAGTGCGACGGCATTGGCCCACATCAGCGTCACCAGCCAGCCGCCGGGCCGGAAGTAGGACGGGTAATACACCGTCCACCAGCCAAACAGGTCGGCCAGATAGAAGACGAAGAAATTGGCCAGCAGCACGTAGGCCAGGATGGCGATGAAGGACGTCACCAGCCCCTTGCGATCCCGAAAAAGCAGGTACTTGGTCGCCAGCGATCCCGTCCAGCCCACCTGCTGCCAGCCCTGCAGGCCGATGCCCAGCGTCCAGCGCGCCTTTTGCCGGTAGGCGGTGCGGAAGGTGTTGGGAAAGTATTCGCGCACGCCCAGCGGCATGCGCAGGTGCGCGACCTGTTCCTTGCCCAGGCCGAACCACGATTGGCGCCGCGTCACGTACTCGACGGGGAACTTGCCGAAGATCTGGCGCATGCCGCGCTGGGCCAGGCGCGCGCCGATGTCGTAGTCCTCGGTCAGCGTGTCGGTGTTGAACGGCTGATTGTTCGTCTCGGCGGCCAGCTCCACCAGCGCGCGGCGCGAAAAGCACGTGCCCACGCCCGCCGACGGCACCATCTTCGACAGGCTCTCGCGCACCACCAGATCCTTGGTGTGCCACTCGGCGAACTCGTCCATGTAGGTGCCCGCCACCAGCTCGTACCAATGGCGCTCCAGCGACGTCACCGGCAGCTGAATGAAGTCGATGCGGGGCAGCAGGTAGTTGTAGTACTTCAGTTCCAGCGGGTGCAGCACGTCTTCGCTGTCGTGCAGGATCACGCCGGCAAAGGGCACGGGCTGCTTGGCGTCCTGCGCGAAG
>NZ_DAMCTG010000035.1:26696-47765 GCF_032113835.1 Achromobacter sp. | reverse complement strand
GCCGGCAACGGCAGCGCCTCGCACCTGGGCATGGCGTCGTTCCTGACCGCCGCCGGCGCGCAGATGCAGCACATCCCCATGAAGTCCACCGGCGACGCCGTGACCGAACTGCTGGCCGGCCGCGTCCAGGCCGTCACGGCCGCCACCATCGGCGTGACCGCCTACCGCAACGACCCGCGCGTCACGTTCCTGGCCTACACCGGCAAGACGCGTTCGCGCTTTGCGCCGGATCTTCCCACCGTCGCCGAAAGCGGCCTGCCCGGCTACGCCTTCGATTCCTGGCTCGGCCTGCTGGCCCCGGCGGGCATCGCGGCCGCGGACCGCGATCAGATCAACGCGGCGGTCAACAAGGTGCTGGCCGATCCGAAGGTGCAGTCGCGTTTGGCTTCGCTGGGCGTCGAAGCTGAAGCCAAGTCTGCCGCGCAGTTTCAGGAGTTGCTGAAGGCGGATTATGAAGCGGCCGGGAAAGTGGTGGCGGCTTCCGGGGCGCGGGTGGAGTAGTTGACGCGGTCGCGCAGGGCGGAATTCCTACCGCCTGCGCATCCCATCCAGCAGCAGATCCGTCATGAACTCCGCCACTGCCTGCTGGTTGGCCACGTCGGGCATCTGGCGCGTGAAACGTTCGATGATCGCAATGAGCGACTGGCCGAACCACTCGGGTGAAATCTCCGGCCGGAAAAGTCCCGCCTGCTGCTCCGCCCTGACGTTTTCGGCGATCAGGATGACCAGTTCATCCTTGAGCGCCTCAGCCGCCTCGGCGTGGAAAAAGCCGATGCGCGTTAGGTTTGGGTCTTCCTGCAGGATGGCAAGCAGCGTCCCGATGCCCTGCCGGATGCGATTGACCAGGGCTTCGCCCTGCAGGTGGCCGGGAAGCCGTGCCTCGCTGATGGCCCGGCGCAGCCGCTGGGCGAAAAGTCCCACCAGCTCGTCGAAGGCCGCCTGCTTGCTGGTGAAGTATTGGTAGAACACGGGCTGGGTGACGCCCGCACGGGCGACGATGTCGCTGACCCGGGTGTGCTGGAAACCCCGTTCGGCGAATTCGGCCGCGGCGACGGCCAGGAGGTGTAGCCGTGTGCGCTCTCCCTTGGTGAGACGCCTGTCCTGCGGTGCCGAATCGGGTAGTGCCATGATCATCGCGGAAAAATACTACCTATCCTCGCTTTCCGCCACTGCAACAGGATCAAATGGTCGCACTTCGGTCCAGGCGGCGACTCCCTCTTGCCGTCTCGTCAGGGTTGAAATCAGTTGAAATCCCCGTATCGCTTGAGACACTTTATTGGCGCACCCGAGCAGTAAAGTACGCCTATCGTCCGGCGTCTGGCGCAGTGCCGCCGCCGGTCGGCTTAGGAGCAAGATCATGAAGCGGTTTACAGGCCGGGTGGCCATTGCGGCGTTGGCGCTGGCGGTTGCCGGCGGGCCAGCAGTGGCTGGCGGGCGTGGCGGGAATTGGGGCGGCCATGGTGGCGGCTATGGCGGCGGTTATGGTGGCGGCTATGGCAGCGGCTATCACCATCATCACGGCGGCGGCGGTGGCAGCAGTTCCAGCGGTTGGTGGATTGGCGGCGCCTTTGCGCTGGCGACGGTCGGGCTGCTGCTCGCGGCCAATTCGGGGCCTTCGTACGTGCAGACCGGGGTTTATTCCTCTGGGGTGGGTTACACGAGTCCGCCGCTGTACGCCGCGCCCGTGTATGGCACGACGGTCTATGAAGCCGCGCCGGTCTACAACGCCCCGGTTTACGAAGCGCCGCCGGTTGCCTATTCGACGCCGGTGCCTCAGTACGCGCCCGTGCAATACGAGTCCGCGCCCCCGGTCAATGTCGCCCAGGCAAACGCCACCACGGACTGCCAGCGTTGGGCCGTGAACCAGAGCGGGTACGATCCCGCCACCATCACCCAGTGGACCACCCAGATCATGGTGGATTCCTATAACCGCGCGCTGGATTCCTGCATGACCAGCCGCGGATATCGCGCCAACTGACGGGCGCGGTATCGGATATATCCAGCTGTCCTGACGCGCCGGCCTGCATTTGCTGCAGGCCGGCGCGCTTGACGCCACGCTTGACGCCACGCTTGACGCCAAGCTTCAGCGGCGCCAGCCGCGCCAGGCGAACATCAAGCCGACGGCCAATAGCACACCAGCCGGCAGCACCCAGACGAATCCCGAGTCGGTATAGACGACCTGTTCAATGGGATCGTAGTAGCGTCCCAACTCGTTGAATTCCCACCGCAGATACTGCGCGTACCAGGCGTAAAAGAAGACGGCGGACAGGACCAGGCTTGCCAGCGCGGCCCCGCGGGCAAACGCGACGCCGCGATGGGTGCGAACGATCCCCCTCCAGGCCAGGTAGCCGCATCCGGCTACGCCGGCCAGCACTAACCAGTCGCCAACCTCAGCAAGCATCGCCTGCCTCCAGTTCGGCCAGGAATGCCGCCGCTTCGGCCCATTGGTGTTCACTGAAGACTTGCAGCCCTGCGCCGCGCAGCAATTGCGCCGTCACGCCCATGCCGGGCTGACGGCGGCGTGCGAAATGGCCATCGTAGACGTAGCCGCTGCCACAGGACGGACTGCCCTCCTTCAGCACGGCCATCCGGATGCCCCGCGCCTGCGCGGCCGCCAGCGCTTCGTGCGCGCCGTGCAGGAAAGGCGCCGTCACATCCTCGCCCGTCACCGCCACCACGCGCGCGCCGCCGGCCAGCACCGAGGCCGCATTTCTGCCCGGCTCGATTTCCGCCGGGGGCCGTGGGATCGGCATGCCACCCGCCACCTCCGGACAGACTGCCACCACACGCCCCTCCTGCAGCCAGCGGGCCAGAACGGCATCGCCGTGAGGCACGCCGCGTCCGTCGTACCGCACGGGATTGCCCAGAAGGCAGGAGCTGATCAGAACAGGGTGCATGGGACGGCGGTTTCAGGGGATCGGCAGCAGCGCGACCTTAAGCCGGGTCGGCCTTCTTCGCGGTTTTGCGCGGCGCCGTCTTGCGGGCCGCTGTCTTGCGCGCCGGCTTGGCGGCCGTACCGGTCTCGGTGGCGGGCGCCGTCGCGGACTCCGTGTGGGCGGACGCGCTTTCCGGCTTGGCCTGCGTCTTGGGCGTGGTCTTGCGGGCGCCACGGGCCGGCTTGGCGGTGGACTGGGTGGAAGCTGCTACGGGAGCAGTTGCGGGAGCGGGCTCGGAAGCCGCTTGCGACCGTCCCCCGGCGGACGATCGCGGCGCGCCGGCGAAGGGATCTGGCGCCTCGCCGCCACGTTCCCGCTCGGTCTTTGCTGGCGGCGCGACGAACGTCCAATCGGCGACATTCACGACGGGTGGCGGGCCAGAGGCCAGAGCCGACTGCGGCGGCGGGGGAACCGGCCGGGTGAACGCGGGCGGCGCCGCGTCTTCGCGCTTGCGGGCCGGAGCTTGTTGCTCGGACGGAGCCTGGCGCCCGGACGATTCCTGCGGTTCAGCCGAAACCTTCCCTTCGGACGGTCCCTGCCCCTCGACCGGAACACGCGGCTGAACGGCATTTTCACCCGATTCGGAATCTCCGGATTGCCGGCCATCATCTCCCGTTCTTGACCCGCGGCCCCGGCGGCCCGAGCGTCCCTGCCGGCCGTTATCCGTCTTCCTGCCGCTGCGCGACGGCGACGCGCCGTCGGCAGAATCGCCGCCATCATTCTGACCCGGCGCCTGCGACACATCCGCCACCGTGCCGCCTTCCGTCTGCTGCGGCGCGTCAGGCTGTTTCCAGGCCTCCGCAACCTCGGCGGAACTCGCCGACGCGGTCATGGTCTCTTCTCGGTCCGTTTCCCGCTCCGACCCCTCGCCGTGCGAGCCAGCCGTCCGGCCGCCCGCCGTCTTGCGGCCACCGCGCGATTTGCGACTGTTGCGGCCGCCAGTGCTCGGCGCCTCGCCGGCATCGGCCGCCGCGTCAGCGCTCGTCGCGCCATGCGTGTCGCCAGACGGGTCCGAGGACGCGTCGCCCGAGCCATCTCGATAGACATACGTGCCGGACTTCTCTTCGCGCCCCACCTCAAGAAAGCCGCGCGACTGCGCCTCTTCCAGCAGATTGCCGAACGCGCGGAAGCCGTAGTAGGACTCGTTGAAATCCGGCTTGCGGCGCTTCAAGGCGTCTTTCAGGGCCGATGCCCAGATCTTGCCGCTGTCGCCGCGCTCGGCCATCAGCGCCTCGAACGTCTCGACGACCATCTCGACCGCGCGCGTCTTGCGGGCGTCCTGCTCTTCCTTGCGGCGGCGTTCCTCGTCGGGCGAGCGGCGCTGGGCGGCAGCGCCACGGTTGTCGCGGCGCGCCTCGGCGGTGCGCTGGCCTTCGCGGGCCAGGTCGTCGTAGAAGATGAATTCGTCGCAGTTGGCGATCAGCAGGTCCGAGGTGGACTGCTTGACACCCACGCCGATGACCTTCTTGTTGTTCTCGCGCAGCTTGGACACCAGCGGCGAGAAGTCGGAGTCGCCGCTGATGATGACGAAGGTGTTGACGTGGGACTTGGTGTAGCAGAAGTCCAGCGCATCCACGACAAGGCGGATGTCGGCCGAGTTCTTGCCCGACTGGCGCACGTGCGGGATTTCGATCAGCTCGAAATTGGCCTCGTGCATCGGCGCCTTGAATTCCTTGTACCGCTCCCAGTCGCAATAGGCCTTCTTGACCACGATGCTGCCCTTGAGCAGCAGGCGCTCGAGCACCGGGCGGATGTCGAACTTCTGGAATTTGGTGTCGCGCACACCCAGCGCCACGTTCTCGAAGTCGCAGAAAAGCGCCATGCTGACGTTTTCGTTGGGGTTGTTCATGTTCTCTCCAATGCCGCGGTCGGAAGGCCAAATCAGACCTCGCGCCGCCAGAATTCGCCCATGATATACATTTCCGCTTGGTCTCCCCCTTCATCCGACCCGAGCCGCCATGCCCGACACCCTGCCGCCGCCCGAACTATTCACCGACCGCCTGGTGTTGCGCGCCCTGTCCCTGGACGACGCCGACGCCATCCAGCGCACGTTTGCCCAATGGGAGGTCGTGCGCTTCCTGGCCGACAAGGTGCCCTGGCCGTACCCGGCCGACGGCGCGCGCCAGTTCCTGCAAAACGCTGCCCTGCCCGCCATGCGCCGCGGAACGCAATGGCATTGGTCGGTGCGCACGCGTGCGCAGCCAGACCAGCTGATCGGCGTCGTCAGCCTGATGGATGACGAGCCCGGCAACAACCGCGGCTTCTGGCTGGATCCCGCGCATCAAGGGCGGGGTTACATGACCGAAGCCAGCGCGGCCGTCACGGCGTATTGGTTCGACGTGCTGGGCAAACCCGTGCTGCGCGCACCCAAGGCAATCGCCAACACCGCCTCGCGGCGGATCTCGGAAAGCAGCGGCATGCGGCTTGTGGGCACCGAGGAACGCGGCTTCGTCTGCGGGCGCCATCCCGCCGAGATCTGGGAGATCACCCGCGAGGAATGGCTGGCGCAGCAGGACGCCGCTCGGCGAGCCTAGGCCGTCCCCGATTTGCGCCCCAGAATCGCTGCCGCGCCGCCCGCATGACAGGTTGATTAAGCCGGCGCTTACCGCCTATTTCGCCCCGCTTTCCGGCGAATTGACCGGGGCGTGCGCTGGCTAGAATTCCCGACAATCCGGCATTCCGCGCGTGGGATGCCATGTTCTCGGGCAAGATCCATGAATCCGTCTACCGTCATCGGCGCCGTTGTCGGCCTGCTCACCCTGGTCATCGTGGTGGCGCTGTCCGCCAACGATGCCAGCCTGTACTTCAACCTGCCCGGTCTGGCGATCGTGCTGGGCGGCACCTGCGCCGCGCTGTTCATTGCGTACCCGCTGCAGGAAGTGGTGCGCGTCTTCAAGCTGGTGCGCACGGTGTTCCGCAACGACCAGCACGACCAGCAGCGCGACATCGAGGAACTGGTGTCGATGGCGCAACTCTGGATGAACGCCGACGTCCACAAGGTCGAGCACGAGCTCAAGAAGGTCTCGAACCCGTTCCTGCGCACGGGCGTTCAGCTCATCATCGACAACACGCCTGAAGACCAGATCATCGAACTGTTGAAGTGGCGCGTCGCCCGTCTGCGCGCCCGCGAACAGGCCGAGGCCCAGATGTTCCGCGTCATGGCCACCTTTGCGCCCGCCTTCGGGATGCTGGGCACGCTAGTCGGCCTGATCAACCTGATGGCCGTCCTGGGCGACGGCAGCATGCAGACCATCGGCCAGCAGCTGGCCATCGGCCTGATGACCACGTTCTACGGCATCCTGCTGGCCAACCTGGTCTGCAAGCCGATCGCGCTGAAGCTGGAACGCCGCACGGCGCGCCGCGTCGAGTCCATGAACATGGTGCTGCAGGGCATTTCGATGATGTGCGAGAAGCGTGGTCCGGCCATGGTGCGCGAGACCCTGAATTCCTTCGTCATGCACGTCGAAGACGAAATCTATGACGGCGGCGCCGACGCCAAACCCAAGACCAAGACGGAAGGCCAGGTCAAGCCCGGAGCAACCGCCCCCGCAGCCGCCCCCGTGTCCATCGCCCGTCCCGCTGCCGCGCGTCAATGAGCCTGATTTCCCCTTCCCTTGCGCAGCGGATCGAGCAGGCCCGCCAGGCGCAGCTACGCGCGCAAAAAGTGGCCGCGGCCAGCGGCTGGCGGCCCAGCGATAGCGACCGTCAGGACCGCTACGCGCGCTGGCACGTCGAGGACGCCGTTGAACAGGATTCCGAGAACTGGCTGCTGAGCTACCTGGACCTCATCACGCTGCTGCTCGCGATGCTGGTCGTCATGCTGGCCGTCACCATGCACGGCGGCGCCACGGGCAAATCCGAGAAGCCCGTCGAACTGGTCGGCACGCTGGCCTCCACAGGCCTGCCCAAGTACGACGGCGAGTATTCGGAATTTGAGACCGTGCAGATTCCGGCCAGCTGGACCGAGCTGCCCGCGCCCGCCACGGCCACGGCGGCCGCCGCGCCCGCCCCGGCCGACGACGAAGTCGTGGTGGCCGAGGCCGCCCCGCCGCTGACCGCGCCGTCCAAGGAATCGCTGGGCCTGGCCGACCTGGGCAATTCGGTGGACGTGATCGTCAACGAGCAGTCGGTCAGCTTTCGCATCAGCAACGAGCTGCTGTTCCCCTCGGGCCAGGCCACGCTCAGCCCAGCGGGCCTGGACGTGATCAAGCGCCTAGCCGGCATCCTCAACAAGAACGACTACCAAGTGTCGGTCGAAGGTCACAGCGATCCCGTGCCGATCCTGACCAAGCAGTTCGCCTCGAACTGGGAGCTGTCCAGCAGCCGCGCCACCAGCGTGCTGCGCGAGCTGGTGCGCGATGGCGTGACGCCGCAGCGGCTGCGCGCGGTGGGCTACGCGGAAACGCGCCCGATCGAGTCCAACAACACGGCAGCCGGCCGCGCCGCGAACCGCCGCGTCGAGCTCATCATGGACATCACGCCGCCGCAGGCCAAGACCGCCGCCGCGCCGCAGGCGCCCGTAGCCAGCAAGCCGGCCGCCACGCCGCAAGCTGCGGTCCCCGCGGCCGCACCGGCCAAGCCGGGTGCAACGCCGTCCACGGCGAAAGCGGCTGCGTCGGACGCCAAAGCGCCTGCGAACGCCATGAAGGCGCCCGCGCCCGCCGCACCGGCGCAATCCTGATCCGCGTCCCCTCCCTTCAAAAAACCGGCGCAAGCCGGTTTTTTATTGCCGGCTTACCGTGCACCAGAGATGTAAAGGACACTTGACACATCGAGACGCGGCCTCCAGAATGTCAAGCACGCTTTACATCAACAAGGGCATTCCCATGACTCAACTCCAGGCCAAGCGCCGTTATTTCAAGGAACTGGGCTTCTCGATGGCGCTGTATGCCGTCCTGCTGGCAGGCGCGCTGCGGCTCAGTCTCGACATGCAGCCCGGCGCATTGCGCACCGTCGTGCTGCTCACGCCCATGCTGGCGTTTCTGCTGGCGCTGCGAGCCGTCGTGCGCGCCGTGCGCCAGTCCGACGAGTTCATCCGCAAGACCACGCTGGAACATCTGGCGATCGCCGCCGCCGTCACCGCCGGGGTCACGTTCACCTATGGGTTCCTGGAAATCGCCGGGTTTCCCAAACTGAGCATGTTCGTGGTCTGGCCGCTGATGGGCGGGGTCTGGGCGCTAACCACCATCGTCGACACGCTGCGCCATCGATGAAAAACTGCATCCGCGAATTGCGCGCCGAGCGCGGCTGGAGCCAGGCCGCGCTGGCCGAACGCCTGGACGTCTCGCGCCAGACCGTCAACGCCATCGAGACGGGACGCTACGATCCGAGCCTGCCGCTGGCCTTCGCCATCGCCCGCGTGTTTGAAACGACCATCGAGTCGATCTTTCAGGAAGGCTGAGGCGGTCTTTCCGGCATGGCGCGGACTCGGG
The DNA here is from genome assembly GCF_032113835.1 of Achromobacter sp. GTDB lineage: Bacteria > Pseudomonadota > Gammaproteobacteria > Burkholderiales > Burkholderiaceae_B > Achromobacter. The sequence continues at coordinate 39,397 of NZ_DAMCTG010000035.1, read as the reverse complement.
GATCGGCGTTAACCTAGCGGACCCGCCGCTCGCGGCGACCGCAGTCCGCAACGGGAGTCCCCATGCCGTACATGCTGCTGATCGTTGAACCGGTGGGCCAACGCGCCCAGCGTACGCCCGAAGAGGGGCGCGAGGCCTATGCGCAGATGGTGCGCTACGCCGAATCCCTGCAATCGCGCGGCCTGCTCACGCGCGCCGAATCCCTCAAGTCCGATACCGAAAGCGTGCGCCTGCGCGTGCGCGACGGGGACCGCCAACTGATGGACGGCCCCTACGCCGAGGCCAAGGAAATGATCGGCGGATTCTTTCTGCTGACCTGCGAATCGCGTGAAGAGGCGCTGGCGCTGGCCGCCGAATGCCCGGCCGCGCAATGGGCCACGGTTGAAGTCAGAGAGTTGGGCCCCTGCTTCATGTAGCGCGACTGGCGGCCGGCCACAGCCAGATCAGCAATTGCCCTTCTTGGCCTGTCCGGGCGGACAGAAGCCGCCACGGCCGCCGCCATCATGCGGATCGACGACCACGGAGCCTTGCGGCGTGTACACGGCACAGCCGGACAGGACGGAGACGATGAGGGCAAGACTGCACAGAACTTTCATGGCGTTGCTTCTGGGTGGTTAAGGACGCTGCGAGTGTATGGGACACGCCTGCAACAAGGCCTGGACCTTCGTAACCGGGTGCTAGGACCACGAAACACCCGTCCGACTCGGTGTTTACCCTAGGCAGGCGATGAGATTGTCGATTCCGCGCCGCGTCGTTCGTCGTACCTGTACAAGCGCCCCTTTCGGCCTTGCGATTCCTTCCCAGGAGACCTCAGATGCGATTCATGATCATCGTCCGGGCCACGCCCGACAGCGAAGCCGGCAAGATGCCGGACGACAGCCTGCTTGCCTCGATGGCGACCTATCACGAAGCCCTGGTCAAGGCCGGCGTGTTGCTGGACGCCAACGGCCTGCACCCGACGTCCAAGGGCTGGCGCGTGCGGTACGACGGCAGCGGCGAACGCAAGCTGATCGACGGGCCGTTCGCCGAAACCAAGGAACTGATTGCCGGCTACACGATGATTCAGGTGCGCTCCCGCGAAGAGGCGATGCAATGGGCGATGCGCTTTCCGACGCCCTTCCCCGGCCAGGACTGCGAGGTCGAGGTGCGCCAGGTATTCGAACTGGATGACTTCGAGCCCAGCAAGGAAGTCGAGCGCTTCCGCCAGATGCCGACGCCCAGCGTCTGATCCCTGCTTACCACCCTGAACCATCAAGCGAGACACGCCATGCACAAGCAGATCTTCGTCAACCTGCCCATCAACGACATGCAGAAGTCGCAGGAATTCTTCAAGAAGCTGGGCTACACCTTCAACCCCGACTTCACCAACGACCAGGGCGCCTGCATGGTCGTGGGCGACAACCTCTACGTCATGCTGCTGGTGAAGGACTTCTTCCAGGGCTTTACCGGCAAGCCGGTGGCGGACGCCACGCAGACCACGGAAGTGCTGGTCTGCCTATCCTGCGAAAGCCGTGCCGAGATCGACGACCTGGTCGCGCGGGCCGTCGCCGCGGGCGGTTCGGCGCCGCGCGCGCCGCAGGATCACGGCTTCATGTACGCGCACGGGTTCGAAGACCTGGATGGGCACATCTGGGAGTTCGCTTACATGGTGCCGGGCGAAGCGGGCGGCGCATGACGCAGGCGGCCACGCATCGCGCCATCGAGGCGGTCTGGCGGATCGAAGCCGCCAGCGTCATCGCGGGGGTGGCGCGCCTGGTGCGCGACGTGGGGCTGGCCGAAGAGCTGGCCCAGGATGCGCTGGTCGCGGCGCTGGAGCGCTGGCCGCAGACAGGCGTGCCGGACAATCCGGGAGCATGGCTCATGACCACCGCGAAGAACCGTGCGCGCGACCGGCTGCGGCTGGATGCGCTGCACACGCGCAAGCACGAGCAGATCGGCCACGAGCTGGAGGCCTTGCAGGCCGACGTGGAGCCCGACTTCGTGGACGCGCTGGATGCGGCGCGCCAGGACGACATCGGCGACGATCTGCTGCGGCTGGTCTTCACCGCCTGCCATCCGTTGCTGTCCACCGAGGCGCGAGTGGCGCTGACGCTGCGCCTGCTTGGCGGGTTGACCACAGCCGAGATCGCGCGCGCGTTCCTGGCGTCTGAATCGACCATCGCCCAGCGCATCGTGCGGGCCAAGCGCACGCTGTCCGCCGCCAACGTGCCCTTCGAGGTGCCGTCAGCCGCCGACCGCGCGCCGCGCCTGACCTCGGTGCTGGAAGTCATTTACCTGATCTTCAACGAAGGCTATTCCGCGACGTCGGGCGACGACTGGATGCGACCGGGCCTGTGCGACGAAGGGCTGCGTCTGGGCCGCATTCTGGCGGAATTGACGCCGTCGGAGGCCGAGGCGCATGGCCTGGTCGCGCTGATGGAACTGCAGGCGTCGCGTCTGCACGCGCGCACCGATGCCGAGGGCCGGCCAGTGCTGCTGATGGAGCAGGACCGCCGTCGCTGGGATCCGCTCTTGATCCGGCGCGGACTGGCGGCGCTGGAACGGGCCGATGCGCTGGGCGCTGCGCGAGGCGCCTACGCGCTGCAGGCCGGGCTGGCGGCCTGCCATGCGCGGGCCCGCACGCCCGAGGAAACCGACTGGACGCGCATCGTGGCGCTGTACGACGCGCTCGCACAGGTCGCGCCGTCGCCGGTGGTGGCGCTGAATCGCGCCGTGGCGATCGGCATGGCTTTCGGTCCGCAGGCCGGCCTGGATCTGGCCGACCAGTTGGCGTCGGAGCCGTCGCTGGCGAACTACCATTGGCTGCCCAGCGTGCGCGCCGACCTGCTGGCCAAGCTGGGCCGCAAGGCCGAAGCCCGCGCCGAATTCGAACGCGCGGCCGGCATGACCCGCAACGCCCGTGAACGCGAGCTGCTGCTGGCACGCGCGCGGGAAATGTCCGGGGAAACGGGCAACGTCAGCGGCGATTGAGGGGGCCGGACTCGGCGTGCTTAAATTCCAGGCATGCCACGCAACGCCGCCATCCCCGATCCGGCCGCCCCCCCGATCACGGGCGTGCCGGCGGCGTTCGACCATCCCAATGACCGCGCACAGTTCCGCCGCGCGGCCCATCAGCCCGGCGTCGAGCTGTACCGCGCGCACATCATCCGCCACGCGTTCGAACCGCACACGCACGAGGCCTTCGGGTTGGGCGCCATCGAATCCGGCGTCGAACGGTTCCGGTATCGGGGCGCCGACCACCTGGCGCCGTCCGGATCGCTGGTGCTGATGAATCCGGACGAACTGCACACCGGGCGCGCCGAAACCGAAGGCGGCTGGCGATACCGCATGGCTTACATCGACCCCGACGTCGCCGCGCGGGTCACGGGCGAATCCGGCTGGTGGTTCGGCGCGGCGGTCGGCCATGATCCCGCCGGCGCGCAGCGCGTCACGGGGTTGCTGGATGCGTTGTGGCACGCATCCGAACCGCTGGCGTTCGACAGCGCGCTGCACACGCTGCTGGGCGAATTCCGCCGTCATGCTGGCGTGCCGCGACCGGCCGTCACCGAAGGCGCGTCGCGATTCGCGCAAGTCATCGAGTATCTGCGCGCGAACCTGTCGCGGCGCCTGACGCTGGATGAGCTGGCGGCGGTGGCCGGATTGAGCCCCTTCCATTTCCTGCGCAGCTTCCAGACCCACCATCACGCCACGCCGCAGCAGATGCTGATGGCGCTGCGGCTGTACGAGGCGAAACGCCTGCTGGCGGAGGGGGTTGCGCCGGCGCAGGTAGCGCTGGCGGCCGGACTGACCGACCAGGCGCACCTCACGCGCGCGTTTTCGCGGCGCTACGGCGTCACGCCGGCGCGGTATCAAAAACAGACGCGCGGCTAGGTTCCATTCCGCAATCTCGTACAAGATTTGCCCCGCCCGCTTGGCTAGACTGCCCGCATTCATGATCTGGAGCGATGTATGTGGGCTGGAACCCTTTACGCCCTGGCCGCCGGCCTGATGTGGGGGCTGGTGTTCGTCGGGCCCCTGCTGCTGCCGGAATACCCGGCGGCCCTGCAATCGGTGGCCCGCTATCTGGCGTTCGGGCTGATCGCGCTGCCGCTCGCCTGGCTTGACCGCCGCAACCTGCGCCTTCTGACGCGCGCGGACTGGATCGAGGCGCTCAAGCTCGCCGCCATCGGCAACCTGCTGTATTACCTGTGCCTGGCCAGCGCCATCCAGCGCGCGGGCGGCCCCGTGCCCACGATGATCATCGGCACGCTGCCCGTGGTCATCGCCATCAGCGCCAACCTGCGCAATGCGCACCGCGACGGCCGGTTGCCGTGGAAGCGGCTGGCGCCGTCGCTTGCGCTCATCGCGCTGGGCATCGCCTGCGTCAACCAGGTGGAATTGCAGGCGCTGCGCCAGGACGCGAATGCCGACCTCTCGCGTTACGCCATCGGCGCGCTGCTCGCGCTGGTCGCGGTCGCCTGCTGGACCTGGTATCCGCTGCGCAACGCCGATTGGCTGCGCAACCATCCCGGCCGCAGTCCCCGCACCTGGGCGACCGCGCAGGGCGTTGCCACGCTGCCGCTGGCGCTGGCGGGCTATGGCGTGCTGTGGGCCGGCATGGCGGCCGCGGGCAGCGCATTCGACATGCCGCTCGGTCCTCGTCCGGACGTCTTTCTGGGACTGATGATCGCCATCGGCCTGTTCGCCTCCTGGTTGGGCACGCTGTGCTGGAACGAGGCCAGCCAGCGGCTGCCGACCGCGCTGGCCGGCCAGCTCATCGTGTTTGAAACGCTGGCGGCGCTGGCTTACGCTTTCATGCTGCGCGGCACCATGCCGGAACCGCTGACGCTGGTCGGGATCGGATGCCTGATGGTGGGGGTGCTGAAAGCCGTGCGGGTGAAGCCGGAGCCGGTCGCGGCGGCAGTGTGATTCGGCGGCATGTCGTCCACCGGCGATGGCGATCAAGCGCTGTTTGGCCGAATGCAGTCTGCGATCAGACCGCCGTCCGCGTCCGAATAACACCGCATTATTAGACGACGTATAATTTTCGACATCGTCTAATATCAGCCGGACCATGCTCGACTCTCATTTCCTCCTCCCCGGCGCGGACGCCGCCGACACCGGCCGCCGCGAACGCAAGCGCCAACAGACGCTCGACCACCTCTCGCAGACCGCCTGGCGCCTGTTCGAAGCACTCGGCTACGACGCCGTCACCATGGAGCAGATTGCCGCGCAGGCCGACGTGTCCAAGGGCACGCTCTACAACCACTTTCCCGTCAAGGAGGCGCTGCTGGCGCAACGCTTCCACGGCGAGCTCGCCGACTCGCTGACGGAACTATGGCCCGCGCTTCAAGCGCTGCCCACCTTCGCCGAACGGCTGACGCAGTTGCTACATGCATCGGCGCATTGGGCCGAATCGCACCGCACTTATCTCGGCCCCTATCTGCGCTACCGCTTCGCCACCATGCAGGCAGGCACGCAACACGACGAGCGCCATCCGCGCAGCGGCCTGCACCGCGTGTTCGCCACGCTGATCCAGAACGCCCAGGCCGCCAACCAGGCCCGGTCCGACATGGACGCCGAGCTGCTGGCCCATCACCTCCAATTCCTCTACCTCGGCGCCCTGCTGCGCTGGTTGGACCAGCCCGGCGCATCGCTTCAGCAAGAATTCGACGCCGCCATCGCCCTTTTTGTGAATGGCACGGCGGGGCGCGCCGCATGACCACGTTGGTGCTGGACTGGGCGGCCGCGGCGCACGCGGGTCCGCAAGCCGCAGGCGGCAAGGGCTGGCAGTTGGGCCGCATGGCGCAATTCGGCGTGCCGGTGCCCGACGGCTTCGTGCTCGCGGCCCAGGCCAGTGTCGAACACCAGCCCGGCCAGGACGTGCCGCCCACCGTGGCGCAGGCCCTCTACCAGGCGCTGCACGAACGCGGCTGGCTGGACCGTCCCCTGGCCTTGCGCTCGTCGGCGCCGCAAGAGGATTCCGCCGGCGCGTCGTTCGCCGGCATCCATCTGTCCTGTCTGAACGTGCGCGGGCCCGATGCCGCCGTCCAGGCGCTTGGCCGCATCTGGGATTCGCTGTGGACGCCGCAGGCGCAGGCGTACCGGCAGCGTTTCGGCTTGCCCGCAGACGGCGCGGGCGGCATGGCGGTCGTCGTCATGCCGATGATCGAAGCACAGGCATCGGGCATCGCCTTCACCATCGACCCCGCCACGGGCCGCCACGACGAGATGGTCATCCACGCCAACTGGGGCCTGGGCGAATCCCTCGTGAACGGCGAGGCGGACGGCGACGAATACCACCTGCGCGAAGACTACCTGCGCCAAGCCTGGCCGGTCGTCTCACGGCGCATCGGCGCCAAGCGTCACGCCACGCAACCCGCCGCCGGCGGTGCAGGCACGCAGTTGACCGACACGCCCGCCGCCCGCGCCGCGCAAGCCGTACTGACGGACGCGCAGGCCGAGACGCTGGGCGACATTGCCCGCGACGCCGCCCGCGCGTTGGACTACAGCGGCGCGGCGTACGACCTTGAATGGGCCCGGGACGGCGACCGGTTCTGGATCGTGCAGGCGCGGCCGGTGACCGCGTCGGCGCGCCACACCTATCCCGCGCTGCAGGGCCAGCCGGATTACTGGTCGCGCGGCAACACCCGCGAGGTCCTGCCGCACGCCATGTCGGCGCTGGAATGGGATGCGGGCCGCGTCATGGCCCAGCGCATGCTGACCTGCGGCTTCGAATTGAGCGGCTACACCACGCTGCCCGGCGTGCCGCTTGCCGCGTTATTTCAGGGGCGCGCCTACCTGAACGCCTCGGTCATCCAATGGGTCGGCCATGACGCGCTGGGCGTCAGCCCCCGCGACATGAACGCGTTGCTGGGCGGCTCGCAGCCCGAGATCCGCGTGCCGCCGGTCACCGCCGCGCAGCGGCTGCGGCATGGACTGCGCATCGTGCGCTATCTGCGCCGAGCCGCGCCGCTGCGCCGCCAGGCCGCCACCGATCTGCCCCGGCTTCTGGCCCGGGCGCAGGAATGGCTGGACGCGCCGCTGCCCGGCGCCGACGCCGACCTGGGCGCGCAGTTGCGCGAACAGTTCGAGGCCGTTCTGGCTGCGGATCAATTGTTCTTCTTGCAGGGTTCAGGCGGCGGTGCGCTGTCCAAGCTGCTCGACATGGTGGAAAAAGCCGTGCCCGCCGAAGGCCACGCGCTGACCGCCGCGCTGATGGCGGGCGGCGCCCCCAGCGTGACCGCCGAGCAAGGCTATGCGCTCATGGCGTTGGCGCAATTGGCCGAACACGATGCCCAGGCGCTCGCTTGGCTGCGCGCGCCGAACCGCGACGATGCCGCGTGGGCGGGGGCATTACCCGACGACAGTCGGTTCAAGAAGGCCTTTGCCGACTTCCTGCATCGCTATGGCCACCGCGCCGTCTACGAGACCTATCTGCGCAATCCGCGCTGGCGCGAAGCGCCCGGCTATCTGCTGGACAGCATCCTGAATCTGATCGGCGCCGATCCCGCCGCCCTGCGCGCCCGGCAGGACGACGCCGCGCGGCAGGCGTGGCAACGCGTGCGCCGCGCCTTGCCCTTCTGGCAGCGGCCGCTGGCCGCGAAGCTGCTCACGGCATCCCGTCTGGAAGGCAACCAGCGCGAGGCCGCGCGCAGCGTGCTCGTGGCGTATCTGGCCGTGGCACGCAAGCGTGCGCTGGAACTGGGACGCCGCAACAACGGCCCGGACGGACTCGCGAACGCCGACGACATCTTTCATCTGAATGCGGCCGAGATCTTTGCACTGGCGGATGGCCGGATGGATGCCGCGGCGCTGGGCCGGCGCGCAGCCGCCCGGCGTGCGCAATTGCAGGCATGGGCCGCGCTGCCGGACATTGACGTCATCACCGAACACGCTGACCACGCCGCACCGCCTGCGCCAATAACCGCGATTGATGCGACCGCATCGCGCGATTCCTGGCGCGGCACGCCGGTGGCAGGCGGACGCACACGCGGCCGCGCGTTCGTGGCGCGCACGCCGGACGAAGGCCTGTCCATGCCCGCCGGCGGCATTCTGGTCGCGGCGTCTTCCGACCCCGCGTGGACGCCGCTTTTCCTGCGCGCGGGCGCTGTAGTGATGGAGGTCGGCGGCTATCTGTCGCACGCCGCGATCGTGGCGCGCGAGTTCGGCGTTCCGGCCGTCGTCAGCGTCCACGGGGTGCTGCAAGGGGTCGCCACGGGCGACATGCTGGAAGTCGATGCCGTGAAAGGCGTCGTCACCCGGCTGCGGGAGGACATTCCGGGTTAACGTCGGCTACCCCTGACTTGCCGCCGCCTGGCCTGCCGTCGCCAGTTCGAACTGAAACACCGCGCCACCGCCTGCCCCGTCCACCAGCCGGATCTCGCTCTGGTGCAGTTGCAGGATGCGCTGCACGATGACCAGTCCCAGCCCGCCGGCCTCGCCCGGCCCACGGTTCAGCGCCGACGCGCGCGTGAAAAGCCCCGCGCGCAACGCCTGCGGAATGCCTGTCCCGGAGTCGCTGACCTGCACCTGCACCCGGTTGCGCGACAGGCCAAGCTGCAATGCAATCTGGCCGCCCGGCGGGCTATGCCGGATCGCGTTGTCCAGCAGATTCGTCAGCACGCGTTCGATCAGCCCCAGATCCGCGCGCACCGGCGGCAGCGCCTGCGCAATGTCCGTGGTCAGATGCTGCTGGCGCGCCTCGGCCGCCAGTTCGAACTTCTGCATCACGTCCTGCACCAGTTCCGGCAGCGAGAACGTCTCGGGTTCCAGGCGGACCAGCCCGGACTCCAGCCGCGCCAGTTCAAAGAGTTCCTGCGCCAGCCGGCCGACCTTGCGGCTTTGCGCCAGCGCGATGTCCAGATAACGGCGGCGCTCGGCCGGATCGAGCGTCTCGTCCTTTAACCGCAGCGTTTCCAGATAGCCATGCAGCGACGTCAGCGGCGTGCGCAGGTCGTGCGAAATGTTCGCGACCAGATCGCGGCGCTGCTGATCCTGCCGCGTCAACTCGCGCCACTGATCCGAGATCCGCCGGCCCATCTGCGCAAACGTGCGCCGCAGCACCGCGATCTCGTCGCCGTTGCGCGCCGCCTGATCCGCCGGCAGCTCCAGCGCAGCCAGCGCCTGGCCGTCGTCGCCGTCAAAGGCGCGCACCGCACGCGTCAGCGACCGCAACGGCCGCGTAATGAGCGCAAACGCCGCCAGCCCGGCCACCAGCCCCAGCAAGGCCACCAGCGCAATCGACCACAGCGTCGTGCGCAGCACCGACGTACGCGATACGTCCATCGCCAGCGCATCGTGCGCCTGCCCCTGCAGCACCACATACACGTAGCCCTGTTCGCGGCCATCCACGCGCACCGGCGCCGCGCTGAACACCTTTTGCGCGTCAAGGCTGCGCGGGTCGTCGCCCGTGATGGGCAGCATGCCGCCGGCCAGCAGACGCTTGACCGGCGTAAGGTCCACACGTTCGCGCTTGATCTGTCCGGGCGGCGCGGCGTCGCCGACGATGCGTCCGTCGTTGGACAGCAGATAGACCTCCACCGCCGGGTTCACCGTCATCAGCATGTCGAACATCGAGCGCACGGCATCGGGCTTCCAGCCGCCCGCGTCCATCAGTTCAGTGGAGCCGGCGATGTGCTGCGCCAACCCGCTGGACAGCCGCTGCACGACCTCCTGCTCATAGCGCGAGTTGGCCGCGATCTGCAGCCACGCGGACGCGCCGCAGCACGCCAGGAGCAGCAGCGCAAACACGCCGGACAGACGCTGGGTCAACGTGAATCGCTTCATGGCTGCACTCCGGGCGCCGCCGCAAACTTGTAGCCGCGGCCCCAGACCGTCAGGATGCGCTGCGGATTGGACGGGTCGGCCTCGATCTTGGTGCGCAGCCGGTTGATGTGGGTATTGACCGTGTGCTCATAGCCTTCGTGCTGATAGCCCCACACCTGGTTCAGCAGATCCATGCGCGAGAAAACCTTGTCCGGATGCCGCGCAAAGAAGTGCAGCAGATCGAATTCGCGCGGCGTCAGGTCCAGCCGGCGCGCGTCGACATCGACCGTGCGGGCAATCGGATCGATCGACACGCCATGCACGGCCAGGCTGCCCGCGTCCTGGCGCGCATTGCGCTCGATGGCGTCACTGCGGCGCAGCAGCGCCCGAACGCGCGCCACCAGTTCCAGCATCGAAAACGGCTTGGCCAAGTAGTCGTCCGCGCCCAGTTCCAGGCCCAGGATGCGGTGCACTTCGCTGGACCGCGCGCTGGTGATGATGATGGGGATGTAGCGCGCCATCGCGCGCGCCCGCTTGCAGATTTCCAGGCCGTCGATGCCGGGCAGCATCAGGTCCAGCACCAGCGCGTCCCAGCCGCCTTCTTCGAGCAGGCGCATGCCCTCGTTGCCGTCGGCCGCGTGCTCGACCGCATAGCCCTCGTCGCGCAGATGCAGGCGCAGCAGTTCCGCGATGTGGGCGTCGTCTTCAACTATCAGTACGCGGCGGGGCGTATCCATGGGGCAACCTGGGGCGTGAGCAATGCGCCTATTGTCGCCAATCGGCGCGGGGCAAAGTTCACAATTAATTTAACTTTGCGTGAGGACTTCGGTATGGGCCAGGAGGAAGAATGCCTCCATCGACAGCCCACCGGAGACCGCCATGCTGGCCCGACCCGCCCTCAACAATACGCCGCTTGCCGCGTCGGTAGCCACGCCGCCGGACGCGCCGGCGGCCGTTGCCTCGGCGCCGGCTGCACGAAAACTGGCCAGGCAACCAGCGCCCTCCGGGGCGTCCCCCGTCATCCACCCCCGCTGGCTGCGCGTGACGCACTGGTTGAACGGGCTGGCCGTCGTCATCATGGTCATGAGCGGCTGGCGCATCTACAACGCCGCGCCGTTCTTTGATTTCACGTTTCCCAACAGCATCACGCTGGGCGGGTGGCTGGGCGGCGCGCTGCAATGGCACTTTGCCGGCATGTGGCTGCTGTTTGCCAATGGCCTGCTCTACCTGGCGCTGAACGTCGCCACCGGCCGACTGTGGCGCAAATTCCTGCCGGTCAGCCCCGGCGGCGTGATCCGCGACCTGCTGGCCGCGCTGCGCGGCCGGCTCTCGCACGCCGACCCGCGCCACTACAACCAGGTCCAGCGCCTGGCTTACCTCTTCGTGATGGCCGACATCGCCGTGCTGATCCTGTCCGGACTCGTGTTGTGGAAGTCCGTGCAATTCGACCTGCTGCGCGACCTGATGGGCGGCTATGAAGCCGCACGGCGCGTGCATTTCTTCGCGATGGCCCTGCTGGCCGGCTTCGTCGCCGTGCACCTGGCGATGGTCGCCCTGGTGCCTCGCAGCCTGCTCACCATGATCCGCGGCAAATAGGAACCTGCCATGACTGAAAAACGCCGCCTTTTTCCTGGCCTGGACGCCCCGGCCATCCTGCGCGAAGCCGGAAAACTGCTGGGCAAACGCGTCGAGCAGCCCTCGCGCCGCGCCTTCCTGCGCCGCGGCCTGACGTTGGGCGGCCTGGCCATGCTGTCCGGATGCTCGCTGTCCGACGACGAGAGCGTCGAACAGGCGCTGTCGGCCGTCTCCCGCTTCAACGACCGCGTGCAGGGCTGGATCTTCGACCCGGCCCAGCTCGCGCCGACCTATCCCGAATCCATGATCACCAGGCCGTTTCCCTTCAATGCCTTCTACGGCATCGACGACGTGCCGCAGGTGGACGAGGCGTCGTTCCGGCTGGAAGTCACCGGCATGGTGGCAGACAAGCGCCGCTGGCGGCTGGACGAGCTGCGCGCCATGGCGCAGGTGGATCAGGTCACGCGGCACATCTGCGTCGAAGGCTGGAGCGCCATCGGCAAATGGGGCGGTGTGCCGTTCTCGGCATTCTTGAAGCGCGTGGGCGCAGACGTGTCCGCCAAGTACGTCGGCTTCAAGTGCGCCGACGACTACTACACCAGCATCGACATGCCCACCGCGCTGCACCCGCAGACCATCCTGGCCCTGACTTACGACGGCCGGACGCTGCCCCCCGAATACGGCTTCCCCATGAAGCTGCGCATGCCCACCAAGCTTGGCTACAAAAACCCCAAGCACATCCAGGCGATTTTCGTCACCAACACCTACCCGGGCGGTTACTGGGAGGACCAGGGCTACAACTGGTTCGGCGGCAGCTAGGTGATTTCCCGCTTTTTTTCACTGTCAAAAGGAACGCATCATGAAGAAATTCACCACCGCCGCATTGTCCCTGTGCCTGGCCCTTGGCGCCACGGCCGTCCACGCCGCCGACACCATGGGCAAGGAAGGGATGAGCAAAAACGGCATGTCGAAGGAAGCGCCGGCGCAGGACGGCATGAAGAAGGACGGCATGTCGCACGATGGCATGAAGAAGGATTCGATGTCGCGCGATGGCATGTCCAAGGGGTCGATGTCGAAGGATTCCATGTCGAAAAGCGGCATGAGCAAGGACGGCATGTCCAAGGATGGAATGTCCAAGGACGGCATGCAGAAGTGAACCCCCGGGGGGAGGACCGCGTCCGCCGCTCCCCCTTGATCGAACCCGCACGGAAACCGCCATGAACCTCAATCGCAGACACTTCCTGGGCCTGGGCAGCGCCGCCGCGGCCGCGGCCGGGCTGGCCCCGCTGCTGGCCATCCGCAGCGGCCCGGCGGCAGCGGCCGCGCCCGCCGCCACCTTCCCCTACACGCTCACCGACGCCCAATGGCGCGAGCGCCTG
>NZ_DAMCTG010000035.1:0-26686 GCF_032113835.1 Achromobacter sp. | reverse complement strand
CTGCGCCGCGACGGCACCGAGCGGCCCTACTCCAGCCCGCTCAACGACGAACACGGCAAAGGCACGTTCGCCTGCGCCGGCTGCGAACACCCCTTGTTCTCTTCGTCGACCAAGTTCGACAGCGGCACCGGCTGGCCCAGCTTCTGGCAACCCCTGCCCAGCGCCGTCGGCGAAACCCGCGACCGCAGCTTCGGCATGACCCGCACCGCCGTGCATTGCGCCAACTGCGGCGGCCACCTGGGCCACGTGTTCGACGACGGCCCCCGCCCCACCGGCCTGCGCTACTGCATGAACGGCGTGGCGATGACCTTCGCCCCGCAAGCCTGATCGTCCCTCGCATCGCTACAAGGACCCGACACCATGTCCAAGCACCCCACCCTCCGCCGCCTCTGCGCCGCGCTTGCCACCGCAGGCGGCCTGATCGCTTCGACCGCCGCCCACGCCGCCGAACGCGCCTTCATCATTCCCCCGCCCGCTGCGGAGCAGCCCGCGAACGCTGCCGATGCACCCGCCACGCAGGAAAAAGCGGTCATCGCCGGCGGCTGCTTCTGGGGCGTGCAAGCCGTGTTCCAACACGTCAAGGGCGTCAGCAACGCCGTCTCCGGCTACGCCGGCGGCCAGGCCAACACCGCCAACTACAACGCCGTCAGCGGCGGGCGCACCGGCCATGCGGAAGCGGTGGAAATCACCTACGACCCCAAACAGGTCAGCTACGGGCAGCTTCTGCAGATCTATTTCTCGGTGGCGCATGACCCCACCCAGCTCAACCGCCAGGGGCCGGATCACGGCACGCAATACCGATCCGCCGTGTTTCCCGCCAATGACAGCCAGCGCAAGGTGGCCGAGGCGTATATCGCGCAGTTGAATAAAACGGGTGTGTATCCCAAGGCGCTGGCGACCACCATCGAACCGCTGCAGGCGTTTTATCCTGCGGAGGAATATCACCAGGACTATCTGGTGCGTAATCCGAACAGTATGTACATCGTGATCAACGATGTGCCGAAGGTGGAAAATCTGGCGAAGACGTTTCCGGATCGGTGGCGGGATAAGCCGGTATTGGTTAGCGCGCGGGAAAAGTGAGCCGGACTGCGGGTCATACCTACTCAGTTTGGCGTATGGCGGGCTCCCGCACACGCGGTAAATTTACCGCCACGCTGTTCGTCGTCTTTAGCCGACCCGATGACCGAGGCATGCAACCCGAAGGCAGCCATGAAGATTGGATCGTTTGCGCTAACTGTGTTCCTGGGCGTGTGTGGATTCGCCCGGGAGACCCTCGCCGCGGATGCTGCTCAGACTGCCGAACTCACTAGGCCAGCAATGCGTTTCGGCTACGACGTACAAGGCCAGGTGCACAACAATTCGACTCTGTATGTCCGGTCCATCGTCGACTCAAAGCCCATGGACCTGCCCGATATTGATGGCAGCCCGCAGATCCGACTGACTTATTCGGTCTGCAACATTGAAGCCGGCGATGAAGGTTCAAGGCGGCCGTCGGCCAAGCTGTACTTTCAATGGCCAGATGCCGGCATGGGTACCGAAATACTGGGCGAAGTTCCGTTTGAACGATGTGTTTCGACGCGTCGGACAATTGTGGGCAAGGCAAAAAAACAATCTTCAGACATCTTGTACACGTACAGGCTACGAGCCATCACCGCACATGACACCTGGGTAATGTCGTGGAGTCCTCCCTGGACCAGCCCCTCTCGATACTGGGAACACATTGTGGAAGTCTTTCAAGACAGCACTCGGGGTATTACCGCGCCGGAGGATGAGTATTCCATCCAAATCGTCAGGAAGCGGCCCGAAGACCGCGGAGCTTATCAGACATTACGGTGGCGCCCTGGATCCCAGATGTATCTGGCACTGCCTAAGCTGACCCCTGAACAGATCGATGAGTACCTTAACTCATTGAAACACTATAGCGAGGCGGGTCTGCAGTATGCGCTTCGGCCCGCAGAGTCTTTCGCAAACGATTTTGACAGGGATTCCGATGTCCTTAAAAGCTTCGAGAACCGGAACGTTTTTAAGATCGAAATGGATGTGGACCGGGAAAAGGACAACCAGATGAACGTCATACATATCACAGTGCCAACATCTGTTATCGATCTGATCCAACTGCCCTCGGTCTTGCGAGATCGGAGTGCCCAAAGACCAATTTACAAGGTTCAGTACGTCATCCCTGGAAACTGACTCATGTCTTCTGGCATTAAGGAAAAGCTCTGGCAGCTTTCTGGACTGGTGCTCGGCTCGATTGCTTCGTGGCCGTCGGTCCTTCAATTATTTGAAGTGAACCCGGCCTTCGCCGCCGACGTAAGACTAGGCTCGGCGGCGGGGTTCATTTTTGGCTCGCTCTTGTTCTTCACCAAAGTGATCCAATGGTTCGCTGCTCGAGGGAACACAACCTGGACTCTGATTGTCGGCTTGTGCTTTGCTGCGCTTTGGTTTTCTCTCAACAGGGAGCTCGCGCAGATGTACAACATCGCCGTTGAAGCTCCGAACATAACATCCGATCGCAGACAGACAGCTCAACTGGCGGTTTGGGGAATGGCCGTTCTTTGGGCAACCCCACTGAGCTACATCGGGGCATTGCTAGGCGACAGGATTGCCCGGGGCTAGCAAAGAAACACCCTTTTGGTACTTAGCGGCTTATTGCGAACAGAGCAGCGGCCAACCATGCTGGGCACGCCACCGCTGCTCAAGCAACGTACGAAGCAACTTGTCTCCGTTGGCACCCGGCACATGAGCTTCGCAGGTGCGATAAAGAAACGTCCACGTGTACTTGGTTAGAGAGTCGTAGCCACTCAGCCCCAGGCACCCCGTGCCTTTGTCTCCGTGCGTATGCTCGCGTGCGCGGGATTTAAGGTTTCGGCCCTCCCCCGAATAAACCACATAGGACTGCCCTTCGGAGGAAGGAAGAATAATTTCGTTGAAGCTTTGGAGGAGCGCTGTCGCGGTGACTCTGCGGGAGAAGTTGTAGTGTTTCTCGCAGTTGGCTGCCGGAACCAGCGCCTCCAACTTGGCGGCAGGCGCGGTTGTCTCAATTGCATACCAGCCAGGCACAGCCGGGATCGAAGTCCACCATCCTTTATTTTTCGGGGAGAGTTCAATGCGCGTAAACGTACCCAATTCTAGGTTTGGAAGTGTAGCCATGTCGTCTTTTGATCTTGTTACGGGGGTAAGCCGCCGACGCGGCGCTTGGTGGAGCGATCAGGCGAAAGACCACGCATTCAATTCGCAGTCTAAAGCCCCAACTCCTTATTCTTCTGAAAAAACAGATGTCTCGAGTCGTCCATATCCGCCAAACCAAGATGCAGCAGTAATGGCGCAATGTAAGACGCCAGTGCCGTCTTGCTGAGGTTCTGCTGCAGATACTCACCCAAACTTCCCTTAGGGGGTGACGTCCGAGATGTGCCGATGGCCACGCGTTGCCCCGCAAAGTGCCGGACCAACTGCTCCAATGTGGCCGAAGGAACCGTCGCACTTCCGGAACCACCGCCGAAATGCAGTTGAAATCCCAAACTCGTGCGATAGGCCTTGAAGCCCACCCCCGTTGCAAGGGTGCAAAGTGGAATGTAAGGTGTAGTCGAACTGACACCCTCAGCGCCCAGCTTGAAAGGCTTTATTGATTCTCCGAACTGCCTGGTGTGACGGGCCGCGCGTTCGTCTAGCTGACTCAACACCGGATGAGCGCCGATGTCGTAGCCCAGCATGAATAGCGCAGCTTCCAGCGCGCGATATTCATCAATGCCGTCCGTGTGCGCCTGCCAATCAGCGCGCAACGTCGGGTACGCGGTAAAGACCTGCCCGATGAGCCAGTTGGCCGCCAGATTCGCCCGCAGATGGTCGGATTCGCTGGTGCAAGTCTTAATGCCATCAGCTTTCCGGTGGCAGGTCCGACCGGCCATTACTCTTAGATCTCGCGCAACGGGTGGCATTCGACCATCGTGCTCCGATGCGTAAATCAGCACCAGCAAAGCCAGGGCTGCCGCAACTCGCGAATCGTAGATCAGAAATCCGGGCAGTTGTAGAGCATAGATTTTCGTGAAGCCCGAATTCATGCGTGCAGGGGGCAGGTCCATTTGCAAAGGCCAGGTGATAGCGCTTTGCAGCTCGGCCACGGTTTGCATGGAGCTAATCAGCCCCTGCGGGTTTGCCGCGATCCAGGGACCGTTGCTCCGATAGACACCGCCCCAACGCAAGACGTCTTGGGCCGCTTCCACGCACTGCACAACGCTGCTTAAGTAGCCGGACTTCAACTGATCGGCCAACCGAGCCAACCGTTCGCCGGTGGCTTGCAGAGTGGCCCCCTTCCAGCGGTAGTTTCTTGCGGCTTGCCACAGGTTGGGGATTGTCACAGCCCCCCCAGCCGGAAAATGCGCGTAATCTGGGTTGCGCTTCGGCAATGTGTATTGATGCAAAGGCGAACCAACTGCGGAAGATGATTCGCGGGGATTATCGTTCAAACTGGCCGTATTGCCCGCGGCGGGCGACATCCTACTTGCAAGCCAACGGATAAAGCCGTTGTTGTCTATTTCATAGGTAAGGCGCTGCTGAATACGCATAGGGCAATATGCTCCGAGAGATAGCGAAGAAAGAGCAGGACCATGTCGTCTGCATCCCCTGCTGAGTGGCAGATTCAATTCGTATAACGGTGGGTCAAGGACGAAATTTACCCTTCGCCACTGCGCAGCACCCCTAGGCGGCTCGCGATCCGGCCGATATCTCGACGTCTTTTTGCCGCCCCATTCCAAGAGGCAGAGTAAAATCCGCCCCCCATGCGCTTTTCCGACTTCACCCATCGCCTCACCGCTCTAGGCGCCCTGCCCGTTCACCGTGGTCGGGTCGTGCGCGTCTGGCTGAACGGGCAGGCGCTCGACACCGGGACGCGGCGGCGTAGCGCCGAGCACTTCCTGCCTCTTGCGCTGCGCGATGCCATTCCCGCCTTGACGTCGGAACTGGACGGCCTGGCCCAGATTCGCTCCGAACACGCCGGCAGCGATGGCTCGCGATTGCTTGTGGAACTGGCCGACGGGCAGATGGTGGAAAGCGTGCTGCTGCCGCGCGATGGCCTGTGCGTTTCCACGCAGGTCGGCTGCGCGGTCGGCTGCCGCTTCTGCATGACCGGCAAGAGCGGCCTGATCCGTCAGGTCACGAGCATGGAAATCCTTGCCCAGGTCGTGCTGGCGCGGCGTCAGCGCGCGGTGAAGAAGGTTGTCTTCATGGGCATGGGCGAACCCGCCCACAACCTGGACAACGTGCTCGAAGCCATCGACCTGCTCGGTACGGAAGGCAATATCGGCCACAAGAACCT
The DNA here is from genome assembly GCF_032113835.1 of Achromobacter sp. GTDB lineage: Bacteria > Pseudomonadota > Gammaproteobacteria > Burkholderiales > Burkholderiaceae_B > Achromobacter. The sequence continues at coordinate 21,375 of NZ_DAMCTG010000035.1, read as the reverse complement.
CGTGTTCTCGACCGTGGGCGATCAGCGGGTGTTCGACGCCCTGCCGAAACAACGCGTCAAACCGGCGCTGGCGTTGTCGCTGCACACAACCAAGGCCGACCTGCGCGAACACCTGCTGCCGCGCGCGCCGAAAATCGCGCCGGAAGCCTTGATTGAACTGGGCGAGCAATACGCTCGCGACACCGATTACCCGATCCAGTATCAATGGACGCTGCTCAAGGGCATCAACGACGGCGACGACGAACTCGATGCCGTCGTGCGTCTGCTCAAGGGCAAGTACGGCGTCCTGAACGTCATCCCCTTCAACAGCCTTGAAGGGGATGACTACCAGCGCCCTGATGCCGAGCGTATCCGCGAGATCGTCCGCTATCTGCACGACCGTGGTGTGCTGGCCAAGGTCAGGAACAGCGCGGGGCAGGACGTGGACGGCGGCTGTGGCCAGTTGCGCGCTCGCGCCGTCGGCGCGGCGCAGGTGGTTGAACTGCGCCGCAAGCCGGCCTCATCTGCCCATGCCGATCATCGGCACGCGGACGCGGCGCGCATCATCCTGTAGCCGCGGGTATCTCCTTCAGCAACGCGCTTCGTTGAACCGCGTCAAACCATCACACCTGCGCCCGCAGCCACCCCGCCACCGCCTGCACGGCCACCGACGCGTCCCGCTCCCCGAACATCGCCAGGTGATACGTATGCCCGTCGATCTCGGGTCCGAACGGCTGCACCAGATGCCCTGCCCGCAGCTCATCGTCCACCAGCGCCAGGCTGACCAACGCAATCCCGTGCCCCGCCACGGCCGCCTGTATCGCGTGGCCTTCATCTGAGAACCGCAACTGCCCAGTTTCGGGCGGCAGCGGGCGCCCCGCTATGGAAAACCAGCGTTCCCACGTCGGGTTCTCGGGTTGCGCGCGTTTCCAGTCGAAGCGGATCAGCGGCACGCGCGCCAGATCATCCGGCGAGACGACGCCCAGGCGCGGATTGGCGACCGGCGCGAACCGGTCGGTGAATAGCGGCTGCGTCGCCAGCCCGGGATACGGCCCGCGGCCATAGCGGATGGCGATGTCGACCGTGGACGAGCGCAGGTCGACGAGGTCGTCGCTGGCCTGCAGTTGCAGGTCGATGTCGGGATGCAGCCGGCGGAAATCGGCCATGCGGGGAACCAGCCACTTCACGGTGAAGGCATTGGTCGCCGAGATGCTGACCTGCGCCCGCGTGCGCTGCTGCGTCAGGCGCGCCAAGGTGGCCTCGAACTTGTCGAAGCCGTCGCGCAGCACGGGATAAAGCTGCGCCCCGGTTTCGGTCAGCGTGACCTTGCGCACCTGGCGGTCGAACAGCACGAGGCCTGTGCCCGCTTCCAGCGCGCGGATCTGATGGCTGACGGCGGTCGGGGTGACGGCCAGTTCCTCGGCGGCGGCCTTGAAGCTGCCCAGGCGCGCGGCGGCCTCGAAGGCGCGCAGTGCGGAAAGCGGAAGGGATCGGCGTTGCATGGCGGCTGGCCCATAGATGAATTTTTCTCGTCTTATAGCTAACAAACGAACCTTTGTCACCGTTTTGCCACCACTCTACATTCTCTTCACCGGCCGGCACCCTACTCCTCCACCCCACCGGCCATAGATGAAGGAATTCGCATCATGCTCAAACAAGTCATCACCCAGCCCGACAATTACGCGCCCTTCCTGCTGTCGCAGGGCATCCAGTTCGGCAATCTGCTTTTCATCTCCGGTCAGGCCGGCGCCGCCGACGACGGAAAGATCGTGGACGGCGGTTTTCTGGCGCAGGGCGAGCAGGCTTTTCAGAACCTGAGCCGCGCGCTGGAAGCCGGCGGCTCCAGCCTCAAGGACGTCATCAAGGTCACGATCTTTGTCACCGACATGGGGCATTTCGACGACGTGGTCGCGCTGCGCCGCAAGTTCTTCTCGGCGCCCTACCCGGCCGACACGATTGCGGAGATCAAGGCCCTGTACGACCCGGCCGCGATGATCGAGATCGAGGCCATCGCCGCGGTCCGCCAACCGGAGGGCCAGTGAGATGACGACGCTCGATAATCGTCTGCAGCACGACGCGCCGGCGCTCCCCGCCACGCTGTTCACGCCGCTGCGCGTGGGTGCGCTGAACCTGCCCAACCGCCTGGCCGTCGCCCCCATGACACGCGTCAGCGCCACAGCGGACGGCCATGCCACCGCGCAGATGGCCGAGTATTACGAGGCTTTCGCCGCCGGCGGCTTTGGCTTGGTGATCACCGAAGGCATCTATACGGACAAAGCCCATGCGCAGGGTTATCTGTTCCAGCCCGGCCTGGCGGACGACGCGCAGCGCGAGGCGTGGCGGCCCGTGGTGGACCGTGTGCATGCCCAAGGTGGACGCATCTTCGCGCAGTTGATGCATGCGGGCGCGCTGTCGCAGGGCAATCCGCATCGGTCCGGGACCAAGGGGCCTTCTGCCGTGCAGCCGGCGGGACAGCAGATGACCTTTTACCGCGGTCAAGGGCCGTACCGGATGCCGGAAGCGATGACGATCGATGAGATCGCCGAGGCGGTCGACGGCTTTGCGCAGGCGGCGCGGCGGGCGCAGGAGGCGGGATTCGATGGCGTGGAGATACACGGCGCCAACGGCTATCTGCTTGATCAGTTCCTCACTGCCCACACCAATCTGCGCGAGGACCGCTACGGCGGCAGCGTGGAAAACCGCCTGCGTCTGACCCTGGACGTGATCCAGGCGGTGCGGCAGTCGACGCCGGTGGGCTTTGTCGTGGGCGTGCGCAGTTCGCAAGGCAAGGTCAACGACTTCACCCACAAGTGGGCGGGCGGCCAGGACGAGGCCGCACGGATCTTCAACGCGTTGGGCGCGCAGCCCATCGATTACCTGCACACCACCGAGTTCGAGGCCTGGCGCCCCGGCTTCAGCGAGGACGGCCCCAGCCTGGCGGCGCTGGCGCGCAGGCATGTCTCGGTGCCGGTGCTGGCCAATGGTTCGCTGCATGACGCCACGCGGGCCGAAGGCCTGATGGCCAGGCAGGAAGCGGACTTCGTTTCGCTGGGACGCGGCGCGCTCACGCATGCCGACTGGCCCGCCAGACTGCGCGCCGGCAAGCCGCAGGGGGACTTCGACCGGGGCCTGCTCGCGCCGATTGCCGACCTGGACAACGCGGCCCGCCATCGCGCGCAAGCTCAGCCTGCCTGATCAGTCGGCGGCGGATCAGTGCGCCCGACGCAAGGACTGATAGATCCACGTGCCGATGCCGGTGATGGCGGCATCGCCGTGCGCCATTCCCATCACCTGCAGTCCCAGCGGCAAGCCGTCGACGGCCATCAACGGCACGTTGATCGCGGGCGCGCCCAGCAGTGACGACGCGCACGCAAAGGAAACATCACCCGTCGGGTACTTGCTGTCGCGAATGTCGGCGGCGATGGGCGCGGCACCGCAGGCATTCAGGCTGACCAGCGCGTCGCACTGCATGGCCAGAGCCGCCAGGCATTGGCGCGCGTGTTCGCGCAGCAGCAGGCATTCGCGATATTCGGCCAGCGTCATGCCGCGGCCGCTTTCCAGTTGCCGCACCAGGCTGGGACCCAGCGTGTTGGGATGGTTGGCCACCAGATTGGCCAGCGACCAGCGCTGCTCCCACGAGATCAGCCGCAGCGACAGGGGCGCCGCTTGCGAGATGGCGCGCTCCAGCGCGTCGACCAGCGGCGAGTCGCCGCGCCGGATGATCGTCACGCCTCGCCCGGACAGCTTGTCCAGGCTGGCCTCGAATGCCGCGCGGGCATCCGGTTCCGCGCGCGCCCAGCCCTCGGTTTCCAGCGCGACCAGCCGCGTGGGCTTTTGGGCCGAGGGCGGATGCAGCGGACCATACAGGCCCGGATGCCCCGGGTCGCCGCCCGCGCGCTGCGCGATTTCGGCGGCCGCAATCCACATGTCCTCGACGGAATTGGCGTGGATGCCGATATGTGCCTGACTCAGTCCCAGCCGCTCGCCACGATTGAGCGCGCCGAACGTCGGCTTCAAGGCCCAGTTGCCGTTGTAGCTGGCCGGGCGCAGGACGGAACCCACGAGCTGCGAGCCGATGGCCATGGGGACCATGTTGGCGCCCACAACCGCGGCCGAACCGCTGGACGAGCCGCCCGGCGTACGGCGGGAATCGAACGGATTGGTCGTCGGACCGGGATCGAGAAACCCGAGCGCCGTGGTGACGGTCTTGCCCAGGATGATCGCGCCGGCATCGCGCAGCGCGCGCACAACGGCGCTGTCGTTCTTGGGGAAGTTGCCGTCGAAGGCGGCGCAGCCCATTTGCGTGGGCATGTCGCGCGTCTCGATCAGGTCCTTGATGCCGACCGGCATGCCGTCGATCGCCGACAGCGGTTGGCCGTCGCGGTAGCGCTGGGCGCTGGCGTCGGCCGCGGCGCGGGCGCCGGCTTCGTTCAGGACGACCCAGCCCTTGAGCTGGCCCTCGCGCGCGGCTATCACCTCCAGGCAACGCTCCAGGTAGTCACGCGGCGTGTCGCGGCGTTCGGCAAAGTTGGCGCGGGCGTCATGAAACGTCAGCGCGGTGTGGGTGCTGGGATCGTAGGTCAAGGTGTGGCTCCGGTGTCTTATTCGCTGCTTTTGATGCCGAGGGTCCGAATCAATGCGCTCCATCGGGCATATTCGGCGCGGAAGAACGTATCGAACTCGGCCGGCGTGCCCGGCTGCACCAGCAGATTGATGCCCTTCAGGCGTTCCTGGATCGCGGGCTCGGCCAGCACTTCGTTCAGGTCGCGATTGATCTTCAGCTTGATGTCGTCGGGAAGGCCGGCGGGCGCGAACAGTCCGTACCAGGCCTCCAGGCGAAGCCCGGGCAAGCCGGCCTCGGGAGCATCGGGCACGGCGGGCAAGGCTTCCAGGCGCTGCGGCGACGCCACGGCGTAGGCGTTGAGCCTGCCGGCCTTCACGTGGTTGATGACATTGCCCGACGCGAACTGCACCAGCAGGTCGACTTCGCCGCCGATCGCCGCCATCGAGGCCTCTAGCGCGCCCCGGTAAGGCACGTGCATCACGTCCACGCCGGCCTCGCGTTTGAAGATCTCGGTGAACAGTTGCAGCGACGAGCCCGAGCCGTTGGACGCGTAGGTGTATTTGCCCGGTTCGGCGCGGAAACGTTTAATCAGCGTCGCCAGATCGGCATCGTCGATGCCGGGCCGCGTCAGCACCAGGACCGGCAGGCTGCCGATCTTGCCGATACGCGCCAGGCCGTTTTCGACATCCAGCTTGGCATTCGGATTCAAGGCGGGCAGCGTGGCCAGTTCGTTGAAGGTCAACATCAAGGTGTAGCCATCGGGCTTGGCCCGGGCCACGTAATCGGCGCCGATGAGCGTGCCGGCACCCGGCTTGTTCTCCACCACGACAGGCTGCCCCCACCGTTCGGCAAGCCGCGGGCCGATCAGGCGGGCCAGGATGTCGGCGGTTCCGCCCGGCGTGGTCGGCACCACGATGCTGACGGGCCGCTGCGGATAGCCGGCCGCCGTTGCGGGTCCGGCCAGCACTGCGGCGCCGCAGAGGGCGGCGATTCCAATCCGTCGAGCCAATGTTCTAAACATGGATTTCCCCTTATGACTGTTTCTTTTGGCTGTTCTTGCACCGCGAAGTCGGGGCGGCCGTGCCATCTTGGGCGTTTGGACATCAGGGTTCAAACGACTTTATCTATGGCACACTTAACTTTTTGTTAACTGAATCGTCGCGATGACCGCCCTGCCTCCGCTCAATGCGCTGCGCTGTTTCGAGGTTGTCGGCCGCCTGGGCAGCATCACCAGCGCCGCCGAGGAACTAAGCGTGACACCCGCCGCCGTCAGCCGGCAGATCCGCCTGCTTGAGGAGCACCTGGGACTTCGGCTGTTCCTGCGCCAGCACCGCCGCATCGTGCTGACCTCCATGGGCGCGGGGTATCACGCCGATATCGCGCGGCTGTTCGGCGGGCTGCAGCGCGCCACGTCCGAACTGGGCGAGCGTTCACGCCGGCGCCAGTTCGTCATCAAGGCGCCGCACAGCGTGGCCATGCGCTGGCTGCTGCCGCGCCTTTCCGGATTTCACCGCCAGTATCCCGACATCGACGTCAAGCTCCACACCGCCGTGGACGCGCCGGATTTCGAGCGCGAGGAAGTCGACGCCGGCATCTGCATGGGCGATGGCCGCTGGCGGGGCCTCGTCAGCTACAAGCTGATGGTCAATGAGTTGCTGCCGGTGTGCATCCCCGACAAATGCGCCCGGCTGCGCACGCCCGCCGACCTGAAAGGCGAGATCCTGCTGCATACGCTGGCGCGGCCGGACTACTGGGAGATCTGGCTGCGGGCGGCCGGTCTGACAGAGATCGATGTGTCGCGCGGCCTGCGCTACGAATCCTCCGCGCTGGCGTACGAGGCCGCGTTGGAAGGCTATGGCGTGGCCATTGCGCAAAAGCCGCTGGTGCAGAAGGAGCTGGACGAAGGCCGGCTGGTTGCGCCGTTCGATCTGACCGTGGATCTGGGCGCGCAAAGCTATTACTTCGTGCTGCCGCCCGAGGATTACCGAAGGCCGTCGCCCGAGCTCACACAGTTTCGCGCCTGGGCCGAGTCGTGCGCGATCTAGCTGGCGCGGCAAGGCGTACCGTACGGGCGCAATCGCCGCGCCGCGACCCGGCCTGCGTGACAACCGTGCCACCCGTGCCACCCGCCCTGCCCGCGCAGTAGGCTACAGTGCAGGGTCGCCCTCAAGGCCCGCGGCGTCATCGCCGCGCATCAACGAATCCAGGAGCAGTACCGCAGTGAACGACACTTCCACGCCGGACACCGACATTTCCGACGCGCCCAAAGAACAGGAAGCCAGGCTCTGGCGCGACGACGGCTGGACCGCGCGCGTCATCAAGAACGAAGACGACGACGGCTGGGCCGTCGAAATGACCAAGGACGGAGAGGCCGAACCCGCCCTGGTGGGCCCCTGGACCATGGGCCGCGACAAGAAGAACCCGAAGCCGCTCGACTCGCCCGCCTTCATCACCCTGGTCAAGACCGCCAACGAAGTCCTGCGCCGGCACGAGCAGCAATTGCATGCCACGCTGCACAAGAGCGTGAAGATCGACACCGACGATGGCCGTCTGACGATCAAGCTGGACATCGTGCCCGACGAGGACGAGCCCTATGCCACGCTCAGCGCCTACGACGAATTCGGCGACCAGCTCGCGCAGATCCGCGTGGCGCCGACGTACAAGCTGAACGTGCAGCGGGCGTCGGAATGGGCGGCGGGCGGTTTCGCCAGGCAGAGCTGATATCCACGGCCTGTAAAAGCGCCGCCTGAACACGCGCCACGGCGTGATCAGGCGGGCGGCTGCCGAGTCGTGCGCCGCCGCTTGTCGCCACATCGCGGCTTCTCTTAGAATGCGGATGATTCTCATTTTTCACGGTGCCGGTATTCTCCAGCCCCGCGACGCGCTGGAGGACAGGATGTCCGCGACTGAGTTTGCAGTGCCGCAACAGGGCATCGATGTCCTGTACGCGAATCACCATGGCTGGCTGAAAGGATGGCTGCGGCGGCGGCTGGGCAATTCATCCGATGCCGCCGATCTTGCGCACGACACCTTCATGCGCCTCCTGGTCCGCGGCGACACGGTCGAGGTGCGCGAGCCGCGCGCGCTGCTCACCACCGTGGCCCAAGGCGTGGTGTCCAATTTCATGCGGCGCCGCAGGATCGAAGAAGCCTACCTGGCCACCCTGGCCGACCTGCCCGAGCTTGAAACGCCCGGTCCCGAAACGCGCGCCATCCTGCTTGAAACCCTGGTCGAACTGGACCGCCGCCTGGATACGCTGGCCGCCCCCGTGCGCCGGGCGTTCCTGCTGTCGCAGTTGGAAGGCATGAAGCAGGCCGACATTGCCGCCACGCTGAACGTCTCCCTGGCCACCGTGCAGCGCCATATCGCGAAGGCCGCGCACCTTTGCTTTTTCGGCGCCTGAGCATCGGCACGGCCGCAGCCGCCTGTTCCAGGAACGCCCCCTTACCCATGCCCAACTCGCCCGCGGACTCGAGCCCGACGGCCTTCCCCCAGCTTGAGGGTCCGCCATTGCCCGCCAGCGTCAGTCTGCGCGCCGTGGACTGGCTGGTCGCCCTTCAGGCGCCCGACGCCAGCGACGCCACGCGCGAGGCCTGCCGGCGCTGGCGCGAGGCAGACCCCGACCACGAGCGCGCCTGGCGGCACATCGAGACCTTTGGCCAGCAGCTGCGCGGATTGAACACGCCGCTCGTACGCGGTGCGCTGACGCGCGAGGGCCGGAACCGTCCCGCGCGGCGCCAGGCCGTCAAGGCGCTGGCGGTGGCGCTGTTTGCCGGCGGCGGCGCCTGGCTGGCGCGCGATAACCTGTGGCGCGGCTGGCAGGACTGGCAGTCCGATCACCACACCGCAGCCGGAGAACGCACGAGCATCCTGCTGGCCGACGCCAGCCGCATCGACCTGGATACGGCAAGCGCCATCGATGTCCGATTTGACGGCTCGCAGCGCCTGGTCCGCCTGCTGCACGGCCAGATCCTGATCGCCACCGCGCCCGACCCGGCCTCCCAGGCCGGGCGCCCTGCCCGTCCTTTTCTGGTGGAAACGGCACAAGGCCGCGTGCGCGCCCTGGGTACACGCTACAGCGTGCGCCAGTTCCCTGGCCGCAGCCACGTCGCGGTGTTCGAGGGCGCCGTGGAGATCCGCCCCGAGCACCAAGCGGATGGGCCGCGCGTCATTCACGCGGGCGAACAGGCGTCGTTCACCCGCGACGCCGTCGGCCCGACGCGGGCGGCGGACCCGCGCGATGCGTCATGGTCCGTGGGCATGCTGGTCGCGCAGGACATGCCGCTGTCCGACTTCATTGCGGAGCTTGCCCGGTATGTGCCCGGCCGGCTGGCCTGCGACCCCGATGCCGGCCGCCTGAAGGTCTCGGGCATCTATCCGCTGGACGACACCGACCGGGTGCTGGACATGCTGCGCCGGACGCATCCGATCGACGTCGACCAGGTGACGCGCTATTGGATCACCGTGCGCCTGCGCGGCACATAGCGCGCAGGCCGCCTCGCCGCGCCGCGCCATTCATGGGCCCCAGAAATTTTTCGCGCCAACATGAGGGGTTTCCGTTTCCCAAGTGGCAAACCTAATAGAAGCCACATTTTTTCCACCGGAAACCGGACCATTCATGCCCCCCCATCAGTCTCGGCGCGCCGCGCGCCTCATCGCACGCAATACCCTCGCGCTGGCGGCAAGCCGCGCCCTCTGGCTTACGGCAACGGGCATCGCCCTGTCGGCCGGGACGGATGCCGTCCAGGCCCAGGCCAGCGCGAAAAGCTACGCGATCCCCGCCGGATCGCTGGAAAGCGCCCTGACCCGCTACGCCCTCGATAGCGGTTTGATGTTGTCCTATTCGGCCAGCGACATCGCGGGCAAGCGCAGTCCCGGCTTGCAGGGCAGCTTTGACGCGCCCGAGGCGCTGGCCCGGTTGCTGGCCGGCACCGGACTGGCTGCCCGGCCACAGCCGAATGGCGGCTACATCCTGCGTCCGGTGCCCGGCAGTCAGCCGGGCCAGGACGCCGCGCAGACCCTGCCCGCGGTGACGGTGACAGGCGTTGCCGAAGAATCCGCCTTCGGCCCGGTGCAAGGATTTGTGGCCCGGCGCAGCGCAACCGCCACCAAGACGGACACGGCGCTGCATGAAACGCCCCAGTCCGTATCGGTGATTCCGCGCGACCAGGTCATCGCGCAGGCGGCGGACTCGCTGGACCAGGCACTGGGCTACACCGCCAGCGTCCAGTCGCTAGAAGGCGGGGCGCTCAGGCACATCGGCACGGGCTTCACGATCCGTGGCTTCAACGTTACCGGCGCCGCCCCGCTGTACCTGAACGGCACCAAGTTCCCCATCAACTCGCTCAGCGGCGCCATCGAGCCCTACCACTTCGAACGCATCGAGCTGCTCAAGGGGCCGGCCTCGATCCTGTACGGCCAGGCCGCGCCCGGCGGGATCATCAACCTGGTCAGCAAGCGCCCCACGGCGGAGCCGCTGCGCGAGCTCGAATTGCAGACCGGAAGCTGGAACAAGAAGCAGATCGCGATGGACCTGGGCGGTCCGGTCACCGAGGACGGCAATGTCCGCTATCGCCTGACCGGACTGGCGCGCAACAGCGACAGCATGGTCGACTACATCAACAACGACCGCACCTCGCTGGCCGGCGCGCTGGAGTGGCAGATCAGCGATGCCACGCTGATCACGTTCCTGGCCAGCTACAGCCGCACCGATAGCCCCTACGATGTGGGCAAACCGCTGGAAGGCACCCTGCTGCCCAATCCCAACGGCCGCATTTCGCGCTCGCGCTTCGTTGGCGAACCGGACTTCGACCGCTATGTCACAAAGGGCGCCACGCTGGGCTACCTGCTCGAACACAAGCTGAACGACGACTGGAAGGTGCGCCAGAATCTGCTGACCTACAAGCAGCGGGCCGACAATCAGTACGCCGGGGTAGACACGCGCGTGGACGCGTCGGACCCGGCCCTGGCCACCCGCTATGCCCTGACGCGGTACGACACCGACAAGGGCCTGGCCGTGGACAACCAATTGCTGGGCAAGCTGCGCCACGGCAGCTTTGAACACACGCTGCTGTTCGGCATCGACTGGAGCAAGAACGAGTTCTCGCGCTCCCAGAAATCCGGCTCCATCGCGCCGCTGAACCTGTACCACCCCGTCTATGGCGCCCGGCCGGACCTCGGCCCCACCGGTTATGGCGAAGACAGCACGCGCCAACTGGGCTTCTACGCGCAGGACCAGATCAAGTTCAACGAACGCTGGATCGCGCTGCTGGGCGGGCGCTACGACTCCGTGCGTACCGAGTCGACCCCGGGTACGGGCGCACAGAACTCCCACGCCTTCACGCCGCGCGTCGGCCTGATGTATCTGTTCGACAACGGCTTGGCGCCCTACTACAGCTACAGCAAATCGTTCCAACCCGTGACGGGACTGGACTTCGCCGCCAATCCCTTCAAGCCGACCACGGGCGTGCAGCACGAGATCGGATTGAAGTACGAACCAAAGGGCGTGGATGCGTCGATCACGTTCGCGCTCTACGAAATCACCCAACGCAATGTCCTGACCAGCGACCCCAACCACGTGGGATTCCTGGTGCAGACGGGCGAAGTCCGCTCGAAAGGCGCGGAAATCGAGGCCCGGGCCAGCCTGAACCGGCAACTGGATCTGGTGGCCGCCTTGGCAACGACGGACGCCCGCGTGGTCAAGAGCAATTTCGGCAACGTCGGATCGCGGCCCGAATCGGTTCCTCGCAACATGGCATCGCTCTGGATGGATTACCGGTTTTCGTCCGTGCCCGGCCTGAGCACGGGCGTGGGCGTGCGCTATGTGGGCCGCCAGGAAATCAACGAATTGCCGATACCGTCGTACACCACGTATGACGCCGCGGTGCGCTATCAACTGGACAAGTGGCAGTTCGCGCTGAACGTGAAGAACCTGGCCAACAAGACCTATGTGGCCGCTTGCCCCTACACCTGCTATTACGGCGACGAGCGCAACATCACGCTGACGGCGCGCGTCAACTGGTAGACCGCGTTCGTGTCGCATTTGGGATAGCCGCGCTGTCGCATCCTGGTTTGGCCCTCGCGGCTGCGATCCATAGACTTGGGTTTGCCGACTGACGCGGCGAACCTGCTTCCCGTTGCCATCATTACCGTCCGCGCCGTCATCGCGCGGACGACTGCAACACCACGCCCAGCAAGTTCGCCCCGCGTCTACGGCCCCGGCTTCACCAAGAAAGCCGTGAATCGCTCAGATTGCAAAGAAGGGGAAACATGCAAACCACCGAGTACGAGCGCCTGGACGGCCTTGCTCTGGCCACATTGCTTGAACGCGGCGAAATCACGTCCGCCGAACTCATGGATTGCGCCATCAAGTTGGCCGAACAGCGCAATCCCGTCCTGAACACCATCACCTACCCGCGCTACGAGGAATCGCGCGCCATTGCCGCCGGATGGACGCCGCGCGGACCGTTTCGCGGCATTCCCTTCCTGCTGAAGGACTCCGGCTTCGCCCACAAGCGATTCCCGTCAAGCATCGGCTCGGCGCTGTTCAACGATTCGACCTACGCCTACGCGGCAACCGTCGCCGACCGCTTCGAGGCGGCGGGCCTGATCCCGTTCGCGCGCACCACGGTTCCCGAGCTGTGCATGGCGGGCACCACCGAGGCCGTGCGCAACGGCGGCGCCACGCCCAATCCCTGGGACCGCACCCGCTCCGCGGGCGGCTCCAGCGGCGGCGCTGCATCCGCCGTCGCGGCGCGCATCGTGCCTGTGGCCCACGGCAGCGATGGCGGCGGCTCCATCCGGATTCCGGCCGCGTGCTGCGGCGTGTTCGGATTGAAGCCCTCGCGCGGCCGCGTGCCGATGGGTCCAGCCAAAGGCGAAGGTTGGGCGGGCATGGCGACGGACGGCGTACTGAGCATTTCCGTGCGCGATACGGCGGCGGCGCTGGACATGATCTCCGGCTACGAAGCCGGCGCGCCGTATGCGGCGCCGCCCAAGCCCCGCGCATTCCTGGAGGCCGTTCGCGAACCCGTCATGCGGCCGTTGCGCGTGGGGTTCCTGCGCACCGCGTGGAACGGCATCGCCATCGCCCCCGAGTGCGATGCCGCCGTCGCGCACACGGCATCGCTGCTGGAAGGTTTGGGCCATGACGTCTTCGAGGCCACGCTGCCCGACATCGACTATGACGGATTCGTGCACGCGCACGGCAGCATCCTGGCCAGCAATATCGTGGTTGCCGTCGATAGCCGTCTGAAGGCGCTGGGCCGCAACCTGCACGCGAACGACCTGGAATCGGTCATCCACGACGGGTACCTTGTCGGTAAGGGCCTGGACGCGGCGTCCTACATCGACGCCGTGGCCCGCCTGCACGCCGTGGGCCGCGCCTTTGCCGCCGCCATGGCGGACCTGGATGTCCTGCTCACCCCTACGCTGGCGCAGCTTCCGTGCAAGCTCGATTACCTTGCGCTGAACCCGTCCGACGGTCTCGGTTTCCGCGAGTACCGCGCGCGCGCCGCCACGTATTCCACCTTCCTCCCTGTCATCAACGGCGCAGGCCTGCCCGCGGCCAGCCTGCCCTTGTCCTGGACAGACGCGGGTCTGCCCGTGGCCACCCAACTGATCGGCCATTTCGGTCGCGAAGACATCCTGCTCGAACTCTCGGCGCAGCTTGAGCGCGTGGCCCCCTGGGCCGGGCGCAGACCGCAGTTCGGCTGACCAGACGGGCTCACGGCCGAGCCCCGTCCATTTCGCCTGTTCCACCCTCACTCTGAAGGTACCGGTATGAAATTCACGCTTCCCGGACTGGGTCGCCTCTGCGCGCCCGCCGTTCTTGCTCCCACCCTTGTCTGCGCCGTCGGCATCGCCCCGGTCAGCGCGCTGCACGCCGAGACCACGGCCAAGATCGTCATGCAGGCGCCGCTACGCGTCGTCGATCCCATCCTGACGAATGCCTACATCACCCGCAACCACGGCTACATGGTCTTCGACACGCTGTTCGCCCTGGATGCCGCCGGAAAGCCCCAACCCGAAATGGTCGAAAGCTGGCAGGAAAGCGCGGACCGGCTCACCGTCACCCTGACCCTGCGCAAAGGCCTGACGTTCCACGACGGCACGCCGGTAACGGGCGAAGACGTCGTCGCTTCGCTCAAGCGCTGGGGCCAGCGCGACGTCCTGGGCCTGCGCCTGATGGCCGCGACCCGCAGCCTGGAGAGCCCCGACGCCGGCACGGTGGTGTTCCACCTGAAGCAGCCGTTCGGCATGCTGATCGAGGCGCTGGCCAAACCCGCGTCGCCCGTGCCCTTCATCATGCCCAGCCGCATCGCCGCGGTGCCGGTCTCTCAGCCGATCACCGAGGTGATCGGTTCGGGTCCGTACAAGTTCGTGGCGGCGGACTTCCAGCCCGGCGTGAAAGCGACCTACGTAAAGTTCACCGGCTATGTGCCGCGCAAGGAACCCGCCAGCGGCTTTGCCGGCGGCAAGGTGGCCATCGCGGACCGGATCGAGCTGGTCAGCATTTCGGATTCGCAGACTGCCGTGAACGCCTTGCGGCGCGGCGAGATCGACTTCGTGGAAGACGTGCCGCCGGATCTGATGCCGCAGCTCAAGGACGTGAAAAACGTCGCGCTCAAATCCTATGGCGACAGCACCAACATCTTCACGATGCGCATGAACTGGCTGCAGCCGCCCTTCGACAATCCCAAGGTGCGCCGTGCCGTGCTGGCCGCCGTGTACCAGGGCGACTACCTGGCCGCGCAGATCGGCGACGAGACCATGTACCGCCTGTGCGGCGCCGTCCTGAGCTGCAACTCTCCGTACGCCTCCGAAGCCGGCGCCATCCAGACGAAAGAGCCCGATCTGGCGCACGCGAAGGCCCTGCTCAAGGAAAGCGGCTACGACGGCAGCAAGGTGGTGATCCTGCACCCCACAGATCTGCCCGTGCTGTCCAGCCTGGCGTCCGTGACCGCGCAGGCGCTCAAGACGATCGGCATGAACGTCGAGATCCAGTCCATGGACTGGGCCACCCTGCTGTCCCGCTATTCGAAGAAGGATCCGGTGGCGCAAGGCGGCTGGAGCATCTTCCAGACGGGCTTCACCAGCCTGGACCTGATGAACCCGCTGACCAATCCCAATCTGGATGGACGCGGCGAGGCGGGCTACATCGGCTGGACCAAGAGCGACGAGATGGAGCGCCTGCGCGACCAGTTCGCCGAGACCGGCGATGCGGCCCGCAGGAAGGAAATCGCCCTTGCCATCCAGAAGCTCAATTACGAGCAGGTGTTCTTCATCCCGCTTGGCACGTACTCCAAGATGAAGGGATACAACCCGGCCAAGCTGGGGCGCATGACGGACGCGCAGATTCCCCTCTTCTGGTAGCGCGCAACGTCTCAGCCCGGCCGGCCGTCATCCGGACCGGCCCGGGCAACGGAAAGGCATATTCATGATTGAACTCATCATCAAACGCCTGTTGGCGGCGATCCCCGTCATGCTCATCGTCGCCACGGTGGTGTTCCTGCTGCTGCGCATGGCGCCCGGCGATCCCGCTCGGGTCATCGCCGGCGACATGGCCAGCGAGGAATCCATCGCTCAGATCCGGACGGAAATGGGCCTGGACCAATCGCTGGGCACGCAATACCTGCGCTGGATGGGCGCGCTGGTTCAAGGCGACCTGGGCCGCTCCATCCAATCCCGGCAGCCGGTGACCGCGCTCATCACGGCGCGGCTCGGCCCCACGTTCTCGTTGGCGGCGTGCGCGATCCTGCTGACCATTGCCACGGCGATTCCGCTGGGCGTGCTGGCGGCGTGGCGGCACCGGGGGTTGGCGGATCGCGGGATCATGGCCGGCGCCGTGCTGGCGTTTTCCATGCCGGCATTCGTCGTGGCGTATCTGTTGATTCTGGTGTTCTCGGTCCACCTGGACTGGCTGCCGGTGCAGGGGTACTCGCCGCTCGACGAAGGCATCGGCCGGTATGCCCAGCACCTGCTGCTGCCGACCGTGACGCTGGCCATGGTGTTCGTCGCGCTGATCACGCGCATCACGCGGGCCAGCCTGCTGGACGTGCTGGGCGAAGACTTCGTGCGCACCGCCCGGGCCAAGGGCGTCACCGAACGCTTCGTGCTGTTTCGCCACGCGTTGCGCAACGCCGCGATTCCCATCGTCACGATTGTCGGCGTGGCGCTGACCACGCTGATCAGCGGCGTCGTGGTGACCGAGACCATCTTCAATATCGCCGGCGTCGGCCGCCTGATCGTGGATTCGGTGCTTGCCCGGGACTACCCCGTGGTGCAGGGGACCATCCTGTTCTTCTCGTTCATCTACGTCTTCGTCAACCTGCTGATCGACATGGCGTACGTCGTCCTCGATCCCCGTATCCGCTATTGAACCGCCGACGATCCGGAGCTGCCTGATGCCCCCCTCTTCTCCCGCCGCCCTCCTGCCCGCCGCGCCACCGCCGTCGCGGCTGCGCCAGGCCATCACCGCCCTGATCCACGATCCCGTCATGCTCGGATCGCTGCTGCTGCTCCTGCTGCTGGTGGCGCTGACCGTCGGCGCCCCGTGGCTCACTTCCCACGACCCCGGCACGCTCGCGCCGCGCGCGCGGCTGCAACCCTCTTCCGATGCGTATTGGTTGGGCACCGACTCCCTCGGCCGCGACCTGCTGTCGCGGGTGCTCTATGGCGGCCGCCTATCGATCACGCTTGCCGCGCTGGTCAGCGTCATTGCCATCGCGGCAGGCCTGGTCATCGGATTGGCCGCCGGGTATGTCCGCCGGCTGGATGCGCCCGTGATGCGCTTGATGGACGGCATCATGGCGATCCCCGGCCTGCTCCTGGCGGTCGCGATGGTCGCGCTGGGCGGCGCCAACATCGTAACCATGGTCATCGCCATTTCGATTCCCGAGATACCGCGCGTGGCGCGGCTGGTGCGCGGCGTCGTGCTGTCGGTGCGCGAAGAACCCTATGTCGAGGCGTCGCTCGGTTCCGGCACGCCAGCCCTGAAGGTGTTGTGGTGGCACATCCTGCCCAGCACGATCAACCCGTTGGTGGTGCAAGCCACCTTCGTCTGCGCAGCCGCCATCCTGACCGAAGCCGTGCTGGGTTTCCTGGGACTGGGCTTTCCGCCGGAGATTCCCAGCCTGGGAAGCATCATCGCCGAGGGACGCCCATTCTTCCAGCGCGCCCCCTGGATCGTGCTGTATCCGGGCGTGTTCCTGGCCCTGCTGATCCTTGCCGTGAACATGTTCGGCGACGCCTTGCGCGACCGCCTGGATCCCCGACTCTCCCGCAAAACGAAGGGCTGACGCCATGAACCCCGCATTCCCCCAGGCCCCGACGGCCGGCGCGCCCGACTCCCCCATCCTGGACGTCCGCAACCTGAAGGTGCGCCTGCCCGGCAGCAGCGATCGCCGCTATGCCGTGGACGACGTGTCGTTCACCGTGCACGCCCGCGAAATCGTCTGCATCGTGGGCGAATCGGGCTCGGGCAAGTCCGTGACGTCCAGCGCCATCATGGGCCTCTTGCCTAAAGGGACGCTCACCCTGGAAAGCGGCCAGATCCTGCTGTCGGGCCGCGACATCACGCACGCCGGACGGGACACGCTGCAGAAGCTGCGCGGCAACCGCATGGCGATGATCTTTCAGGAGCCGATGACGGCGCTCAATCCGCTCATGCGCGTCGGCGACCAGATCGCCGAGGTGTTCGAGTTCCACGCGAAAAGCCTGGGCCGCGAGGCGGTGGCCGGCCGCGTCCTGGCCCTGTTGTCGGATGTGCGCCTGCCCCATCCCGACAAGCTCCAGCACGCCTACCCGCACCAGTTGTCGGGCGGTCAGCGCCAACGCGTGATGATCGCCATGGCGCTGGCGATGGAGCCGGGCCTGATCATCGCGGACGAGCCGACCACGGCGCTGGACGTGACGTCGCAGGCGCAGGTCTTGCGGCTGCTCAACGACCTGCGGGGCCGCCACGACAATGGCGTCCTGTTCATCACCCACGATTTCGACGTCGTCGCGGAGATTGCCGATCGCATCGTGGTGATGCAGGCGGGACGTATCGTCGAACAGGGCGTGGCCGCCGACGTCCTGGATCGACCCCGCCACCCTTACACGCAGCGCCTGCTGGCAGCGCGCCCGCGCGGCGATTTCCGCGCCACGCCGCTGGAACCGGCAGACAAGCCGGCGCTGGAGGTGCGCGACCTGACCCTGCGCTTTGAAACCCGGTCGCTGTTCAAATCCCGGCGCCGCCGCGTCGATGCGCTGGGCGGCGTGTCGCTGCAATTGGCGCGGGGCGAGACGCTGGGCATCGTGGGCGAATCAGGCTCGGGAAAGACCACGCTGGGCCGCTGCCTGGCGCGTTTTGCCGCCCCGACCTCTGGCGAGATCCTCATTGACGGACAGTCCGTCGGCAGGCTGTCCGGCCCCGAGGCGCGCGCCTACCGCAAGCGCGTGCAGATGGTGTTCCAGGACCCATTCCGCTCGTTCAACCCGCGCCGCCGAATCGGCCGCACGCTGGCCGAAGGCCCGTTGAACTTTGGGGCGCAACCCGCGCAGGTCCACGCCCGCATGGTCGAGATGCTGGAGCTCGTCAGCATGGATCCGAGCGCGCTGGACCGCTTTCCGCATGAATTCTCGGGCGGGCAGCGGCAGCGCCTGTCGATTGCCCGCGCGCTGATGATGGAGCCTGAGATCCTGATCGCCGACGAGGCGGTCTCGGCGCTGGACGTGTCGGTGCAGGCGCAGATCCTGGATCTGCTGGAATCCATCCGGGAACGGCTGGGCGTGAGCATTCTTTTCATCACGCACGACCTGCGCGTCGCGGCTCGGCTGTGCCACCGCATCGCCGTCATGCAGCGCGGCAAGGTGGTGGAGATCGGCGCGGCGCGCGACGTGTTCCTGCAGCCGTCCAGCGACTACACCCGGGAACTGATCGCTTCGATTCCGGGCCACGCGCCGGCCGCGGACGGCGGCGGCAAGGCGTTGTTCGAATCCGGTCTTGGCGCCGTCCCCTGACTGCCCGTTCAGTCTTGTGTGGCGATGACGGTGTCCGACGAGGGATCGACCGCGCGCAGCAGCCGGCCCAGGTGTCCGCTGCTGGAAAACCCGAGTTCGGCGCTGACCCTTGCCGCCGGCTCGCCCATCGCAAGCCGCTGACGCGCCGCCTGCGCCAGCACCATGCGGCGCAAGGCGATGGGCGACTGGCCATAGGCCTCCATGCAGGCGCGCTGCAGCGTGCGGGTGGTGGCGCCAAGCACGCTGGCCGAATCGGCGATCGCCGGTAGCGGCTGCCCCTCTTCCAGCCGCTCTCGCAAGAGTTCCATCCATTGCCGCGCCAACGGCAACGGCGCCTGCGGCGCACTGGCCCCGCCCTGAATTCCATGGCTCACATCAAGCTGGGTGATCAGCGCCGCCACCAGCATGGGCAGCGCCGAGGCCGACAACGCAGGCTTCCAGAGCGCGTCCAGCATGGCCTGCGCCGCGCCATCCAACTGCAGCACGCCCCCTGCCCGGCAGGCTCGCAGCAGGTCCGGCGACAGATAGAGTTCGCCGTGCTGCTGCGAGACGCTTTCGGCGCGCGTGCTGTGCTCAACGTGCGACGGCAGCAGCAACGCCTGGCCTCGGACCAGCCGGCAGCGTCGGCGCGCGCCCGCCTCGTCCCGCCAGGCGCTATCCAGCGCGCCGGCCCGGGGCCAAAGCAGCATGGCGCAGTCGTGCTCGTGCCAATGAAAGGCATAGCGCGGCTGCCGGCTGGCCGCCAGGGCGAAACCTGTCTGGGCGATGAGGTCCTGTTTGGACGAAAGCGGGACGGAACGCGACATGGGAACGTGCGGGGCGTATGAAGCGCCGGGGGACGCCCGGCAGCGGCAGGAATGGGCGTTGAGGCAGTATCGGCGCGCGGCGGGTTTCATGCAAGCCCGGCGCCTGCGCGACGTTTCCCTTGTCGCGCCCGGGATCAGATACTGTCGCGCCGCGGTTCGCCGCCGGCACGCCCGCTTCTTACGATCTGGGCTATTCGATAGACACAAGGGGAAATCCATGAATCGCACACTTCCGTCGGCTTTGTTCTCCGCCGCCCTGCTCACCCTGCCGCTTGCCAGCGCCCTGGCCGAACCCGCGTGGCCGGACAAGCCCATTACCCTGATCGTGCCCTTCCCGGCCGGCGGCGGCACGGACCTGGTGGTGCGCACGCTGCAGCCGGCGCTGACGCGCGAATTGAAGCAGACCGTCATCATCCAGAACGCAGGCGGCGCGGGCGGCACCGTGGGTTCGGGCCAGGCCGCGCGCGCCAAGCCCGACGGCTACACCGCGCTGGCCGTCACGACCAGCACCACCGCGCTTGCCGCCAAGCTGTACAAAAACCTGCCGTACAAGCCGGCCACGGATTTCGATTACATCGGCTTCATCGGCACGTCACCCTATGTGCTGGCGGTGCAGCCCGCCCTGAAGGCAGCCACGATCCCCGAGCTGGTCGACGCGCTGAAGGCACGCCGCGTCGGCACCTACGCCTCGGTGGGCGCGGGCACGGTATCGCATCTGCTGGGCGAGATGTTCAAGAAGGACAAGCAACTGGATCTGACGCATGTTCCGTACCGTGGCGCGGCGCCCGCCTACACGGACCTGATCGGCGGCCAGGTCGACATCATGTTCGACAACCCCGTGGGCCTGGCGCCCTTCGTGCAAAGCGGCAAGCTGATCGCCCTGGCCACCACCAGCGCCACCCCCATCCTGCCCGCCGTCCCGACTTTCGCGGCCCAAGGCATGCCGACCTACACGCAATCGCTCTGGTACGGCCTGGCCTTTCCCAAGGGGACGCCGCCCGCCATCGTTCAGAAGATGAACCTTGCGCTGAACACGGCGCTGCGGGACCCGGCCATCGCCGCGGACCTTGCCGCCAAGGGCGTCGACGTCCGTCCCGGCACGGCCGAAGCGCTGACCCAAACCGTCACACACGACCTCGCCTTCTGGGGCGAGCTCATCACCACGACCGGAGTCCAGTTTGACTGACCTTCACCCCAACCGCCCCCCCGCCCAGCCTCCCGCCGGCCAGGCGGCCCTGCTGCGCGTTTTCGTCGATCCGACCCAGTCCCTGCAAGGCGGAAACCCGGTGCCGCTGGTGCTTGACGCGCAAGGCATGACGGCCGCCAGCATGCAGGCTTTGGCGGCGCTCCACGGCCACGAATCTTCCTTCGTCTTCCCGGCCGAACGCGATGACCATCTGTGCCAGCTGCGGTTCTTCGTGCCGGGCCACGAAATGGAGATGTGCGGCCACGCGACCGTGGGCACGCTCTGGGCCTTGCGGCAGTGGGAACGCTGGACGACGCCGCGCGCCCGCGTTCAGACCCTGAGCGGCAGCGTGGACATCGAGTGGGACGACGCCGGCAATCGCGCCTGGGTGTCGCAACCCGCCGTCGTCACCTCGGCGCTCACGCCAGCGCAGTGCCGCGAGATCGCCGCCGTGCTGCGCATCGATCCCGACTTGCCCGGCCTGCACATGATCAATGCCAGCACCAGCCGCGTAAAGACGTTGGTGCGGATGCCAAGCGTGGCCGACCTGGATGCCTTGGCGCCGGACTTCGATGCAATGCGGGACATCTGCGAAGCCATCGGCTCGACCGGCCTCTACCCTTATGCGCTGAGCACAGACGGCGCCAGCGCGCGGCAATTTCCCAAGGCGTCCGGCTACCCCGAGGATGCCGCGACCGGCATTGCGGCCGCAGCCTTGTGGGGCTACCTGAACGAGACGGGCAGCGTGCCGGCGGACGGGGTCTACACGGTCCGCCAGGGCGTGGCCATGGGCTCGCCGTCGGCGATCCAGTTGCGCCGGCGCGCGGACGCCCCCG
>NZ_DAMCTG010000034.1:0-49937 GCF_032113835.1 Achromobacter sp. | reverse complement strand
GCCGGCCGTCGCCATCGTGGGCGGGCACCGGATGGCCTTCAAGAGCGTGGTGCTACGCGTGTTCCCGCACGGCGTGGCGCTGGGCCTGGGCGGCGCCGAGATGCAGACCATGCTGGACAATCCGCTCGCCAGCCCCTACACGCTGGGCGTCTCCGCCGCGGCGGCGTTTGGCGCGTCGCTTGCCATCACACTCGACTGGCATCTGCCCGCGCTGCCGGCCGGCATGACCGTTTCCGTATCGGCCTTCGCCTGCACCCTGCTGTCCGTGCTGGTGCTGGAACGCGTGGCGCGCTGGCGCGGCGGATCGACGCTGGGCGTGGTGCTGTTCGGCATCGCCCTGGTGTATTCGTTCCAGGCGCTGGTGATGCTGCTGCAGTTCGTCGCCAGCGAGGAGGCCCTGCAGGGCATCGTGTTCTGGACGATGGGCAGTTTGGCGCGGGCCAACTGGACCACCGTCGGCGTGATGGCAGCGGCGCTGGTCCTGGCCATTCCGTTTTCGATGCGTGACGCCTGGAAGCTCACCGCCGTGCGGCTGGGCGAGGAACGCGCGGCCAGTTTCGGCATCGACGTCAAGCGGCTGCGCCTGGTCAGCCTGCTGCGCGTCAGCGCGCTGGCGGCGCTGGCCGTGTCGTTCGTCGGCACGATCGGATTCGTCGGCCTGGTCGCACCGCACATCGCCCGGCTGCTCCTGGGCGAAGACCACCGCTACTACTTGCCGGGCAGCGCGCTAGCCGGCGCGCTGATCCTGTCGCTGGCGTCCGTGGCGTCCAAGACCGTGCTGCCCGGCGCGCTTATCCCGGTCGGCATCGTGACCTCGCTGGTCGGCATTCCCTTCTTTCTCACCATCGTCGTGCGCGCCCTCAAGCGCGCGTGACGGCACTTTCCGCAACAAGGAGACACCCCGATGAAATTCCGCCTGACGCTGACGCTCGCGGCCCTGACGATTGCCGGCACGGCCCATGCCGCCCCCGCTTGCTCCATCGACGTCGAAGGCCGTCCCGGCAAGCAATTCGGCCCCGACCACATCGTTGTGCCCGCGACCTGCCAGGAATTCACCGTGCGCCTCATCCACACGGGCAAGAACAGCAAGGAAAAGGCGGGCCACAACTGGGTGCTGACCAAGACGGAAGACATCGACGCCGTGATGGTCGACGGCATTAAGGCCGGCGCGAGCAGCGACTTCCTGGCGCCGGGCGATGCCCGCATCCTTGCCAAGACGCCCATGCTGGGCGGCGGCGAGACGGCCACCGTCACCTTCCCCGTCAGCCGCCTGCGCGCGGGCCAGTCGTACACCTACTACTGCTCGTTCCCCGCGCACGCGCAGCACATGCGCGGCACGCTGGTGCTGCAACCCTGACGATGACGCAGCTCCGCATCCAGGCCCTGTCCGCCGGCTACGGCGGGCGGCCGGTGCTGCGCAACGCCAGCGCCGGCCCCATGCCCGAAGGCGCCGTCACCGCGCTGCTGGGGCCGAACGGCAGCGGCAAATCGACGCTGCTCAAGACGCTGGCGGGTCTGCATCCCGTGATGCAAGGCGCCATCTGGCTGGACGGCGAGGACCTCGCAATCGCCAGCCCGGCCCGCCGCGCCGAATGCGCGATGTACATGCCGCAGGCCCTGCCCAAGGGCGTGCACATGACCGTCTTCGAATCCGTGCTGGTGGCGGCGCGATCCGGCCGCCACGGACAGCCTGGCCATGCGCTGATGGAAGACGCCATGGCGGTCATCACCGAGCTGGGCATCGCATCGCTCGCCAGCCGCCATCTGGACGAACTGTCCGGCGGGCAGAAGCAGCTGGCCTCGCTGGCGCAGGCGCTGGTGCGCCGTCCACGCCTGCTGCTGCTCGACGAGCCCTTGTCGGCGTTGGACCTGAACTACCAATTCCACGTCATGGACGTGCTGCGCCGCCAGACGCGTATGCACCGCCTGATCACGTTGGTGGTGCTGCACGACCTGAACATCGCGCTGCGTCACGCCGACCACGCGCTGCTGCTGCACGCCGGCGCGATCGAAGCCGAGGGGCTGCCGGGCGACGTCGTAACGCCCGACACGCTGCGCCGCGTGTACCGCGTGCGGGCGCGCGTCGAACATTGCCCCCAGGGCCAGGCGCAGATCCACGTGGATGGCCTGGCCGAACAGTCAGCAACGTAGGTGTCTCAGCACCATAGGTGTCTGACACCCTTGCCGCAGCCCTCCAGTGCGCAGACCATCTCACACGGGTGTCAGACACCGGGCAACATGCGCCGGCCTTCACCATAGGTGTCTGACACCCCTGCCGCAGCCCTCCAGTGCGCAGACCGTCTCACACGGGTGTCAGACAATGCGCAAACATACGCCGGCCTTCACCGCAGGTGTCAGACACCGGGGCGGCACCTCGAACCGAGCGGCGTACTCAACGGTATATATTCACCGGTCAAGCCATTCCGAGAGTTCGCCCATGCCGACCCGTCGCGCCCTCGCGTTTCTGTTGACCGTGCTTGCCGCGCCCTCCGGCGCCGCCATTGTCTACGACAATCACGGCCTCGTCGTCGACGTGGCAACCGGCAGCCGCAGCGACTGGAACACGGGTCAGCGCCAGACCACGCGCGCCACCACCATCACCTTCCAAGGCAAGCCCCTGTGCGGCGCCGACGTCGGCGCGCTGCTCTATCCCGGCAGCAATGCGCCGCAGGCTCGCGCGTTCTTCTGCCCCGGTCCGGTCGCCATGCTGGAAACCGATGCGGTGCTGGCGTTCTTCACCAGTTCCAGCGCCAGCACCGTGCTCGCGCATCTGCAGGTCGTCAACGGCGCTCTGCGCGTGCAGCGCTTGCCGCTTTCCGACAAGCCGGACCGCGACAGCATCCACGGCACGCGGTTCGAGGACGCGCGCCTGCCCGGCTGGACGCGCGTGAACTCGGCCTGGAACGAAACCGTGATGATCCGCCATGCGCCGCTCAAGGCACAAAACCTCGGCCCCGGAAAGCTGCTGGACATTGCCGGCGACGTGGCCTATCTGGCTATCCCGCCGGGCCGTAAGGTCGTCGTGCTGCAGCCGGCCACCCGCGTGAAGGACGCGCATGGCGACCTGCAATACGTGCCCGAGATCACCAAATTCGTGGATGCGCCCCTGGCGTTCCGCGCGGTGCGCCTGACCGATAGGCGCGAACTGGCGCGGCTGGATTTCGACGACACGTGCGTAGGCCTGCCGCCCCTGCAATTCGAAAGGCCCGATGCGAAAGCCGCTTTCAGCGCCACGCCCGCCATCGCGTTCGACGACGTGCCGGCGTGGCGCGCAAGCGCCTTGGAACTGACCCAGACGCAGGGCCGCGCGACGCTGCGCTTGAAACCGGGCGTGCAATTACCGCGCAAGCCCGGCTGCCACGCCGGCGGAACGCCCGGTTAGAGGCTCGGCTGGCCGCTCTTAGACGCCAGGCTGAACGCTCGGTTAGAAGCCTGGTTGAAAGCCTGGTTGAAACGCCGGTTCAGGCTCCGGTCGAAACTCCCGATTGAAACTCCGGTGGGTCGCTCGGCCGGACTTCAGATCAGAAACTGCCGGTAAGCCTCGTTACCCGTTTCCTCGGCGTGCGCATAACCGAGCTGCCGCAAGAACCCATCCAGCGCCGCATCGTCCGCCACCGGCGCCTGAATGCCCACCAACGCCGAGCTGAAATCCGTGCCCTGATTGCGGTAATGGAACAGGCTGATGTTCCAGTTGGGCGCCATCGCCGACAGAAACTTCATCAGCGCGCCCGGCCGCTCGGGAAACTCGAACCGGAACAGGCGCTCGCCACCCGCCAGCGGCGAACGCCCGCCAACCATGTAGCGAATGTGCTGCTTGGACACCTCATTATTCGTCAGGTCGGACGCCGAAAACCCCTCCGCCAACAACGCCGCCAGGATATCGGCGGACTCGCCGCGCCGCGCAATCTGCACGCTCACAAAGATGTGGGCGGTGCGCGCGTCGGCGATGCGGTAATTGAATTCCGTCACACTGCGCTGCCCGATCACGCGGCAGAACCGGCGGAAGCTGCCGCGCTCTTCGGGGATGGTCACCGCGAACACCGCCTCGCGCGCCTCGCCCACCTCGGCGCGGTCCGCCACGAAACGCATGCGGTCAAAGTTCATGTTCGCGCCCGACGTGATCGCCACCAGCGACTGCCCGCGCGCACCTTCGCGCTCCACGTACTTCTTCAGCCCGGCCACAGCCAGCGCACCCGCGGGTTCCAGCACGCTGCGCGTATCCAGGAACACGTCCTTGATCGCCGCGCAGACCGCGTCCGTGTCCACCAGGATCACTTCGTCCAGATACTCGCGGCACAGGCGGAACGTCTCCTCGCCCACCAGCTTGACGGCCGTGCCGTCCGAGAACAGGCCGACATCAGCCAGGATCACCCGCTCGCCCACCCGCAACGATTGCGCCATCGCGCAGGAATCCTCGGTCTGCACGCCGATGACCTTCACGCCGGGATGCACCGCCTTCACATACGTCGACACGCCCGCCGCCAGACTGCCGCCGCCGATCGGCACGAAAATGGCGTGCAGCGGCTCGGGGTGCTGCCGCAGAATCTCCATGCCCACCGTTCCCTGCCCCGCGATCACGTAGGGATCGTCGAACGCGGGAACGAAGGTCAGCCCCTGCTCCTGTGCCAGCGTCTGCGCATGGGCGTATGCGTCGTTGTACGAATCGCCGGCCTGCACCACCGTCACGGTCGGTCCGCCGTGGGCGCGCACCGCGTCCACCTTCACCTGAGGCGCCGTCTGCGGCACGACGATGATGGCCCGCACACCCAGCTTGGCCGCCGAAATCGCGACGCCCTGCGCATGGTTGCCGGCCGACGCCGTGATGACCCCGCGCTCCAGCGCGGCGCGCGGCGTGTTGCGCATCTTGTTGTAGGCGCCGCGCACCTTGAACGAGAACACCGGCTGGTTGTCTTCGCGCTTGAAATGAACGGTGTTGCCCAGCCGGGTGGACAGCCCACGCGCCAGGTCCAGCTCGGTTTCACGGGCAATGTCGTACACCCGGGCGGTCAGGATCTGCCGCAGGTACTCCATCGGCGTGGCGGCGCCGGCCTGGAATTCCGAGGGTGCGTGGGAGGATGAATCGGACATGGTTTCTCTGCTTTGGGTTGCTTGCCCGACAGAGGCGGCCACAAAAAACCCGCCTCGTGGGGCGGGTGGCTTGTGACTGTTGCGGTCGCGCGCTAACCCACCATTCCAGGAATGATGGTAATAATCAGCGAAATGCGGACGGCGCGGAAATTCATGGGGCGTACTGTCCTCTCATCGCGCGGCTTTGTCAAACGGGGCGGCTGGCCGTTTCGATGCCGGTTTCCGCCCGCCTTCCGCAATGCGTCCCCCAAAATTCCGCATAAGCATATTGCGGCGCCATCAAGAAATAGAACCATTTCCCGGCGCAATGCGTAGCACGGTATTACAATGGAAGGTTCGTGGCGGTCGCACCTTCCAAGGCGGACCCGGATACGGCCCTTTCATCGGCCGGCCGGTCCAGCCAGACAATAGGACGGGCGGCGGTCATGTTGGTGGGACAGCTTGCCTCGCGCGTCCCTCCATACGAACCCACTCTCGACAACATCTACCGGCGTACGCCGCATAGCATGTTCGGGTTTGCGCGTTAATCGCCTGAGCCGAACAGATTCAAGGATCATGTCTCTTACTCCGAAGATTATCTATACCCTCACCGACGAAGCTCCGGCACTGGCAACCCGTTCGCTGCTGCCCATCGTCCAGGCATTCGCCAAACCCGCAGGCATCACGGTCGAGACCCGCGACATTTCGCTGGCAGGCCGCATCATCGCCCTGTTCCCGGATTACCTCGAAGACAGCCAGAAGCTGTCCGACGCCCTGGCTGAGCTGGGCGCCCTCGCGGTCAAGCCCGAAGCCAACATCATCAAGCTGCCCAACATCAGCGCCTCGATGCCCCAACTGAAGGCGGCCATCAAGGAACTGCAAGACCAGGGCTACAAGCTGCCGGACTACCCGGACGCCCCCGCCAACGACACCGAGCGCGACGTCAAGGCGCGCTACGACAAGGTCAAGGGCAGCGCCGTCAACCCGGTCCTGCGCGAAGGCAACTCCGACCGCCGCGCCCCGCTGTCGGTCAAGAACTACGCCCGCAAGCACCCGCACAAGATGGGCGCCTGGTCGTCCGACTCCAAGTCGCACGTCGCCCACATGAGCGAAGGCGATTTCTACGGCACCGAAAAGTCGGCCCTCATCGCCGACGCCGGCGACGTCAAGATCGAACTGACCGCTGCTGACGGCACCAAGACCGTCCTGAAGGAAAAGACCCCGGTCAAGGCCGGCGAGATCATCGACGCCGCCGTGCTGTCGACCGCCAAGCTCAAGTCCTTCCTGCAGGCCCAGATCGACGACGCGCGCGCCAACGGCGTGCTGTTCTCGGTCCACCTGAAGGCCACCATGATGAAGGTCTCCGACCCCGTCATCTTCGGCCACGTGGTCTCCGTGTTCTACAAGGACGTCCTGGCCAAGCACGCCGACGCCCTCAAGCAGGCCGGCTTCGACCCCAACAACGGCATTGGCGATCTGTACGCCAAGATCCAGTCGCTGCCCGCCGACCAGCAGGCCGCGATCACGGCCGACATCGACGCCGCCTACAAGACGCTGCCGCAACTGGCCATGGTGAACTCCGACAAGGGCATCACCAACCTGCACGTGCCCAGCGACGTCATCGTCGACGCGTCCATGCCCGCCATGATCCGCGACTCCGGCAAGATGTGGAACGCCGAAGGCAAGCTGCAGGACACCAAGGCCGTCATCCCCGACCGCAGCTACGCCGGCGTCTACCAGGCCGTCATCGACGACTGCAAGCGCAACGGCGCCTTCAATCCGGTCACGATGGGCAGCGTGCCCAACGTCGGCCTGATGGCCCAGGCTGCCGAAGAATACGGTTCGCACAACAAGACCTTCGTCATCCCGGCCGCCGGCACCGTGCGCGTCACCGACGCCTCTGGCGCCGTGCTGCTCGAGCAGGCCGTCGAAGCCGGCGACCTCTGGCGCATGTGCCAGACCAAGGACGCCGCGATCCAGGACTGGGTCAAGCTGGCCGTCTCCCGCGCCCGCGCCACCAAGACGCCCGCCGTCTTCTGGCTGGACGAAAAGCGCGCCCACGACGCCCAGGTCATCGCCAAGGTCAAGCAGTACCTCAAGGACCACGACACCAGCGGCCTGGACCTGCGCATCCTCGACCCGGTCGAAGCCACCAAGTTCTCGGTCAAGCGCATCCGCGAAGGCCTGGACACCATCTCGGTCACCGGCAACGTGCTGCGCGACTACCTGACCGACCTGTTCCCCATCATGGAACTGGGCACCAGCGCCAAGATGCTGTCGATCGTCCCGCTGGTCGCCGGCGGCGGCCTGTTTGAAACGGGCGCGGGCGGTTCGGCCCCCAAGCACGTGCAACAGTTCCTGGAAGAAGGCTTCCTGCGCTGGGATTCGCTGGGCGAATTCATGGCGCTGGCCGAGTCCCTCGACCACCTGGGCCGCACGTACAAGAACCCCACCGCCCAGATCCTGGCCAAAACGCTGGATCAGGCCACGGCCAAGTTCCTGGACGAAAACAAGTCGCCCGAGCGCAAGGTCGGCGGCCTCGACAACCGCGGCAGCCACTTCTACCTGGCGATGTACTGGGCCCAAGCCCTGGCCGCCCAGACCGAAGACCGCGCCCTGGCCGCCCAGTTCGCACCGGCCGCGATCGCATTCTCCGAAGGCGAGAACAAGATCCTGGACGAACTGAAGGCCGCCCAAGGCAAGCCTCTGGACATCGGCGGCTACTACCAGCCGAACGAAGCCAAGGCCAGCCAGGCCATGCGCCCCAGCGCCACGCTGAACAAGGTGCTGGCCTCGATCGGCTAAGCCCCCTGCCCTTGCCGGCCAGTGTTTGCTGGCTGGCGGGCATGTGAAAAACCGGCAGTCCCGTTGGGGCTGCCGGTTTTTTTATGGGGCGCTCTCCGGATGCCTGCGTCCTCGGATGGGTGTCTGACACCCTATGAGATACCGCTACAAGTTGGCGGCTGTCTCCCGAGGGTGTCAGACACCATGCGGCGTTCGCTGACCCAAGCTTCGGCAAGGTGCGGCAAGGTGTCTGACACCCGCACGAGCCGCCCTTGGCATTTCCGCGCTAATTGTCGGGTGTCTGACACCGTCTGGGTAAATATCCAGGGACCTTACTCGGAAGTCACCTCACCGCTTCGCAACCGCTCCCGGCATCAGCCTGTCCAGCCGCAACCTCCCCCGCTCGTCCGTCAATCGGCGCATCGCGCCATAAGCCGCACCCATCGCCGCCATGGCGCTCGCGCCGCACAGCAGAAACATCAACAGGATCTGATACTTGGCCGCGTCAACAGGATCCATGCCCGCAATGATCTGCCCGGTCATGATGCCCGGCAACGTGATGATCCCTGCCGCCGACATCTGGTTGATGCTGGGCACGATGCCGCGCCGCACGGACTCGCGCAGCAACGACGAAAACGCCTGATGCACGGTCGCGCCCAGCGCCAGGCGCGCCTCGATGCCCAGCCTTTCGCGGCGCACGCCCGACAGCATTCCGTCCAATGCCAGACTGGCCGCATTCAATACGCTGCCCAGCACGATCCCGACCAACGCAATCGTGTAGCGCGGATCAAACCAAGGGTCCGGGCGCAGCGCCGTATTCAGGATGAACAACGCAGTCACGAGCGTCGTGCTGACCACCGCCAATGTCCCGACCCAGCCATTGCCATGCCCGATCAGGCGCGCCTTGGGCCGCGCCGCAACCTCACGCGCGGCCAGCGCCATCATCACCGCCACCACCAGCGCCGTCAGCCACGGCGCGGCATGGGCGAACACGATGCGCAGGATCTGACCCACGAGCAGCAGTTGCACCACCGTGCGTACCGCCGCCCACAGCACCTGCCGTTGCAGGTTCAGGCGCAGCGCAAAGGAAATGCCGGCGCTCAGCAGCACCAGCAACGACGCGATCACTAGATCCAGCGCCTGCAGCTTGATCACGTCCATAGCGGCTCCATGTGGCCTTGCGTCATCCGCCAACGCCGGCGCGCCAGGCGCTCGGCCTGCTCGTCGCTGTGCGTGACGAGCAGAATGCCTGCCCCGGCCGCCAGAAAGCGCGACAGTTCCGCCTCGACCAACGCCGTCGCTCCCTGATCCAGCGCGGCAGTCGGCTCATCCAGCAGCAGCACGCGCGGGTTCTGCATCAGCGCCCGCACCAAGCCCATCCGCTGGCGCTCGCCCGTGGACAGCTCATGGACCAACGCGTCGAACTTGGCCTCAGCCAGCCCAAGGCGCTCCATGATGGCGATCGCGCCGGCGCGGTCCGCGTAGTGCGCGGACACATGGTCATCCCACCATCCGGCCTCGGCCTGGCAATACACCGCCAGACGCCGCCACTCGAAACCGCGCATGGCCGACCGGCGGCGCCCGTCGAGTTCCGCTTCCCCATGCCCGGGGTCCAGATCCGCAATCTGCCGCAACAGCAACGACTTGCCCGATCCCGATGCGCCGACCACGGCCGCGCACTCGCCCGCGGCCAGATCCAGGCTCACGGGCGCGAGGCGCTCGCTGTACAGGCCTCGCAGCCTGAGCAGCGGCGGAGCGTCAGAAACAGCTTGCAGGGAAACCGGCGCGGATTGCATGGGTAGGCATCATATAGAAAAGCCCGCGGCAAGGCGGGCTTCACTGTGTGCGGCGGCGGCTCGGATCAGAGCATATGCGCCAGGAACTCGCGGCTGCGCGCATGCTGAGGCGCGGCAAAGAACTCGGCGGACGGCGCTTCCTCGACGATGCGGCCATCGTCCATGAAAATGACCCGATGCGCCACTTCTCGCGCAAACCCCATTTCATGGGTCACGACCAGCATCGTCATGCGCTCGTCGGCCAGCTGCTTCATGGTGCGCAGCACTTCGCCCGTCAGCTCCGGATCCAGCGCAGAGGTCGGCTCATCGAACAGCATGATGTCCGGCTCCATCGCCAACGCGCGCGCAATGGCCACACGCTGCTTCTGGCCGCCGGACAGCCGCGTCGGATAGTTGTCGCGCTTGTTCGACAGCCCCACCTTGCGCAGCAGCTCTTCCGCCTTGGGCACGATCTCGGCGCGCGACATGCCCTTCACGGTGATCGGCGCCTCGATGATGTTCTGCAGCACCGTCATGTGCGGGAACAGATTGAACGACTGAAACACCATCCCCATCTTGCGGCAGATACGGCGCACGTCCGCGTCGCTGGCGTACTGGCTGCGACCACCAGGCACGGCGGCGGCCATCGTCTCGCCTTCGATCTCGATGTTGCCTTCGTCGATGGTCTCAAGATGATTCAGGCAGCGCAGGAACGTGCTCTTGCCCGATCCCGACGGCCCGATCACCGCCACCACTTCGCCCTGCTCCAGGGTCAGGGACACATCATCCAGCACACGGTTGGCGCCAAAGGATTTGACGATATGGCGGGCTTCGATCATCACCGGACGCGCGCCGAGTCCGGCCGGAGAATTACTGGTCATATTTTGCATAGCGCTTTTCCATGTGCTGGAAGAACCACGTCAGGAGCAGCGTCATCAACAGATAGAAGGCAGCGGCGACGAGGAACGGCGTGGTCGTGAAATCGCGCTGCACGATGCCCCGCGCCGTGCGCAGGATGTCGTTGAGCGCCAGCACGTAAATCAGCGAGGTGTCCTTGACCAGCGTGATGGTCTCGTTGCTCATCGGCGGCAGCACGCGCTGCACCATCTGCGGCAGCACGATGCGGCGCAGGGTCTGCAGGTACGTCATGCCCAGCACCTTGCTGCCCTCGTATTGCCCCCGATCCACCGACTGGATACCGGCGCGGAAGATCTCGGCAAAATACGCCGCGTAGTTCAGCGCAAACGCCACCACCGCCGCCGGAAAATCCGGCAGCCGGATGCCGATCACCGGCACGAACGGCAGCGCGAAGTAGATGAACAGCATCTGGAGCATCAACGGCGTGCCGCGCATCAGCCAGATATAGCCATTGACCGCGCGGCTCAGCAGCGGCCACTTCGAGATGCGCGCCAGAGCCAGCACCAGCCCCAGCGGCACGGCCAGCGCCAGCGTGATGAAGAACAGCGTCAAGGTCACTTTCGCGCCTTCCGCCAAGGGCCCCAGAAGGGAGAGTACGTAGTCCATGCAGTGGGTTCGCGCCGCGAGGGCAAGAGAGAATCATGGGCAAGCCCGCCTGGCCTTGCGGCGCTGCGGCGGGCTGCAAACTGCAACGGCAAAGGCGCCGCGGCCGGCTAGGCCGCAGGCGCCTTCGCGCTTACTTGATGATGTTGGCGCCGAACCACTGGGTGGCGATGCGGCCGGCGGTGCCGTCCTGCTTCATCGAATCCAGCGTCTTGTCCAGCTTGGCCAGCAACTCGGTGTCGTCCTTGCGCACGCCAACGCCGTAGTCTTCCGTGCCGAAATTCTCTTCCAGCACGCGGTACTCGCCCGCACGCTTGCTGATCAGGTAACGGCCCACGACCTCGTCCACGACGATGGCGTCCAGACGGCCGGCGGCCAGGTCCATCAACGCGGTCACGTTGTCGCCGAACTTCTTCACTTCCTTGATCTGCGCGGCAACCGGATCCTTCGCGATCGCGTCCGTGGCGCTGCTGCCGTCCTGCGCGCCGATGACCTTGCCAGCCAGATCGTTCTTGACCTTCACCGGCGACGTATTGCCCACGATGATGATCTGGTGGTTGGCCATGTAGGGCGCGGTGAAGCTGATGTTCTTCTTGCGCTCTTCCGTGATGGTCAGGCCGTTCCACAGCACGTCGACGCGCTTGCCGTTCAACTCGGCTTCCTTGGCGCTCCAGTCGATCGGCTTGAATTCCACTTCGATGCCCAGACGCTTGCTGGCTTCCTTGGCCATGTCGATGTCGAAGCCGACGATCTGGTTGCTGGCATCGCGAAAGCCCATGGGCGGGAAGTTGTCGTCCAGGCCAACAACGACCTTCTTGGGCGTGGCCGGCGCTTGGGCGCCAGCGGCGGGCGCGTTGTCGCTGGGACCGCAGGCCGTGAGCAGAGCGGTTGCGGACACAAGCAGTACAGCAGTCAGTTTTTTCATCGTTGTGAGGGCGCGAGGCGCAGGATTGAAGAAAGCCGGGAGGGCTGGCAGTCAGCCGCGAGGCGGTATTTTAGCGTTGTTGGGGGGAATTGCTGGCGGGGCGGAGTTCCCGAGCAGTCCCACTACTGGACGGGAGCTTGGTGCCGTAGGTGGACGACTTGCCTCCATCGGTGGAACAGCCAGATGCGGTCTGTCGTCGTAGCCGGCTCCAGACCAAGATCGGCCATCGCACGAGCGTCAAGCGACGGCCGTTGTAGGCTGAGTGCGGTGCGGCCGGTCAGCGGCATAATCCGCTATCCACCAGCCGACTTGGTCGAGTCGATCGACACAGTGCGGCCTCCTGCAGGTCCGCCCCTTCTCACGAGGCGTTTCGGTCGTATCCTGTGTCCGTACCTACACTGCGCCAGATTTGATCTGAGGATCCGTAGAGACTGCCGCCACCCCCAACTTTCAATCCCAGCCGCACAAGCGGAACGGCAAGCGGGATGATCTTTCTCGAACAAATATTCAACCTGGATGCACTTTATGGCTAGAAAACCAACATCCATGAACCGAGAGCCGGAACGATAGCCAAAACTCAGTCAAGGCTCGCCGGATCACCTTTTTGGGACCTCAGCTGCCGAAATCCGTTGCGGCCCGTATGAATTGGGCGTCTGCACATCCAGGCACCGTCAAAATCATTGAACCAAATTCTCAAGTTCAATGAACTTCGACATTTGAGCTATATGCCCCCTGCCCTGGCCCACTCGACAGTTGCCGCGCTGAGGTATCCGGACCACATCGCTTTTACGCGGGATTACCCGCTAATTGTGTAGAAATTTTCGTCCTACCGGGTCTTAGTTGGGGCCGCTCCTGAGTTGGCCGTAGCTGAGCTGGTCCGCGGCGTAGCAATCGCACGCCACCTGCTCAAGGCCTGGCCTGTTCAGGATCTCGATGTTTCCGCGGCGATACGCGATCAGCTTGCGGTGCTGAAGGGCCGAGGCCGCCACCGTTACGCCGACCCGCCGCACACCCAGCATATAAGCCAGGTATTCATGAGTGAGGTGAAAGCTGCCCGAATGCGCGCGGTCTTGCGTCATCAGCAACCAGCGCGCAAGCCTGCCCTCGAGGACATGGAAATGCATGCAGACCGCGGTCTGGGCGAGCTGCTGCAGGATTACTACGGTATAGCGGCTGATTAGGCCGCGCAACGCTGCACTGGCGTCCAATTCCTGCCGGAACAGATTCGCTTTCATGCGCAAGGCCGACCCGGCTCCCTGCACGACGGCGCGCAATTGCGAGGTATCGGCGCCCAATGAAACGTCGACGCTCCACATCCCTTCATTGCCGACCAGGCCCACCTCCAGGCAAGCACCGTGCTTCTGCGGCAGAATCAAGGAGATATAGCTCCCGCGCGGAAAGTAGACGTCGTTGATGCGGTCGCCGGGCTGAAGCAGGCATTGCCCGAAGTCCAGGTCAACGGACTCGAAGCGATCCAGCAAACGGGGCCGCTCCCGGCTGGGCAACGCGTCGAGCAGGCGGTTGGGAACATCGGCGATCGCGGGGCGCGGCAAATTCTGCTCCAGGTTCTATCTCAGGCGCGCACCGCGCCGCCAGTTTGACTCAACAGGCGCTGATACTCCTGCCGCACGACCATATAGCATTCGCAGACACGTGCCTCCAGCGCTGCGCGGTCCACCACGGTGATATGGCCGCGGCGATACCGGATCAGACCGGCCTCCTGCAGATGGCCGGCCGCCTCGGTGACGCCTTCGCGCCGCACACCCAGCATGTTGGCGATCAGTTCCTGCGTCATGGCGAGTTCGTCGGATTGCAGTCGGTCCAGGCTGAGCAGCAGCCAGCGGCAAAGCTGCTGGTCCAGCGAATGATGTCGGTTGCACACCGCTGTCTGGGCCATTTGCGTGAGCAGCGCCTGGGTGTATCGAAGCAGCAGGTGCTGCATGGTCCCACCACGGTCGAACTCGTCTTTCAGCGCCTGACCCTTCAACTGATAGGCCGACCCCGCGCTTTGGACTATCGCGCGGCTGGGCGTGGTTTCTCCGCCCATGAACAAGGAAATGCCAACGATGCCTTCATTGCCGACCACGGCAATTTCGGTGGAGGCGCCATCTTCCATGACACACAGCAGCGAGACAATGCAGTCGATCGGGAAGCAGACATGCCGCATTCGGCCGCCCGGTTCGTACAAGGCTTTTCCCAACGGCAGGGAGACGCGTTCCAGAAGCGGAAACAGTCGTTCCATATCCTGCAGGGGCAACGCCGCCAATAGTTGATTCTGGGGGGGATCGTGTGAATCAGGCATATGAGTCCCTCCAACAAGCCCAATTGCAACGGCCCTATCCGGGGCCGCAATCCGAAAATCCTCCGGCACACTTTGCCCACTCGGCAGGGGCAATCGCCACGCGCTATGTGCGGTGGCGAACGGAGTCCTGCCCAGAGTAGCGCACTATTGGGCGCTTACCCCTGTCACGCTATGGGAAGCCCAGACTCAAGTCCGTTCGCTGGCGCACATAGCGCCAACGGTCTTGGCATCCAGGTATTTCTGCACCAACGCGCGCGTGGAGCTGTCCAGCCCCTGCGCGCGGGCCTGCCCGGTCCCAATCGCTTGCGCGATATGCGCGGCTAGCGTCTTGCCAAGCTCCACGCCCCATTGATCGAAGCAATCGATGTCCCAGATAACGCCCTGGGTGAACGCGCTGTGCTCATAGAGCGCGACAAGCGCGCCCAATGTCCGGGGCGTGAGCTTCGCGGCCAGGAGCGTATTGCTGGGGCGGTTCCCCTCCACCCGCCGGTGCTTACCTCGAGCCTGCGCATCGCCTGGCCCGCCCCCCTCGTCCAGGGGGCGTCCGAAGGCCAGGGCCTGGGCCTGGGCGTACATGTTCGCCAGCAGTTCTTCATGGCCGCCCGCCGATGACGGCATCGGCGCAAGGAACCCGATGAAGTCGCAGGGCACGATCTGGGTGCCCTGATGCAACAACTGATGGAACGAATGCTGGCCATTGGTCCCGCAGGCGCCCCAGTAGACCGGACTGGTCATGCTGCCGACCGGGGCTCCGTCTTGGGTTACGGACTTGCCGTTGCTTTCCATCATCAATTGCTGGACATAGGAGGGGAATCGTCTCAGATCGTGGGCATAAGGCAGAATCGCAACGGATCGCGCCCCGAGAAAATTGTTGTTCCACACACCCATCAAACCAAGCAGGACGGGAAGATTCTGTTTCATCGGCGCGGACAGGAAATGGGTGTCCATGTCGTGGAAGCCGGCCAGCATCTCGCGGAACGCGGTGGACCCGATGGCGGTCAGCAGTGCCAGGCCCATGGCGGAACACAATGAATAGCGGCCGTTGACCCACTCCCAGACGTCGAACACATGCTCCGGCGCGAAACCAGCCTCAATGGCAGCGTCGCGATTGCCCGTAACAGCCACGAAATGCGCCCGCAGCGCGCCTTCGTCCTGGATGTCTTCCATGCACCAGGCCCGCGCGGCGGCCGCGTTTCGCAAGGTTTCGGGTGTGTGGAAGGTTTTCGAGCAGACGATGAACAGCGTTTCGCGCGGATCCAGATCACGCGTTGCCAGAAAGAAGTCGGCGCCGTCCATGTTGGACACGAAACGGAACTGCATGTCCCGCCGTCCGTAGTGCTGCAGGGCCGCGCAGGCCATTCCTACGCCGATCGCGGAGCCGCCTATGCCCAGGTTCACGATACTCCTGATCTTTTTGCCGGTCCCGCCGAACCAGGTGCCGCTGCGCACCTTGCCGGCGAAATCTTCCATGTGGCGCAATACGCGCTGAACGTCCGGCACCACATCCCTGCCATCCACCCGCACGCTGGCATCGGCCGGCATGCGCAATGCGACGTGCAATGCCGCGCGACCTTCGCTGGAATTGACCGGATCGCCATTGAACATGGCATCTATCTTCGCCGGCAGACGGCTCGCGCAGGCCAGGCGCAACAACAGCTCGAGCGTCCTGCCGGTGATCCGGTTCTTGGAGTAATCCAGGTACCAGCCGGCGGCCTCCTCGCTGAAGCGCTGCCCGCGCTCCGGGTCAAGCTGGAACAGGTCGCGAAGATGCCGCGGCCGCACTTCGTCCGAGTGCCCGGCCAGCGTCTGCCAAGTGTGGGTGAGCGACACGTTATTCGGGCCGCCCGTTGCTCGTCTGACCATTGCGCTATTCCTCCAAGCCGTTCGACCGGCCCCGCGGGAATGCGGAACTCGGGTCGCTTTTGCCACAGGCCGTGAACGGCGTCCGTGCGGTAGCGTACAGAGCCTGCGGTCGTGCTTGGTCAATCTATGGCCATGAAACCCATTGATTGGCCCTCGCTCGAAGCCGCGCCCGAATGGATAGACCTGTTTACCCGAAGCAAGGCCACGCCGCACTCCGCCGAAAGCGAGCCGCCGTTGCGCGCGGAGTTATTCAGCGCCCTACAGATGGAGCAGCACGGCCAGGCCTTGGCGGGCGCGCATCTGGTGGGCACATCGCGACCGCCGGACACTTTGCTGCCTCGGTTGACTGAAAACCAGACGTTGCTGGCCCAGGCCTGCGCGCTGCTGATGGAGTCCATGCGGCAGAACCGCCGGATCACGCCGGCCGACGAATGGCTGCTGGACAATTTCTACCTGATCGAAGAGCAGATCCGGCTGGCCAAGCGGCACTTGCCCAAGGGCTACAGCCGCAGTCTGCCAAAACTGGACGCGGGCCCCTCCAAAGGGCTGCCGCGGGTGTATGACATTGCGCTGGAGATGATTTCCCATAGCGACGCGCGGATCGATGCCACGGGCATCCAGGCGTTCGTGGCCGCCTATCAATCAATTGCGCCGCTGCAACTGGGGGAATTGTGGGCGGTCCCCATCATGATTCGCCTGGCCCTGATCGAGAACCTGCGCCGCGTCGCCATCCGCCTAGCGTACGCGAACATGAACCGCGGGCTGGCGGACACGTGGGCCGACACCATGCGCAAGTCTGCCGAGGAGGATCCCACCGGTCTGATACTTGTCATCGCCAACATGGCGCGATCGAATCCCCCCATAGACGGTTCGTTCGTCGCGGAACTGGTCAGACGGCTCCAAGGGCACGGCCCGGCGCTGGCGCTGCCCCTGACGTGGTTCGAACAGCGGCTTGCCCAATCAAACCTGACCATTGAGCAAATGGTCCTAGCCGAGAACCAGCAGCAGGCCGCCGACCAGGTGTCGATCAGCAACAGCATCGGCAGCCTGCGCACTTTGTCGACGACGAACTGGAACGACTTCGTGGAAGCCGTCAGCATCGTGGACCGGACCCTGAGCCGGGATCCCGCCAACGTCTACCGGAGCATGGACTTTCCCACCCGAGATCACTACCGCCATCGGGTGGAGCGGATGGCGCGCAATTCTCACCATGCCGAAACCGAGATCGCCGCCATGGCGATCGATCTGGCCGCCGCAGCGGCGGCCGACCCGACCCCTGGCGTCGATCCGCGGCGCGGGCACGTGGGCTTCTACCTGATCGACCAGGGCCAGGACGAGCTGGCGAAACAGGCCAAGGTTAGATCCAGCATGGCGGAAAGGCTGGCCCGCATCTCCCCCCGCGCCGCGCTGCGCCTATATGCGGGCGCCATCATCCTCCTGACGGGCGCGGTCAGCGCGCTGCTGCTGGCGATGGCCCATGGGACGGGACCCGGCCTCTGGGCCATGGCGTGTTTCGCCTTGCTGTCCGTGCTAGCCGCCAGCCATCTCGCCGTGGCGATCGTCAACTGGTCCTTGACATGGCTGGTGCGCCCCCAGCGCCTGCCGCGCATGGATTACGCCAAGCGAATTCCCGACGATGCCCGATGCCTGGTCGCCGTCCCCACGATGCTGATCGACCTGGATGACGCGGACACGCTCGCCGAAGCGCTGGAGATCCGCTTCCTGGCGAATCCCGGGGACAACCTGAGCTTCTGCCTGCTGACGGATTTCGCGGACGCCGCGTCGGAGCATCTGCCGTCGGACGCCCTTCTGCTCGAGCGCGCGAAGGCGCAGGTCCAGGCGCTGAACAAGAAATATCGGGCGCTGGGACGCAGCCCGTTCTACCTCTGCCACCGCCCCCGCCGCTGGAACGAACAGGAACGGATCTGGATGGCCCACGAAAGAAAAAGAGGAAAGCTGGCCGATCTGAACGGCCTGCTTCGCGGCGAGGGCGCGGACGCATTTTCCTGCGTGGTGGGCGACTTGGCGGCGCTCGCCGGCACCAGGTACGTCATCACGCTGGACACCGACACCGACTTGCCTCGGGAAACCGCCTGGAAGCTGGTTGGCGCGATGGCCCATCCCCTCAATCAGGCGCAGTTCGACCCAGCGACGCGTCGGGTAACGCGCGGCTACGGCATCCTGCAGCCCCGGGTGACGGTGAGCCTGAACGACCTGACGGCGTCGCCGTATGCACGACTCAATGGTGGCGATCCGGGCATCGATCCCTATACCAACACGGTCTCGGACGTTTACCAGGACATCTTCAAAGAGGGGTCCTTCATCGGCAAGGGCATCTACGACGTGGACGCCTTCGATGCGGCACTGAAGGAATGCTTCCCGGACAACCGGATCCTGAGCCACGACCTGCTGGAAGGCTGCTATGCACGCTCGGGTCTGCTAAGCGACGTCCAACTATTCGAAGGGCAGCCCGCCCGCTACGTCGCGGACGTCAGCCGCCGGCACCGTTGGATACGCGGAGACTGGCAGTTGCTGGGCTGGCTGTTCGGCCGCGCGCCGGCAGCCCCGGGCGCGGAACGCGGACCGTCCCTGCCAGCGCTGGCGCGCGCGAAGATCCTGGACAATCTGCGCCGCAGCTTGGTCCCGGCCAGTCTTGTGCTTTTGCTGGCGCTGGGCTGGATGCTGTTGCCGACCCCGTACCTGTGGACGGTCGCCTGTGTGATTATCCTGTTCCTGCCCGCCCTGTTCGCCTCCGCCTTGAGCGGGGTAAGGAAAGAAGAAAACGTCGAGCTGTCACGGCATCTGGTCGGCTGGTTGGCGCCCACGCTGCAGCAATTCACGCGGGCGGCGTTTTCCTTGACCAGTCTGGCTCACGAAGCCTTGTACAGCCTGGACGCGGTCATCAGGACGCTGTACCGGCTGATTTCGCGCCGGCGGTTGCTGGAATGGAAGGCGTCAAGCATTACCAACCGGGACGGCGGGACGCGTTCCGGTCCGTTCCTGCTTTCCGTCTGGGGCTCGCCCGTGCTCGCGGCCACCATCGGCGCAGGTGTGGTGCTGCTGAACCCATCGGCCTGGGTGGCCTCCTTGCCGGTTCTGGCACTTTGGGTGGCGATGCCTGCCATCGCCTGGCGCTTGAGCCGCCCGCCGGTGCTTGCCCCGATCGATTTGTCCCTCGACCAGAACCAGTTCCTGAGAATGCTGGCGCGCAAGACCTGGTCATTCTTCGACGGCCACGGCGGCGCGGAAGACAACTGGCTGATACCCGACAACATCCAGGACCAGCCGTCCCCGGCAATCGCCCACCGCACCTCGCCCACCAACCTGGGGCTGGCGCTGCTGGCCAACCTGGCCGCTTACGACTTTGGTTACCTGCAGGCGGGCCGCCTGCTGCAAAAGACGCAGGCGTCGCTGGGCACCATGGCGACGCTTGAGCGCTATCTGGGCCACTTCTACAACTGGTACGACACCGTCACGCTGAAGCCGCTGGCCCCGCTCTACATTTCGACCGTTGACAGCGGCAATCTTGCCGGCCACCTGCTCACGTTGCGCCCCGGCCTACTGGAACTGGCGCAGGCGCCCATCCTGCATCCCCGGACATTCGAGGGTTGCGCCGACGCATTCGCGGTCTTGCGGGAAGCCGTCCCGGCTGACGATTCGCCCGAACTGGAGGCGCTGGCCGACGCACTGGCGTCCGCCACCCTGTCAGGTCCCGTGACCTTGGGCCAAGCCAGGCAGCATCTCGACCGGCTATGCCAACTGGCCGCCGGCCTGACCGCACGCTACGCGGCGCCGGAATTCGCGCAGGCGCTGTGCCACGGCGACGCGTTGCTGCGCCAATGCGAGGCCGCGCGTGACGAGCTGGCTCTGCTGGCGCCCTGGCGAGGCTCGCCCGCCGGCGCCGCATGGGGGGACATGCCCGAATTGAACGCCATCCCGACCTTGCAGCAGGTCGCGGGTCAGGCCACGGGCTTGCTGCCCGCCCTGCGCGAGCGGCTGTCGCTGCCGGAGACTTCCGCCGACGAGCGGGCCTGGCTGCTGGAGACCGAACTTTCCGTGGTCGTGGCGGGCGAGCGGGCCCGCGAACGCCTCGCCTTGATTGCCCTGCTGGCCGACACGCTGGCCGAGATGGCGGTGGCCGATTACGGGTTCCTGTACGACAAGGGCAGCCGCCTGCTGGCCATCGGCTACAACCTGACCGAGCGCAGGCGCGACGAGGGCCTGTACGACCTGCTGGCCTCCGAGGCCCGCCTTTGCAGCTTCGTGGCAATCGCGCAAGGCCAGCTCCCGCAGGAAACGTGGTTTGCCCTGGGCAGGCAGCTCAGCAGCGCCGCGGGCGGCACGGTGCTGTTGTCGTGGAGCGGCTCGATGTTCGAATACCTAATGCCGCGGCTCGTCATGCCGTCCTACGCGCATACTCTGCTGGAGCAGACCTGCAAGTCGGCCGTTCGCGCCCAGATCGAGTACGGCGACAAGCTCGGCATTCCCTGGGGCATGTCCGAAAGCGCGTACAACCTGTTCGACATTGGCATGAATTACCAATACCGGGCGTTCGGCGTGCCGGGCCTCGGTCTGAAGCGGGGGCTTGCCGATGACGTGGTCGTGGCTCCGTACGCATCCATTCTGGCGCTGATGGTGTCACCCGACGAGGCGTGCCGGAACCTGCAGCGCTTGGCCAAGGAGAACCTGCTGGGTCGCTACGGATTCTACGAGGCCATCGACTACACGCCGCGCCGCCTGCCGCCGGGCAAGACCGGCGCCATCATTTATGCCTACATGGCGCACCACCAGGGAATGGGGTTCCTATCGATCGCAAGCGTGCTGCTGGGACGCACGATGCAGGCGCGCTTTGAAGCTGATCCGTCCTTCCAGGCCACCCTGCTCCTGCTGCAGGAGCGGATCCCTCGCGCGGCGGCGTCCTACACCAAGGCCGTGGAACTATCGGTCATCCGCAGCACCGCGTCGGGACTGCCAGAAGCGTCGGTGCGCGTGTTGGATACCCCCGACACCGCCATTCCCGAGGTGCAACTCCTGTCCAATGGACGCTATCACGTCATGGTCACCAACAGCGGCGCGGGCTCGAGCCGTTGGCGAGACCTGGCCGTGACCCGCTGGCGCGAAGACGGTACCTGCGACAACTGGGGCACGTTCTGCTACCTAAAGGACAAGGACAGCGGCGCCATTTGGTCCACGTCGCACCAGCCTACCCTGACGCGGCCGGACCACTATGAAGTCATCTTCTCCGAGGGACGGGCCGAGTTCCGCCGCACCGACCATCAGATCGACACGCACACCGAAATCGTCGTGTCCCCGGAAGACGATATCGAGCTGCGGCGCTGCCACCTGACGAACCGGAGCCGCGAACGGCGGACCATAGAAATCACCTGCTATGCCGAGGTCGTCATCGCGCCGCCCATGGCGGA
Organism: Achromobacter sp.; assembly: GCF_032113835.1. Lineage (GTDB taxonomy): Bacteria > Pseudomonadota > Gammaproteobacteria > Burkholderiales > Burkholderiaceae_B > Achromobacter. Next base: position 28,277 of record NZ_DAMCTG010000034.1, on the reverse strand, counting down.
CGAACTGCATCCGGCGTTCAGCAATCTCTTTGTGCAGACCGAGATCGTTCCGTCCGAACGCGCCATCCTGTGCTCGCGCCGGGGCCGCAGCCCAGCGGACAATCCGCCCAGGATGTTCCAGCTACTGGCCATCCATGGCGGCAATCCCGGCACGGCGTCCTATGAAACCGACCGGTCCATCTTCCTGGGCCGAGGCCGCTCGGCGGCTGATCCCCAGGCGCTGGAGGGCGACGCGCCGTTGACGAACAGCCAGGGGTCGGTGCTGGACCCGATCTCCGCGATTCGCTGCGAGATCACCCTGGAGGCGGAGGAATCCGCGGTCATCGATCTGGTGCAGGGCGTGGGCGACAGCCGCAGCGCCTGCATGAACCTGATCAGCAAATACCGGGATCGCCACCTGGCCGACCGGGCCCTGGAACTGGCGTGGACGCACGCGCAGGTAATCGTGCGCCAATTGAACGCCACCGAGGCGGACGCCCAGCTCTATGCGCGGCTTGCCAACGCCATCGTCTACCAGAACCCGGCCATGCGCGCGGAGGCGGCGACGCTGCTGAAGAATCGCCGCGGACAATCGGGTCTGTGGGGATACGCCATCTCGGGCGACCTGCCCATCGTGCTGCTGCGGATCAAAGATCCGGCAAACTTCGAGCTGGTTCGCCAACTGGTCCAGGCGCATGCCTACTGGCGGCAGAAGGGCGTGGCGGTGGATCTGGTGATCTGGAACGAGGACACGGGCAGCTACCGCCAGGCGCTTCAGGACCGCATGATGGGCCTGATCTCCGCAGGCGTGGAGGCGCACATCATTGACCGCCCGGGCGGCATCTTTGTGCGCCCCGGCGACCAGATATCGGAAGAAGACCGCACGCTGCTGCTGGCGGTGTCGCGCATATCGCTCAGCGACGCGCTGGGAACGCTGGCGAACCAGGTGAACCGTCTGGGTCTGCCGGAGATCCGCACTCCGCCCATGGTGATCTCGACGCCGCCCCTGCCGCCTGCCCCGCAAGCAGCCGCCGCGCAGGAGCAGTCCGAGCTACTACATCACAACGGGCTGGGCGGTTTCACGCCCGACGGAGAGGAATACGTGATCACCACAAGCCGGGGCCAGCGCACGCCGGCGCCCTGGGTGAACGTCATCGCCAATGCCGGCTTCGGCACGGTGGTGTCCGAAAGCGGACAGGCCTATAGCTGGAGCGAGAACGCCCACGAGTACCGGCTCACTCCGTGGCACAACGACGCGGTTAGCGACGCTTGCGGAGAAGCCTTCTACCTACGCGACGAACTCAGCGGCCACTACTGGTCCCCCGCGCCCTATCCGGCGGGCGGCGAGTCCGCCTATGTCACGCGCCACGGCTTTGGCTACACAGTGTTCGAACACTTGGAAGACGGCATCGAATCCGAACTGTGCGTCCATGTCGCCCAGGATGCGCCGGTGAAGCTCTACGCGTTGACGCTGCGCAACCGGTCGGGGCGGCGCCGTCGCCTGTCGGCAACCGGCTACGTGGAATGGGTGCTAGGCGACCTGCGCGCCAAGACCTCCATGCACATCACGACCGAGATCGATCCGGACACCGGCTCACTGCTGGCACGCAACAGTTTCAATACCGATTTTGCCAGGCACATCGCGTGGTTCGACACCAGCAGCGCGAGCCGGACCATGACCGGCGACCGCAAGGAGTTCATCGGCAGGAACGGCACCCTGCGCCACCCGCAAGCGTTGCGCCGCAGCCGGCTCTCGGGCAGGACGGGCGCGGGACTCGATCCCTGCGCGGCCATCCAAGTCCCGGCCACGCTGGAGGACGGTCAGGACGTGCGAATCCTCTTCCACCTCGGCGCGTCGGCGCAGGGAATCGAACAAGTCAGGCGACTGGTGCGCCAATACAGCGAGCCGGGCGCGGCCAGCAGCGAACTCCAGACGGTCAGGCGGTATTGGCGGGACGCGCTGGGTGTCGTGCGCATCGACACCCCGGACACGGCCGTCAATACGCTGGCCAATGGCTGGCTGCTCTACCAGACGTTGGCCTGCCGGCTGTGGGCACGCAGCGGCCACTACCAGTCTGGTGGTGCCTACGGCTTTCGCGACCAACTGCAAGACGTCATGGCGCTGGTGCTCGCCCGCCCCGCCCTGGCACGCGACCACCTGCTGCGCTGCGCGGCCCAGCAATTCGTGCAGGGGGACGTGCAGCATTGGTGGCACCCGCCCACGAACCGCGGCGTGCGCACGCGCTGCTCGGATGACTACCTGTGGCTACCGTTCGCCACCTGCCACTATGTGAAGGTGACGGGGGACACAGGCGTGCTGGCGGAAGAAGTGAACTTCATTGAAGGCCGCCTGCTTAACCCCGGCGAGTCGTCCAACTACGACCACCCCATTGCGTCCAGGGAGTCCGCAAGCCTGTACGCGCACTGCGCCCTTGCCTTGTCGCACGCCTTGAGCGCCGGCGGCGCGCATGGCTTGCCGCTGATCGGCTCCTGCGACTGGAACGACGGCATGGACAAAGTCGGAGAAGCGGGACGCGGCGAAAGCGTCTGGCTCGGCTTCTTCCTTTACGACACGCTGACGCGGTTCGCGCCAGTGGCCCGTGCGCAGAAAGACCTGGCGTTCGCCGCGCACTGCGAATCGGAAGCCGCCCGGCTGCGCGTGTGTCTTGAAGCGTCCGGCTGGGACGGCGGGTGGTACAGGCGGGCCTATTTCGACGACGGCAGCCCCTTGGGGTCCGCCGAGAATCCGGAATGCCAGATCGACGCCATCTCCCAAAGCTGGGCCGTGCTGTCGGACGCCGCCCGGGAAGACCGCGCACGCCTGGCCATGCAGGCCGTGGACGACCAACTGATCGACAACGCGCGCGGACTGATACGGCTGCTGGATCCGCCTTTTGATTCCTCTGGCCTGAATCCCGGCTACATCCGAGGCTATGTGCCTGGCGTGCGCGAGAACGGCGGCCAGTACACCCACGCCGCCATCTGGACCGCCATGGCATTCTGCGGCCTTGGCGAAGATGCGCGCATCGGCGACCTGCTGACGATGCTAAACCCCATCAGCCATTCCGACTCCCCCGCAAAAGCCGCCGTCTACAAGGTGGAGCCTTATGTCATGGCCGCCGATATCTACACCACGCCCGGGCAGCGAGGCCGTGGCGGCTGGACCTGGTACACCGGCTCATCGGGCCTGATGTACCGCCTGATCCTGGAATCGGTGCTGGGGATGCGCCGGCGCGGCGCATCCATGAGCTTTCACCCCTGCCTGCCCGCAGACTGGAACACCTTCAAGCTGCACTACCGGCACGGGGCTACGGTGTACTCGGTGACCGCCGTGCGCGGACAATCCGAGAATGGCGCGGGGTACGTGACGCTTGATGGCGTGCTGCAGAAATCGGGTGAAATCCCCTTGCTGGACGACGGAAGGGATCGCGAGGTCATGATCGTATTACAGGCGTGATGTCAGCGCCCAGAATCAAGACCTGAAGCCCGATTCCCGTCCTGAGCTACATGTAAAGCCGATCACAACGAACTCTTGTCGCCGTCCGATCCAGGACAGAGATCGACCGGCGACATAGGCTGCTCCCTGCTGCTTGCCGATCACCTTACCGCTGCCTGGATACGTTGACGCGCTCAAAACGGTTGATGGCTCAATCACTTGGGATGAGCCGCTTCATTCCGGGCCATGTCGCGCGCACAACGACGGGCCGCTTAGGGCTCCAAACCCGCCACCGGCAAAGCGAACAGCACGATCGCCGGATTCGCCACGACAAACCCCGTCCCCGCCAGGAAGATCACAGGCGACAGCGCGCGCGCCATGTCCGCGCTACCTTGCGAGTCTTGCACCGTAATGCGATACGACTGGTCCAGCGCCGTCTGCGTGGATCCGCCCGCCCCCGCCGCACCCGGTGTCGCCGGGCCGGCAAGATAGCGTTTGCCCTTGAGGTGGTGGGTGTAATAGACCATCCCTTCCTTTGTGGTCTGAAAGTGCATGGCCAGCGCCTGTTCCCGATCACGCGGCGTGGCATTGTCCATCAGTTGCAAGCGAACGTAGCCCCACGTGAAGCCGTCGGCCCCGACATAAAAGTTACGCGGAATCCCTGCGGTCAGCCGGGTGCGAAAGTCAGCTCTCATCGCCTGCGCCATCGCGGGCGGCATGTCGAACAGATAGTGATACTGCGGGCCCAGGACCGCAAACGTCTTGCCGTCCGACGACACCATCAAAGTGGAGACGTTTTCGGTGTAGGTCTTGGTCGAAGCGCAACCCGCCATCAGGAGGGCAAGCGCGGAGAGAAGCAGCAGGGTCAGAAAGCGTTGCATGGTTGATTGAACGACTGAAATGGGGTCGAAAGGGGTCTGTCGGGGCTTACTCAACACCAGAGAAAAACGCACACTGCCCCGGATACCCAGGCCGAGCATCACACGCCTTCAGGCAGCCCGCCTTTCCTCCAGGGAATCCAGCCGCAACCGACATCCCAAACCCATAAGTCGGCGTAGTCACATCAAACCGGCTCTCGCAAACCTTCTTAGTGCTGTAAGCGAAAGTCATCCCTTCGCGCCGCCCATTGACCGCAAACGAAACCTGGAAGCTATTCGTACTGCTCCATCCCGCCCGTGGCAACACCACAAACCGGTACTGCGTAGCGTCCAGACGCTCACCAAAGATCTTCAATTGCGCAGACGTCGTCCGAGTCGTGGGCGACGGGTACGGCACGGCCAGCAGTGTCCTAGGATCACCCAACACGCCCAAGTCAAACCCCACGCCCTTCTGATAAAACGGAACCTCGATACTGGGATAGCCCGAATACTCCACCCGCTTCACCGTCGACCCGTACTCTAGCGTCCGAGGCTCGTAATCCGGCGCCCGTGCGAACGCCACATCCAGCGTCATCACCACGTCCGCCGGATTGGCATCTTCGGTACGCACATGCTTTTCATACACGTCGGCGGAACTTGCGCAGCCGGCAAGGGCCACTACGCAAGAAAGCGCCAGCCACCGAAACCCATTCACCACGGAAATCGGCGTCATCTCATTGCTCCTTTCGCGGTTGAACCGGCAGCGCAATGGGCTTCAACCCCTGCCCCACAAATTGCCAACCGCCCTTGCCTTCCAACCATCGAAAATTCCGGTTGATCCATTCCGCCCTCATGTTGTCGTAGAGCCGGCGCTGATCGATGTGTTTGCCTTCGTCGAGCGCCTTGCGCGCACGTGCAGCGCTTTGGTCCCACGCCGGTTTGAAGGCATCGCGCTGCATTGCCCTGGTGAACGGGACGGTGGCATACGGACCCTCGTCCGCGACGCTCAGGCGGATCTCGTTGTCGAGCAGCACGGCGCCGTGGCGATTGTCTGGCGACACCGACACCAGTAGCGGGGTCGACTGCAGGCGCTCCTTGGGCTGCAGGTGTTCAAACCACAGGACCTTTCCCGTCGACGTCACGAGCGCCCGCGAACCGGCGGTGAAGAGCAGCAGGTCCTGACGTCCGGGCTGCGCCAGACCCATGTCCGGGTCGCGCACATCGACGGAGGGGCTCAACACGCGCGCGAGCGGTGTGCCGATCTGGACCGCGATCAGAATGGTGCCCACGCCCATGAAATCGTTCGAGACCGCCAGGAGGATCGGCTGACCGCCCTGGGTCGGGCCCAGCGCCCTGACGTGCGCAAACTTGTACGCGTTCAGGGGCCGGTATGGCTTGCCGCGGAATTTGAGCTGTTGGAGGGTCGAACCCGAATCGCCTTCCAGTTCAAAGTCGCCGCCCAGCGGCTGTACGGCGTTCGCGGAGGAAGCCGGGACCGTTGCTGGCCCGGTCTGCGCGTGCGCCAGCGTCGGCAGCGTCATGAATAGCGACAGCCCCAGCGCGAAGGTCGTGCATATGCGCGCAATGCGCGAATCCGGCGGAACAGTTTTCGTAGGAGGCAGCAACACGGCATCGGCGGCGGCGCCGCAGGAAAGTGGTGCCGGCATTCTAGGTCAAATGCACTATTCGAAGCAGATCGCCGCCCAATGCCGCCGCTTTACCTTCCGCCCGTCTGTGGCCAGGCGTGCGAATCGGCTGAACGCGCAACGGTACGCCGTACCCATCTCGCATAGGCCAACGCCAGGCGATTTACGTATTGGTGCTCCCGCGCGGCACATCACCCCCCGCGCGCTGCAGAAACCCCGCGCTCAATTCCTTCAAATCAACCACCCCCAGCAACCCCATGTTGCGCCGCACTTCCTCAGTGATCAGCCCTATCGCGTGCGCCACGCCGCGTTGGCCGGCCACCGTCGCGGCATAGTTGAACGGACGGCCGACGAAGACGCAGCGCGCCCCCAGAGCCATCGCCTTCAATACGTCCGTACCTCTCCGCACGCCGCTGTCCAGCATCACTTCCATGGGGCCCGCGGCATCCATGATGGCGGGCAAGGCGTGCAGGGGCGACACACTGCCGTCCAGTTGGCGCCCACCGTGGTTGGAGACGATGATCGCGTCCATGCCCAAGGCGCGCGCGGCGCGCGCATCGTCCGGATGAAGAATCCCCTTCAACACCATGTGCCCCTTCCAGCGACGGCGGATGGCCGATACATGCTGCCAGTTCAAGTGTCCTCGGTCGGAGAAGTCCCGCAGCACGCTGGACGACATGATGGGCGCGCCGCGTGTGGCGTAGTTGTTCTCGAAGTGCGGCATGCCGTGGCGCGCTAGCGTTCGTAGAAACGTGCCAAACAGCCATCGCGGATGCGTCACCCCCTGCCAGGCAAGGCCGAGACTGGGTCGTAGCGGCGTGGAGAAGCCTGCCCGCACATTGTTCTCGCGGTTGGCGGCGACGGGCGTGTCGACCGTCAGGACCAGCGTGTTGACGCCGGCGGCCGCCACGCGGTCGATCAGCGCGGCGATCTGCGCATCGTCGCCGGGAAGATACGCCTGGAACCAGGTGTCAGGCGCCGCCTCCACGACGGTCTCCAGGCGGATGAGCGACGAGCCGCTCATGATGCAGGGCACGCCGGCCTCGGCCGCCGCGCGCGCCAGGACCACATCGCCGCGATAGCTGGAGATCGCGGAGATGCCCATGGGAGCCACGCCTACGGGTGCCGCATAGTCGCGGCCGAGCACCGTGCACCGTGTGCTGCGTGCGGACACGTCCACCAGCACCTTCGGCCGGAAAGCAAATTCGGCAAATGCCTCGCGATTGCCGCGCTCCGATTGGCCGTCCTCCACGGCGCCCGATACGTATGCGTAGATGGGCGCGGGCAGAAGCGCTTTGGCCGCGGCTTCGAAGTCGTGCAGGCTGAGCATTCGGCGCAAGGGATCGGACATGTCGGGCTCCTCCGGCGGCCGCTGTGGCGAGCGGCCGTCTATTGTTGTCGGTATCGGCGGGGACTATAGGCGCGCACGCCGTTTGAATAAAGTGACTTTATCGATGGCCTTTCATACACTTTTGTTCACTCTCGATATCGCCCTGCCTGCCGCCCCCCATGACGCTAAAGCAACTTGAGGCCTTTTACTGGGCCGCCACGTGCAAGAATTTCGCCATTGCGGCGAATCGCCTCAATATTTCGGTTTCTTCATTGTCCAAGCGCATTGGTGAACTGGAATCGTCCATTGGCGCCGAGTTGTTCAGCCGCAGCGCGCGCAGCGCGACGTTGACAGCACTGGGCGAACAGCTGGTGCCGCACGCCAAGGATCTGTTGCGCAACGCCGACCAGTTCATGCAGCAGGCCAGCAACAACCTCAGCTACTCGGGTCGCTGCCGGTTTGGCGCGGGCGAACTCACGTCGCTGACCTGGATGTCCCAGCTGATCGAGGTCATCCAGCGCGCCCATCCCAACCTGCTGGTCGAGCCATTCGTGGGCGTCGGGGAACTGGTCGAGCGCGGTCTGGAGGAAGGCGAACTCGACTTCGCGGTGATCGCGGGTCCCTCGTCCCGCCCTTCCATCGCGTCGCGCGTTATCGGTAGTGCGCAATTCGAATGGGTCGCTGCGCCAAGCGCGGTGCCGAATCCGGCCGCTATCACGCCGGCGGACCTGCCGGGCCTGACGCTGATAACACTTCCGCAAAGCTCGGGCGCCATCCGCATTCTCGATGACTGGCTCACCGAGCAACGCGTATCGCCCGGCCGCAACCAATGCTGCAACGGCTGGGGCGGCATCGCGGCGATGTTGCAGCAAGGTCTGGGGCTGGGTTTTCTGCCGTCGGCGTGGGCGCAGATTCTGATCGAACGGGGTCACTTGCAATCCCTGCCTGCCTTTCCGCCGTTACGCCCCCTCACCTATACCTTCCAATGGCGCCGTGACGATACCCGGCCGATGCTTGAGACGTTGCGCGTGCATGCCGAGGCCTGCCTGGATTTCCACGCGCCCACCGGCATGATTTGAGTGCGAGCCACGCCGGCTGCACCTCCCTACTGTTTCCGAAAAGCGTTATTTCCGCTGTCAAATTATTCGCTTTATCTCCGGAATTTGCGGGCGTAGAGTCGCCACAAACAACCACTCTGGAGACAAGGCGACATGCCGGATTTTGGATTCACCTTGCACGACTGCCCCCCCGGCCCCAGCCGCGAGACGCTTGCGGCTTACCAAGACCTGGCGGTGGCAAACATCAGCGATGCGATGAGCCGCAGCACGGGCACGTCGTCGCTGCGGCCGATTCACCGGACCCGCCGGATCCTGGGTCGCGCCTTCACGGTGCGCACCCGGCCGGGCGACAACCTGATGGTGCACAAGGCGATTGATACCGCACTGCCCGGCGACATCATCGTGGTCGACGCGGGCGGCGACATGAGCAACGCCATCATCGGAGAAATCATGGTGGGCTGGGCTGCCAAGCGTGGCCTTGGCGGCTTTGTGATTGACGGCGCCATCCGCGACAGCGAAACCATCGGCGAGGGTGACTTCCCCGTCTATGCCCGCGGCGTCGCGCATCGTGGGCCTTACAAGGACGGCCCCGGCGCCATCAACGTGCCCGTCACCGTGGACGGCATGGTCGTGATGCCTGGCGACCTGCTGGTGGGCGACGCCGACGGATTGCTGGCCATCCGCCCGGACGAGGCGCCGGCCATCGCAGAACGCGTTCGCGCCATCGCCCAAACCGAGGCGCAAGTCCTGAAGGACATCGAGCGCGGCACGCTGGATCGCAACTGGGTCGACGCGGCCCTCAAGTCGCGAGGCGTGCTGTGATGGCCGCAACGCCCCGCCACACGGCACGCCTTTGCAGGCTGGACCTCTGGCTCAATCCGGTGTTCGACGAGATCATCGGCGCCACGCCCGGGATCACGTTGTCGGTGCTTCCTGCGAACGGCGACGACGCCCGCACGCTGGCCGGTCTGAAGACCGCGCACGCCTACCACGTGTCCGCGGCCAAGGACGAACTGCCGCGCCAGTGGTTCGTCAACGCCGAGTTGATCGCGCAATGCCCGGATCTGGTGTGCGTGTCGTCGGGCGGCGCGGGTTACGACACCATCGACGTGGCGGCCTGCACCGCGGCCGGCATCGCGGTCGTGAATCAGGCCGGCGGCAACGCGGAATCCGTGGCCGAACACACGTATGCGCTGCTGCTGGCCGTGCAACGGCGAATTGTCGAATCGCACAACCGCCTGCGCCAGGACACGGGATTCTCCCGCGAAGATCTGATGGGCCATGAAATCCACGGCAGCGTGATTGGCCTGGTGGGCATCGGCAAGATCGGCACGAGCGTCGCCCGCATCGCACAAGGCTTCGGCCTGCGCGTCATCGCCCACGATCCGTTGCTGGACGCCGCGACCATCCGCAGCCGGGGCGCCGAACCCGTCGGGCTGGACGAGTTGCTGTCGCAATCGGACATCGTGTCGCTGCATTGCCCGCTCGACGCATCCACGCGAGGACTGATCGGCGCGAAGGCCTTTGCGGCGATGAAGCCGGGCGCGGTGTTCGTTTCGACGGCTCGCGGCGGCATCCACGACGAGAATGCATTGCACGACGCGCTGCGTAGTGGGCATCTGCGGGGCGCGGGGCTCGATGTCTGGGAACAGGAGCCGCCCGATCGCTCGGCCCCGCTGCTGGCCCTGGACAACGTGGTCGCCACCTTCCACACCGCAGGCGTCACGCACGAGGCGCGCCGCAGCGTCGCGCGTTCATCGGCGACGCAGCTAGCCGCGATGCTGCGCGGCGAGCGGCCGCCGCAACTCGTGAATCCGGAGGTGTGGCCGCAGGCCGCCAAACGTATCGCCACGCTGACATAACAACGCGGCACACGCGCCGGTCCAGGTAAAAAGGCCGGCGCGGTGACCGCCAGAACCACTGAGGAGACAACCATGCAACAACAAAACAAGCGCCGCACGCTGCGCACCCTGGCCACCCTGCTTGCGGGCGCCGCATTGTTTTCGGGCGCCGTGCAGGCCGCCGGCTATCCGGACCGTCCGATCAACCTGATCGTGTCTTACGGACCGGGCGGCGGCACCGATCTGGTCGCGCGGATGATGGCGCCTTACCTGCAAAAGCATCTGGGCGGTGACGCGCGCATCGTCGTGCTGAACCGGCCGGGCGCGGGCGGCGCGATCGGCTTCGCGGAATTGGCGCGCGCCCAGCCGGACGGCTACACCATCGGTTTCATCAACACGCCCAACCTGTTGACGATTCCCATCGAACGCAAGACCGCCTTCACCTGGCAGAGTTTCGACCTGCTGGGCAATCTGATCGATGATCCTGGCGCCTTCACGGTCCTGAAGGACAACTCGATCAAGAACCTTGCGGAACTGTCCGACTACGCGAAGAAGAACCCGGGCAAGGTCACCGTCGGCACCACGGGCACGGGTTCGGACGACCACCTGGCCATGCTCCGGTTCGAGCGCGCGTCGGGCACGAAGCTCAGCCACATCCCGTACAAGGGCGCGGGCGAGGTGCGCGGTGCGCTCGCAAGCGGCGAGATCACGATCGGCGCCATCAACGTGGGCGAGGCGCTTCAATACCAGAAAGGCGGCACGCCGCTGCGCTTCCTGGGCCAGATGGGCAACACGCGCTCGGCCGCGCTGCCGGACGTGCCGACGTTCAAGGAACAGGGATTCGATTTCGAACTGGCTTCGCTGCGCGGGCTGGCCGCGCCCAAGGGCTTGCCGGACGACGTGCGCACGAAGCTGGTCACGGCGGTCAAGCGTACGGTCGACGATCCGGAATTTCAGGCCAAGGCCCGGGAGATGTTCGCACCGCTGCGTTATTTGCCGCCCGCTGAGTATGCGAAAGAGCTGAAGGCGGGCGAAGCGCAGTTCCAGCAGCTTTGGAAAGAAGCGCCCTGGCTCGACAAGTAGACTTGTGTTTTCAGGGCGCCTGATCTGTCACGGCCGCCGGAGGATTCCGCGCGGCCGGCGACATCAACGCATCGCGGCCAGCATCAGATCCAGATTCTGCACCGCCGCGCCCGAGGCGCCCTTGCCCAGGTTGTCGAATACGGCCGTCAGCAGCACCTGGCCGTGCTGCGCATTGCCGTAGACGCCCAACCGAAGATCGTTCGTGCCGTTCAGCGCCTCGGGATTCAGGTTCGTGTGCGTGGCGGCCTCGTCGCGCGGCACGACCTGCACATGCGCCGCGCCGGCGTAGTGCTGTTGCAGGCATTCGTGCATGTTCTCGGCATCCACGCCAGCGGGCAGCAGCCGCAGGTGCAGCGGAATGGTCAGCACGATGCCCTGGCGGAAAGCGCCATAAGACGGCACGAAAACCGGGCGCTGCGTGAGCCCCGCGTGCCGTTCGATCTCGGGCGTGTGCTTGTGCGCCAAGCCCAGACCATAGACCTGAAACGCCGGACCGCGCGGGCCATCCGCGCCTTCATAGGCCTCGACGCTGGCGCGGCCGCCGCCCGAGTAGCCGGACACCGCGTTGATGACCGCCGGATAGTCGGCAGGCACGAGGCCCGCCTGGACCAGCGGCCGCAGCAGCGCGATGGCGCCGGTGGGATAGCAGCCGGGATTGCTGACCCGCAGCGCGTGGGCGATGCGCTCGGCCTGGCCGGCGCTCATTTCCGGAAACCCGTACACCCAGCCCGCATCCGTGCGGTGGGCGGAACTGGCGTCGATGATGCGCACCTTGGGATTGACGACGGACGCCGCCGCCTGACGCGCGGGTTCGTCGGGCAGGCAAAGAATCGCGATGTCGCTGGAATTGATCGCGTCGGCGCGGCGCTGCGGATTCTTGCGGTCGGCTTCCGGCAGCGTCAGCAGTTGCAGGTCGCTGCGGCCATTGAGCCGTTCGTGGATCTGCAGACCGGTCGTGCCCTGGTCGCCGTCGATGAAAACAAGAGGTTGGGTCATGATGCTGTCCGGGTGGTTCGGCGTTGCCTGATTCGTTCAGGAGTGGACCTTATCTTCGATCTACGAGCGAGATAAGAAAAGTCGAATATCATGATCGCTTGGTTCAGATTTTCTGAACGATGCCGACGCGTCTGCGGCGCGGGCGCTTTGGAACACCGCATCCGCAACCTGAATCCAACCGGAAACTGCCATGCGCGAAATCAGCCTGGACCGACTGCGCACCTTGGTCGCCATTGCCGACCTGGGGTCATTCGCCGACGCCGCGCGCGCCCTGCATCTGGCGCCGCCCACGGTCAGCTTGCACGTGTCGGACCTGGAAACCCGCATCGGTGCGCCCCTGCTGACGCGAAAGCGCGGCCAGGTCCGCCCCACTTCCATCGGAGAAACCTTGCTGGAACGCGCGCGCCGCTTGCTCGCGGAGGCGGACCAGGCGCTGGACGACGTGCAGCGGCAGGTGCAAGGATTGGCGGGCCGCGTGCGGCTTGGCGCGTCGACCGGCGCCATCGCGCACCTGCTGCCGCAGGCGCTGGAAACGCTGGGGCGCGACCACCCCGGCATCGATGTGCAGGTGGCGGTGCTGACTTCGCAGGAAACGTTGTTGAGGCTGGCGGACGGCACGCTGGACGTGGGTCTGGTCGCGCTGCCTCAGCCGCCCATTGACGGTTTGGTGCTGCGTCCGTGGCGCCGCGACCCGGTGATGGCCTTTCTGCCTGCGTCTTGGAAAGCCCCGGCGCGCCTCACGCCCGCGTGGCTGGCCGAACGGCCGCTGATCCTGAATGACGCGAGCACGCGGCTGTCGCGGCTGACCGGAGAATGGTTTGCAGCCGCCGGGCTCAACCCGCGCGCGCGCATTCAGTTGAACTACAACGACGCCATCAAGAGTCTGGTGGCCGCGGGTTACGGCGCAACGCTGCTGCCGCACGAGGCCACCGCGCCGCAGCCCGATCCGCGCATCGTCATGCGGCCGGTGCGGCCCGCGCTGTGGCGTCCCCTGGGAATCGCGCATCGCGCGGGGCAGGTGGAAGCGGCCACGCAGCACGTGCTGGACGTGCTGTGGGAATTGCGTGCGTCGGGCGGTAAAGGCGGCGTGGAGGTGTAGTCAATTCGGCGTCTGCGCCCGGCGGAAGAACGCGGCACGCTGGCTCTCCTCCCGCAATCGCCGCGCGCGCGACCGGAACAGATCCTTGCGTCCCACGATCCCCAGCAACCGACCGCTATCCCGATCGACGATAGGCACCCGCCCCGCGCCGGACAACGCCATCCGGTCCGCGATCTGACTGGCCAATTCATCAGCGTGCCCATACACCAGCTCGCGCCCATCCAGCGCCTGCGCCAGGGTCCGTTCGTCAGGCTCGCCTTGCAGCGCCCACGCCAGGGTGTCGGCGCGCGTCACTTCGCCCACCACGACGCCGTGCCCGTCCAGCACCGGATAACTCGTATGCACCGGCTGCGCGGTCGTGAAATGCGCGACCGCCTGCGCCACCGTCATCGTGTCCGGCAGCGTCTGCACCGGCGTCGTCATCACGTCGGCCACGCGCAGCAGATCGAACGGATCCACGCGGTATTCGCGGCTGATGTGGTGGCCGCGGCGCGCGATCTTCTCGGTCAAGATCGACCGCTTGAGCAGCAGCACCGTCACGCCGTAGGCGAACACGCAGGCCGCCAGCACAGGCAGCAGCGCGTGCATGTTGCCGGTCAGTTCGACGGCAAACAGCGTGGCGGTCAGCGGCGCGCGCATCGTGCCGCCCATCATCGCGGCCATGCCGACCAGCGCCCAGAAGCCGGGATCGGCCTGCGGCAGCACGGGCGATGCCAGCGCACCCAGCGCGCCGCCAAAGATCAGCAGCGGCGCGAGCACGCCGCCGGACGTGCCGGAGCCCAACGCGATCGACCAGATGGCGACCTTGACCACCAGCAGCACCAGCACGGCCTGAAGGGCGAAATCGCCCGCGAGCATGTGCCGGATGTTGTCGTAACCCACGCCAAGCGCGGCGGGCTCGATCAACCCGCCGATGCCGATCGCCAGCCCGCCGATGGCCGGCCACCACATCCAGTGGATCGGCAGCTTCTCGAACAAGTCTTCGGCCGCGTACACCAGCGAGGTCAGCACGCCGGAACCCAGGCCCGCCAGCACGCCCACGGCTGCGCATGCCACCAGGTGCCACGGCGTGAAGGCCAGCGCGCCGGCATACGCAAAGATCGGGCCGGGCTCCATGATGAAGGCGCGCGTCGCGGCCGCCACCAGCGCGGCCACGGCCACGGGCAGGAAACTGCGCGGCTTCCATTCGAAGAGCAGTAGCTCGACCGCCAGCAGCACCGCGGCCAACGGCGTGCCAAAGATCGCGGTCATGCCTGCCGCCGCGCCCGCGACGAGCAGCGTCTTGCGTTCGCCGTCGTCCAGGTGAATGGTCTGCGCCAGCAACGAGCCGATCGCGCCGCCGGTCATGATGATGGGCCCTTCGGCGCCAAACGGGCCGCCGGTGCCGATGGACACGGCCGACGACACCGGCTTGAGCACCGCCACTTTCGGTTGGATGCGGCTCTTGCCGATAAGGATGGCTTCCATGGCTTCGGGGATGCCGTGGCCGCGGATCTTCTCGGAACCGTAGCGCGCCATGAGGCCGATGATGAGGCAGCCGACGACCGGAATGAACACGGAGCCGAGTCCGAGCCGCCCCGTCGTGATGGGCAGGTCGGCAAAGGAAAACAGGCCGTGATAGGCCAGGTTGGTGCACAGTGCGATGAGGCGAAGCAGCAGCCAGGCGGCGGCGACGCTGGCCAGCCCGACCGGAATGGCAAGGCCCATCAAGAGGACGACGCGGCGGTCGGTGGTGAAGTCGCCAAGCCGCAATCCGGGCTTGGCGGAGGAGGAAATGGGGGGCATGGTCAAGGAAGGTTTGGAAGTATTCGCACGAAGTTTGCGAAAAGTCATATATATCGTAGCACGATATATATTAGAATCGCCGGGTGAACGCCTCCACGACCCCCACTCGCCTGTCTCCCGCCGACTACGAATTGCTCGCGGATTTCCGCTATGCGCTGCGAAAATTCGCCGCGTTCAGCGAAAGCGCGGCCGCGGGCCTGGACCTGATGCCGCAGCAGCATCAGGCGCTTCTCGCCATCAAGGGCACGCGCAAGAACGTGCCCGGACGGCGCGGACTTTATGTCGGTGAAATCGCCGAACGCCTGCTGATCCGGCCGCACACCGCCGCCGAACTGGTAGGCCGTCTGGCGCGGCTGGATCTCGTCAGTCGCGAAGCCGACCCCGAAGACGGACGCCGTGTCGAGGTCGTGCTGACCGCCAAGGCCGAGCGCATGCTGGAAGACCTGTCTGCCTCTCACCTCGAAGAACTGCACGCCATGCGCCCGCTATTGACGCGGCTGCTGACGCGCATGGGCGCCGAGACCGGCAAGGACTGATCCGCCGCTTTTACACCCTCGCCCCCCTGCGCGGCATAAGCTCATGCCGCCAGGAAATAAGCCTCGTGATAAATTGTCGCCCCGCGACATATCGATGCGTCGCGAGGAGAGATTGTCTTGGGTGTTGCATTCAAGCGCTGGCTGGGGTCGTTCGCGCCAGCGCCCGTGGGCGTCAACGGACGCGAAAAACTTTACGGTGCGGTAGGCGCCCTGCTCGGCCTGTTCTGCACCGAGTGGGTGGGACGCCACGCGCTGGGCGCGGACAATCCGTGGTTCATCGCCCCGATGGGCGCGTCGGCCGTGCTGCTGTTCGCGGCGCCGGCCAGTCCGCTTGCCCAGCCCTGGTCGCTGATGGCCGGCAACCTGGTGTCTGCGCTGATCGGCGTCTTCTGCGCCCAATTCATTCCTGTTCCCGGCATCGCCGCGGCCGTGGCCGTGGCGCTTGCCATTGGCGCCATGTTTTCGCTGCGCTGCCTGCACCCGCCCAGCGGCGCCGTCGCGCTGACCGCCGTGCTGGGTGGTCCCGCGGTCGCCAAGCTGGGCTACGCCTTCGCGCTGTGGCCCGTGGCGCTGAACTCCGTCATCCTGCTGTGCATCGCCGTGGTCTTCAACGGCGCGCTGAAACGCAACTACCCCCGCCGCCACGCGGAACCCGCCGCTGGTCACAACACGCGCGATCCGATCCCCAGCGCGCGGCTGGGCTTTTCGCGCGCCGACCTTGACGAGGCGCTGACCCAGCGCGGCGAGCTGCTGGACATCAGCAAGGAAGACCTGGAAGAGATCGTGCTGGCTGCCGAGCTGCGCGCCAGCGTGCGCCGCTTTGGTGACGTGCGCTGCGCCGACATCATGTCGCGCGACGTGGTGACGGTGATGGAAAAGGACCCGCTGGATTACGCGGTCCGTCTGTTCGACAAGCATCGCGTGCAGGCCCTGCCCGTGCTGGATTCGGCGGGCCGCTACGCCGGCATGATTGCGCAGGGCGACGTGCTGGCGCGGAAGAGCCGCCTGACGCCGGTCGCGACGGATGCCGAATCCGCGCCGGACCTGCTGGTGGCCGACTGCATGCGCAGCGAAGTGCCGTTTGCCACGCCCGGCCTGCCCGTGATCGAACTGGCCCGTCCGATGTCGGACAGCCTGCATTGCGTGCCGGTGCTGGACGAGGCGCGCCATCTGCAGGGGCTGGTGACGCAGTCGGACCTGGTCGCCGCGTTGTATCAGATGGCGGTGTCCGCGAATTCGCAGCCCGCGGGCGGCGCCGGCCCCCACAAGCTGGCCGCCTGACCCTCCGTAGCCCTACGGATTCCGGTGCGCATTTGCCGCAAGGCATAATTGCCGGCGTGAATCCCCTCTCGCGCGCACGCGCTTTCATCTGCTGGCTGGTCCTGTTCTTTCTGGGCGCAATCTGGATCGCGCGGCAGGAACACGTGGACCAGTACGAGCGCTTCTTCCAGAGCACCAGCATCGCCCAGCGCATGCTGAGCCAGAAGACGGTGCAGCACGAAGCCGTCCTGGCCACGCTGGCCGCGTTGTCCCATCCCCCGGCCCCCGAACGCCTCTTTCCCAGCCTGCAGCCCGCCATGCCGCAGTTGCTGGGCCTTGGTCATCTACCGGGCGGCGTCTGGGCGGGCAGCCTGTCCGCACCCGCTGGCCTGACCCAAGCGGTGGAACGCGCGCGGCAGCTCGGCCGCCCCGTCACCATCGCCGTGGACGACGCGCGCTACTGGCTGGTTTCCCCTTCCGGATGGAGCCTGCTGATCGACACACGGCAGTTGGTGCCGGCCGCCGACTTTCCGCCGGGCCTGGGCAACCTGACCCTGACGGTGGATCGCACCCCGCTACCGCTGCTGGACAAGCAGCCCAACAACGCGCTGCCCGGCTGGACGCTGGCGCTGCAAAAGCCGCTGGGCGCGGCCAGCCAGCCGTTTCAGATGCGCAGCACCCGCACGCTCACCCCCGGATTCTGGCCTTGGACCGCCTGGTTGGCCTGGGCAGCGGCCAGCGGCCTGCTGGTGGCCGGCGCCGCCGCCTGGCAACGCTCGCGCGCGGAAGCGCGGCGGCAACAGGAACAGGTGCGTCTGGCCGCCATGGCACGCCTGAGCACGCTGGGCGAGATGGCCGCCGGCATCGCGCACGAACTCAACCAGCCGCTGACCGCCATCCTGGCGCAAACCCGCGCCGCCGCACGCCTGCTGGATGACGAGGACGAGCGCCCGGTCGTGCGCCACGCGCTGCTTGCCAGCGCGGAACAAGCCAAGCGCGCCGCCGACATCATCAGCCGCATGCGTGCGCTGGTGCAGCCCAGTTCCCCCGCGCGGCGCGAAGCGATCGACCCCGACGCGCTGGTGGCCTCGCTGCGCTTTCTGCGCGAACCAGACCTTGCCAGACAAGGCATCCGCCTGACCTGGACCAACGCGAGCCCCGGCGCGCGGCCTCTGGGCGATCGCGTGGCGCTTGAACAGATCTTGCACAACCTCGTGCAGAACGCGGCTGACGCGCTGGACGGCGCCTCAGGCACGCGCCAGATTGCGTTGGAAGGCCGGGCAATCGACGGCAGCTACCAGTTCAGCGTCAGCGATACCGGCCCGGGCATTGCCGCGGATGCCATGCCGCGCCTGTTCGCGCCGTTCTTCACCACGCGCGACCAGGGCATGGGACTGGGCCTGGCGCTGTGCGATACGCTGGCCGGGTCGATGGACGGCCGCATCGCCGCGCGCAACCTCAGCCCGGCGGGCGCATGCTTTACCGTCAGCCTGCCGCAGGCCGGAGCCGCCGCATGAATCCCAACGATCACTCCCCGCTGGTCTATCTGGTGGACGACGACGACGCGGTCCGCGACGGGCTTGGGCTGCTGCTGCGCAGCGTTGGCCTGCGCAGCGCGGGCTTTGCGGACCCGATGGCGTTTCTGGCCGCGCTGGCGCAGCCGGTGATCGGCTGCGTGGTGCTGGATATCCGCATGCCGGGCATCAGCGGGCTGGACGTGCTGGCGCAGCTTGCCGAACGGTCTGACCTGCCCGTGGTCATGCTGACCGGCCACGCCAACGTGGACCTGTGCCGCCGCGCGTTCAAGGGCGGCGCCATGGAATTCCTGCAAAAGCCGGTCGACGATGACGTTTTTCTGGATGCCGTGCAGGCGGCCGTGCGCACGCACATCGCCAGCCGCGAACGCCTCGCCGTCACGCAGGCGGCGGCGGACCGCCTGGCGCGCCTGTCGGGACGCGAGCACGAGGTGCTGGAGCGCATCGTGCGCGGCATGAGCAACAAGGAGATCGCGCGCGAGTTCGACCTGTCGCCACGCACGGTCGAGACCTACCGCGCCAACGTCTTTGCCAAGCTGGAAGCCGAGTCGCTGGCGCAACTGATCCGCCAGTACGCGACGCTGCTCGATTGAAGCTGCGCCTCCGTAACGCTACGGAGGCGCGCGCGTAGTCGGGCGTATACCGCGCCCGCGGCCTTTTGGCCACACTGTCTGCTCCTACCGCAACACCCCCGAAAAGGATGCAGACCATGAAGAAACTGACGCTTGCCGCCCTGCTCTCCACGCTGGCCTTCGCCAGCGCCGCCCACGCTGCCGTGTTGAGCGAGCAAAACTTGTCGATGGCCGATGCGCAGAAGCTCGCGACCGCCACCGTTGCCGCCTGCCAGGCCAAGGGCTACAACGTCAGCGCCTCCGTCGTGGACCGTGCCGGCCTGCTCAAGGCCTTTGCGCGCGCCGACAACGCCGGCCCGCACACCATCGAAGCCAGCCGCGCCAAGGCCTTCACGGCGGTCTCGGCCAAGACGCCCACGCTGACCATGATGGAAAACGCGCAGAAGAATCCCGGCGCGGCCAACCTGACCGACATTCCGGGCTTCCTGTTGCTGGGCGGCGGCGTGCCGGTCAAGGCCGGCAACAGCGTGATCGGCGCCATCGGCGTCGCCGGCGCACCGGGCGGCAACCTGGACGCGCAATGCGCCGACACGGTGCTGGAAGAGAACGCCGCGCTGTTCAAGTAAGAAGCGGCACGGCTGCGGGCGATCTTCCGACCCGCAGCGCTGCCCAAATGCCGGCAAGGCAGGCGGCGCCGAACACCCATCCGGACGCCGCCCCAGCCATCACGCCGGACAGCAGCGTCCCGACCGTGCAGCCCAGCGCCGTCATGCCGCCCCAGCCCATCAGCACACCGCCCGCGAAGTTGCGGGCGATGTCTTTCATGGAAGGCAAGCGCGGCCGGAAGGCGCCCGCCGCCAATGCCGCCGCCCACGCGCCCGCCACCAATGCCATCACGAAGACGCCATTGTTCGACAGCAGCGCGCGCTTGACCACCGTGGCGCAGCCCGCAAAGGTGTCCAGCCCTTCAAGCCTGTCCGGCAGCCATCCAGACGCGGCCGCGGCCGTGCGGGCAAGGCTGCCCAGTTCCGCCGTGACGCCGAGCGGTGCAATGCGCAAGTAAGCGATGACGCCGATGAAGCCGACCAGGAGACCGCCCACCACCGGCGGCCATCGATCCTGAAGCACAGCGCGCCAAAGCGGTGCGGCGGATTGCGAGGCGGATTGTGCAGACGGCTTCGCGGCAGCTCGAAGGGACGGCGCGCGTCGCCCCGCGCGGCTCAATCCCCACGCCAGCGCCACCAGCACACCGCACTGAACCAGCACACTCCCCCCATAGCCCAGATGCCGCGGCAGCCAGACCACCGGCGCATCCTGGATCAGCCCCAGATACAGCGCATTCCACGACGCAAACCCCAGCACAAAGCCCAGCGCAGCACCCAGCAAGGCGAACGGCGACGCCAGCGCCCCCTCGCCCAGACGGTAGAAATGCGCGCTGATGCACGACCCTGAAATCCGCATGCCGACGCCGAACACGAACGCGCCCGCCACCAATGCCAGACTGACCGGCCCGATGTGCGCGCCCGGCGGCAGGCGATCCGCGGACGGGATGGGCAGGAAGGCTCCGAACACAGCTGCGTAGCCCAGCACGCCGGTGCCCAGCGCGATCAGCACCGCATACAGGCCTGCTGTCTCGCGGCGCTCGATGAAGTCCCGCGCGATGCAATAGAAGCAAAAGCGCGACCGCTGCAGCACGACACCGAACGCGGCGCCCAGCAACAGGGAAAGCGACAGGGTGCGTCCGCCCTCGGGCTGCGACGACACGACCCATGCCGCCAGAAAAATG
Organism: Achromobacter sp.; assembly: GCF_032113835.1. Taxonomy (GTDB): domain Bacteria; phylum Pseudomonadota; class Gammaproteobacteria; order Burkholderiales; family Burkholderiaceae_B; genus Achromobacter. The sequence continues at coordinate 7,478 of NZ_DAMCTG010000034.1, read as the reverse complement.
GCCGCCATCACCGCGGCGGCCGATACGAGGCGCAAGGCGTTCACTCAGGTCTTGCCCCACACGGTGCCCGCCGGATTGCTGATGGGCGAGCCGACGCTGTTGCCGTATTCCGTCCACGATCCGTCATAGTTGCGAACGTCGTAGCCCAGCAGCTTGCTCAGCGCAAACCACGAATGGCTGGAGCGCTCGCCGATGCGGCAATACGTGATGATCGGCTTGGTGCCATCCACCCCCGCCGCCTGGTAGATCGCCTTGAGTTCGTCGGCGGACTTGAACGTACCGTCCTCGGCCACCAGCTTGCTCCAGGTGACGTTCACCGCGCCCGGCACGTGGCCCGCGCGCACGGCCAGCTCCGGCACGCCATTGGGCGCGAAGATCTTGCCGTTGTATTCGTCCGCTGACCGGATGTCGACGAGCACGCCGTCCTTCTCCTTGCGGGCCACGGCCAAGACGTCCTGCAGACGCGCGCGCAACGCGGGGTTCGCGTCCTTGACCTTGACCGTGCCGGCCGCGTGGACCTTCACGCTGTTGGACAGTGGCCGCCCTTCGGACTCCCACTTCTTGCGGCCGCCGTCCAGGATCTTGACGTTGTCCACGCCGTAGATGTCGAAGATCCACGCGCCCCACGCGGCGAACCAGTTGTTGTTGTCGCCGTACAGAATGGTCGTGGTGTCCGCGTTGATGCCGGAGCGGGCCAGCAGCGCCTGGAACTGCGGCGGCGGCGCGATGTCGCGGTTGACGGTGTCGACCAGGTCGGTGTGCCAGCTGGCGTTGGCCGCGCCCGGGATGTGGCCACGTTCATACAGCCCCGGATTGACGCTGACCTCCACGACACGCACCTTCAGATCATTGAGGTTCTTTTCCAGCCATTCCGTCGAGACCAGATACTTGGCGTGCTGCGCAACGGCCGGCGCGGCGGCCAGGGTTGCCGCTGCGGCAAAGGCGCCGGCCAGCAGAGTGCGTAGGGACATCGGATTCTCCTGAGATGGGCTGCTGACGAGCCCTTGGAATCCGGACGATATCGGGTCGCTCCCTGGGCGGGAACGACATTGTTTTTATATTCTGATTACCGATTCAGGTGATTGTCAGCTCGCGGAGCGGGCAAGACGCGCAGCCTTGCCCGATTCACACCGCTCAGTCCTGCCGGTCCCGCGCCACCGCGCGCGACAGCGCCAGATGCTTGCTCAGCAGCATCGCGTCGGCCGCCGCCGGGTCGCGGCGTTGCAGGCGCTCGCTTTCCGAAGGCTCCAGCTCCGCGGCGCGCACCAGCGACAGCAGGTCGCGCGTCCGGGTTTCGATCACGGGGGTCAAGGTGTCTTCGATCAGCTCGCCCTTCACATACGCCTGCACCCGCGTCGACAGGTTGCGGGTATGCGTGAAGGTCGCTTCGGCCAGCGCGCCCATCTCGTACTGGATGCCGGTCTGGCTGGTGATTTCGTCCTTGATCTGGATGAACTTGTAGTTCTGCGAGTCCTTGTCCTTGGACAGATCAAGCGTCTGCTGCGGCGTCAGTGCGGCATGGTAGCTGGCGTTCAGATTGGCGCGCTGTTCCTGCTTGACGTCCAGGTCGAACAAGGGCCGGCCGCTCATGCTGCTGTTTTGCGAGACCTGATAGCTGAACTGGTCGACTTCGCTGGTCTTGTACGGATTGCTCGCGTCCATGGTCTGCGAGATCGAGGCCGAGAAGTCCGCCACGCCCGACAGCAGGCTGCGGTACGTATAGCCGGCCGCCACGATGCGCGGCGACTGGCTGGACGGGGCGGCGCCCGCTTCGTAGCTCTGGTGCAGCTCGGCGAATGCGTCCTTGAACACCGACATCAAGGCCTCGTCGCCCCGGCCCCGGCTGCGCGCGGCTTCGAACTGCTGCAGATAATCGCTGACGGCCGCGGTGCGCTGCTGCGCGTTGCCAAAGAGCGCCGCCTTGCTCACGTCGACATCGACCTTCACCACGCCATCGGCGTTCTTGATGGTGAGCGACCGCTGCTTGCTGTCCGCCGAAAAGTCGATGGATTGCGAGACGACGCCATCCGTCGTGGTCGTGGCTTGCAGCGACACCGACGACAACACCGCGGAATCAAACTTGGCCAGACTGGACCACGCCATGCGCGGCGGCACCGCCGCCAGGCCGTCCACCGCATCCTGGAATGCCTTGGACAAACCGGCGATGGCCTTGCGCTCGGTCTCGGACAGCTCGCCCTCGGCCACGTCGATCTGCACGCCAATGCCATCCGCGGTGTTGGTCAGGCTGACCTCGACCTTCACACCGCTGGCCGTGGTGATGCGCAGCGTGTAGGCATCCTCGGCCTGCTGGGCCGAACCTGCCTGCACGGTACCCAGGGCGTCGACCTGGCCGGCATTCGGCGCCAGACGCGCAGACTGCGAATAATTGCTGCCGTCGGTCTGAAACCGGTCCAGCAGCGCCGAGGCCACGCCTTCCAGGCGCCCGGCAAGTGAGCGGGTGGAAATCCTATCGGCGATGACGGAAGACACCTTGTCCGCGGCCTCTCGCTCCCAGACCACGCCCGCCGCCGTCGGCTGCGAGGTGTAGGTCAGCGCGGGGGACGACCCTTGGCCGAGCGTGACCGTCGTGGATGCGGGCACGGCCGCAATGTCGGCCTTGTCGCCCACGCGGGTCACGCCGGTGGCGGGGGGCGCCAGACCGATCGTGGTCACGGGGCCGATGGAGGCAACGGATGTCATGGCGTCTCTTCCTCTTGGAGGCCGCGGGGCTTGCCTGCCCCCCGGCCGGGTTTCCTATGAGAAATGTAACGGCAGCAAAACGCCAGACTTAAGCCTCCGGGCAACGCGGCGACCATGCGATGCCGGTCCCTACCCCTTCACGCATGCACCGGCGCGCTGCGCGCCGCCTGCGTCAGGGCGTCGATCAGGCTGTCCGCATCGCGCGGGCCGTCGTACCGTACGCCATTGATGAAGAGCGTGGGCGTGCCGTTCACGCCGCTGCGCACGCCGCCGCTGAAGTCCACTTCGATCTTGGAATCGAATGCCCCGCCGAAGGCGCGGTGCAGCACCTGCGGCGACAGGCCGATCTCTTCGCCGTAGGCGAACAGATCGCTTTCCTTCAGCGCGTCCTGGCGCTCATAAAGCATGTCGTGCGCCTGCCAGAACTTGCCCGCCTGCGCGGCGGCCTCGGCAAATTCCGCCGCCGCGACCGCATCCGGATGCAGTTGCGAAATGGGGAAATTGCGGAAGACGAAACGCAGCCGGTCACCCAGCGCGCGCTGCACCGCCTTCAGCACGGGATAGGCCTCGCCGCAATACGGGCATTCGTAATCGCCATACTCCACCAGCGTCACGGGCGCGGTGTCCGGCCCTTCGACGTGGTCCTGCGCATTCACGGGAATGAAAAGGCGGCTCATGATTTCGCTCCTTGCAAGGCGGGGGCCAGCTTGTCGAGCGCGTCCAGGATGCCGTCGGCGCCCGGATTGATGCCCAGCGGCGACACATAGCTCCACCGAATGACGCCGTCGGCGTCGATGACGAACAGCGCCCGATCGGCGATGCCCTCCTCTTCGCGGTACACCCCGTAGCGCCGGGAGACCTCGCCCTTGGGCTCGAAGTCCGCCAGTAAGGGGAAATGCAGCTTGCGGTCCGCGGCGAAGGCGGCGTGGCACCAGACGCCGTCCACCGAAATGCCGACCAGCTGCGCGCCGGCCTTGTGGAATTCGGGAAGGATCTGGTTGTACAGCGCCATCTGGTCGCCACAGACGGGACTCCAGTCCGCGGGGTAGAACGCCAGGATCAGCGGCCGGCCGCGCAATTCTTCCAGCGCAACCGTCTGGTCCGGCGTGGCCGGCAAGGCGAAGGACGGTGCGGTCGTGCCGGCAGGCAGGACGGCCGCGGGATAGTCGTATGACATGAAACGTCTCCTGGACGCGCCGCGCGCGGCGCTAGGATCGGGACAGCAATTGGCCGGCGCCGGATCAGCGGGCGGCCCGGGTCGATTCGTAGAGGAACCAGGTGCGGCGCTCGGCCTCGTCGATCCAGTTTTCGATCAGGCTGGTCGAGGCGACGTCGTTGTGCTCTTCGCACACGGCGTGCGTGGCGCGCAGAAAGCCCGTCAGACGGCGGTTGTCATCGGCCAGTTCGGCCAGCATGTCTTCGGGCGTCACGTAGTCCGCGTCGTTGTCCAGCAGACGCTGCAGGCGCTGGATGTGACCGATCGAACGCAGCGTCGTGCCGCCCACCTTGCGGGCGCGCTCGGCGATCACATCCGTGGTGGCATAGATTTCGTCGCCCTGTTCGTCCAGCATCAGGTGGTAGTCGCGGAAGTGCGGACCCGACATATGCCAGTGAAAGTTCTTCGTCTTCAGATACAGCGCGAACATGTCGGCCAGCAAACCCGTCAGGGCGGCGGCGATGTCGACCCTGGCCTCGGCGCCCAGATCGGTGGGCGTGCGCAGGGGAGCGGTGATGCGGGATTGAAGCGAAAGATCGTTCATGGAATTTCTCCGGGTTGGCTTCAGGGGTTGGCTTCACGATTCGGGTATCGATTCCCGATGGAAACCAGAATAGCCACGGCGCGCCGCCAGCAAAATCGGCTCATCGTTTTCTCGGGTCATACCAAGGTTTACCCAGGAAATACGCGTGTCTTCTTCCAAAGATCGCTGATAATGTGCGGGTCTCATTGCGTGCCGCCGGCGTTCCTGCTCGGCCCGCGCGCCCTTACCCAGAGGTGGATCTTGCTCACGTCGACACTCGGCCCCGCGCCAGGCCAGCCGCCGCAGCAGGCGCGTCCCGGCGCTCCGGAGACCGCGGGCCCGCGCCGCATGCAGTTGCTGTTTCGCGCGGCCGCCCTGCTTCTGGCGCTGGTCATTGCGTTGGTGGACACGTTCACCGACTTCGACGGCGCGGTGGCCGTGCTGTATGTCGTGGTGGTGCTGCTTGCGGCGCGTACGTTCCGGCGCCTGGACATCATCGTGGCGGGCACGGGCGGCATCGTGCTCACCATCGCGGCGTATCTCAATTCCCACGGTCTGAACCATGTGGGCTCGCCCACCGCACGTGCGCTGGTCAGCCTGGCGGCCATCGCCATCACTGCGCTGCTTGCGCTGCAGTTCCAGAGCGCCACCCGCAGGCTTGCCTCGCAGGCGCGCCTGCTCAATCTGTCGCACGACATGATCTTCGTGCGCGACGATCAAGGCGTGATCACCTTCTGGAACCGCACCGCCGAAGACGCCTACGGCTGGCCCGCCAGCATGGCGCTGGGCCGCGTCGCCGATGACCTGCTGCAGACCCGCTACCCGGACCGGCGCGAGGCCATCGAGGCCGAACTCCTGACTACCGGTAGCTGGGACGGCACGTTGGAACAGAAGACGCAGGCCGGCGCCACGCTGGTGCTGGAAAGCCGCTGGGTGCTGCAGCGGGACCATCATGGCCGCGTCACCGGCGTCATGGAAACCCATCGCGACGTCACCGACCGCAAGGCCGCCTACACCGCGCTGGTCAGCAGCGAAAGACGCTACCGCCGCATGTTCGACGCCAGCCGGATCGGCGTCATCCAGGAAGACTGGCGCGCCGTGCGGGCCGAGTTGACCGCCCTGGGCCTCATGGACGGCGCCGCCCTCACCGCCCACCTCGCCCGTCACCCCGAGTTCATCGGCCAGGTCCGCAGGCTGACCGACGTGGATGACATGAATCCCGCGTTCCTGGCCATGGTGGGCCGGCCGGCCGCCCCCAGCGCGCCCTACTCCGTCGACGACATCCTGTGCGAGGACGACCGCATGTTTGCGCGGTCCCTGACGGCGTTCGCCCAAGGCGACGCCTTTCACGAAGGCGAGACCGAAGTCGTGCACGCGGACGGCTCGCGTGTGCCGGTGCTGTTCACGATCACCTTCCCGCCGGCCGACGACGTGGACGGTTCCGTGCTGGTCTTCGTGGTGGACATCACCGAGCGCAGGCAGGCGCAGGACGCGCTGCTGCTGGCGCAGACCGAGCTCGCGCACGCGGCGCGTGTCGCCACGCTGGGCGAGCTGACGGCGTCGATCGCGCACGAGGTCAACCAGCCCTTGATGGCGGTCGTCACCAGCGGCGACGCGGGCATGCGCTGGCTGCGCCGTCCCCAGCCCGATCTGCACGAGGTCGAGATGGCCATGGAACGCATCATTTCCGAAGGCCGGCGCGCCAGCGAGATCGTCAAGCGCATCCGCGCGTTTCTCAGCAAGGCGCCCGTGCAACAGGCCCCGCTGGATATCGGCGCCGTCATCGAGGAAGCCACCCGCCTCGTCGCGCACGAGCTCACGCGCGAGCGCGTGGCGCTGCACGTGGACATCCAGCCGGGCCTGCCGCTCATCATGGGCGACCGGATCCAGCTTCAACAGGTGCTGGTCAACCTGATGGTCAACGCCAGCCAGGCCATGTCCGGCCAATCGCAGGCCCGCCAGTTGTCGGTCAGCGCCCGGCGCCATGACGACGGCCTGGTCGCCGTCACCGTGGGCGATACCGGCCCGGGCATCTCGCCAGACGACCTGGAACGCCTGTTCGACCCTTTCTTCACCACCAAACCGCAAGGCATGGGCATGGGCCTGCCGATCTGCCGCACCACGGCGCAGGCCCATGGCGGCAGCCTTACCGTCGACAACATGCCTGGCGCGGGCGCGGCCTTCACGCTGACGCTCGCCACCACGCAGGGGAACCCTTCCACATGAACCACCGCACCGCCACCGGCGCCGCGCCCGCCGCCCCGCAATCCCAGGTCATCGTCGTCGACGACGAGGCCAGCGTGCGCGCCTCGCTCGACAGCCTGTTCCGCTCGATCGGCCTGCGCACCACCCTGTGCGCGTCGCCCGCCGAACTGCTGCAGACGCAGATCCCCGACGCGCCCGGCTGCATCGTGCTGGACGTGCGGCTGCCGGGCATCAGCGGCCTGGACTTCCAGGATCAGCTCATCCGCCAAGGCATCGACCTGCCGATCGTGTTCATCACCGGCCACGGCGACATCCCCATGACGGTGCGCGCCATGAAAGCGGGCGCGGTCGACTTCCTGTCCAAGCCCTTCCGCGAACAGGACATGCTGGACGCCGTCTCCGCCGCCATCGAGCGCGACACCCAGCGCCGCTCCCGCGATGCGGCCATGGACGGCCTGCGCGCCCGCTACGAGACCCTGACCCCGCGCGAACGCGAGGTCATGGCGCACGTGGTGTCGGGCCTGATGAACAAACAGGTGGCGGGCCTGATCGGCCTGAGCGAGATCACCGTCAAGATCCACCGCGGTCACGTCATGCGCAAGATGGGGGTCAGATCGCTTGCCGATCTGGTCCGCCACGCCGAGGCGCTGGGCATTTCCGCGCCCTGACCCGTGCATGGGACAAACCTCCGTATGATTTTCGAGGCCGGCGCAAAGGTTCATAAAGGAACCTGCCGGGCATCGGATGCGTATCGTGATCCGACAGGCCCGAAGGATTTTCTTACATGAACCACACTCCCACTATCGCGGTTGTCGACGACGACGATGGGGTCAG
>NZ_DAMCTG010000033.1:0-50656 GCF_032113835.1 Achromobacter sp. | reverse complement strand
CGTGCTATTATTTCGCCTCTTTCGGGGTGGTTAGCTCAGTGGTAGAGCACTGCCTTCACACGGCAGGGGTCACTGGTTCGAACCCAGTACTACCCACCAAAGACCTTCTCAGGCTTAACAGCCTTCGAAGAGCCCCAAAAGACAACGCCCATGTCGTAGCAGTAATGCAGCAGTAATTAACGATATCGGTTTTGTTCTTCGGGCAGTATGCAAAAAGCCAACCTTCATCGGTTGGCTTTTTTGTTTTTGATTCATTAATCTTCTTCTGATCTGCCGCAATCTGGCTGCTGCCGGTTGCGCCAAGCCTGTTGCACGCCTATCTATCATCGATAAGTCGGCGAATCGCTGCCGAGCAAAACAGGAGAAGGCCATGGGTCCGCATACCAACACCATGCTCATCATCATCTGCACCGGCGTGGCGCTCATGTTGATCGGCTTCGGGTTTCGTGACCGCAATCTCGGCATGACCCTGATGGGCCTTGGCCTTGTCACCGCGATCGGCGCGATCATCTACAAGGCATACATCACCTTTTACTGACCACCGACCGCCGGCGGTTTCAGCTTTTCGGCGCCTGCTGGCGGGCCACCCGCGCGAGCAGGGTGTCGAGCTGGTTCGCAAACGCCTTGCGGTCGGACTGGCTGAACGACGGAGGGCCGCCTGTGTCCACGCCGCTGGCGCGCAGTTCTTCCATCATGTCCCGCATCGCCAGCCGTTCGCGGATGGTTTCCGGCGAATAGCGTTCGCCGCGGGGATTGAGCGCCATCGCGCCTTTTTCCAGCACCTGCGCCGCCAGCGGAATGTCGCCGGTGATGACCAGGTCGCCCTTTTCCGCCCGCTCCACGATGTGCGCGTCGGCGACGTCAAAGCCGCGCGGCACCTGCACGGCACGGATGAGCGGCGACGGCGGCGTGTAGAGCGCCTGGTTGGCCACCAGCGTCAAAGGCATCTGCCAGCGCTGCGCGGCGCGGAACAGGATGTCCTTGATGACGGCGGGGCAGGCGTCCGCGTCGACCCAGATGTGCATCGCGGTTACTTGCTCAGCGCTTTTTCGAGCGCCTCGGCCACGAGGTCGTTGGTCGATACGCCGCGTTCGGCGGCAGCGGCGCGCAGCTTATCGGCCTGCGCCTGCGACAGCTTCAGCGGGAAGGGCACCAGGCCGGCGGCCTGATCCAGCTTGCGCTGCTCGCGGCGGTCGGGCACTTGGGACGAGGCGCCAAAGCGGTCGGGCGTCGCCGATTGCTTGAGTTGGCCGGCCAGCTTGAGGGCCTGGTTCTTTTGAAGATCGAATTTGTTCATCGGAATTCCTGATAGGGAGCGCCATCATAGACGCAACCCGCGTCAGCGCGGTTTGCCGTGCTCCAGTTGGGCGATGCCTTCCTCTGCGCCGTCGTGCAGCGGCACGCTCAGGCCGAGGCGGGCGGTGGCCGCCGACACCTGCGAACCCTGCGTCGATCCGGCCGCCAGCAGGTCCTGGCCGGCCTGGTAGACCGCGCGCACCACGACAAGCGCTTCGTCGCGCGTGAGGTCGGTGGTGGTCAGCATCAACGCCGCCACCCCCACCGTCGGAATGCGCTCGGCCTGGTTGGGATACGTACCCGCAGCGATGTCGAGCGGCATCAGTGCGTTGTCGCCAGCCGTGAGCGTTTTGATGGCGTCGGCATCGAGCGGCAGCAGCTTGAGCTGCGCGGGAATCAGCGCGTCGCGCAGCGGCGTGGCCGGCACCCCGATCACCTGGGCGGCGGCGTCGACCGCCCCGGATTGCAGCAGCGGCAGGGCGGCCACGAACGGGGTGTCTGACACCTGGTAATCGCGCCCGGCCTGCAGGCCATGCGCGGCCAGCACGGTTTGCAATGTGGCGCGCACCGCCGACCCTTCAGGACCGAGCGCGATCGTCTTGCCCTTGAGGTCCCGTACGCCGCGAATCGCGGGATCGTCGCGTACGACGATATGGACCATCTCCGGATACAGGCTGCCCAGTGCGCGCAGGCTGGGAAACGGCCCTTGTCCCGCGAAGGGCCCCGTGCCCTCGTAGGCCATCCGTGCGGTGTCGGCCTGCGCCAGGGCCACCACGGCGTCGCCGCTGCGCAGCAACGCGATGTTGTCGGCCCCGCCACCGGTAATCAGTGGCGATACCCGGATCTGGCGCGCGCGCGCCACGTCGCTCAGGGCGCGGGCGAAGGCCAGGTACTCGCCGCGGTCCGGACCGCCGGCCAACGGATAACCCTGTTGCAGCCGCGACAGCCGGCCGTTGATGCGCGCCACCGAGCGTTCCAGTTCCTGCTGCACCACGTGCTGGGCCGTGCTGGACGCGCTGTAGGTCACCGAGTGGGTGATCTGGTCCAGCGTGTCCAGCAACTGCCGCGTGACGGGCGGCGGCGCGCCGGTATCCAGCGACGGCGCTTCCGCGGCCTTGAAGCCCGCGGGCGTCACCAGCTTCCACGCGCCGTCCTCTTCGCGATAGATGGCGCTGGCGTGGGCGACGATGCGATCGCCGGCCTTGTTGCCGCCGGACTTCACACCGCTGATGCTGCGCGGTCCGGCGCCCAGCAGCGTCACCAATGACGCCGCGCCGGGCTGGTCCCACGCGCCCAGCGAAATGTCGCGGGTCAGTTCCAGGTCGACGTCGTAATACACGACGCGCCGGGTTTGGCCTGCCGGGGCGGTGCTGTCCGTGGCCGATCCCATGCGCTTGAGGTCGGCGATGCGGAACAGGTCCTGTCCATAGGTCGCGTCCAGGCTGCGCGTGACGTCCGCGCGCAGCGCGTCGGCATCGGGCGCGCGGCCGCACGCGGTCAGCATCGCGCACAGCAGGATGATCATGAGTTTTTTGAACATGGCTACATCCCTCCCACGAACGGCAAGGAGATCAGCGTGCTCAGGACGATCACGTTCAGGATGTCCACCAGGAAGGCGCCGGTGACTGGGACCACGATGAAGGCTTCCGGCGCCGGGCCGTGGCGGCGCGTGAGCGCCTGCATGTTGGCGATGGCCGTGGCCGTGGCGCCCAGCGCGAAGCCGCAGAATGCCGCGGACATGATGGCGGCCTCATAGTCGCGCTTGAGCATCCGGAACACCACCCAGGCGGCATACAGCGCGCACGCCAGCGTCTGCACCGCCAGCATCAGCGCCAGCGGGCCGGCCAGCCGCGCGACGCTGGAAAGGTCCAGCGTCATCATCGTCATGCCCAGGAAGAGCGACAGCGAGATCGTGCCGATGATGTCGGTGGCGCGGTCGTCGAGCCGGATGCCCACCAGCGGGCCCGCATTGCGGATGAGCACGCCGGTGGCGAGGCACCACAGGAAGTTGGGCAGGCTGACCGGCGCGTCCTCCACCAGACCCGCGAGGACGCCGCCGACGACCAGGCAGACGAACGCGGCGGTCATGGACAGGATGAACGTACCGGGGTTGGGCGGCTGATGCCCTTCATTCAGGTCGACGGCCTGGTGCCCTTCGGCCGCGGTGTGGTCCAGGCTGCCCGACACCTTGTGGCGGCGCATGATCCATTCGGCCACCGGACCGCCCACGACGCCGCCCAGCACCAGCCCCAGTGTCGCCGCCGTCATGGCCAGGGGCATGACGTCCTGGATGTTGTTGAAGTCGGCAAAGCGCGTCGCATAGGCAGCGCCGGTGCCGTGGCCGCCCACAAGGGTGATCGTGCCGCCCAGCAGGCCCATGAGCGGGTGCATGTCGAGCAGCCAGGCCATGCCCAGCCCCACGGCGTTCTGCAGCACAAGAAAGGGGATCAGCGCGAGGAGAAAGGCGATGAGGCGGGGACCGCCGCGCGCCAGCAGTTTGAGGTTGGCGGTAAGCCCGATGCAGCCGAAGAACAGCAGCAGCAGCGTCGGCTTGATGCTGGTCTCAAGCGAGACGGCGACACCGCCCCAGGTCGACAGCAGGTAGGCCAGCACGGCGAACAGCAGCCCGCCCACGATGGGGTCCGGAATGCTGTAGCGCGCCAGGACGCCGATGCGCGCGGTCATGACCCGCCCGATGACGAGCACGAGGCAGCAGGCGAGGAGGGATTGGACGGGCGAAAGGGAGATCATATGAACCTTCGCGCCCCGCCGGGGCGCAGCAAGACTAGCTGTTCAAACCCGATGTTCAAGCCAATTGCCGCCGCATCGCTCGCGGACTGCGAAACTATCTTACGTCCAGCCCAGTGCTCCTGTACACGGGGGAGGGCGACGCCATCAGGCCCGCGACGGGCTGGCGGCGGGGAAGGGAAAGGCGCGCGACATGTAACTGGCGCCCTCGCCGTAGCCCGCCAGTTTCTCGGCCAGACCGGGCGTCTGCGGGGCAAGCGGCGCATAGCCATGACGCGTCCAATACCCGGCCGCCGAGGCCAGAGACACCAGGCTGGCGTACTTCAGGCCATTGTCCATGGCGCAAGCGGCGGCGGCGCCGACGAGCGCCTGGCCCACTCCCATGCCCTGCGCCGCCGGCACGACCGCGCAATCATGCAGAAACCAGTGATCGGCCCGTGCCGGCAGCGCCGTTAACGGCACATCCAGCGCAGGCGGCAGGCCCGCATCCCACGGATAGGAAATCAGATAGCCCAGCAGCACTCCTGGGGCCGCCGACGCTCGCGGCTGGGCGACCCAGCAATACCGCGGCGCGAGCGCGAGGCGGTTCAGGAAAAAGCCGGCGCCTTCCAGCAGAAAGCTGGGATAGGCGAGGGCCTGGGCCTGCAGGATGGCGTCCACATCGCTGCCCAGCATGGGACGGACTTGGTATTGCATGACAACCCGAAGATTGGAGATGCCCGCCATTTTAGCGGCCGGGCCCGCGCCGGCATTTCATGAAAATTCGACGAGCGCCTGCGCATACTGCACCGCATCGTGTCCCGCATTCCGTCATTGCAGAACCCCATGCACATCCAGTTCCGGTCCGACCCGCCAGCGCCGCAGGTGCTGGCAAAATCCCTGCCCCTGAGGTCCGTGTGGCCGCCGCAGCCCGCCGACGTGCCGTATGACATCCGCGTCACCTGCGTGATTCCGTGCCTGAACGAGTGCGAGAACCTGCGCGTGCTGCTGCCGCTGCTGCGCAACCGGCTCTCTGCGCTGTGCACAAGCTGGGAGATCATCGTGGCCGACGACGGCAGCACCGACGGCACGGACGCGTTGATGGCCGAATGGACCGAGCACGAGGGCTTTCGCCATGTGCAGTTGTCTCGCAATTTCGGCAAGGAGGCTGCGCTGAGCGCGGGACTGGAGGCCGCCAGCGGCAACGTGGTCATCTGCCTGGACGCCGACCTGCAGCATCCGCCTGCCTTGATCGAACTGATGCTGGCGCGCTGGTCCGCGGGGGCCGAAATGGTGTACGCCGTGCGGCGCGACCGCGCCGACGAATCCTGGCTCAAGCGCTCGGGCGCGCGCTGGTTCTACCAACTGCTCAGCAACGCGCGCGGCGTGCAGGTGCCGGCGCACGCCGGCGACTTCCGGCTGATGGACCGCAGCGTGGTCGACGCGCTGATCGCGCTGCCCGAGCGCACCCGCTTCATGAAGGGCCTGTATGCGTGGGTCGGGTTCAAGGGCGAGGCCGTGCCCTACACACCGGACGAACGCATGCACGGGACCAGCACCTACAGCGGGCTGCGCCTCTTTCGCCTTGCGCTGGACGGCCTGACCGCGTTCACGACGTGGCCGCTGCGCATGGTCAGCCTGGTGGGTGTGGTGTTTGCCGTGCTGGCGCTGGCCTATGCGGCGTTTCTTGTGGGCGATTACCTGACGTCCGGCAACGCCGTTTCCGGGTGGACGACCATCGTCACCGCGGTGCTGTTCTTCGCGGGCGTCAATCTGATTTCGCTGGGCGTGGTGGGCGAATACGTGGCCCGCATCTTCGACGAGGTGAAAGGCCGGCCGCTGTTCGTCGTGCGGCGCAGCCGCGGCCGTCCCGCAGGCAAGGCGCAGGGCTGATGATGGCGGACCATGGCAAACCGGCGCGCTCCGAATGGACCCCGCCGGCAGGACGGTTTCTGCTGGCCGTTGGCATCTGGCTGGCCTGGCTGGCGTGGATACGTCCGCTGACCTTGCCCGACGAGGGGCGCTATGCCGGCGTGGCCTGGGACATGCTGCGCAGCGGCTCGCATGCCGTGCCGCTGTTGGACGGCATGCCGTACTTCCACAAGCCGCCGCTCTACTACTGGCTGACCGAGTTGTCGTTCTCGGTGTTCGGCGTGCATCCGTGGGCGGCGCGCGTGCCGTCGTGGCTGGCCGCGTGGGCCGCCGCCGCCGGGTTGTACGCCTTCGTGCGGCGTCATCGCGATGCGTCTGCGGCCACGCTGACCGTGCTGGCGCTTTGCACGATGCCGTTCTTCTATGGCGGCGCGCAGTTTGCCAACCTGGACATGCTGGTCGCGGGGCTTATCACGCTGTGTGTGCTGGCCGCCGCCGAAACCGCGCTGCGCGTCGAACGCGGGGAAGGGGCTCGCGGGATGTCCGTGGCTGCCGCGGCGCTGGCCGGGTTGGCCGTGCTGGCCAAAGGGTTGATCGGCCTGGTGCTGCCGGGCGCGATCCTGCTGCTCTGGCTGGTCTGGGATCGGCGCTGGCGCGGGCTGGCGGCACTGGTGTGGCCGCCGGCGCTGCTGGTGTTCGTTGCCGTTGCCGCGCCGTGGTTCGTCCTGATGCAGCTGCGGTATCCCGGCTTTTATGACTACTTCTTCGTCTATCAGCACTTCCAGCGCTTCGCGGCCAGCGGCTTCAACAACGCCCAGCCGTTCTGGTTCTACCTGCCGGTGCTGGCCGGCCTGAGCTTGCCGTGGTCGCTGTGGGGCGGCGGCATCCTGCGCCGCGCGTTCTGGGCCGAGGGGCCGACGCGCGGCCTGCGGCGCCTGGCGGCGGTCTGGTTCGCCGTGGTGGTGGTGTTCTTTTCGTTGCCGCATTCCAAGCTGATTGGCTATGTGCTGCCGGCGCTGGCGCCGCTCGCTTTTCTGCTGGCCGAGGTCATTCTGGCGGCGTGGCGCGGCGACACCGGCGGGATGACGCCGCGCCTGGTGCGCATCAGCGCCGCCATCGCAGCCGGGATCTGCGTCATTGCCGTGGGCATTGCGGCGTTCAACGCCCGGGGCAGCGCCGCGCCGCTGGCCAAGGTGGTGCGGCAGGAGGCACGGCCGGACGACACGTTTGTCTCGTTGCATGCCTATCCCTTCGACCTGGCGTTGTACGCGCGCGCGCCACGGCCCACTTGGGTGGTGGACGACTGGCTCAACCCGGAAGTGCCGGTGCGCGACAACTGGCGCAAGGAGTTGTACGACGCCGCGAAGTTCGATCCGGTCACCGGCGCGCAGGTGCTGGTCGGCGGCGACCAGTTCAATGCCCGGTTGTGCGCGGCGCCGGACGGCGCGCGGTTCTGGGTGTGGGGCAATCATGGCGACGGCGCGGTCTACACGCCGCTGCAAGGGATGAAGCCCGCCGCCACCAGTGCGAGGCACGCGATGTGGCTGTTGCAGGTGGACGCGGCGCTCAGGAAGCGGCTTTGTGGCGGAACGCCCACAGCCGGCTAGCGACGAACGTCGCGAACGCCAGGCCGATGAGAATCAGCGCCAGCAGCGTGTCGTACGGCACGTTGGTGGCGTGCAACAGCCAGGCGTAGGCCGTTTCATTGATCAAAAAACCGATCACTGAAATGAAAAAGAAACGACGGGCCGCTACGGTCCAGGGTATGGGCGAATGTCGGAACGTAAGCCGGTAATGGCCGCTGAAGGACACCACGAAGGCAATCATCCAGCCGATCAGGTTGGCCGCCAGCGGCGGTGCGCCGAACGCTTCGACGCAACCCACGGCAACGGCCCAATGCGTTGCTGCGGCGGCGCAACCGACGGCGATGAAAAGACTGATTTGCCGGATGAGGGCGCGCATGAGGGATGTAATGGACGGAAAGACGGAGAGGCGGCGATGAGCAAGCGCGTCGTGGTGTGCGGTGACGATTTTGGCATGAATGCGGACGTCGACGAAGGCATGATTGCGCTGGCCGGCATGCGGCGCGTCAGCGCGGTCAGTTGCCTGACGTTGGGACCTGCCTTCGCGGCTAACGCGCCGCGCCTCGCCGCGCAGGATGTGGACATCGGCCTGCACCTGAATCTGTCGGAAACATTGAGCGCGGGCGCCGAACCCATGCCCACGCTGGCCGCGTTGATGCTGAAGGCCTACGCGGGCCTGCTCGATGCGGCGTGGATCGACGCGCAGATCGCCCGGCAGTTCGACGCGTTCGAAGCTGCGTTCGGACGCGCGCCGGACTATGTCGACGGGCACCAGCACGTGCATCAACTACCCGGCATCCGCAAGCGGGTCCTGGCGCTGCTCGCCCAGCGTTATGGGACGCAGACGGGCGTGCATGCCCCCTGGCTGCGCCAGACAGCGCCCGGCACGCAGTGCGGCATTCCGCTGAAGGAGTCGATGAAGGCGCGCGTAATCGGTGCGTTGGGGGCGTCGACGCTCGCGCGCGAGGCCCGTTCAAGCGGCTTGCGGACCAACAGGCGGCTGCTGGGCGTGTATGCATTCGAAGGCGGCAAGCGCCGCTACGCACAGCTCTTGCAGACCTGGCTGTTCAACGCGCGCGAAGGCGACCTCATCATGTGCCATCCGGCGCTGGGCAGCGGGCAGGACAGCGCCATGGCCCGCCAGCGGCGCGCCGAATTCGACGTGCTGGCTGATCCGAATCTGGGCGAATGGCTGCGCGCGAACGGCGTCAGCATCACGCGCCTGGCGTTGACGCAGGCGGATCCCGTGTTGTCCGTGCCGGCGCGCGCTATCCCTGCGTAAGGCTTTCCAGCAGCCAGGCGCCCGCCGGCCCCAGTGCGCGGCGCGTGGACCAGACCGCGTCGACATGGATGTGGCGCGGCCAGCCCGGCACCTTCAATTCCACGAGCTGGTCGCGGCCGAAGCGCTGAATCATCCAGCGCGGCAGTTCGGTCCAGCCAAAGCCCAAACTGGCCATTTCCAGCAGCATCAGGTAGCCGGGCGCCGACCATGTCGAATGGGCGGGCGTGGCCTCCTTGTCGTCCAGCTCATACGTGCTCAGGCGCAGTTCGCGTTCGGTCTTCAGGTGATCGGAGGTGACCGATGGCAGGCTGGCCAGCGGATGCGAACGCCCCACGCACAGGACGATTTCGGAGCGTTCGGCCAGGCACGCATGCGCCACGTCCGGCGGGTAGCTGTCCTGCGCCGCCATCAACCCCACGTGCGCACGCCCCTGCTGTACAAGCGCCACCACGTCCTCGTATTCCGCGATCAGGCATTCGAAGCGCAGCGCGGGATAGCGCGCGTCGATCTGGCTCAGCATGGCCTCGAACGTGCGCGACTGGAACGTGTCGGACAGCACGACGGTGAGCCGGGGCTCCAGGCCCTCGGACAACTGGCTGGCGCTGCGGTTCAGGCGATCGTTGGCGGCCAGCACTTGCAAGGCCTGTCCCAGCAGCACCTTGCCGGCGGCGGTCAGGGACGGCTGGCGCTGGCTGCGGTCGAACAGCGCGACGTTCAGGTCGACCTCGAGATTGGCGATGGTCTCGCTGATGGTGGACTGGCTTTTGCCGAGCTTGCGGGCCGCGGCCGAGAACGAGCCTTCGGAGGCGACCTGGGCGAAGGCGGCGAGGGATTCGAGAGAGTGGCGCATGAGTAGCCCGGCAATAGGTGTATCGGTTTTTCCGATGGATATTATCTTTTTCGTACCGGAAATGTCGCGGACAATGCGGTCACTCTTCAGCAATCGACCGCAGGTGGGTCATGA
This sequence comes from Achromobacter sp., assembly GCF_032113835.1. Classification (GTDB taxonomy): domain Bacteria; phylum Pseudomonadota; class Gammaproteobacteria; order Burkholderiales; family Burkholderiaceae_B; genus Achromobacter. The sequence goes on along the minus strand of NZ_DAMCTG010000033.1, from coordinate 40,932 downwards.
CCCAAGCCAAGAAAACCCTCAAAGAACGTTTCATCCACGCCTTTCTGTTCGAAATCATCGCCATCGGCCTGTGTGCCCCCGTGGCGGCGTGGGCCATGGGCAAGTCGCTGTTCGAAATGGGCGTGCTGACCGCGGTGATCGCCTGGATCGCGCTGGTCTGGAACATGATCTACAACGCCGGGTTCGACCGCGTCGAAAACCGCTTCGGCTGGACCCGCACGTTCCGCATCCGCGTGCTGCATGCGTTCGGCTTCGAGCTGGGCCTGATCCTGATCGTGATCCCGCTGGCGGCCTGGTGGCTCAACATCAGCCTCTGGGAAGCCTTCGTGCTGGACATCGCGCTGGTGCTGTTCTATCTGCCCTACGCGTTCTTCTACAACCTGGCGTACGACCGCAGCCGTCCCCGCGTGATCGCGTGGCTGTCCCGCCGGAACGGCACTGCCGCCGCCGGCGTCTGACGTCTCAACCCTTCTTGCGCTGGTACGCCTGGCTGGCGTCCTGCATGAAGGTTCTGACCGCGGTCTCGTACTGCGTGCCGCTGCGGAAGGCGCCCGAATGCGAGGCGCCTTCTATTTTCACCAGCCGCTTTAAATCCGGCGCCACGTTGCGGGCGGCCGCAAAGAGTTCGTCGCTCATGGTGTGAGGCACCACGCGGTCCGCGGTGCCATGCATGAACAGCATGGGCGTGTGCAATTGCGCCAGCTTGTCCACCGACGCGAACGGCTGCGTGACCAGGAGGCTGGCGCCGGGCACGTTGCCCCAGCGCAGCGTGGCCAGCATCGCGCCGATGCTGGTGAAGCTGGACTCCACGATCAGGCCCGCGAAGTCCGGCTGCTCCGGGCGCGAGGCCAGGTCGATGGCGATCGCGCCGCCCAGGCTGTGGCCATAGACGAAACGGCGCGCCGGGTCCGGCTGCAGCCGCGCCAATTCCTTCAGACCCGCCATGGCGTCCAGCAGCGCGCTTTCTTCGGAGGGCAGGCGGGGCGTGGACGCGCCGAACCCGCGGTAATCGATCGCCAGCATGGAATACCCCATTCGGCTCCAGCCGTCGATGCGGAACGCGCTGCCGTTCAGGTTCCAGCGCGCGCCGTGTAGGTACAGCACGGTTGGGGCGCCCTTTTTCGGGCTGGCCAGATACCAGGCGCGCACCTTGTCGCCGTTATCCAGCGTCAGGTCGTAGACCTGCGTTCCCGCGGCAGGATCCCGCCACCAGGATTGCGGTTCGGCCTGCGGCGAAAAAATGGTCTGGCGCTGCCAGGAATCGAGCTGGGTGCAGCCGACCACGCCGGCGGCGACGAGCAGAGAGGCGGCAAATAGCCGGCGGGCGGAGAATCGGGGCAGGGCGGGCATGAATGGTCTGACCCGGCAAGTCGGGCCGGGTTCCGGCATCAGCATACTCCGGCGCGATCGCCGTCAGGCCGTGCCGGGGTGAACCTCTCGCGTCAACGCCAGCCACGCCTGCGCCGCATACGAAAGATAACCGCCACGGCGCCACACCAGGACCATCTCCCAATCCGTCCCCGAATCCCGCAAAGGCACGCGAGCCACGCTTGCGTGCAGTTCCTCGTTGGCCTTCATGCGCGGCAGAAAAGCCACGCCCAGCCCCGCCGCCACCAGCGCCACGATGAAATCGATCTGACCGCTGCGCGCGGCGATGGTCGGGACGAACCCCGCCCGTTGGCACGCGTCGTGGATGATGCGGTTCAGGGCAAACCCCGTTTCGAACAGGACGAAGGGCGATTCGCGCAAGTCGTGCAGCCCCACCGATTTGGCGCGGGCCTGCGGGTGATCGGCGGGCATCAACGCCACCAGCGGTTCGCGCGCGACCGGCTGCCATTCGAAGTGGTGCGGCACGGGCTTGAGCGATCCCGCCAGTTCGATTTCGCCGGCCATCACCATCTCTTCAAGCCGGCGGCTGCCGTGTTCGACCAGGCTGATCTCGATGCGCGGATAGCGGCTGCGAAAGCGCGCGAACATCGGCGCAAACAGCGAACTGCTGCCCAGCGGCGGCAGGCCCAGGCGCAGCACGCCCCGTTTCAGGCCCTTCAGGTCGTCCAGCTCGGCTTTCAAGTCGTCGCGTTCGGCCAGCATGTTCACGGCGCGCCGGTACACGATTTCGCCCGCCGCCGTCAGCCGCACCGGCTGCGCCTGCCGGTCCAGCAAGGGCATGCCCACCTCGTCCTCCAACTGCCGCACGGCCTTGCTGACCGTGGGCTGGGTCGCGTGGACCACCTTGGCCGCCTGAGAGAAACCGCCTTGCCGGACCACCTCGACCAGCGCGCGGAGCGTTCGCAATTCCATCGCTATGCCAAATTGGAATAAATAGGATTCATCGAATTCATTTTATCTATGCCCGCGCAAGGCGTAAAACGAGGGCTTGCCGCTGGATCTTCGTCTCATGCCCCGTCTTCGCCATTCCGTCCTTGTCCGCAGCGCGCTGCGCCGCAGCCGTCTGCTGCAGATTGCATTGATCGTCATTTTTGCCCTGCTGGGCCAGGCGGTGGCGCAGGCCTCGGGCCTGCCGGTGCCGGGCGGGGTCATCGGGATGGCGCTGGTGCTGCTCCTGTTGGCGACCCGGCGGCTGCGCGTGCGCAACGTGCAGCGCGGCGCGAGCTGGCTGCTGGGTGAAATGCTGCTTTTCTTCGTGCCGGCGGTCATGTCGCTCCTGGACCACCGTGAGTTCCTGGGCGTGCTGGGCGTGAAGCTGCTGGCCGTGATCCTGCTGGGCACGGCGCTTGTCATGGCCGGCACGGCGCTGACGATCGACCTTTGCTATCGCTGGATGAATCGCCGTGCAGCCTGAATTCAACCTGCTGTTCTGGCCGGCCGCCACCGTTGCCGCGTATGTCTGCGCGCGTCTGTTCTACCGCCGCTTTGCCTATTGGTGGACATCCACCCTGGTCGTCGCGCCCGCGTTGCTGCTGACGCTCGCCATCCTGCTGCACACCGGGTACCGCGATTACATGTCGGGTTCCCACTGGCTGATGGCCATGCTGGGCCCGGTCATCGTGGCGTTCGCGTTGCCGCTCTACGAGCAGCGGGCGCTGATCCGGCGTTACTGGCCGGTATTGGCCGCGGGCGTGGTGGTGGGCAGCGGCATCGCGGGCGTCAGCGCGTGGTTGCTGGGCAGCATGCTCGACTTGCCGCCCGACCTGCGGCTCAGCCTGCTGCCGCGCTCGGTCGCCACGCCGTTCGCCATCGCGGTGTCGTCCCATGTGGGGGGCGTGCCCGACCTGACGGCGGTCTTCGTCATCGTCACAGGTGTCTTCGGCGCGGCCATCGGCCAGTTCATGTGCCGCTGGCTCCCGCTGCGCTCGGCGCTGGCGCGCGGCGCGCTGTTCGGCATGGGCGCCCACGGCGCGGGTACGGCCAAGGCCCGCGAACTTGCCGCGGAAGAGGGCGCGGTCGCGGGGCTGGTGATGGTGATGGCGGGCCTGTTCAACGTGCTGGTCACGCCAGCCGTCGTGGTGGGACTGCTGGCCTGAACGGCCGTTCAGTGCAGCAGTTCGAGCGCGACCGGATACAGCGAAGCAACAAGCAGCAGCGCCATGCCCACATTAAACGCGCGGATCGCGGCGGGCCGGTGCAAAACGCGGCGCAGCGCCGTGCCGAACGTCACCCAGATGCCGATGCTGGGCAGATTGACGATGCCGCAGACCAGCGTCGCGATCACCAGATTGGCAAAGAATCCGTTCTGCGGCGTATAGGTGGCCACCACGCCCACCGCCATCACCCACGCCTTGGGATTGACCCACTGGAAGGCGGCGGCCTGCAGGAACGTGAACGGCTTGCCGCGCGCTTCGCCCTCGTCCAGTGGACCCGAGTTGGCGATCTTCCAGGCCAGGTAAAGCAGATAGGCCGCGCCGGCGTACTTCAGGACGGTATAGAGGACGGGCGTCTGCTGGAAGACCGACCCGAGCCCGACGCCGACCAGAAAGATCATCAGCGTGAAGCCCAGATTCACGCCCAGCAGGTGCGGCACGCTGCGCCGGAATCCGAAGTTCAGGCCCGACGACGCCAGCATCACGTTGTTGGGGCCGGGCGTGATCGAGCTGACCAGCGCAAACAACGCCAGCGGACCCAGGAGGGAAAGCGAGGCCAGCGGGACGTCGGCCCAATTGGCGGGAAACAGGTTCATGTCGGGGTCCTTACGATGGCGCGGCGTCCGCCGGCAATAACGGCGATCACGGCGGCGGCAAACACGAACGTCGTCGCCTCCACGGTTTCGCCAAACAGCAAAGCAGCGGCCACGACGGTAAGGAAGGGTTGCAGCAATTGCACTTGTCCCACCCGGGCAATTCCGCCGGCGGCAAGGCCGCGATACCAGGCGAAAAACCCCAGGAACATTGAGCCGAAAGCCAGGTAGGCGCAGGCGGCGATCACGTCCGAGCTGGGCCAGTAGGGCTGCTGCGCCGCCATCCAGCCGACGGGGACGGCAACAACCGGGGCGCTGATGGTCAGCGCCCAACATATTGTGCGCCAACCGCCCAGCGTACGCGAGGCCCGCGCACCCTCGGCGTACCCCATTCCGCCCAGCACCACGGCCACCAGCAGCCACAGGTAGCCGGCCGTCAGCGTGCCTTCGCCCTGGCGCAACGCGTAAGCGGTGACCAGCGCGGCGCCGGCGACGGCCCAGGCCCAGAAGGCGGCCGACGGCCGCTCGCCGCTGCGCAGGGCCGCAAAGGCGGCGGTGGACAGCGGCAGCAGGCCGTTGAATACGGCGCCTTGCGCCGAAGGCACCGTCTGCATCGCCATCGACGAGGCCAGCGGCCAGCCCACCACGATGCCCAGCGCGGCCAGGATCACGCCGGGCCACTCCTGCCGGTTCGGCCGGCGGCTGCGCGTCAGCCAAAGCAGTGCGATGGCGGGCAGGGCGGCGATCAGCGCGCGGCCCAATCCGACCAGCAACGGCGACAGCTCCGCCACCGCCACACGGGTCATCGGCAGCGTGAGCGAGAACACCAGCACGCCCAGGAAACCGTAGCCGTATCCCTCCCATAAGGAAGATGAGGCGGCGGAGGCGGCCGAAGGCGGAGCATAAAGCGCGGGACGGGACATGACGGCACCGTAAAAAGTGACATGGCCGCGACGCCTGCGGTTGCAGGTTTGCGGCATTGCTGTCACTCTACGCACAGTCATCAGTACAGTACCGGTACACCTACGCACGTCACTTTAATCACTGGCCTGGTCAAATCTCCATGACAGTTGCTCACTCCGCCCCATCTTCCTTGCCTTGGCAGCCCGTTCGCCAGGCCGATGCCACCCTGGTGGCGCAACTGGCCGACGGCCTGGCCCGCCGCATCGACGAGCAAGGCCTGCGCCCCGGCACGCGCCTGCCGTCCATCCGCAAGATGGCTGAACAGTCGGGCGTCAGCCGCTTCACCGTGGTCGAGGCTTATGACCGCCTGGTCGCGCGCGGGCTGGTGCAGTCGCGCCGGGGCGCCGGCTTTTTCGTGAAGGCGCGCAGTGGCCCGCTGACGGCGGTGGCCGCGGCCGCGCCCAGCACGCTTGCGCCGCCCGCGCGGGTGGACATCGCGTGGCTGTTGCGCAGCATGTTCCGGGAGTCCACCGCCCCGGGCATGCCGGGTGGCGCGGGCCTTTTGCCGCCCGACTGGCTGGACCCGGAAATGGTGGCGGGCGCGGTGCGCGCCGTGGGCCGCTCGGTGCGCGCCAACCTCGTCAGCTACGGCAGTCCGCAGGGATTCGCGCCGCTGCGCCAGCAGATCGCGGCGGTTCTGCAGAACGAGGGCGTGCCCGCCCATCCTGAGCTCAACCTGCTCACGACCAACGGCGTCACCCACGGGCTGGATCTGATTGCGCGCCATCTGGTCAAGCCGGGCGACACCGTGCTGGTCGAAGACCCGGCCTGGTTCGTGATCTTCGGCCGCCTTGCCGCGTTTGGCGCCCGCCTGATCGGCGTGCCGCGCGGGCCGGACGGCCCCGATCTCGACCTGCTCGAGCAACTGGCCGCGCAGCACAAGCCCAAGCTCTTCATCATCAACGGCTCGGTCCACAATCCCACCGGCCATACGCTGTCCGCGGGAGCGGCCTACGGCATCCTGCGCATTGCCGAGCGCCACGACTTTATGGTGGTCGAAGACGACACCTACGGCGAGCTGCATCCGGGCGGGGCCATCAAGCTCGCCGCGCTAGACCGGCTGAACCGCGTCATCTTCGTGGGCGGCTATTCCAAGATGCTGGCGGCCAGCCTGCGTGTCGGCTATGTGGCGGCCAACCCCGAATTGCTGCAGAAGCTGGCCGACCTGAAGATGCTGGCGGGCCTGACCTCACCCGAACTCGGCGAGCGCGTCGTGCACCGGGTGCTCATGGAAGGGCAGTACCGGCGCCATATCGAGCGTGTGCGGCAGCGGGTCGACGACGCGCGCCAGCGCTGCATGAAGGGGCTGCTGAAACTGGGCCTGACCATCCCGCACGAGCCGCACGGCGGCATGTTCGTCTGGGCCGATTGCGGCCGCGATTCCGAGGTGCTGGCGCGCGAAGCCGCGGACCGCGGCCTGTTGCTCGCGCCCGGCACCTTGTTTTCGCCGACGCAGGCGCCGTCCACCATGCTGCGCTTTTCGGTATCCGTCGCCGACCACCGGGGAATCTGGGCCGAACTGGAAAAACTTTTCGCGCAAAACGGGTCCTACAATCAATAATTCCGAGCCACATCGACCAGTCACCGAAGGAACCGTCATGTCCGCACCCATCAAGCCTCTTACCCAGAACTTTGCCGTCGCCCCGCAACTGGGTCCCGACGACATGGCCGACGTGGCCGCCGCCGGCTACAAGAGCGTCATCATCAACCGCCCCGATTTCGAGGGCGGTCCCGATCAGCCCACCGCCGCCGATGTGTCGCGCGCCGCGCAGGAAGCCGGCCTGCAGATCGAATACCAGCCCGTCGTGGGCAGCGCCATGACCGCCGCCGATGTTGCACGCTTTGCGGAGCTGCTGCGCACCCTGCCGGGCCCGGTCCTGGCATACTGCCGCACCGGCACCCGCTGCACGAACCTGTTCGCGGCTGCCCAGCAGTTGGGATAAACCCGGCCTTGACCCTCGTCAAGGCCGCCGGTTCGACGGATGTGGACCCGGCGGCTTTCCGGTAGCATAAAGATTCCTTTAAAACAGGAGCAGGCAAGATGTTCAAGAAGATCCTGATTCCCACCGACGGTTCCCCGCTCTCGGCGCAAGCCGCCAACGCAGGTATCTGCTTCGCGCGCTCGGTTGGCGCCGAAGTCGTCGCCCTCTACGTGACGCAGCCGTTCGCGGCCACCATCGGATTTGACGGCATGGCCGCGGCCTACGCCATCACCGACGAAGACTACGAAAAGGCCTCCGCCGAGCAAGCCGACAAGTACCTCAAGCAGATCATCGACCGCGCCGACACTGCCGGCGTCAAAGCCGATGCGCGCGCGGTGTCCAACTTCAACGTCGCCGACGGCATCGTCCAGGCCGCCACCGACGCCGGCTGCGACCTGATCTTCATCGGCAGCCACGGCCGCAGCGGCCTGTCGCGCCTGCTGCTGGGCAGCGTCACCGCCAAGGTGCTGTCGCTGGCCACCACCGCCGTGCTGGTGTATCGCGTCAAGGAAGACAAGAAGTAATTGCGCGCCAAAGTGGTGCGCGCTGCGCGCCGCTGCATGCGCCACGGCCCCTCCTCGGAGGGGCTTTTTTATGCCCGCCGAATCCGCTTATACGTTGGTATGGCGGGGCCAAACTCATTGCCTTCGCAAAGACCCTTCGGAAGGCCGATTCAGGCTTGTATCTTGCCGCACGGCGCGTAATATTTACGCATCTTCATCCAACCGTAGGAAGAGGCCATGACCCGCAAGACGCGCATCGAGCTTTATCGCAATATCGGCATCAGCGCCCATATTGATGCAGGCAAAACGACGACCACCGAGCGCATCCTCTTCTACACCGGCATCACCCACAAGATCGGCGAAGTCCATGACGGCGCCGCGGTGATGGACTGGATGGAACAAGAGCAGGAACGGGGCATCACCATCACGTCGGCCGCCACCACCGCCTTCTGGAAAGGCATGGCGGGCAACTACCCCGAACACCGCATCAACATCATCGACACGCCGGGCCACGTCGACTTCACCATCGAAGTCGAACGTTCCATGCGCGTGCTCGACGGCGCCGTCATGGTCTATGACGCCGTGGGCGGCGTGCAGCCGCAGTCAGAGACCGTCTGGCGCCAGGCCAACAAGTACAAGGTGCCGCGCCTGGCCTTCGTCAACAAGATGGACCGCGTCGGCGCGGACTTCCTGCGCGTGCAGCGCCAGATCGCCGAGCGCCTGAAGGGCGACGCCGTGCCCATCCAGTTGCCGATTGGCGCCGAAGACCACTTCGAAGGCGTGATCGACCTCGTCAAGATGAAAGGCATCATCTGGGACGACGCCAGCCAGGGCGTGAAATTCCAGTACGTGGACATCCCCGCGGCCATGCAGGAGCAGGCGCAGGAATGGCACGACAAGATGGTGGAAAAGGCCGCCGAGGCCAATGAAACCCTGCTTGAAAAATACCTGTCCGGCGAACCGCTGACCGAGGCGGAAATCAAGGAAGGCCTGCGTGCTCGCACGATCGCCAACGAGATCGTGCCGATGCTGTGCGGCAGCGCGTTCAAGAACAAGGGCGTGCAGGCGATGCTGGATGCGGTCATCGACTACATGCCGTCGCCGGTGGACGTGCCCGCCATCAAGGGCCATGACCAGCGCGACAACGAAATCGAGCGCCATCCGACCGACAACGAGCCGTTCTCCGCGCTCGCCTTCAAGATCATGACCGACCCGTTCGTCGGGCAGCTCGTGTTCTTCCGCGTGTATTCCGGCGTGGTGAAATCCGGCGATTCGGTCTACAACCCGATCAAGGAAAAGAAGGAACGCCTGGGCCGCATTTTGCAGATGCATGCCAACGAGCGCCGCGAGATCACCGAAGTGTATGCGGGCGACATCGCCGCCGCCGTGGGAATCAAGGATGTCACCACCGGCGACACGCTGACCGATCCGTCGCACATCATCATCCTCGAGCGCATGGTCTTCCCCGAGCCCGTCATTTCGCAGGCCGTCGAACCCAAGACCAAGGCCGACCAGGAAAAGATGGGGATCGCGCTGGGCCGCCTGGCGCAGGAAGACCCGTCGTTCCGCGTGCGCACCGACGAGGAATCCGGCCAAACCATCATCTCCGGCATGGGCGAGCTTCACCTCGAGATCCTGGTCGACCGCATGAAGCGCGAATTCAACGTGGAAGCCACGGTAGGCAAGCCGCAGGTCGCGTACCGCGAGACCATCCGCAAGACCTGCAACGAGGTCGAAGGCAAGTTCGTCAAGCAGTCGGGCGGCCGCGGGCAATATGGCCACGTGGTGCTCAAGCTTGAACCGCAAGAAGCGGGCAAGGGCTACGAGTTCGTCGACGCCATCAAGGGCGGCGTCGTGCCGCGCGAGTTCATTCCGGCGGTGGACAAGGGCATCCGCGAGGCGCTCAACGCCGGCGTGCTGGCCGGGTACCCCGTTGTGGACGTGAAGGCGACGCTGTTCTTCGGCTCGTACCACGACGTCGACTCGAACGAAAACGCGTTCAAGATGGCCGGCTCGATGGCGTTCAAGGAAGGCATGCGGCGCGCCGATCCGGTGCTGCTGGAACCCATGATGCAAGTCGAGGTCGAGACGCCGGAGGACTTCACCGGCAACGTCATGGGCGACCTGTCGTCGCGGCGGGGCATGGTGCAGGGCATGGAAGACATCGCGGGCGGCGGCGGCAAGGTTGTGCGCGCCGAAGTGCCGCTGGCCGAGATGTTCGGCTATTCGACGTCGCTGCGGTCGCTGACGCAGGGCCGCGCGACGTACACGATGGAGTTCAAGCACTACGCCGAAGCGCCGCGCCAGGTGGCGCAGGAAATCATGGCGGCCCAGGGCGCGGGCCGCTGATTTTCCCGCGGCGGTTTTTCAGGCCGCCGCGTTTCAGGCAACCGCGTTTCAGGCAACAGCGTCAGGCGGCGGCTGCGGCCGCCGCCGGGCGCAGCCGCGTCGCGGCCAGCTTCACGCCCAGCAGGATCATCGCAAAGCCATACGCATGAAAGAGCTGCGGCGCCTCGCCCAGCAGCGGCCAGGCCAGCAGCGCCGCGTAGACCGGCACCAGGAACATCGACAGGCCTGCGGTCGCCGGACCGGCCAGGCTGATGAGCCGGCCGTACACGTAATAGGCTCCCAGGCTCGGTACCACCGCCAAAAACAGCAGCACCGCCGCCAGGCGCGGGTCCGTCCACGCGGGCGCCATGCCGGCCGCCGCTTCAATGCCCGCAAACGGCGCCAGCGCCAGTGCACCGCCCAACATCATCGTCGCCAGCCGCGCGCTGTCGGGCACGGCCGGCAGGGTCAGACGCTTCTGCAGCACGGTGTACAAGGCCCAACCTGTGGCCGCCAGCAGCACCCACAGGTCACCCTGTCCAAACGCCAGCCGGGCCAGCGCGTTGGCGTCGCCGCGCGTCAGCACCACCAATACGCCGCCCAACGCCAGCGCGAGGCCGGCCGCGCGCGGCGCGGACAGCGGCTTGCGCCAGATCACCGCCTCCAGCAGTGTCACCAGCAGCGGGCTGCACGAAAAGATCAGCGCGATATTGGTGGCGCTGGTGGTCTGCGCGCCGATGTACTGCGGCGCCACCGCCACGCCCATGCCCAGTACGGCCAGCGGCAACAGCGCCGGCAATCCGCGCCAGAGCGCCCGGCGATGGGCGCGCAGGGCGGGCAGGGCGAACGGCAACAGGATCAGGAGGGCAATCAGCCAGCGGCCGAACGCAAGGAAAACAGGGGGAAGGTTGGCGTCGTGGGCCCAGCGGGCTGCGACCATGTTTGAAGCGAATAGCGCCGGGGCGCTGAAGAGCATGACGGCGCCGGACAGGCCGAGACCGGTTTTTGCGGGTGCTGCTGCGTTGGGCATGATTTCCAGCCGCGCGGATCGGCGCGCGGGCTTGCTGCGTGGGAACTGCCGGCGCGCCCGCCGGGTTGTGCCGCAGCGAAAGCGCCGAATCGGGACGCGCGGGATAGGTGCGCGCCTTGGAAAAAGTCTACGCGCCGACGCGCAAAATAGGTTTCTTGATTCACGCCGGTTTGCCGTGATATGAAGAATCTTATTTCTGTAAAATCGGCTGTCGCAGGGATTCTGTCTTCATATATCGCCAACGATGCCCACATTGCCCAAACTCGATGAAACCGACCGGAAGATCCTGCGCGCCCTGCGCGCGGACGGACGGCTGACCAACCTGAAGCTGGCCGACATGGTCGGCCTGTCGCCCACGCCGTGCTGGAACCGGGTCAAGGCGTTGGAAGAGGCCGGCGTGATCGAAGGCTACGCGGCCTTGCTGAACCAGAAGGCGCTCGGGCTGCCCGACACGGTGATGATCGAAGTCACGCTGGAACACCACGACGACGACACGCTGGCGCGCTTTGGCGAAGAAATCAGCCGCCTGCCCGAGGTGGTGGAGGCATTTCTGGTGACGGGCGAATACGACTACCTCATCAAGGTCGCCGTGGCGGGCACTGAGGGCTACGAGGAATTCCTGCGCAAGCGCCTGTACAAGCTGCGCGGCGTGCGGCACAGCCGCTCCACCTTTGTGCTGCGCCGCCTCAAGCACACGCCGTCGGTCGAACCCTGACGGGGGGGCGCCTTACCCGCCGATGAATTCCTGGATGGCGCCATTGAAAGCGCGGGGATTGCCCAGGTTCATGCCGTGCGACGAGCCCACGATGTCCACGCGGCGCGATTGCGGCAGCCATTGCGCCAGCGCGTCCAGCACGGCCGGATAGGGCGCCGGGCTGAGCGCACCGCCGATCAGCAGGACCGGCATCGTCAGGCTGCCGATCTGCGCCGGCGTCAACGTGTCAGGCTGCTCGTCCACCTGACCGAAGAGCGTGCCCACGTTGTCACGCACCATTTCCTTGAACCACGGCACCATGCGCTGCCAGGTGTCGGGTCCGGTCACGGTATCCACGAACAGGGCCAGGCCTTCTTCGACATCGCCTTGCCGGATCAGCGTCAGGGCGCGCTGGCGAAAGCCGCCGCGTTCATCTTTGCAACCCGGCAGCGGCAGACCGGGGTCGGCAAGGGTAAGACTGCGCAGCGAGCCGGGCTGACGCAGCGCGGCCTCCAGTGCGACGCGGCCACCGCGCGAATGGCCCACCAGATGGGCTGGGCCGCCGGCCACCGTGTCGATGAATTCCAGCACGTCGCTGGCATGCTGCTCGACTGAAAAGCCGCCGCCTTCGCCGTCCCAGGTTTCGGGCCAATACCGGCGCAGGCACACGGCCAGCACCCGGAAGGAACGACCCAGCGGCGCCATCTGCGACTTCCAGTAGCGGGCGTCGGACAGCGAGCCGTGCACCAACACCAGCGGCGTGCCGCTGCCGTACTCGGTGTAGGACATGGCGTAACCGCCGATGGACGCGGTTTGCAGGGGCAGAACGGGTTCGGAACGCATGTGGATCGGGTGGTGGAGCCAGGCCCGCATTCTAGCCCGGCACGGCGCTGCGGCGGACGCTGATACACTCGTCTGCGGCGCGCCGGCGGGAGTCCGCTCGCGCGCCAGTTTTCCTGAACGGAGTTTTCAACGATGTCGCCAGAATCCATCGCCGCCTTGCCGGAATCCGCCCAGCGCGTTGCGCGCCTGCTGGTGGACATGGGGCACGACAAACCCGTGGTGGTACTGCCCCAGTCGGGCAAGACCTCGGCGGAAGCGGCTGCGGGCCTGGGCTGCAAAGTCGCCCAGATCGCCAAGTCCATCATCTTTCGCCGCGCTACCGATGACGCGCCGGTGCTGGTCATTGCCAGCGGCGCCAACCGCGTGGACGAAAGCAAGGTCGCGGCGCAGGTCGGCCCGCTGGCCAAGGCCGATGCGCGTTTCGTGCGCGACATGACCGGCTACGCGATCGGCGGCGTCTGCCCCATCGGCCACGCGGTCAAGCCCGTGATGCTGCTGGACGCGGATCTTTTCAACTACGAAAGCCTGTGGGCCGCCGCCGGCCACCCGCACACCGTGTTCAACCTGACGCCGGCCCAGCTGGCCGACATGACCGGGGCGCCGGTCGCGGACGTGGCGCTGCGGGCGTGACGGTCCGGGTCTGAGCTTGGAGCTTGAGCTTGGGGCTTGAGCTTGGGGCTTGAGCTTCGGGCTCGGAGATCGCGGCCTGCGCGCCGGCCCGCCCCGGTCAGCCGGGGTGCGCCTGCAGCCCGTCGATCAGCACCTGCCGCCGGCCTTGCGAGCACGACTCCACCCGCGCCTCCACGCCGTAAACGGCAGCCAGTGAATCCGGCGTGATGACGTCCGCCGGTGTTCCCGCGGCGTGCAGTCGCCCCTCATGGATCATCACCGCCCGGTCCGCATGCTGCAGGGCCACGTTCAGGTCGTGCAAAACAATCAGGCTGATAAGACCGTGCTCGCGCGTCTCTTGGCGCAGCAGCCGCATGACGTGGAACTGATAGTTCAAATCCAGGGCCGATAGCGGCTCGTCCAGCAGCAGCACACGCGGATGGCGGATCAACGCCTGCGCCAGGCCCACCAGTTGCTTCTGTCCGCCGGACAGCGCGTCCAGATAGTGCAGCGCCAGATGCGCGATGCCCAGCCGCGCCAGCAACTGGTCGATGGCCTGCAGATCCACCGGACCGGCCGCCGCGTCGCTGGCGCGCCCCGCCACCAGCACCGACTCGAACACGCGCAGGTGGACCGCCGCAGGCAGGCTCTGCGGCAGATACACCACGTGGCGCGCACGCTCGCCGTGGTCCAACCGGGTCAGGTCACGGCCGTCCAGTGCCGCGTTGCCTGTCCGAGGCCGCACCAGTCCCGCCAGGGCCTTGAGCAACGTCGACTTGCCGCTGCCATTGGGTCCCAGTAGCGCCGTCACCTCGCCCTCGGCCAGGGCCGGGATCGACAGGTCGTGCAGGACGTCCTCGCGCCCATAGCCCACCGTCAGCGCTTGCACCGCCAGTCCGGCAGATTGGGGCGTGTGTGCCGGTTTTGTCATGGCAGTTGCCGGCGCAGCACGACGGAAATGAAGAACGGAATGCCGACCAGTGCGGTCACGATGCCCACGGGAACGACCACGCCAGGCATCAGATTCTTGGACGCGATGGATGCCAGCGACAGGATCACCGCGCCGACCAGGGCGCTGCCCGGCAGATAAAAGCGGTGGTCCTCGCCGAACAGCCGGCGCGCGATGTGCGGTGCGACCAGTCCGATGAAGCCGATGGTGCCGACAAAGGCCACCGCCAGCGCGGACAGCAGGCTCACACGCGCCAGCGCCGACACGCGCACGCGGCGCACATCCACGCCGAAGCTCGCGGCGCGGTCCTCGCCCAACCGCAGGGCGGTCAGCTTCCAGGATTGCCGCATGGCCAGCGGCAGCGCCACCGCGAACGCCAGGGCCAGCACGCCCACGGTCGTCCAGCTTGAACGCGCCAGGCTGCCCATCGTCCAGAACACCAGGTTCTGCAAGGCTTCGGCGCTGGCCGTGAACTGCACCAGCGACACCAGCGCATTGAAGGTGAACACCATGGCGATGCCGAACAGCACGACGCCCGAGGTGTTCATGCCGCCCCACCGGGCCACGGCATCCAGCAGCAGCGCCGCCAGCAGGGCAAACAGGAAGGCGTTGGCGGCAATCAGCCAGCCGGGGGGAATACCGGGCAATCCGAACTGAAGCACGATCGCCAATGACGCGCCAAAGGCGGCGGCCGACGACACGCCCAGGGTGAACGGGCTGGCAAGGGGATTGTTCAGGATGGTCTGCATCTCGGCGCCCGCCAGGCCCAGCGCCATGCCCACCAGGGCGGCCATCAGGGCGGATGGCAGGCGGATGTCCCAGACGATCACGCGATAGGTTGGATCGGCCTCGGCGGGTGCGACAAGCGTCTGCCAGAGCGCACGCCAGGGCAGCCCGGACGGGCCCACGGTGAAGTCGATCAGCAGCGCAAACAGAATCGCCGCCAGCAGCAGGGCAATCAGCCCCGCCCGGCGGCGAAGAATGTGGCGGTAAGCGCCTGCCGCGCTTGCGGCGTGCCGCATTACTGCAGCAGTTGCAGCCGGCTCTTGGCCGTAGTGGCGGCCGGCGTGGTCGGGTAGTCGCGGACGATGCGCTGCAAGGTGGTCTTGGCGCCGGCGCGGTTGTTCAGTTCGATCTGGCTGCCGGCGATGATCAGCAGCGCGTCGGGGGCGCGGGCGTTATCCGGCGACTTCTGGACCATGGCGTTCAGTTGCTCGATGGTGCCCTTGAAGTCCTTTAGCGCATAGCGGCTGCTGCCCTGATAGAACTGGGCGCTGGGCGCGAGCTGGCTGTTGGGATAAAGCGCGGTGAAGGCGGCCAGCGATTCGGCCGCTTCCTTGTACTGGCCCTTGCGGAACAGGTCCATCGCGCCGTCATAGGCGGTCTGTTCCTGGGGATCGCCGGCAGAGGCGCCCGGGGGATTGGCGCTGCCCGGCGCAGTGCCCGGCTTGGCGCTCGGTTGCTGGCGCGACACCAGTTCGAGCTGGTCGCGCAGTTGGGCGATTTCCTGCTGCAACGACTGGATCTGATCGGCCAGTTGCAGCTTGGCGCGTTGGCTTTGCTCGTTCTGCTGCTGCACCTGCTGGCGCAAATCCAGGATGGCCTTGCGGGCTTCATCGTCGGAAAAAGCGTGAGCGGGGGCCGTGAGGGCGGCAAGCGCCAGGCCAGTGGCCACAATCAGGGGACGCAGGGACAGAACGTAATCGCGCATGAATATTCCCGGGTAAAAAAACAAACGTCGGGACGGCCGGCTGGCCGTCCCGACGCGAGGTAGGGCTCCAGACTAAGCGAAAATCTTAGCGCAGATAGTTGATATCGGCGCGGCGGTTTTCAGCAAAGTCGGCTTCAGTCGTACCCGTCGAGCGCGGCTTTTCCTTGCCGAAGCTGATGGTTTCGATCTGGTTGTCGCTGACGCCCAGCAGGGTCATCATGCGACGCACGGCGTCGGCACGACGCTGGCCGAGGGCCAGGTTGTACTCAGCACCGCCACGTTCGTCGGTGTTGCCTTCGATCTTGATCTTTTGCTGTTGGTGCGAAGCCAGGTACTTGGCATGGGTTTCGACCAGGCCACGGTATTGGTCCGACACGGTGTAGCTGTCGAAATCAAAGTACACCGAGCGCTGTTGCGCCAGGATGCTTTGGGGGTTGAAAGGATCAAGGATTTGGCCAGAGGCCGAAGATCCTTGGCCAGCGCCTCCACCCTGACCCGCTTTATCGTCGAGAGGGACGGAGCTGCAAGCTGCCAGGGCGGCAGCCAGAGCGGCGATGGTTAGGCTTTTGGCAATGCGCGACTTCATGATAGTTCCTTTGCAAAGAGAGTCACACGTGTTATCGGGTAATGAATGGGCCCCAAGTCGGTTCACGTATTTCCCCGTTCAGTACCGAAAGCGTTTGTCGCACGCGTCCATCGCTTGACACACCTGCCAGCACGCTACGGCCATTTTGGATGGCGGCGTAGAGGACTTGCATTCCGTTGGGCGCAAAGCTGGGCGACTGATCGTCACGACCATCAGTCAGCAAGGCTTCGGCACCAGTGGACAAGTTCAGAGATGCGATTCGAAACGCGCCGTCTCGTCTTGCAACGTACAGCAGCGTCGATCCATCGGGGGAAATTCGGGGTGAGATGTTGTAACCACCATTAAACGTGAGACGGCGTGCTTCGCCGCCTGTCGAGCCGGTCTGATAGATTTGCGGCCCGCCGCTGCGGTCACTCGTAAAGATAATGGAAGCGCCGTCGGGCGTAAAGCTCGGCTCGGTGTCAATCCCGGGAGAACGCGTAACTCGGCTCGGATTCGAGCCATCGGCCGCATTAACGACGTAAATTTGCGACAAACCGTCACGCGTCAGGGCGACGGCGAGCTTGCTGCCATCAGGCGACCAACCCGGGGCGCTGTTGTTGCCCTTGAAGTTGGCGACCGGTGCGCGGGCGCTGGTGGCCAGCGTGTGCACGTAGACGACGGGTTTGCCGGACTCGAAGCTCACGTAGGCGAGCTTGGCGCCATCGGGCGACCAGGACGGCGAAATGATCGGCTCGCGCGAGCGCAGGGCAACCTGCGGATTCTGGCCGTCGGCGTCAGCCACCTGCAGTTCGTAGGTGGAGCCCTTCTTCAGCACATACGCGATACGAGTCGAGAACACGCCGCGAACGCCGGTGATCTTTTCGTAGATGCGGTCGGCGATCTGGTGGGCCACGCGGCGCAGTTCCTGCTCGGTGCCCGAAAAGGCCACGCCGTCCAGCTGCGACTTCTTGACCGTGTCGGCCAGGCGGTAGCGCACGTCGTAGCGGCCATCGGCGCCGCGCGTGATGCTGCCGTAGGCGATGAAGTCGGCGCCCTTGCCGCGCCAGTCGTCGTGGGCGATGGGGGAGTCGACGTTCAGGCCGGAGCCGGCTGCGTTGATCAGGCGGAACTGGCCGGTGCGGGTAAGGTCGGCGCGGATGACTTCGGCCAGCGCGCGGCCGTGGGTGTCGTCAACGGCGAAGTCGGCGATGGCCACGGGATACTGCGTGGCGCCGGTGCCGGAGATATCGACACGCAATTGTGCGTGGGCGGGCTTCATGGCCATCAGGCAGGCAAGCGCCACCATCAGCAGTCCGATTCCATACGCTCTCCAGAGCGCGAGAGTGGGTACTCGTCGACTATAAGCGGGAGTCATGTTCGTCAATCTCCTGTCAGTCATACATTCTGTAGACAACGTCAATAATGGGTTCGTAGCGGCCCGTCGAGGGCTTCGGGAACGGGTTGCAACGGCGGATGCCCGTCTCGACCGCGCGGTCGAAGCCGGAGTTGCCGGAAGAACTGGTCAACGTGACGCCATTCACCTTCCCGTCAGAACCTAACTGTACCCGGTATTGCGCGGTCGGATTCCCCGAGCCGCTGCGGGGCGGGGGCGGATACGCCACCCCGGGTTGCACGCAGGCGCGGACCTTGGCGCCATAGCCGCTGTCGCGTCCGCCGCCAGCCTGGTTGCGGTCGGCCGTGCCGCCCGGGATGCCGGCGGCGCCCAGGGCGTCGTTGCGGAAGGCATCCTTCAGCGCCTTGTCGGCGGCGGCCTTCTTGGCGGCAGCAGCCTTCTCGGCGGCAGCCTTTTCTGCAGCCGCTTTCTCAGCCGCGGCCTTTTCGGCAGCGGCCTTCTCCGCGGCAGCCTTTTCAGCAGCCGCCTTCTTGGTGGCTTCTTCCTTGGCCTTCTTCTCGGCAGCCGCCTTCTCAGTGGCGGCCTTCTCGGCTGCGGCCTTTTCAGCGGCGGCCTTTTCAGCGGCAGCCTTCTCCGCAGCCGCCTTCTGGGCGGCAGCCTTTTCAGCCGCGGCCTTCTCGGCAGCCGCCTTTTCGGCGGCCTGGCGTTCCTGCTCCAGGCGCTTCTTTTCCTTCAGTTCGGCCTGCTTGCGCTCTTCCTCGAGGCGCGCCTTTTCCTTGGCGGCCTCGGCGGCTTCGCGTGCCTTTTCTTCCTGCTCGCGCTTCTTCTTGGCTTCCTGGATGGCGATCTCGGGATCGACTTCCTCGGTCTTGGCCTGAACTTGCGGCTCGGGCTCGGGAGGCGGCGGCGGGGGGGGCGGCGGAGGAGGCGGCTCAGGCGTCTTTTCAGGCTCCGGCTCGGGCTGGGGCTTGGGTTGCGGCTTGGGCGGTTCGGGTTGCGGCGTGGGCGGCGGCGAGACGGGCGAATTGCCGTCTGCCCAGAGTTGCACCTGGACGGGGCCAGGGTTCTCGGTGTGCCAGTTCACGCCAAAGATCAGGGCGACCAGCAGCAGCAGGTGCACCGCCACAGCCAGAATCAGCGAATTCCGGTTGTCGTTGTTGGGCGGGGTGGCCGGCGGGCCGCTGCGGTGTCGAATTATGGGTGGCGTCATGTGCGGTGCATGCCGGCCAGGCCGGCGGAGGGCGGCGCGTTAGCGTTTCTTGGCGGGGACGGGCTGGGAGGCGGCGCCGGACTGGTCCACCAGCAGGCCCAGGCGGGTGATGCCGTTGGTGCGCAGCTCGTCCATGACCTTCACGACCGTCTCGTAGGGCACCTTGCCGTCGGCGGCGATTACCACCGGCGTTTCCGCGGTGATGCGCGAACGCACTTGCGCGACCAGTTCGGGGCGCGCGATGTCCTGCATGGTGGCGCCGGCTTCGCGCATGCGCAGCGCGATCTTGCCGTCTTCCGAAATCTGGACTTCCAGGGGCTTGACCGGCACGTCGGAGGCGGCGCCCACCGACGGCAGCTGGATCAGCCCGGGTGTGATCAGGGGTGCGGTCACCATGAAGATGACCAGCAGCACCAGCATCACGTCGATGTACGGCACCACGTTGATGTCGGCCTTCATGCGGCGGCCGGACCTGCCGCGCGAGCTTACCGAGGGCATTAGCGCACCTGCCGTTGCAGAATGTTCAGGAATTCATCGACGAAGCTGTCGAAACGGATCGAGATGCGATCGATGTCATTCGTGAAGCGGTTGTAGGCAACCACGGCCGGGATGGCGGCGAACAGGCCGATCGCGGTGGCGATCAGTGCCTCGGCAATGCCGGGCGCCACCGAAGCCAGCGTGGCCTGTTGCATGTTCGACAGGCCGATGAAGGCGTGCATGATGCCCCAGACCGTGCCCAGCAGGCCGATGTACGGGGACACCGAGCCGGCGGACGCCAGGAAGTTGAGGTGGGATTCCAGCGAGTCCATTTCGCGCTGGTAAGCGGCGCGCATGGCGCGGCGCGGGCCGTCCAGCACGGCCGTGGCGTCGCCGCTGGCGTTGCCGCGGCGGGCCTTCAGGAATTCCGTCATGCCGGCATCGAAGATGCGGGCGAGGGCGCCTTGCTCGTCGCGGCGCGAGGCCACGGCCTGCTGCAGCATCGACAGGTCGCCGCCCGACCAGAAGTCGTCTTCGAAGCGGCGAGTCTGGTCATGCGCCCGCTTGATGGCCATGCGCTTGGCGAAGATATAGGTCCAGGACATGATCGAGATGCCCAACAGCATCAGCATGATGAGCTGGACCGGCACGCTGGCGTGCGAAATCAGCGAAAGCAACGACATGTCGTTGGTGACTTGCATGGTTATTCCTGAATGAATTCCAGTTTTGCGCGAATGTCAGCCGGCAACTCCGCCGGCCGCATGTGAACGGCATCGACGCAACAGACTTGGATGTTGCCTTCGGCAAGCAGTTCCCCGTTGCGCTCCGCGCGCTGCGCGAAGTGTATCGAAGCGCGGCCCAGTTTGGTGACTCGGCTGCGTATGGTAAGCAAATCGTCCAGCCTGGCCGGTTTGCGGTAGGACATGTCCAAGGCGCGGACAACGAACAGCCGTTGCTCGCTGGCGGCCAGTCCGGACTGGTTGACGCCCAAGTCCCGCAGCCATTCGGTGCGGGCCCGCTCCAGGAATTTCAAGTAGTTGGCGTAGAACACCACCCCGCCGGCATCCGTGTCTTCGTAGTAGACGCGGACTTGCAGGGTAGATTCGGCGGACTTCGGGTCGGTCACGGTACTCAAATGATGATGGTGCAGATCGGGACGCGGGAAGTCCGTAGCAACTATAGGGTTAGAGCGTGTCGAGCTTGGTCAGCACGGCTTCAAGCGCGGACTCTACCGGAATCTTGGCCGCTTCGGTTTCCCGACGGGCCTGCAATTCCACCACACCATCGTTCAGGCCGCGTTCTCCAACTGTTACTCGCAGCGGCGCACCGATCAGTTCCCACTCGGCAAACATGACGCCGGGGCGGGCATCGCGGTCGTCCAGCACGACATCCACGCCGCGCGCCAGCAGGGATTCATAGAGCTTTTGCGCGGTGTCACGCACCGTTTCACTTTTGCCCCAGCCCACCGGGCAGATCACGACCTCGAACGGCGCCAGCGCACGGGGCCAGATGATGCCGCGCGCGTCGTGGTTCTGCTCGATGGCGGCGCCCACGATGCGGGTCACGCCGATGCCGTAGCAACCCATTTCCAGCACGGCTGGCTTGCCGGTTTCGTCCAGGAAGGTGGCCTTCAGGGCTTCGGAGTACTTCTTGCCCAGGTAGAAGACGTGGCCCACTTCGATGCCGCGCTGGATCGACAGCGTGCCCTTGCCGTCGGGCGAGGGGTCGCCGGCGACCACGTTGCGCAGGTCGGCAACGAGTTCGGGCTCGGGCAGGTCGCGGCCCCAGTTCACGCCCTGGGTGTGGAAATCTTCGCGGTTGGCGCCGCAGACGAAATCGGCCATGTTGGCCACGGTGCGGTCGGCAATGACGTGGACCGGCTTGGCCGTCTTGACCGGGCCCAGGTAGCCGGGCTTGCAGCCGAAGTATTCGACGATCTCGGTTTCGGTGGCAAAGCGGAAGCCCGCCAGGCCCGGCAGCTTGCCCGCCTTGATCTCATTCAGTTCGTGGTCGCCGCGCAGCAGCAGCAGCCAGATGTCGACCTTGCCCTTTTCGCCGTCGGTGGCCAGGACGATCGACTTGATCGTGCGTTCCAGTGCAATGCCCAGCAGCTTGGCGACGTCTTCGCACTTGGCGGCGCCGGGCGTCGCGACGTCTTCCATCGCCTGGGCGGCGGCGGCGCGGGTGGGGTACAGGCTGGGCGCCTCGGCCAGCTCGATGTTGGCGGCGTAGTCCGAGTCCGCGTTGTAGACCAGCAGGTCTTCGCCCGTGTCGGCGATCACCTGGAACTCATGGCTGCGCGTGCCGCCGATGGAGCCCGTGTCGGCCGCCACCGCGCGGAACTCAAGGCCCAGACGGCCGAAGATGCGCATGTAGGCGGCGAACATGGTGTCGTAGCTGCGCTGGGCGCCTGCTTCGTCGCGGTCGAAGGAGTACGCGTCCTTCATCGTGAACTCGCGGCCGCGCATCAGGCCGAAGCGGGGACGGCGCTCGTCCCGGAACTTGGTCTGAATGTGATAGAAGTTCAGCGGCAACTGGCGGTAGCTGTGGATTTCATTGCGCGCGATGTCCGTGATGACTTCCTCGGACGTCGGCTGCAGCACGAAATCGCGCTGGTGCCGATCCTTGATGCGCAGCAGTTCGGCGCCGTACTGCTCCCAGCGGCCGGATTCCTGCCAGAGCTCGGCCGGCTGCACCACGGGCATCAGCAATTCTATGGCGCCCGCCGCGTTCATTTCTTCGCGGATGATCGCCTCGACCTTGCGGATGACCTTCAGGCCCAGCGGCATGTAGGTGTAGATGCCGCCCGCGAGCTTGCGGATCATCCCGGCGCGGGTCATCAGCTGGTGGCTGGCGACTTCCGCTTCGGACGGGGCTTCTTTGAGGGTGTTGATGTGGTAGTTGGATGCGCGCATGTTTAAAGGTGGCAGCAGATACGTATAATCGACCGTAATTGTATTGAATTCGGTGGGGGTGGCCCATGCTTGACCGCGAAGGCTACCGCCCCAATGTCGGCATCATTCTCGTCAACACTAGAAACGAGGTCTTTTGGGGCAAGCGTATCAGGGAACATGCGTGGCAGTTCCCCCAGGGCGGCATCAAGTATGGCGAAAGCCCGGTGCAGGCCATGTATCGCGAACTCCATGAAGAGGTGGGCCTGAAGCCCGAGCATGTCCGTATTTTGGGGCGTACACGCGATTGGTTACGTTATAACGTGCCCGATCACTTTGTCCGGCGTGAGTGGCGTGGCCACTATAAAGGACAAAAACAGATTTGGTTCTTGTTGCGCCTGGTGGGACGTGACAGTGATGTTTGCTTGCGCGCGACGCAGCATCCGGAATTCGACGCCTGGCGCTGGAGCCAGTACTGGGTTCCGCTGGATGCCGTCATCGAGTTCAAGCGAGACGTCTATACCCAGGCGTTGAACGAGTTGTCGGCTATCCTCTTTCGGCGCCATCACGAAACCCGCTACCTGCGCCAACGGGTGCATGGTCAGCGGGCTGCAGAGAATTTGCCCGAAGGAACGGACGGTCATGCGCATATTGTTGGTTGAAGACGAACGGGACATGGCGTCCTGGCTGATGCGCGCGCTCGCCCAGAGCGGGTTCGTGCCCGATCACGCGGCAGACGCGCGCACGGCCGAAGCCTTCATGGCGGGCACCGAATACGATGCCATCGTCATGGACCTGCGCCTGCCCGACAAGCATGGTCTCGTCGTCCTCCGGGAAATGCGCAACCGCGACGACCGCACGCCGGTCCTGCTCCTGACTGCGCAGGGCGCGCTGCAAGACCGCGTGCGTGGCCTGAATCTGGGCGCCGACGACTTCCTCACCAAACCCTTCGCCCTCGAAGAACTCGAAGCCCGTCTCACGGCGCTCGTGCGCCGCAGCCGCGGCCGCCAGCATCCGCGCCTGCAATGCGGCTCCCTGTCCTACGACAGCGAAAGCCGTGCCTTCACGCTGGACGGATCGCTGCTGTTCCTGACCCCGCGTGAACACGCCGCCCTGGCGGCGCTGCTGACGCGCAGCGGTTACCCGGTGGACAAGTCGCAGTTGTTCGGCAAGGTCTTCACGCACGACAGCGAAGCCAACCCCGACGCCATCGAGGTCGTGCTGCACCGCCTGCGCAAGAAGCTGGCCGGCAGCGACGTGCGCATCGTGACCGTGCGCGGGCTGGGCTACATGCTGGAAAGCGTCGCCAGCGAGTCAGCGGAACCCTAAGTGAGCCTGCGGATACCCGGACTGCCGCGCGTCGGCATCCGCGCGCTTCTTATCATCCTGCTGCTGCCCGGCGTGGTGGTGCTGCTCGTCATCGACAGCCTGAACGACTACCGCACCCTGGCCGAAATCACCAACGAAGCCTACGACAGCGCGCTAGTTGAACCGGCGCGCGTGCTGGAAAGCAGCCTGGAATTCACGCCCGACGGCAACCTGCAAGTGGCCACGCCGCTATACGCGCAGGTCATGCTCGAATCGCGGGCGGGCCTGCGCAAGTATTTCCGCATCGAGGAAATCGATCCGCCCCTGCCCGACGGCGCGCCCGTGCCGCCCACGCAGGGCAAGACGCTGCTCGGCATGCCCGAGATGCCGCGTCCGCCGTCCTGGCCGCGGTCCAACGGCCAGCCCATCTTCTACGACAGCGTGTACCGCAACGATCCCGTGCGGGTCGTGTCCGTTGTGCGCGATCTCTATTACCAGGGCCAGCATCGCCAGGTGCTGGTGGTCGTGGCCGAAAGCACCGGCAAGCGCATCGAGGCCGAGAACAATGCGCGGCGGCAGGAGATCCTGCGCGATTCACGGATGTTGGCGCTGGTCGTGCTGCTGGTCTGGTGGGGCGTGTCGTGGGCCTTGAAGCCGCTGCGCCGGCTGCAGGCCGACATCCGCGGACGCCGCCCGGACGACCTGACGCCGCTGGACGCCTCGCGCGTGCCCAGCGAAGTCGCGCCGCTCGTCGAAGCCGTCAATCACCACATCGCCCGCTACCGGCGGGTACTGGACGAGCAATCCAACTTTCTGGCCGACGCCTCGCATCAATTGCGCACGCCGCTCGCCATCATGCTGACGCAGGCGCAATACACGCTGCGCGAACGCGATCCCGCGCGTGTGCGCGAAGGGCTGCGCGCCATCGTCGACCAGCTTGGCCGCACGCGCCGGCTGACGGAACAGCTCCTGTCGCTGGCGCACGCCCACCAGGCCGGCCAGACCCCGCGCCAATTGCTCGACATGAACGCCGTGTCGCGCGAAGTCGTGCTGCAGTACCTGCCGCTGGCGCACGAAAAACAGCAGGATCTGGGCTGGCTGCAGGCCGACGCAGAAGACGGCCAGGACACGCCGGTGCCGGTGACCGGCAACGAGGCCGAGCTGCACGAGGCCTTGTCCAATCTCGTGCACAACGCCATCCATTACGCGCCGGTCGGCGCGCAGATCACGGTTTCCGTGTGCCGCACCGACAACCGGGTCGAGGTCGCCGTATCCGACAACGGACCCGGCCTGGATCCCGTCATGCGCACGCGCGCCTTCACGCGTTTCGAGCGCGTGGGCACGGACAAGCCCGTGACGTCCTCCGGTTCCGGCCTGGGCCTGGGCATCGCGCGCGCCTATGCCCGGCGTAATGAAGGCGACATCGAACTGCGCGATGGCGAGCCCAACGAGCAGGGCGGCGTCGGCCTCGCGTCGGTGCTGTGGCTGCCGCTGGCGCCCACTGTGTCGCAGTATCCGCGGCCCGCCGAGGTCCAGCTCAAGGGCGATCAATAACTGCCCTTCCTCAACGCCCGATCCTTCAACGCCCGCTTCTCCACTTTCCGACTTTCTCGCGCTCGCCGCGTCTGCCGATCAGGGATAACCCCCGGATTCAGGAATGCGACAGCGCACAGAAAGCGGATTAGCAGCTTCCTTCCGTAATCTGCGATCCGGCCTGTCGTCAGGGGCCGGGCGCTGCCCGCTTCGTGCAGCGCATGAAAGGCCGGCGTGGCCCGGTACAAGGAAGGAGGACGGAAGTGAAAAAGACAATCAACAGAAAGGACTATTACGGCGGCGCGCTGATGGTCCTGATCGGCCTGGGCGCTGTCTATGGCGGCACGGACTATCACATCGGCTCGCTCAGCCACATGGGCCCGGGCTTCTTTCCCGCGGCGCTCGGCGGCCTGCTGGCGCTGACCGGCTTGCTGATCGCGATGTCGGCGCGCTCGGCCGAACCCGCGGCGCCCGCGCCCGCTGAAGGCCACCCCACCGGCATGCCCGATATCCGGGGCAGCGTCTGCATCCTGCTCGGCATCCTGGCCTTCCTGCTGCTGGGCCATTACGGCGGCCTGCTGCCCGCCACGTTCGCCATCGTCTTCATTTCGGCGCTGGGCGACCGCAAGAACACGATCAAACAGGCCATCCTGCTGTCGATCGCCATGTCCGCGATCGCGGTCGTCGTTTTCTGGTGGGCGCTGCAACTGCAGCTTCCGCTGTTCCGCTGGGGTTGATGCGCCATGATTTCTCAAGCTTTGGTAGACCTTTGGTACGGCTTCGGCGTCGCGTTCCAATGGCACAACCTGATGTGGTCGTTCTTCGGCGTGCTGGTGGGCAACCTCATCGGCGTGCTGCCCGGCATGGGCGCGCTGTCCGCGATTTCCATCCTCCTGCCGCTGACCTATGTCATGCAGCCCGTGCCCGCCATCCTGATGCTGGCCGGCATTTTCTACGGCTCGCAGTACGGCGGCGCCATCGGCGCCATCCTGCTCAACCTGCCTTCGCATCCGCCGCACGCGGTCACGTGCCTTGATGGTTATCCACTGACCAAGCAGGGCAAGGGCGGGACAGCGCTCGGCATCACGATGATCTGCTCGTTCTTCGCGGCGTCGGTCGGCATCATCGTCATGATCTTTGCCTCGCCGCTGCTGGTGGAGATCGCGTTCAAGTTCGGCCCGACCGAGATCTTCTCGATCATGCTGCTGGGCCTCCTGGCAGGCGCCACCATGTCGCGCGGATCGCCGCTCAAGGGCGTGGCGATGACGCTGTTCGGCCTGATGTGCGGCGTGGTCGGCACCGACGTGAACACCGGCACCATCCGGTTTTCGTTCGGCCTGCTCGACCTGTCGGACGGCCTGGAACTGGTCGCGATTTCGATGGGTCTGTTCGGCGTGGCCGACTTCCTGATGAGCGTGAACCGCATGACCATCATCGGCAGCGGCGCCAAGCTGCGCCTGCGCGACATGCGGCCCAGCAAGCAGGAATTGAAGACGGCCTTCTGGCCCATGGTGCGCGGCACGGCCGTGGGCACGCTGTTCGGCGCCATGCCCGGCACCGGTCCGACCATCACCACGTTCGTCGCCTACGCGCTGGAACGCAAGGTCTCCAAGACGCCCGAAAAGTTCGGCACCGGCATGATCGCCGGCGTGGCATCGCCGGAAGCGTCGTCGCACTCGAAGACGCAGGTCGACTTCATTCCGACGATGAGCCTGGGCATTCCCGGCGACGCCGTGATGGCGCTGATCCTGGGCGCGCTGCTGATCCAGGGCATTCAGCCCGGACCGCAGCTCATCACCGAGCATCCGGACATCTTCTGGGGCTTGATCGCCAGCTTCTGGGTGGGCAACGTGCTGCTCATGGTGCTGAACGTGCCGCTCATCGGCGTGTGGGTCAAGCTGCTCCAGGTGCCGTACCGCTACCTCTTCCCGTCGGCGCTGTTCTTCATCGCAGTGGGCGTGTACAGCACGCAGAACAGTCTCTTCCAGATCTGGGAAGTGCTGGCCTTCGGCGTGATCGGCGCGGTGCTGATGACGTTGGAATTCTCGGTGGCGCCCATTCTGCTGGGCTTCGTGCTCGGCCCCATGGTCGAAGAGAACTTCCGCCGCGCACTGCTGCTGTCGCGCGGTGACCTGGCGGTGTTCGTCGAGCGTCCGATCAGCGCCTGGTTCATCGGCGCAAGCGCCTTGCTGATCGCGCTGCAGGTCTGGGCGTTCGTGCGCCGCAACAAGGGCAAGAACAAACCCCAGGTGCCGCAGACGGCCTGATCCCTCACCTTGCATCTGCTACACGCGGCCCGGCCTTTGCCGGGCCGTTTGATTTGTGCGGCGGCATCCCTCATGCTTGGGGTTTTCATCGCCCTCGCACTGCCACCATGCACATTCTCTTTGCTTGTCCCCATCACGATCCTGACGCCTGGGTGCCTCGCCTCGAGGCCGCCATGCCCGGTTGCCGTGTTTCGGTATGGAATCCCGACGGCCCGCCCTCCGGCGCGGAGGTCGCGCTGGTCTGGCGTCCGCCGGCCCAGCTCTTCCAGCACGAAACCGGCTTGCAGACGCTCTTCAATCTGGGCGCGGGCGTCGATGCCTTGCTCAAGATGCCTGAGATCCCGGCCGACGTTCGCATCGTGCGCCTCGAAGACGCCGGCATGTCGGTGCAGATGGCCGAATACGCGCTGTATGCGCTGCTGCGCGTCTCGCGCGATTTCGAAGCCTTCGACCAGGCGCAGGCGCGCCAGCATTGGGACACGCGCGAAGGCACCCGGCAGGCCGATTGGCCCGTGGGCGTTCTTGGGCTGGGGCAGGTCGGTGCGCGCGTTGCGCAGACGCTGGCCGAATTCGGCTATCCCGTTGCCGGCTGGTCGCGCTCGCCGCGTGAGATCCCGGGCGTTGAATCCTTCGCCGGCGAGGCCTCCTTGCCCGCTTTCCTGGGCCGCACGCGCTTTCTCGTCAACGTGCTGCCACTCACGCCCGACACGCAAGGCATCCTGAACCGCGAAACGCTGTCGCAGTTGCTGCCCGATGCGCATCTGGTCAACGTGGGCCGCGGCGAGCATCTGGTCGAAGACGATCTGGTGCAGATGCTCGAAGAGGGCGAAATCGCGGGCGCCACGCTCGACGTCTTCCGCACTGAACCGCTACCGAAAGACCACCCGTTCTGGCACGACCCGCGCGTCCACGTCACGCCGCATATCGCCGCGCGCACGCTGCGCGACGAAAGCATCGAACAGATCGCGGGCAAGGTCGCGCAACTGATGCGCGGCGAATCCATCACGGGCGTGGTAGAGCGCTCGCGCGGCTACTGAGGCGCGGGCGCCACGGCTTTCTCCAGCCGCTGGTACATCGACGGCAGACGCTGCGACAGAAAGTCCAGCAGCGTCCGAACGGCGGGCATCATGCCCCGCCGTGACGGATAGATGCAGTGCACGATGCCCTCGGGCGATTGCCATTGCGGCAGCACCGGCACCAGCTGCCCGCGGCGCAGTTCCTCCTGCGTGGCGATCGACGGCAGCAACGCGATGCCGCGACCGCGCACGGCCGCTTCCGTCAGCACGATGAAGTCGTTGCACGACAGTTGCGGCTTCAGTTCGATCTGCACCTCTTCGCCCTTGTCATTGCGCAGCGGCCACCGCACTTCGTTCTGCGGATCGCTGAAGCTCAGTGTCACGTGCGACGCCAGGTCCTGCGGCGTATCCGGCGCGCCATGGCGCTGCAGGTATCCCGGGCTGGCCACCAGTGTGCCGCGCGCGGTGCCAAGGTGCCGCACGACCAGCTCCGCGTCCGTATCGAGCTTCGTGCGCACCCGCAGCGCCAGGTCCACGCCCTCGCGGATCAGGTCGACCCGCCGGTTGGTCACCAGCAATTGCACTGATATCGCGGGCCACGCATCCAGGAACTCCGGCAGCAGCGGGGCCAGCACGTCCTGCGCGATCGACACCGGGCAGCTCACGATCACCGGGCCGGTCGGCTCCGCCTGCAGCTGCCGCATCGCATCGTCCGCCGCACGCGCCGACGCGGCCATTTCCCGGCAGTAATGCAGATAGCGCTCGCCGGCGGAAGTCAGCCGCAGCCGGCGCGTCGTGCGCTGTAAAAGGCGCACGCCCAGGCTTTCTTCCAGATGGGAGATTCGGCGGGATAGACGGGATTTTGGAATGTCCAGCGCGCGCGCCGCAGCGCTGAAGCCTCCTTGCTCGACGACTTGCGAAAAGTAGTAGAGGTCATTGAGATCTTGCATGATTGTTCTATGTTTGGAACGAACAGTTCATCATACCCGTATTTATGTATTCAATCGGTCCCACTACAGTGTCGCCATGCACAACGGATCTGCCAACGCCGCCCAAGCGGCAAGGCCCCGCCCGATCATCCTGACGGGTGCGGCGCTGACAGATCCAGACCGTCCGCCGCGGGCGGGCCCACTGGAGATATCTGCAATGAAAACCCTCGTCATCCTTTCCTCGATTCTCGGCGAACGTTCCAACAGCAAGCAATTGGCCGATCACCTGATCGCCCGCATCAAGGCGTCGAACCCGGCCTCGGCCATCAAGGTCCGCGACATTGGCGCGCAACCGATTCCTTATTTCGACGGCAACACCGCTGGCGCCCTGTTCACGCCCGCTGAATCGCGCACGGTCGAGCAACAGCGTCTGGTCGAACTGAGCGACTCGCTGGTCGCCGAACTGATGGAAGCCGACCGCATCGTCTTCGCCGTGCCCGTGTACAACTTCAACCTGCCGGCGCAGTTCAAGTCCTACCTGGATCACCTGGCGCGCGCCGGCGTCACGTTCCGTTATACGTCGGAAGGCGTGCCCGAGGGGCTCGTCAAGGGTAAACAGGTGGTCGTGCTGACGGCACGTGGCGGCAAGGCGGAAGGCACGCCGTCCGACACGATGACGCCGTACCTGCGCCAGATGCTGGCATTCCTGGGCATGACCGAAGTCACGTTCATCGCCGCGGAAGGCATGGCCATGGGCGAAGTGGCCGCGCTGGAAGGACTGGCCCTGGCCAAGCAACGCATCGACGCGCTGCTGCCGGCTGCGAGCGAAGCCTCGCTCGCCGCCTGACCCGGCGCTGCCGCATCAAGCAAAAAGGCGAGCCGGAAAGGCTCGCCTTTTTCATTGGGCCAGGACGGCTGGCTTAGTCGCGCAGGCGCTTGATGAGGCTGGACGTGTCCCAGCGTCCGCCGCCCAGTTTCTGGACGTCGCCGTAGAACTGGTCCACCAGCGCGGTCAGCGGCAGGCGCGCGCCGTTGTTGCGCGCCTCGGCCAGCACCAGGCCCAGATCCTTGCGCATCCAGTCCACCGCGAAACCGAAGTCGAACTTGTCGTCGACCATGGTGCCGCCGCGGTTCTCCATCTGCCAGCTCTGCGCCGCGCCCTTGCTGATCACGTCCAGGACCTGCTTCATGTCCAGATCGGCTGCTTGGCCGAACGCGATGGCTTCGGACAGGCCCTGCACGATGCCGGCGATGCAAATCTGGTTGACCATCTTGGCAAGCTGGCCGGCGCCCGGGGGGCCAACCAGCGTGACCGCGCGGCCAAAACACTGGGCCACGGGCTTGATGGCGTCGAACACCGGCTGCTCGCCGCCGCACATGACAGTCAGCGCGCCGTTGACGGCGCCAGCCTGACCGCCCGACACGGGGGCATCGACGAAGTTCAGGCCCAGCTCCTTGGCTTTCGCGTGCAGTTCGCGCGCCACATCGGCGGAAGCCGTGGTGTGGTCGACGAAGACGGCGCCCGGCGCCATGCCGGCGAACGCGCCATCAGGACCCAGCACGACGCTGCGCAGATCGTCGTCGTTGCCCACGCAGGCAAAGACGATCTGCGCGCCGGCAACGGCTTCCCGCGGGGTGGCCGCGCTATGGCCGCCAAATTCGGCGACCCAGGCCTGCGCCTTGGCGGGGGTCCGGTTGTAGACGGTGACGTCATGCCCGGCGCGGGCCAGGTGACCGGCCATGGGCAAGCCCATCACGCCCAATCCGAGGAAAGCGACTTTCTGGGCTACGGCTGCGTCGTAGCTCTTGGTACCGATCGTTGCCATGCAATGGACTCCGCTGAATAAGGGTAGGTCTGTTTCAGGACACTAACCTTAACGCAATCAAAAGCCGGCGGCGAGTCCATCTCGGCGGCTGTCGCTGGCGCTGACGTAACCGTCCACGGCCGGATCGCCCAGCCGCCAGATGAATTGCCCTGATCCAAAGTCCATGTAGGGATCGTCCATGCCCTGCAGCACATGGCCGCGCTCGCGCAGTCCTTGCGCAACGGCAGGGGACACCGTCGGCTCCAGGTCCACCTCCAGGCTCCGGTTCCACTTCCAGCGCGGCGCATCGCAGGCGGCCTGCGGCTGCTGGCGGTAGTCCAGCATGCGCACCAGCGCCTGCATCTGGCCCTGCGGCTGCATATTGCCGCCCATGACGCCAAAGCTCATCACCGGTGCGCCATCACGCATCAGGAAACCCGGAATGATCGTATGGAACGGTCGCTTGCCGCCCGCGACCACGTTGGCGTGTTCGGGATCGGCGCTGAAGCAATGGCCGCGGTTCTGCAGGCTGACGCCCGTGCCCGGCACCACGACGCCGGATCCAAAACCCATGTAGTTCGATTGGATGAAGCTGACCATCATCCCGTTGCGGTCGGCGGCGGTCAGGTAGACCGTGCCGCCTTGCGGCGCATGGCCGGTCGCGAAGGTCTGCGCCTTACGCGGATTGATCAGACGGGCACGCTCGGCCAGGTAGTCGGCCCGCAGCATCTGTTCCGGCGCGACCCGCATGTGGCGCGCATCGGCCACGTGCGCGTAGACATCGGCAAACGCCAGCTTCATCGCTTCGATCAGCAGGTGCTGTGTCTCGGGATGATCGATTGGACGCGCCGCCAGGTCGAAGTTCTGCAGAATGCCCAGCGCGATCAGCGCCGCGATGCCCTGGCCGTTGGGCGGAATCTGATGCAGCGTATGGCCGCGGTACGCCTGGCTGATCGGGATCACCCACTCGGGGGCGTAGTCGCTCAGATCCTTCAGCGTCAGGGCCGCGTCGTGCGCCTGCGCGTGGGCCACCAGCTTGTGTGCGGTCTCGCCTTCGTAGAAGTCGCGGCCGCTTGTCGCGGCAATGCGCTTGAGTGTTGCGGCCGCGCCTTGCAGGACGAAGTGTTCGCCGACGTGCGGAGCACGTCCGCGCGGCAGGAAGTGATCGGCAAAGCCGGGCTGCGGCTGCAGCACGTCCGCCTGCGCGGTCCACTTCTGATGCACCATCGGCGTGATCGCGAAGCCGCGTTCGGCGTATTCGATGGCGGGCGCCAGGATGTCGGCGAAAGACAGGCGGCCCAGCTTTTCGTGCAGGGCGCTCCAACCCGCCACGCAGCCCGGGACGGTCACGCTGTCCCACCCCCGCGCCGGCACCGCGCCCTGATGCTTGCGCCGGAAGTAGTCCACGTTCCAGGCGGCAGGCGCCGGTCCGGAAGCGTTAAGCCCGTGAAGTTTGGCGCCGTCCCAGATGATGGCAAAGCAATCCGAACCCAGGCCGTTGCTGACGGGTTCGACCAGCGCCAGCGTTGCCGCCGAGGCAATTGCCGCGTCCACGGCATTGCCGCCTTGCGCCAGGATGCGCAATCCCGCCTGGGCGGCCAGCGGTTGGGAGGTGGCGACGACGTTGCGGGCAAAGACGGGCGTGCGGGTGCTCGTATACGGATTCTTCCAGTCGAAATTCATGTCGAATCATCGCGTGGGGTAAACCCGTAGCTTAACGTAGATGAAATCGGCTTTGTACGATTTGTTGCTGTAGGTAATTTTCAGTAGTCTTCAGCCGGATGCCCGATGCGCACCCAAAGAAAAACCCCCGGGACAAGTCCGGGGGTTTTTGGCTGGCAGGCGCCGCACAGGCGGCGCGATGCACCTTTACTCTTCTTCGACGAAGGTCTCTTCGCGCTTCTTGCGGATGGCCGGCAGGGCCACCAGGATCACCAGGAACACGGCGACGGCCAGCAGGGTCGCCGACAGCGGACGCGTCACGAAAGTGGTGAAGTCGCCACGGGACAGCAGCAGGGCACGGCGGAAGTTTTCTTCCATCATGGGGCCCAGGACCAGACCCAGCAGCAGCGGAGCGCCTTCGCACTTCAGCTTCGACCACACATACCCAATGACGCCGAACATGGCCGTGGTGAAGATGTCGAACGGGTTGTAGTTAAGTGAGTACACACCGATCGTGCAGAACACCAGAATCGCCGGGAACAGGATGCGGTAGGGCACCTTGAGCAGCTTGACCCACAGGCCGATCAGCGGCAGGTTCAGCACCACGAGCATCAGGTTGCCGATCCACATCGAGGCGATCAGGCCCCAGAACAGCTCCGGGTGGCTCGTCATGACTTGCGGGCCGGGCTGGATGTTGTGGATCGTCATGGCGCCCACCATCAGCGCCATCACGGCGTTGCCGGGGATACCAAGCGTCAGCAGCGGAATGAACGAGGTCTGGGCTGCAGCGTTGTTCGCCGATTCCGGACCGGCCAGGCCGGCCGGGTGGCCCTTGCCGAAGCGTTCCGGATTCTTCGAGATCTTCTTTTCCAGCGTGTAGGAAGCGAACGAGGACAGCACCGCGCCACCGCCCGGCAGGATACCCAGAGCCGAACCCAGCGCCGTGCCACGCAGCACGGCGGGAGCGGCTTCCTTGAATTCCTGCTTGTTCGGGTACAGCGTGCCGATCTTGTCGGTGATGTCGACGCGGTTTTCCTTTTGCTCGAGGTTGGTCATGATTTCGGCAAAGCCGAACACGCCCATGGCCACGATGGCGAAGTCGATGCCGTCCTGCAGTTCCGGCACGCCGAAGTCGAAGCGGGCAACACCCGAGTTGACGTCGGTGCCGACCATGCCGAGCAGCAGGCCCAGGATGATCATCGCGATTGCCTTGGGCAGCGAGCCCGAGGCCAGCACCACGGCGCCGACCAGGCCCAGGCACATCAGCGAGAAGTATTCGGCAGGACCGAACTTAAACGCGACTTCAGCAAGCGGGGGCGCGAAGGCAGCCAGCAGCAGGGTGGCAACGCAACCGGCGAAGAACGAACCCAGCGCGGCAATTGCCAGCGCGGCGCCCGCCCGGCCGTTGCGGGCCATCTGGTGACCGTCCAGCACGGTCACCACCGCTGACGTTTCTCCTGGCAACGCCACAAGAATCGCCGTCGTGGAGCCGCCGTACTGGGCGCCGTAGTAAATACCCGCCAGCATGATCAGGCCGGCCACCGGGGGCAGCACGTACGTGATCGGGAGCAGCATTGCGATGGTCGGAACGGGGCCAATGCCCGGCAGCACGCCAATCAGCGTCCCCAGGATGCAGCCCAGCAGTGCATACAGCAGGTTCTCGGGCGTGAACGCCACCGAGAAACCCATCATCAGGTTGTCAAACAATTCCATGGCCGGTTGCTCCTCAGTTCATGCCCAGAAACGACGGCCACAGCGGGAAAATCAGCCCCAGCCCCTTGATGAATGCCAGGTACGTGAAGACCACCAGGAAGATGCCGTTGGCAACGGCGACCTTGAGGTTGAATTCATGGCTGGCAAGACTGCTGACGACCACCAGCACGAATACCGAGATGTACACGCCGAGCAGCTTCAAGACCAGGCCGTACAGAACGACCGAGCCCACCACCAGGAAGACGATGCGCCAGTCGAACTTGTCGACGTGAGTTTCATGGGCTTTCTTGGACAGCGAGCCAAGCAGCACGATGGCGCCGAGCAATGCAAGAACAATGCCTAGCCAGAAAGGAAAGTACCCTGGGCCCATTCGGGCAGCAGTACCCATTTGGTAGCTGCTGGCCTGCCAGGCGAATCCCAGTCCGAGAGCGATGAACATCACCCCCGACCAGAAATCCTGTCGATTGCGTAGCTGCATGATTGGTTGGCTCCTGTTTACAGCATGTAGATAAAAGAGGTTTGTAGCCGGATGGACGCTCGCCGAAAGGCGAGTGACAGGCACAAAAAAGGCACTTCGGGGTGCCATTAATTATTCTGAAAGCGACGTTGTGGTTTCTTGAAAGGCCGAATGGTAATGGACGCCCGCCACGCTGCAAACCCTGTAAGGTCTGTGAAAGGCTGGGGTTTTCCCTAGAATTGGGGAACTCCCGATCCCCGTTTGTAACGCGGTCGGAAGTTTGAGGGCTTTTTGAAAGCTAAGTGAAAGTTTATAGAAAGATTGGCGAAAGCCGGATCGGCCGGATGCGGCAATTTCGGCGGATGGGGACTTTTCTTGGCAGGCAAGAGCCGGTAACCTTCGCGCGCCAAAACCCAACCGTATTTCCTACTGAATATTGCCGGGTTTCTCACCTTGCGTGAAGAGGCCCGGTCCAACCCAGGATGGTTTACGATAGCGCCCATGCTGCAAGATCTAGACCAACTCGCCGCCCGAATCGGGCAACTGGTGCAACGCACCCGCCAACTCCACGCCGAGCGTGACGCGTTGCGTCTTCGCCTGAACGACTTCGAAGCCGAGCAGCGTGTGCTCAAGCAGCGCGCCGCTGACCGCGAGGCCGAAGTCGTCACGCTGCAAAGCAAGCTTCAAGATAACGATGGCGCCGTCTCGGCCCTTCTCGAAGAAGCCAAGCGATCGGAAGCCGCGCTGCGCGAACAACTGGCGCGCGAGACCACCGAGCGCCAAGCGCTCGAGTCGCGCTTCGCCGCCCGCGAAAGCGAACTGCAGGGTAGCCTGCAATCGCGCGACACAGAACTACAGCGCTTGCGTGTGGCCGCCGCTTCGGCCCGCGAGCGCATCGACGCCGTCCTGGCCCGCTTGCCGGGTGCGCCGTCCGGAGAGCAACACTAATATGGAACGTGTAGACGTATCGATCCTCGGCCGTGAGTATTCACTTGCATGCTCCGTCGAAGAAAAGCCCACGCTGCTGGCCGCCGTGCGCCATGTCGATCAGCTCATGCTGCGCATCCAGGGCACGGGCAAGGTTTCCAGCAACGAACGCATCGCCGTGATGGCCGCATTGCAGATCGCTGGCGAGCTGCTTGCGATGAAAGCGCCGGATGGTCCGCTGGGCGGTTTGGCGGTCGGCGACTTCAAGCGTAGAATTGAGGACATGAACGCAGTACTCGATGACGCCTTGTCGGGTCAGGAAAAACTGCTCTAACGTTCATAAGCTGCATTCAAGATTTTCAAGTTTGTCCCTGCCGTGTTCGTGACTAGGCCATACATTCTCTGAACCTATGTCTTTTTGGCATATTGGTTGCGGGAGTGCAGAGCTGGAGTGATTGTCTCTTGCAGACGAACCCGATGCTCTTCGGAACGCGACCACCTTGAACCTCAGGGTTCGAGATGCCGGCCTTGACGGCACAGGCGGGGCATCTATCCCAGCGGACCTGCCATGGAGCAGGTCCGCGTCGGGTGCCTCTCGGCAATTCCCCTTCGTCCTCCCACATAGGACCAGTCCATGTTCAAACACCCCGTTTTTTCGCTCACCAAGCTTGGTGCGGCGTGCGCAGCCGTGGCCGCGATCGCTGTGGCTCAACCCGTTTTTGCGCAGGCCCAGGCGCCCGCGCCGGCGGCCGCTGCCGAGTCCTCCGCGAACCGTGCGCCGGAGCTGACCTTGCAAGCGATGGCGTCGTCCGAGGTCAAGCAGGACACCGTCCGCATCGCTTTGTCCGCCGAAGTCGACGCGCCGGATCAGCCGACCGCCGGTCAGAAATTGACCGCTGCGCTGGAAGACGCGGTCAAGCGCGCGCGCGACACGAAGGGCGTGGAAGTGCGCACCAGCAACTTCAACGTCTGGCCCAACATGAACAACAAGGGAAAGATCGCCTCGTGGCGCGGCCAGGGCGAGATCGTGCTGGAATCCAAGGACTTCGCGGCTGCCGCGGCCCTGGCTGCCAAGCTTTCCGACAAGACCGCCATTTCGAACATCAGCTTCTCGCTGTCGGACGCCGCACGTGAAGCCGAAGAGCGCAAGCTGCTGAAAGAAGCGGCGCAGGCCTTCAAGGACCGCGCATTGGCCGCGGCCAACGCATTCGGTTTCGACGGCTACCGCCTGTCCAAGCTGGACCTCGGCGGCTCCGGCGCTCCCGCGCCGATGCCGCGCATGATGGGCGCGGCCATGGCGAAAGGCGGTTCGTTCAGCAGCGCCGACGTCAGCGTTCCCCTGGAAGCAGGGAACGTGACGGTCAGCGTCGCCGTCAACGGGACGATCGTTTTGCAGTAAGACTGAACATGATGGCGCCCAGGGCGACCATCGGCAGGGACAGCCACTGTCCCATGCTCAAACCACCCGCGAGCAGACCCAGGAAGTTGTCCGGCTCGCGGGTGAACTCCACCAGGAAACGGAACGTTCCGTAGCCCATCAGGAACAAGCCGCTCACCTGTCCCAGCGGTCGCGGCTTGCTCGAAAACCACCACAGCAGCGCAAACAGCACGATGCCTTCCAGGCCCAGCTCATAGAGCTGCGACGGATGGCGCGGCAGTCCATCGCCGCTGTCGGGAAACACCATCGCCCACGGCACATCGGTGGGACGGCCCCACAGCTCGCCATTGATGAAGTTGCCCAGCCGGCCAAAACCCAGGCCCAGCGGAATCAACGGCGCGATGAAATCGCTGATCGCAAAGAACGGCAGACCCTTCTTGCGCGCAAACAGCAGCATCACCAGGATCACGCCGATCAGGCCGCCGTGGAAAGACATGCCGCCCTGCCACAGGTACAGCACCTCAAGCGGATGCGACAGGTAGTAGCCCGGCTTGTAGAACAGTACATATCCCAGCCGGCCCCCCAGCACCACGCCCAGCACGCTATAGAAGATCAGGTCTTCCAGGTCCCGCACGTTCAGCGACGTGGTGTGCCCGCTCTTGATGCGGTGGCGTCCCAGCAAATACACGAGCGCGAAGCCCGCCAGGTACATCAGCCCATACCAATGGATGGCGAGCGGCCCGATCTGCAGGGCGATGGGGTCGAATTTTGGATATTCCAGCATGTTCTGCCCGACACAATAAAGTTGAATGATAATAACCGGCGAGCACTGAAGATTCGCATGCAAGCGAGCCAGCTTCCCCGGGTGCGTTCGCCATGTCCGCGCCCCGACGGCCGACAGGAGACACTGACCATGCCGCACAACGAACGTTCCCGCCACATCACCGAAGGCGTCGCGCGCGCACCCAATCGCGCCATGTATTACGCGCTCGGCTACAAAGAAGCTGATTTTCAGAACCCCATGATCGGCGTGGCCAACGGCCATTCAACGATCACGCCCTGTAATAGCGGCCTGCAGCGGCTGGCTGACGCGGCCATCGACGCGATCCGCGCGTCGCGCGCCAATCCGCAGGTGTTCGGCACGCCCACTATCTCCGATGGCATGTCCATGGGCACCGAAGGCATGAAGTACTCACTCGTATCGCGCGAGGTCATTGCCGACTGCATCGAAACCGCCGCGCAGGGCCAGTGGATGGACGGCGTCGTCGTCATCGGTGGGTGTGACAAGAACATGCCCGGCGGCATGATCGCCTTGGCGCGCACCAACGTGCCGGGCATCTACGTCTACGGCGGCACCATCAAGCCGGGCCACTACAAGGGCAACGACCTCACCATCGTGTCCGTGTTCGAAGCCGTCGGTGAATACACCATGGGCCGCATGCCCGAAGAGGACTTCAAGCAGATCGAGAAATGCGCGATCCCGGGCTCCGGTTCCTGCGGCGGCATGTACACCGCCAATACGATGAGCTCGGCATTCGAAGCCATGGGCATGAGCCTGCCGTATTCCAGCACGATGGCCAACGAAGACGAGGAAAAGGTCACTTCGGCCGCCGAGTCCGCGCGTGTGCTGGTCGACGCGGTCAAGCGCAACCTGCGCCCGCGCGACATCATCACGCGCGAAGCCATCGAGAACGCGGTGTCCGTCATCATGGCCACGGGCGGCTCCACCAACGCGGTGCTGCATTTCCTGGCCATCGCGCACGCCGCCGAAGTGCCGTGGACCATCGACGACTTCGAACGCATCCGCCGGCGCGTGCCCGTGCTGTGCGACCTGAAGCCGTCCGGCAAGTACGTGGCCACCGACCTTCATCGTGCTGGCGGCATTCCACAGGTCATGAAGCTTCTGCTCAACGCGGGCCTGCTGCATGGCGATTGCATCACCATCACGGGCAAGACCATCGCGGAAACGCTGGCCGACGTGCCTGACGTGCCGCGCGCGGACCAGGACGTCATCATGCCGATTGATCGCGCGCTCTATCCGCAGGGGCACCTTGCCATTCTGAAGGGCAATCTT
The DNA here is from genome assembly GCF_032113835.1 of Achromobacter sp. Classification (GTDB taxonomy): domain Bacteria; phylum Pseudomonadota; class Gammaproteobacteria; order Burkholderiales; family Burkholderiaceae_B; genus Achromobacter. The sequence continues at coordinate 1,616 of NZ_DAMCTG010000033.1, read as the reverse complement.
TCGCCGGAGGGCTGCGTCGCCAAGATCACCGGTCTGAAGAACCCGGTCATCACGGGTCCCGCGCGCGTATTCGACTCCGAAGATGACGCCATGTCGGCCATCATGGCCCAGCAGATCCGCGATGGCGATGTCGTCGTCATCCGCTACGAAGGCCCGAAGGGCGGACCGGGCATGCGTGAGATGTTGGCGCCCACCTCCGCGCTCGTTGGACAAGGCCTGGGCGAAACCGTGGGTCTCATCACCGATGGCCGCTTTTCCGGCGGCACCTGGGGCATGGTGGTGGGGCACGTCGCGCCGGAAGCGTATGTGGGTGGCCCCATCGCGCTGATCCAGGAGGGCGATTCGGTTACCATCGATGCCCACAAGCTGCTGCTGCAGCTCAACATCAGCGACGAAGAGATGGCGGCTCGTCGCCAGGCCTGGGTCCAGCCCAAGCCGCGTTATACACGCGGTGTGCTTGCCAAGTTCGGCAAGCTCGCCAGCACCGCCAGCCGTGGGGCAGTAACCGATGCGTTTGAAGATTAGTCTGTTGTTGGCCGCGGCCGGCGCCCTGGGCGCTGGCGCGGTGCATGCGCAAACCACTGGCCTGGATCTGGCCAAGAGCAAGGCCTGCATGGCCTGTCATCAGGTGGAAGCCAAGCGGGTCGGGCCGCCCTTGAAGAGCGTGGCGGAACGGTACGCGGGGCAGGGCGACGCCATGGTGGATTACCTGGCGGGCAAGATCCGCGGCGGCGGCCGGGGCGCCTGGGGCGCGGTGCCCATGCCCGCCCAGACACACGTCACGCCTGAAGACGCCCGCGCCTTGGCCGAATGGATCTTGTCGCTGGCGCCGGCAAAGCAGTAGCCTTATTCTCATGCCCCGGCACCACGCCGGGGGCGCCGGCCGCGTGCATCGGCCGTCTACAGCAAAGGAATCGTCATGGCAGAACAACCATCACCGGGCAATGAAGTCGCCGTTCTTGGCGGCGGTTGCTTCTGGTGCGTCGAAGCAGTGTTTGCCGATCTGCGCGGGGTAAAGAGCGTCTTGCCGGGCTACAGCGGCGGACACGTCGACAATCCCAGCTACGAGCAGGTCTGCGGCAAGGACACCGGCCACATCGAAGTCGCGCGCATCGAATACGATCCGGCAGAACTTTCGTACAGCGATCTGCTGCGCGTCTTTTTCGCCACCCACGATCCCACCACGCCGGGGCGCCAGGGCAACGATATCGGCCCGCAGTACGAGTCCGCCATCTTCTGGCAGAACGAATCGCAGCGCGAGCAGGCCGAGGCCGTCATTGCCGAGGTCGAGGCGCAGAAGGTCTACGATGCGCCCATCGTGACCAAGCTGCTGGCGCCGGCGCATTTCTGGCAGGCCGAGGACTATCACAGCAATTATTTCGCCCTGCATCCCGAGCAAGGTTATTGCCAGTTTGTGATCGCACCCAAGGTTGCCAAATTCCGCAAGCAATTCCAGGATCGCCTGGCGCGCTGAGCCGCGGGAATCGTTCCGCGCGACTGATGGCCCCGTACGGCGGACTGTGTTCCGCCGATTGAGCGCCCAAAGAAAAACCCCGCCTGTTGAACTGACCCCCGAAAGTTGGACTTTGATCCAACCTTCGGGGGTTTTTGCATGG
>NZ_DAMCTG010000032.1:0-51159 GCF_032113835.1 Achromobacter sp. | reverse complement strand
TCTTGCGGTGCCCGCCCCCGGCCGGCCGCGCGGGCGGCCTTTGGGGGCTTACGCGCTGTCTTGCGTCGTGACGATGCCGCTTCGCGTGTGGCTGCTTCTGCTCTAGGTGTCTGACACCCTGGTGAGATTCGCGACATACCAAGAGCATCTCTCAAGGGTGTCAGACACCGGCAGATTCGTAAGACCGATTGAGGCGTCTGACACCCCCGAATTCGTAGGACTAAATGAGGTGTCTGACACCCCCGAATTCGTGAGACGGAATGAGGTGTCTGACACCCTGGTGAGATTCGCTTCATACCAAGTGCGTCTCCCTAGGGTGTCAGACACCGGCAGCGGCAGACGCTTGTGGGAAGTTCAAAACCGGCCGACATTTATCGTCATTTGAACTCCAGTGCCGATGGGCGGCGCGTACGGGTCGGCACGTTTTGGCTGAACGTCGCCGCGACGCCCATCATCGCTCCTCGCTCCATGACGGCGGGCCATTAGCAAACTAAACGTCACCAGCGCGCAAGCGACCATCGTCACGACGACCCACCGGCCCAATGCTGGGTTGCCGCCGCCCGGGCGGCAGCAACCCGGCGGCCCCGCAGATTTCCTGCCCTGAGCACAGGTCTTGTAGCGCGCAAACCAAAGACCCTAGCAGCACGGCGTCGCGGTCACCGTGGGCGCGAGCGCCGTCGATGCGCCCGAGGGAATCTGAAGGGAGCCGAAGGCGGACGAAGATGACAACGGGGCAGTCCGGAGCGAAGGCTCCAGACCGCAATCGTGGGCGATCGCCTCCCCGGTGACCGCGGCGTCGGTCGGCCTACGAAGATCTGATGAACCCTACGAAAATCCGATGCCCCCGGCGCGCAGGGCCGCGATTGCGGTCCGGAGCGTTCGCTCCGGACTACCCCTGCTTCGGGTCCCTCGGGCGCTGCCGCAGGCGGCTTCAAGGGTGAGTGTTGCGTCCTTGCGATAGGCTGCTGACTGTGTATTCCCGCATATGCGTAATTTTTAAAAGCCTTTCGATATCTCGCAAAGTTGGAAGGTGGTTTCATGCCGTGCGGGTTTATGCCGAGATTTTGGCGTGCTGCATCTGGCCATCAGATTCGAAAGATAGGCCACGAAAGAAGGCCGCCGGGCTCGGTCTCACTTAAAACAATCTGGAGGTCTCACTCATGAAAATCCTGGCCACGACGCTGTTTGTTTCCCTGGCCCTGGCCGGCGCCGGTGCGCACGCAGCCGGCGTTGAACATTCCAAGTCCCGCTCCCAGGTCGCGGCCGAGCTGCAAGAAGCCAAGGTCAGCGGCCAATACACTTTTGGCGAGCAGGACTATCAGGTGGCGCAGCCTCCCACTTCCAATCTGACCGAACAGGACGTGCGCACCCAGCTCCAGCAAGCCAAGACCGACGGCGAATACACCTTCGGCGAACTCGACTACCCGCCGACCGCCCGTTAAGCGGCTCGCCGTTCTGGCGTCGCAATACCGGACCTAACGTCCCAAGCACTTCTGGCGCAAAAAAAAGCCGCGACGATAGTCGCGGCTTTTTTGTGCTGAACGGCAGCGTGATCAACTGAAGAGTGATCAGCTGAAGAACTCCTTCACGCGGTCCGTCCAGGATTTGCTTTGCGGCGAGTGGCGATCGCCACCGTCGTTCAGCGAAGCCTCGAACTGGCGCAGGATGTTCTTCTGGTCGTCGCTCAGGCGCACGGGCGTTTCCACAACGACGTGGCAGTACAGATCGCCCGGGTAGCTGCCGCGCACGCCGCGGATGCCCTTGCCGCGCAGGCGGAAGGTCTTGCCGGATTGGGTGCCTTCGGGGATGGAGATCTCGGCCTTGCCGCCCAGCGTGGGAACCTGGAGTTCGCCGCCCAACGCCGCCGTGGTGAACGGGATGGTCAGTTCGCAGTGCAGGTCGTCGCCGTCACGCTGGAAGATCTTGTGCTGCTTGATGTGGATTTCCACATACAGGTCGCCCGGAGGACCGCCGTTGATGCCCGGTTCGCCATTGCCGCTGGAGCGGATGCGCATGCCGTCGTCGATGCCGGCCGGAATCTTGACCTGGAGGGTCTTGTTGCGGCGGATGCGGCCGACGCCGTCGCAGGACGCGCACGGATCCGTGATTTCCTTGCCGTTGCCGTGGCAGGTCGGGCAGGTCTGCTGGACGCTGAAGAAGCCCTGCTGCATGCGGACGGCGCCCGAGCCGCCGCAGGTGCGGCAGGTCTTGGGCGAGGTGCCGGGCTTGGCGCCGGAACCGTGGCAGGTGTCGCAGTTTTCCCAGCTGGGAACGCGGATTTCGGTGTCGAAACCGGCGGCCGCCTGTTCCAGGGAGATTTCCAGCGCGTACTTGAGGTCGGCGCCGCGGTAGACCTGGGGACCGCCGCCGCGACGGCCACCGCCGGCGCCGCCGAAAATCTCGCCGAAGATGTCGCCGAACGCGTCGGCAAAACCGCCGCCCATGCCCGCGCCGCCCATGCCGGCGGCGTTGGGGTCGACGCCGGCGTGACCGTAGCGGTCGTATGCGGCGCGCTTTTGGTCATCGCCCAGGACCTCGTAGGCTTCCTTGGCTTCCTTGAACTTCTCTTCGGCTTCTTTGCTGTCCGGATTGCGGTCCGGATGGTATTTCATGGCCAGCTTTCGATAGGCCTTCTTGAGATCGTCGTCCGAGGCGTTTTTTGCCACGCCCAGGATTTCGTAATAGTCGCGTTTTGCCATGATCCGTGGGCTCGAAACCGAGCCTTCTTTTCAGTGCTACAGAATGAGTACGCCCGGTAGGCGGATTTCTCCGGCTACCGGGCGGCAGAGGCAGGTCAGTGCCCGGCCATTATTGGTCGCGCTTGACTTCCTTGAAGTCGGCGTCGACGACGTTGTCGTCCACCGGCTTCGCGTTGTCGGCCGCTTGCTGCTGGCCGGCGGCTTGCTGCGCCTGCATGTCGGCGTACATCTTTTCGCCCAGCTTCTGCGAAGCCGTCGACAGGGCTTCGACCTTGGCGTCGATCGCGGCCTTGTCGCCTTCCTTCAGCGTGTCTTCCAGGTCCTTGATGGCGGCCTCGATGCTTTCCTTTTCAGCGGCTTCGAGCTTGTCGCCGTATTCGGTCAACGACTTGCGGGTGGCGTGCACCAGCGCATCGGCCTGGTTGCGCGACTGGGCAAGCTCGGCAATACGGTGATCTTCCTCGGCGTTGGCCTCGGCATCCTTGACCATGCGCTGGATCTCGTCTTCCGACAGACCCGAGTTGGCCTTGATGGTGATCTTGTTTTCCTTGCCGGTGCCCTTGTCCTTGGCGGACACGTGCAGGATGCCGTTGGCGTCGATGTCGAACGTGACTTCGATCTGCGGCATGCCGCGCGGCGACGGCGGGATCCCTTCAAGGTTGAACTCGCCCAGGCCCTTGTTGCCCGCGGCGATTTCGCGCTCGCCCTGGAACACCTTGATCGTCACGGCCGGCTGGTTGTCGTCGGCGGTCGAGAACGTCTGCGAGAACCGGGTCGGGATCGTGGTGTTCTTCTGGATCATCTTGGTCATGACGCCGCCCAGGGTTTCGATACCCAGGGACAACGGCGTGACGTCCAGCAGCAGCACGTCCTTGCGTTCGCCCGACAGCACGGAGCCCTGGATGGCGGCGCCAGCGGCGACGGCTTCATCCGGGTTCACGTCCTTGCGCGGATCCTTGCCGAAGAATTCCTTCACCTTTTCCTGAACCTTGGGCATGCGGGTCATGCCGCCGACCAGGATCACGTCGTCGATGTCGGAAACCTTGACGCCGGCGTCCTTGATGGCGACGCGGCAGGGCTCGATCGTGCGTTCGATCAGTTCTTCGACCAGCGCTTCCAGCTTGGCGCGCGTGACCTTCAGGTTCAAGTGCTTGGGACCGGAAGCGTCGGCCGTGATGTACGGCAGGTTGATTTCGGTCTGCTGCGTGGACGACAGTTCGATCTTGGCCTTTTCGGCAGCTTCCTTCAGGCGCTGCAGGGCCAGCACGTCCTTGGACAGGTCAACGCCTTGTTCCTTCTTGAACTCGGCAATGATGTAGTCGATGATGCGCTGGTCGAAGTCTTCGCCGCCCAGGAAGGTGTCGCCGTTGGTCGACAGCACTTCGAACTGCTTTTCGCCATCCACGTCGGCGATTTCGATGATGGACACGTCGAACGTGCCACCGCCCAGGTCATAGACGGCGATCTTGCGGTCACCCTTTTCGGTCTTGTCCAAGCCGAACGCCAGCGCCGCGGCGGTGGGTTCGTTGATGATGCGCTTGACTTCCAGGCCCGCGATGCGGCCGGCGTCCTTGGTGGCCTGGCGCTGGCTGTCGTTGAAGTAGGCGGGCACGGTGATGACGGCCTCGGTCACTTCTTCGCCCAGGTAGTCCTCGGCGGTCTTCTTCATCTTGCGCAGCACGTCGGCCGAGACTTGGGGAGGCGCCATCTTCTTGCCGCGCACTTCAACCCAGGCGTCGCCGTTGTCGGCCTTGACGATGGCATAGGGCATCAGGTTGATGTCCTTTTGCACGGCCTTTTCTTCGAACTTGCGGCCGATCAGGCGCTTCACGGCGTACAGCGTGTTGCGCGGGTTGGTCACGGCCTGGCGCTTGGCAGGCGCGCCGACCAGGGTCTCGCCGTCATCCATGTAGGCAACGATGGAGGGGGTGGTGCGAGCACCTTCCGCGTTTTCGATGATCTTGACCTGCCCGCCGTCCATGACAGCCACGCAGCTGTTGGTCGTTCCCAGGTCAATGCCAATAATCTTGCTCATGGTGGGTTACCTTGATTATTAAATCTATGAAAATTTGGGGAAAACTGCTTGTCTCCCCATAACTGGGGCTGCCCGTGGGGTTTTTCAAGACGCCGGGCTGGAAATTTCCGGGTCCGGGTCCTGCAGGCGGTGGATTGCCGCGGTGAACTGGGGCAATCCGGGCCAGCCGGTGATGCGCCCGAGGCGCTTGCCGGACCGGTACAGCACAAAAGTGGGGACGCCATGCAATGAAAAACGGCGGCCCAGCGGTTCGTCCGCGTAGACATCGGCTTCGAACCACGCAAGGCCCAGTCCCAGCAGGGTTTCCTGATGCAGCAGCGCCGCCTGCTTGAACAGGTTGCAGTTGTAGCAATCCTGGCCCCACAGGAAGACGCAGCGCAGGTCCGCGCCGGGCGCCTGCACCACGGCCGCGTCGAATCCCGCGGTGTCGACATGGCGCATGCCGAACACCTGGAATACCTGGGCCGGTTCGAAGCGCGGGTCGGTCATGGCGGGAAGACGGTTCAGCCTTGGCCGGCCGAGACGATCACCAGCGCGGGGCGCAGGGTGCGGTCGGCGATCACATAACCCTTCTGCAGCAGTTGCACCACCGTGTTGGCGGGCTGCTCGTGGGGAATGGACGAAATGGCCTGGTGCTGGTGCGGATCGAACTTGTCGCCCTGCGCCGGCGCGATTTCCTTGAGCAGATTGCGCTCGAACGCGGCGGCCAACTGCTTGAGGGTGACTTCGACGCCTTCGCGAAGGGTTTCGACCGTCTGATCGGGCTGGGCCAGGGCAGCTTCCAGGCTGTCCTTGACCGGAACCAGGCTTTCGGCGAACGATTCGATGCCGAATTTGCGCGCCTTGGACACTTCTTCCTGGGCGCGGCGGCGCACGTTCTCGGCTTCGGCTTGCACACGCAGAAGCTGGTCGTGCTGCTCGTTGACGGTAGCCTGGGCGGCGTCCAATTGGGCGCGCAACTCGTTCAGCTCGGCCTGCGCGGCGTCCTGGGCGGCGGGTGCCGCATCGGCGTTCTGGCCGACTTCGGGCGCCTGGTCAGCAGGCTCGTGGGGTGCCGTCATGGGGAATCCTCCAAAAAGAATGGCTTTCGCAGACATGAATGGGGACCAATACCCCTAATTCAAGCCCGGTTAAGCGAATAATTCCCCAGGACCCGGCGCCGCGACCGGACTCCCGGCGGCGGTTTGGCTACTTTTTGCTCGGCTGCGCGGGCGCCACGGGGTCGCTGGCGGGGAAACTTTCCTTCAGCGCGCGGTCGACGCGCTTGTCGTCGGCATCCGGATCGGAAGGAATCGCGACCGGGTCGCTGGCCGGGAAAGTATCGGCCAAGGCCTCATCCAGGTCATGTTCGACGCGGTCCTCGTCGACCGGAGTGCTGACTTTGCCCTTCTTGACCGTGTCGCCAGTCTTGGGATCATGGTGCATGCGCCTTCTCCTTCAAGTCCGTGGTGTCTGGAACCCACCCCTGCAAGTATCGTTCCACCAGACCCGACAACCCCGCGATCCAGGCTGGATCGTCATTGATGGCGGGAATGTAACGGAACTGCTTGCCGCCCGCCTCGAGAAAGGCGTCGCGGCATTCCAGGCTGATTTCTTCCAGGGTTTCGAGACAGTCTGCCACAAATCCCGGGCACACCACATCGACCTCGGTGACGCCCGATGCGGCTAGCGCCTTGAGGGTCGGCTCGGTGTAGGGCTCCAGCCAGCGGGCGGTGCCGAACCGGCTCTGGAAGGTCACTTCGATCTGGTCGCGGGGAAGCGAAAGCCGCTGCGCCAGGAGCCGGGCCGTTTCCATGCAGTCGCGGTAGTAGGGATCGCCCAGCTCGATGGAGTAGCGCGGCAGGCCATGAAAGCTCATGACCAGCTTCTGGGGCTTGCCGTGTTCGCTCCAGTACCGTTCGATGCGCGCGGCCAGCGGGTCCAGGTAGGCGGGATCATCGTGGAAACGCTTGATGAAGCGCATCTCCGGCTGGTCGCGCAACTTGCCCATGTAGCGGGTGACCGCGTCGACCACGGTGGCGGTGGTGCTGGCGGCGTACTGCGGATACAGGGGCACCGTCAGGATGCGCTCGCAGCCCTGCTTGCGCAGGTTCGAGATGGCGTGCGGGATGGAGGGATTGCCGTAGCGCATGCCCAGTTCGACCGCGGCATCCACTCCGGCCGCCTGCAGGGCGGCGCGCACACCATCGGCCTGCCGCTGGCTGTAGACCATCAGGGGCGAGCCTTCCTTCATCCAGATGCCGGCATAGCGCGGCTCAAGCCGCTTGGGGCGGCGCGTGAGCACCATGCCGTGCAGGATGGGCTTCCAGAGGTAGCGCGGGATCTCGATGACGCGGGGGTCGGACAGGAATTCGCCCAGGTACTTGCGGATGCCCTTCGCCGTCGGCGTGTCGGGCGTGCCCAGGTTCACCAGCAGCACGCCGACCTTGCCCGGCAGGCGCGGCGGCGGATCTTCGTTGAAGGGGTCTTCTTGCTCGGGTTCAGGAAGGTAGCGCTCAGGCCAGAGATACTTGAACAGGCGAAGAAACACAAAAACTCCCCTTCCTCCGCAAGGAGGATGTAGCTTTGAATGGGACTACTGGTTGTGGCTGAGGGCGTTGGACAGCAGGCGCGCCGTGATGTCCACAATGGGTATGACGCGCTCGTAGGCCATGCGGGTCGGACCGATGACGCCCAGGGTGCCCACCACTTTGCCATCCACACCGTACGGCGCGGTGATGACGGAAACGTCTTCAAGGGGCACCAGTTGCGAATCGCCACCGATGTAGATCTGCACGCCCTGCGCCCGGCTGGAGACATCCAGCAATTGCAGCAGGTCGGTCTTTTTCTCGAACAACGAAAACATCTTGCGCAGCCGGTCCATGTCGGACGCGATGTCGGTCACGTCCAGCAGCTTGCGCTCGCCGGAAATGACCACCGCATCGCCGTCCTCGGCGGCTTCGGCGCTGGCCTCGACGGCAGCCTGCATGAGGCGCGAGATGTCTTCGCGCAACTGGGCCAGCTCGGTCGACAGCGTCTGCCGCACGGCATTGAACGACTTGCCGGCGAAGTGCATGTTGAAGAAATTGCCGGCTTCCAGCAGCTCAGATTCGGCGTAATCCCGCTGGACGAAGAGAATGCGGTTCTGGACGTCGCCATCGGGCGTCACGATGATCAGCAGGACGCGCTTGTCGGACAGGCGGATGAATTCGATCTGGCGGAACACCTGGGCCCGCTTGGGCGTGAGCACCACGCCCGCGAATTGCGTCAGGTTCGACAGCAACGCGGCGGCCGCGTTGACGGCGCGGGTGGGTTCGGCGGCAGAGAGCATTTCGCCCATGTTGTGCGGCTGAAGCTGGTACGACTGTACCGACAACAGCGAATCGACGAACATGCGGTAACCGCGCGGCGTGGGTACACGGCCGGCGGAGGTATGCGGACTGTGGATCAGCCCCAGCTCTTCCAGGTCCGCCATGACGTTGCGGATGGTGGCCGGGGACAAATCAAACACTTTAGATAGCGTCCGCGAGCCGACTGGCTGCCCATCGGCGATGTAGCGTTCTATCAACGCTTTCAGTAATGCGCGTGCGCGGTCATCCATGGCGGCTATTTTAGGGAATCTTTTTAGGTTGGGGCGATTTTTGTCCCGCAACCCGATATACGGCCCCATATAATCGGCTAATTGACCCATCCTGGGCGCATTCAGCTTTGCGGTTTTGCCCTTTTTTATTTGTACGCTGCCATGCATTTTCCTACAGTCGCCCTGATCGGCAGATACCAGGACACCGGCCTGGACACACCGCTGAGAGCCCTTGCGCACGCGCTGACGCAAGCGGGCCGGCATGTGCTGATCGACGCGGACACGGCGCGCAATACCGGGCTGACCGAATACCCCATCGCCACCCTCGAGGAAATCGGCAAGACCGCCTCGCTGGCCGTGGTCATGGGCGGCGACGGCACGGTGCTGGGCGCCAGCCGGCATCTTGCGCCCTACGGCATGCCCCTGATCGGCATCAACCACGGACGCCTGGGTTTCATCACCGACATCGCCCTGCAGGACGCGCACGCCGCGCTGGCGCGGGTGCTTGAGGGCAGCTTCCAGATCGAAGACCGCATGCTGCTCGAAGGCAGCGTGTGGCGTGGCGATCAAAAGATGTATTCCGCGTCGGCGCTGAACGACGTGGTCCTGAACCGCGCGGGCCGCGGCGGCATGATCGAGGTCCGGGTCGAACTGGACGGCGCCTTCATGTACACGCAGCGCGCCGACGGCCTGATCATCGCCACCCCCACCGGGTCTACCGCCTATGCGCTGTCGGCCAACGGCCCGATCCTGCACCCCGGCATGAACGCGCTGGTGCTGGTGCCCGTGGCGCCGCAGACCCTGTCGAACCGCCCCATCGTCATCCCGGACACCGGCGTGCTCAACATGACGCTCACGGCCATGGGCCGCGTCGAAGTCGGCGCCAGCGTGCACTTCGACATGCAGACCTGGTCCGACCTGCAACCGGGCGACCGCATCGTCGTGCAGCGCGCGCCGTACACCATCCGATTCGTGCATCCCGAAGGCTATAGCTTCTTCTCCACCCTGCGCCGCAAGCTGCACTGGAACCTGATGCCCGAAGCCTCCGACAACGTAGAGTAGTTAGCGCCCCCACATGCTGCGCACCCTGCACATCCGCGACTTCGTCATCGTCGAACAGACCGAGATCCATTTCGGGCCCGGCTTCACCGTCTTTTCCGGCGAGACCGGCGCCGGCAAATCCATCCTGGTCGATGCGCTGGCCCTCACCCTTGGCGAGCGCGGCGACGCCAGCATGCTGCGCGAAGGCGCGACCCGCGCCGACATCACCGCCGTTTTCGACACCCCCAAGGCCCTGCACGCGTGGCTGGTTGAACGCGAAATCGACGCCGACGACGAACTCTCGCTGCGGCGGGTCATCGACGCCCAAGGCCGCAGCCGCGCCTACATCAACGGCACGCCGGCCACCGTGGCGCAACTGCGCGAACTCGGCGACAGCCTGGTCGACATCCACGGCCAGCACGCGCACCAAAGCCTGATGCGTCCCGACGCCCAGCGCGATCTTCTGGACGCGCACGGCGGCCATGGCGATCTCCGCCAGGCGGTCGGCCAAGCCTGGAAGCAGTGGCGCGCCCTGGCGCGCCAACTGGAATCCGCCGAAAAAGACGCGGAAAGCCTGGCATCGGAACGCGAAAGCCTGCAATGGCGGGTCAATGAGCTCGACCAGCTCAATCTCGGGCCGGACGAATGGGAAGCCCTGCAATCCGAGCACACGCGACTGTCGCATTCGCAATCGCTGCTGGATGGCGCCTCGCAGATCCTTGAAACGCTGGACGGCGAAGGCGACTCGGCACATCACCGGTTGACGGCCGCGAACCAGCGCCTGCAGCAGATGCTGCGGCACGATCCGGGCCTGAAGGGCGTCCACGACGAACTGGAATCGGCCCGCATCGCCATCAGCGAGGCCGTGTCGGACCTGAACAACTACGTCAGCCGGGTCGAACTTGATCCCAAGCGGCTCGCGGACGTGGAAGCACGTCTTGGCCTGGTGTTCGAGACCGCGCGCAAGTTCCGCGTTGAACCCGATGCGTTGTGCGAATTGCGGGAATCGCTGCATTCGGAGCTGGCGGCCCTGCAGGCCGCCGGCGACATCGACGCGCTGCGCGCCCAGGCCGCCGCAGCCCAAACGCAATACGACGCGGCCGCCGCCAAGCTCACGACCGCGCGCCGCAAGGTCGCCAAGGATCTGGGCAAGCAGGTCACACAGGCCATGCAGACGCTCGCGATGCAGGGCGGCCGCTTCGAACCGACGCTAGCGCCGTCAGCGCCGTCGGCGCACGGCAGCGAACAGGTCGAATTCCTGGTGGCCGGCCACGCCGGCACCACGCCTCGCCCGCTGGCCAAGGTGGCATCGGGCGGCGAGCTGTCCCGCATCTCGCTGGCGCTGTCGGTCATCGCCAGCCGCGCGGCGCGCGTCCCCACGCTGATCTTCGATGAAGTCGACAGCGGCGTGGGCGGCGCTGTCGCCGAATCCGTCGGCAAGCTGCTGCGCGAGCTGGGCGAACGCCATCAGGTGCTGTGCGTCACCCACCTGCCCCAGGTCGCCGCCTGCGCCAATAACCAGTTCCTGGTCAGCAAGGCCGAATCGCGCGGCACCACGCGCTCCAGCATCGAACCGCTGGATTCCTCGGCCCGCGTCGAGGAAATCGCGCGGATGCTGGGCGGCATGAAGCTCACCGCGACCACCCGCGAACACGCGCGCGAAATGCTGGAAGGCTTCGGACAGACCGCGCCCTGATTTCCGGTGCCGCACCGGCGCATCCGCTGGCCGAAGCGCAAATGCAAACGCAAAAATGCATAAAGCCCCTTCACGTTGAAGGGGCTTTATTTTTCGGCTAAGCAGCCGGACGGGCCGGCTGCTCGCCTGCCAAGCCGGGCTTAACGGCCCTTGAGGCAGCTACCGCAGACGCCGTACAGCACCATCGCGTGGCTTTCCAGCGCGAAGGCATTGTCCTTGGCGATCTTCTGCTGGCGCTTTTCGATCTCGGGATCCGAGAACTCGACAACCTTTCCGCAATTGGTGCAGATCAGGTGGTCGTGGTGGTCGCCGTCGTTCAGCTCGAAAACGGCCTTGCCGCTGTCGAACTGGCTGCGCGCCAGAATGCCGGCCTGCTCGAACTGGGTCAGCACGCGATAGACGGTAGCCAGGCCGATTTCGACGTTTTCGCCGATGAGGGCGCGGTAGACGTCTTCGGCGCTCAAGTGCCGTTCACCCGATTTGCGGAAAATATCAAGGATCTTCAGGCGAGGAAAAGTCGCCTTCAAACCCATGTTTTTCAGTTCGCTTTGGTCGCTCATGGTGTAATCGCTCTCCGTCCGCGTTGGCATGGGCAAGGACTGGGGTCACCGCAAGCCGGCTCGCCGAATTCATGCCGCCACGCGGAACTATCCTGATGAAACCTTTATGATAACGGTTTTGCTTGCTTCCAAATAATAGGGGCGCGTAGTGTCCATGTTTGCACGTATTCCCTCCCGCTCTCTGAAGACCGGTTTGGCCGTCGCCGCCCTGGCCGTCGCCTTGGCGGGCTGCACCTCGAACAAATGGGGCTTTCCATACAAGGCTCCGGTCCAGCAGGGTAACTGGATCACGCAGGAACAGGTAGCACTGCTCCAGCCCGGCATGACCCGCGAACAGGTCCGCTTCGCGCTCGGCAGCCCCACGCTGACCAGCGTGCTGCACGCCAACCGCTGGGACTACCCGTACTACTTCAAGCCCGGTTACGGCGATCCGCAAGAGCGCAAGTTCACCGTCTGGTTCGAAAACGACCGCCTCGTGCGCTGGGAAGGCGACAAGCAGCCTGACCTGCAGCCTTACCAGATCAACACGCCGAGCGCCATTGCCGACGAAAAGACCGACAAGCGCCTGGACCGGGACGAAGCCCGCACCGAGGAAGAGCAGGGTGAACGCAAGCGCGACGCCGATGCGCCCGTCAGCCCGCTCAACCAGTATCCGGGCCAGCCGGGCAACGCGCCCGAGCCCCTGCTCTAAACCGAAGGACTTTTTTATGCGTATTGCTATCGCCGGCGCCAACGGCCGCATGGGCCAGATGCTGATCGACGCCATCCTGAAGGCCGACGGCCTGGAACTGGCCGTTGCGCTGGACGTCCCGGGCTCTCCCTCGCTGGGCCGCGATGCCGGCGCCACGCTGGGCAAGCAGACGGGCGTTGCCACCACTGACGATCTGGATGCCCTTGCCGGCGCCGATTGCCTGATCGACTTCACCCGTCCCGAAGGCACGCTCAAGCACCTGGAAGCCTGCGTCAAGCACGGCGTGAAGGCCGTCATCGGCACCACCGGCTTTGACGACAATGGCCGCGCCGCGATCGAAGTCGCCGCGCAAAAGACCGCCATCGTGTTCGCCCCGAACATGAGCGTGGGCGTCAACGCCACGCTCAAGCTGCTGGACATGGCGGCCCGCATCCTGAACGCCGGCTATGACGTCGAAGTGTTCGAAGCGCATCACCGCAACAAAGTTGATGCACCGTCGGGCACGGCGCTGAAGATGGGCGAAACGATTGCGTCCGCGTGGGACGTGGCGCTGCCCGACGTCGCCACCTGGAGCCGCCACGGCGACACCGGCGTGCGCAAACCCGGCACCATCGGTTTTTCGGTGCTGCGCGGCGGCGACATCGTCGGCGATCACACCGTGTCGTTCTGCGGCATCGGCGAACGCATCGAGATCACCCATCGCTCGTCCAGCCGCGCCACCTACGCGGAAGGCGCGCTGCGCGCCGCGCGCTTCCTCGACGGCAAGACCAACGGTCTCTACGATATGCAGTCGGTGCTGGGCCTCTGATCCGATCCCCAGCGCAAATAAAAGGACCCCTCGGGGTCCTTTTTTCATGCTCGGCTCGGTTTGGCAGGGGTGTCAGACACCCTAGCGACGCCTGATCAGCTTGGCGGTCTATTCCGACGGGTGTCAGACACCTTGAAGTGGAGACCGCCCCCGGTGCCTGACACCCGCTGAAGTGGAGGCCGCCCCAGGTGTCTGACACCCGCTGAACTGCTGTAGCGTGCTGACGCCCCTCTCCACCGGGTGTCTGACACCGTCTGCGCCATCTCTGCCTGTTGGCCCGCCGGGTCACACCACGACAGGCTCGGGTTCCAGCCGCACGCCATAACGGTCAGCCACGGCGTCCTGCACCGCCCGTGCCAGGCCCATGATGTCCGCGGCCTTGGCGCCGCCGCGGTTGATCAGCACGAGGGCCTGGCGATCGTGCACGCCAGCCGCGCCCAGCGCCTTGCCCTTCCAGCCGCATTGATCGATCAGCCAGCCGGCGGCCAGCTTGTAGCGGCCATCGGGCTGCGGATACGACACCAGGCCGGGAAAGCGCGCCGCCAGCGCATCGCGCTGCGCAGCCGGCACGATCGGATTCTTGAAGAAGCTGCCGGCATTGCCCGTGACGGCGGGGTCGGGCAGCTTGGCTCGCCGGATCTCGCAGACCGCCTCGAACACGTCGCGCGCGCTGGGTGATCCGTTCGACAGGCGCTCATGGCGTTGCAGATCCGGATATTCCAGCACCGGCCTCCAGGGGCGCGGCAACGCGAAGCGCACGCTTACGATGATCCAGCTGCCGGGCTCATCGTGCTTGAACGCGCTGTCGCGGTACGAAAACCGGCAATCGGCCGCATGCATTTCCACGAAGCGCGCCTTGCGCACATCCCACGCCGTCAGGCTATGAAAGCGCTCTTGCAGCTCGACGCCATAGGCTCCAATGTTCTGCACGGGCGAGGCGCCCACGGTACCGGGGATCAACGCCAGGTTCTCCAGGCCGTCCCATCCCTGCGCCACGCACGCCGACACGAAACCGTGCCAGCTCTCGCCGCCCGCGGCTTCGACGATCCATGCGTCCGGCCTCGCTTCCACGAGGCGCACGCCCGGGAAAACCACGTGCGCGACCAGGCCCGGCACACGCTCAGGCAACACCACGTTGCTGCCGCCGCCCAGCACCAGCAGCGATGGCGCTGCTTGCGCGAGCGCCGACAAAGCAGGCAATTGCGCCGGATCGCGCAGCGCGACGAACGCGTCGGCCCGGGATGCGAGTCCCAGCGTGTTCAGGCGAGTAAGGTCCTGCATGGCTGGAAACAACGAATCGGGCGCTGGTCCGGCGAAGGAATTTGACATGGGTGCTACGTGGTGTGCTATAGTTTCTGTCTTCGCTCAGTTTACTTGATTGAGTGCTTGACCCGATTTGAAGTTCAAATCGAAACAGCCACGGCGCAGCCACAGCGGCTCAGGACAAGCTCAAAAAATCGTGCTAGACTGCGCGCCTTCTGATCGATAACCAAGTTGATCAGAGTGAATAAGAAAAGCGGTTCTGAGCAGTTTGCGGAACCAATGCGGGAGTAGCTCAGTTGGTAGAGCGCAACCTTGCCAAGGTTGAGGTCGCGAGTTCGAGACTCGTCTCCCGCTCCAGAATTTTTGTTCATGGACACCTTCTGTCCACGAACGATTGAAAAAAAGCCGAAAACTTCATGTTTCGGCTTTTTTTTCGTCCAGCGATCAGAAGACCGCCTACGACATGCTGCGGTTTTGCGTTGCCCCGCGTTGGGTCTCTTGCGCATTGGAGACCACCTTGAGCGGCACTTCACCGACGCCCAACGCGCGCTCGATCAGCATCTCGTCGCCCCGGCTTGCCAGCAGCTCCTGCAATTGACCGAACTCGCCGCACCACATAATTTCCACGTCCCTATCGCGCGACACGTCGCGCTCGGCATCCGTGGTGACGACCCGGACCTGCATCCGAGCGGCCTGCCCCCCCACCTCCACACCGTAACCAGGCACCGACGGTTTCCTGACCACCACGCGGCCATCGTTGGCCCATGCGGTTTCCATGCCATCGTGGACCTCATAGCCAAGTTTCGCCAGGCCGCCCAGAACCGCGTGGCGCCTGGCCTCTGCCGCCTGTTGCTGCTGGGCTTGCGCGACCAGCGCCTGTCCCGATTCGATCAAGACATCCATGGCAGCGATTGACGCGCCGACACCGAGCTGGCTGGCTCGCTCGGCAAAGGTCGCCGCTTCGGAAGCGGAATAGGCCCTTATCTCGGCACCCAGTTCTTGCAGCGTCTCGCGCGCTGCGCGTCGCTTGCGAGCCGTGTCGATCGCGCCGGCCAGGTCCAGAATCAGGCTGTCCATGAGGAGCCGGCCGCGCGCTTCATCCGCTTGCTGCTCCACCACCAGCAGTCGGGCGGCAAACTCGGCCGCCTCGACCTGCCCCAGGTGGACGGCGGCCTCACCGATGTGCCGATCCAGCCTCGCGATGGCCGGATCGCGGTCCAGCGCCGCGTTGGCTGCCTTCCAGGCCTGGACATCCATGTCAGTACCGGAGGAGGAACGCAGCCCTTGGGCCAGAGCTTGCTGCGCCGCGCTGAGCGTCGCGGGAGAGGCGGGCGCCAACAAAGCAAAGGCATGGGCCAGCACGGCCTCGGCATTGTCCAGCGACTTGCCTGCACGCATCCGCGCCAGCGATTCTTTCAACTCGGCCGGAATCGCGACGCCCTTCGCTTCGAGCGCGCGCAGCACCGTTGCCGCGCCATGGCGCGAGTGGCGCTGGCGTCTGGCCACCTGCTCCGCCCTTTCGGCGGCCGCCTGCTGCCGCCTGGAAACATCGGCCTTCAGGAAGGCGATCTCGTCCGGCACCTGCTTCTGCAACTGCACCAGATCGTCGGTTTCCATCAGGGCCGCGAGCGACGCGCGGCGCCTCCGGGTCGCGGCAATCTCTTCGTCAGACAACATGCCGCAGCGCTGCCCCTCGGCAGCCCATGACGCAATGGCCTGGTCCAGCCGGTTCAACAAGCCATCGGCCATCGCCAGCATCTGCTCGCGCGTAACCAGCACTACAACTTTCGGACCACTCATGCCGCCACCTCCTGAGCCATGGCAAGTTCCACCGCTTCCTTCAAACGCGCCTTCTCGGCCTCGGGCTCCTGATACCAAGCTTGCGAGGACACACGGTGCAGTTTCGGGATCGCGCGGCCCAGCACCGAAGGACGCCAGATTTCCCGAGCCCTGGCACGCATCAACAGCGGATGGCGCGGCGCATCGCACTCGATGCCGATCGCATACAGCCCGGTTTCCGGATCGGCGATCGCAAAATCCAGGCCGAAGGCATCGCCCTCTTGAGCCGGCACCGCCGAAACACCCAGCGTATTCAGATACGCAAACACATCGGCCGCAAAACCATCGGCGGCGTCGACCTGACGCAATTTGGCGTGGGCCCGCTCGCTGCTCATTCTTCCCATCAATGCGCGCCCCGCAGCCAATTCGCCATTCGACATGGCGCGGGCGTATTCCATATAACCCTGCAGATAGTCTCGCGGCGCGGATGGCCGGCGCTGCGTGGTCAGCATGTCGGAGATCTCGCGTATCGGCATGGACGTGACCAACACCACCTTCTGACGCGCTCGCGTCACCGCCACGTTCAGCCGCCGCTCGCCCCCCCGCTGTCCGAGCACGCCAAAAAGGCGCCGGAAGGTGCCCTGACCGTTGCGCCCGAAGGTGGTCGAGAACACGATGACGTCACGCTCATCACCTTGCACGTTCTCGACGTTCTTGACGAAGACGGCCATGTCCTCACCGCGGTCCACCCGCTCCAGCTCTTCGCGGTAGGCGTTCCTGAAAGCCTCGTCGGACTCGGCGCGCAGCTCCAGGCGCTCCTGAATCAGATCAGCCTGCTTGCGGTTGAAGGTGACGACGCCCAGCGAAGGACGCTGCCCGGCCCCCTGTTTCCAGACTTCGGCCAGGTAGTCCACCACGCGGTCCGCTTCCGCGCCGTTGGTCTGCTGTTCATACTGGCCGTCCACCTGAATCAACTCCAGCGGCCTGACTTCGCGCACCGTGGAATCGGGATGCCGTACCGGAACGCTCAGGTTGTTGTCGTAAAAGGCTGCGTTTGAATAGCCGATCAGTTCGCGATACGCCGATCGATAGTGGATCTGCAAAGTCGAAACCGGCAAGGCACTGCGCGCCAATTGCAGCAGGTCCGGACAATCCTTGATCTCGCGCCGGTTCCAGGTGTCTTCGAACCGCTCACGCTCGTCCTCGGTCGCGGCGTCGTCCGGCAGCTCGCCGTCATAGACCTCGGCCTCGTCGCTTTCCACCCGGCCCGAAAAAAACGCCGTCGGCGGCATCTGCTTCTCATCGCCGCTGACAATCGACAGATTGCCCCGGAACAACGTCGGAATGGCATATTCCACCGGCATCTGCGAGGCTTCGTCATAGACGACCGTATCGAACAGGCCAGGCTTTAGCGGCAGCACACGGCTGGCCACGTCAGGGTTCATGAGCCACACGGGCCGAACAGCCATCAAGCCCAGGTCTGAGCCCAGCTCGATGAATTCGCGCAGACGCCGCGATCGGCGGCCTGTCAGGCGCGTCACGTCCTCCCAGGACCGCGCGGATCCGAGCCGGGATCGGTCTATTCCGTTGCGCAACACTTCGCGGTTGAGCTCGCGCATCCGCTGGTCGGCTTCGGCCAGGGATCGAATCTTGGACGCAGTCTCCGTCTGATCGAGCAGCAATTCCGGATTGTCCTGTTCCATGCGGCGCTTCCAGCCCAGCCTGGCTTCACGATTGATCAACCGCCGAACCGCAGCGTCCAGATCGCCCGGCTGCAGCGCAACCAGCGCCTCCTCAGCGCCGCGCATGATCGCGAACGCCGCCATTGCGTCGGGGCTGAGGTGACGCGCCCTGGCCCTGAATTGCTGATAGGCAGCGAGCGTGGGCAAGGCGTCGCCAAACCGGTTCAACGGCGCCAGATAGCTGACATTCTGCGCGATGGCCTTGCGGCAGGCCGCCACCAACTCAGGCGACAGCGATTCTTCAAGCGGCGCCAAGGCCTCAAGACTGTGCAGGCGGACGTTATGCCGCACAAACGCCGCCTCGAAGCCGTCGAGCAGTTGCTCGACTGGTCCGCGGTCGCCAGTCATGACGGCTGACTCGAACTCGTCGCCGCGCGGCGCAACCGCGAGATGCTCCGCAAGCTCGCGTACCTCTTCAAGCTGGCGCAGACGCGTGAGGCAGGCGTCGGACAGCCCCAGCACTTCGGCCGGCGCGACCTCCACCAGCCCAAGCTCGCGGCTCATGCGGTTCAGCCGGGCGCGCAGCGGTCTCAAACCCTGCTCCAGCCGGCTGGCCGCCAGAAGCTTGCGCAAGCCGTCATCGTCCTGGACCGCACCGGCCGATTTGATGAAGGCCATCAGATTGGCACGGCGCACATAGGCAAATGGATTCAGACGGGTCCAGAAGCTGGGCGGGCGCGTCGCCAGCGCCGCCTTGGCTTCCAGGCGATCCAGTTCCTGATCGTTCAGACGTGCGACGGCGGGTGACACCACGGGGTCATGATCGGCGATTCCACGTGCCAGCAGCTCGCGGTGCAGCCCGGCCAACGCAGCGCACAGGCGCTGCCCCTCGCCGTCTGGATTGCCGGCAGGCCGGAACAAGGGCAGCCATTGCGCCAGACGCTTGCGCTGCGTCTCGTCCAGGGCAACGAGACGGCTCGCGTTGATGTCCAGCCAGGCCCGATATGGCTCAGGGTCGTCGATGTCGAAGCGTGCCGGATGCGCGGCCAGCGTGTCGACGCGAACCCGTTCGGCCTCGCGAAATCCGGCAAACATCACATTGAAGCCTTCCAGCGTGGCCGCGTCCGTCGCGAATGGCAGGAGCTGCGCCAGGGCGCTGCCTTCGTATTTCGCCGGCAGCCAATATCGTGCCAGTGGCGCGCACTGCTCTTCCAATGTCGTCAGCGCCGAGATATCCAACGCCGCGAGCCTGCTGCGCAGCTGCGGCACGCTGATGGGCGGCGTGCCCGCCTCCAGACGGATGAGCTCGCCGAGCAGGTTTCGAAAGCTCAGGCCCGTCAGTTCGTCGACCTGATGCAGCGCCACGTGCTGCCGGTCGAGCTCGCCCTCCAGGGCTTCGATCCGGGCTGCCATACGTTCGCGTTGCCGAATCCAACCATGATCGAACGATGTTCCGCGCAGAATGGATTCCAACTGTTCACGCACGGCGCGTATCGTCGGCTCTCTGTCCTTGTTCACATCGTTGACCATCACGACGCGATCACCCAGGCCTTCCGCAACCAGCCGCTTGTGCACCACTTCCAGCGCAGCATGCTTCTGACAGATGATCAGAAGGCTCTTACCGCGCCCGATCGAGTCGGCGACCATATTGACGATGGTCTGGCTCTTGCCCGTGCCAGGCGGGCCTTCGACGAGCAGGCCCGGTTCCTGCCGCGCCTGCTGGATTGCCGCTTCCTGCGAAGGATCGCTCGCCACAGTCAGGTAGCGGTCGATCTCGGCGGACCCCGCCGCTGTCGCGTCAAAGGCCGATTTGTCCTTGAGCCGCAACATGGATTCAAGCGCGGTGCCGGAAGGCGACAATTGCTTGAGCTGCCGCAAGTCCTCGCCGATGGCCTGACCCGCGAAATCCACATGAAACAAAACCGCCGCGCTGACGATCCGGGCGCTGCCGGCGGGCATATCGATCGCGAGCGGCGGCAACGCGCCGAGCTGCCGCCCCGCCACGTCGGCCAGCAGGCCGAACGCATCGACGACATCGCCCGCCTTCAGCGCCGACCGCTGCAACACGTCATTGGCCGCCGCCCTCCAGGCCTTGACCTCCTCCCTGCCCAGTAGACCTTCGAGCGCCGGGTTCAGGCGAATTTCTTCGCGCTCGCCGTCAAAGGCCAGGGACACCTGTCCGCGCGTGCCCAACTCCATCAGCAGCTTGATCGGCCACAGCAGAATCGGCGCGATACGCGGCCGGATGGCGCTGCGACGCTCCTTATGCAGCAGGAAAGGAAAGCCCACGTACAGGCCATCTATTCCGGTATCGCGCTTGTAAAGCGAGGTCTGCCGGTGCAGCGTGTGCAGGCGGTTCTCCAGCATTGGTGACGCGCTGAATACGGCGGGATCCACCGGCACCGGCTGCGCATTGCGCGCCACAAGGTGATCGAGCAGCGCGCCGCTGCGGCTGCGTTCGCCGTTCAGTTCGCTCAAATCGATCCGGCCCGTGGTCTTGCCGATGCTCATCCGCACCAAGGGGCCGCGCAGCACCGTGGTCGCCACCTTCTTCTCGAAGAAATCGAGCACCTGGACCACGTACTGCTGCTTTTGCGGCTCCAGCCATTGCTCCGGCGGCACCGACAGCATGACAAGCGCCAGATGCAGTGGCAGGCGGCGCTCGAGACGAAACTGATCCGCCCATTCGTCCAGCGTCTTGTTGTTCGTGCGGGCAAATCCCGCGATCCGGTCGTCGACGGCGCGGAACAGATCGGAGCGGGATAGCGCCAGCGTCGGACGCGCCGCGTCGCGGTCAAACAGCAGAATGCTCTCGCGTTGCGCCACGTCGGCCGCCTGGTCGAGAATCTCTTCGACCGAGCGGAACTGCGAGATCGCGGCGCTGAGCAGGACGATCAGGTCTTCTTCGCTCAGGACGCGGCGCTCGGACAGGGACAACAAACCCGCGTGTTCGGCGTCCGGCAGCAACTGTCTGCGCTCTTCCCATTGCGCCGCCAGCGCGGCGCGCGAGGTGGACAGCAACGCGACCCGCACCATGTCCTCATCGAGCGCAATGTCCAGATTTCCCGCGCGCTGCCGCACCTGCTCTGCGCGTGCGCGCAGCCGGGAGATCCAGCTTTCGGTATCCAGCTTCTCCAGAAAATCCGGTATCGGGCCTGTCACCAGGTCATAACCCTCCAGGGGATGCTGCAGCAACCAGCCCGGCGTGACGATGTCGCCGCGCAGGATCAGCGGCATGTCGGCGTTCAAGAGCTTCAGCGCGATCATCAGGCGGCCGTCGTCGTCGACGCCGTCCAACTGCATGATTTGACGTAAGCCGGTCAGTGTCCGGGCGCTGGCGTCTGCCTGCTCTGCCCAGGTCAGCACCACACCGCGGTTGAGATGGTCGCGGGCCTCCTGCCAGTTTTCGCTCTCCGCAGCGGCTAGCGCGAACACGGCCGGCCGGCGGAATTGCCGCGTGCCCAGGGAGATGGTGGCGCCCTCCTCGACGTCCGCCTCGATCTGGCTTGCCGAAGGCGCCACCACCGGATTGCCGTCCAGCCATGCCTTGACCTGAGGCCATTGCCAGCGGGCGTGCCGGTCGCGGGCGAGCAGCCCGCGCAGCAGCAGATGCAGCGAGGGGTCCAGGTCATCCGGCAGCGCGACTCCGTTGGCCAGCACATGAATCAGGAAGGCGTGCGGATTGATCCCTTCAAAGCAGCGGCCGTGCGTCAACTGCTCCAGCAGGATCATGCCCAGGCTCCACCAATCGGAAGCCGGTGCGACACCGCCGGCAATTGCCTCGGGCGCCATATAGCGCGTCGTTTCCAGCGGCGACACGATGTCCAGGTCGAACTCCGACAAGCGCGCCGAGCCGAAGCCACTGATGACCAGGTCCAGCGGTTCGCGGCTGCGCACCAGCAAGGTCGCCGGCCGCAGATCGCGATGCCGCAGTCCGACCTCGGAGAAGGCATGCAGCGCCTGGCCGAGTTCATCGACAATATGCCGGATGGCGGCGGCGTCGTGCATGGCGATGCCAAGATCGGCCAGCGTGCCGCCGCTCATTTCCTCGGCAACTTCATACGCGCGGCCGTCCCAGCGGCCTGTCGCGAGGATTTCCGGCACATGGCCTTTCGCCAGGCGGTGCAACACGTCGTAGACCGCCGGATCCGGCTCCGCGCCGGGCCGGTACAGCGTCAGCACCGCCTGGCGACCCGTATCCTGCTGCTGCGCGAGATAGCGTTCGCGTACCCCATCGGTGCTGGATATCTGCCGCACCAGCCGCCAGCCGTCAATCCGGGTCTCGTCGGGATCTGCCGCTGCCTCGCTGCCCACGTCCGCAGCGCCTGCGGCATCGCTGCCGCACGTCAGGCACATCAGGTCGCCTTCGCTCATGGAGTGGCCATTGACACATGCCAGCGAGGGCGGCGCCGGATCTTCCTTTCCGGCCTCGATGGTTCTGACTTCCTGCGGCCGCCACCCCTCCGCGCGTATCGGCACCTGCGACAAATCCCAGTTGCACTCCACACCGTGGATCGTGCCGGCGCAAAAGAACTCGTCCACCGATCGCTCGGTGTGGCAGTTCGGGCAATAGCGCATCATGACTGCTGATTCCTGTCTTGTCTGTCTGGCGCCTTGGCGGCGCTGGTCTGGACGTGATGGCCCTGATCGGCCAACAGCTCGCGCAATCGCTGGAAATCGCCGCGCGAAGGGATTCCCGCGAACCATACGCTGCCATCGTCGTCGAACATCACGTCAAGCGCCTTGGCGGGGCGGGGCAACGCGGAAAATCGCTGGCGGCCCAGCGGCGTGAGGCAATGCAGACGCTGGTTGTCGCTGCCGCGCAGCGTCAGCGTCTGTGGCGCGGTCATATCGAAAGGCTCGGTAATCAAGGCGTCGATCAGGCCGTCGGCGGTGACCAGCACATTGGTCAGTCGCTCATGGGCGTGGCCGCTATAGACCAGGATGTCGGCCGCCGACAGCCGCCGTAATCCACGCAGGAGCGTGAGCAGCGCCTCTGGCTGATCGAAAGGCTCACCGCCCGAAATCGTGAAGCCGTCCGCATCGGGCACCCAACCCCGCAGTTGCGCCAATACCGCGTCAACCTGCGTTTCCCCGCCTGCCGGCGTCCAGGTGTCCATCGAAATGCAGCCGGGACAACGGATGGAGCAGCCCTGAAACCAGATTCCGATTCGGCGCCCGGGTCCCAGTGTGGTCACGGGGAAATGCAGGCGCGAGATCCGGATATTCATGGGCTGCGCTTTTCCAGATGAAAGGTCCCCGCATCGATGCCCGAGATCGAGAAACGGTCGCCAGGCTGCGCGTCCTGATCGAACAACCCCCGCGCGAGCGGATTGAGCAAATGCGCCTCGAGTTGGTTGCGAATGCCGCGTCCGCCATTGGAGAGGTCGCCGATGCAGCGCTGCTGCAGCGCCGTCCTGGAAGCAGGCGTGATCTCAACAGTGATACCCAACGCGGCAATGTCCGTCAGCATGGCGTGCGCCATCTGCTCGAAAATCTCGATCGCGACCTCTGGGCGAATGAAGTCGAACACGATGATGTTCTCGCCGATGCGATTCAGGATCTCAGGGCGATTGAGCACGAGCTTGAAATGCCGCTGGATCTCGCCCAGCACATTCTTCTGGATGTCCTCGAAGCCATCGGCCGGATGGACATTCGCCACGCGCTGGCCCGACTCGTCCTGGCGATAGATGCCCAGGTTGGACGTGAAAACGATCAACGCCTCCGAGAAGTACACGCGATCGCCGCGCCCCGAAGTCAGCACGCCATCGTCGAGAATCTGCAGAAACTTGTCCAGGATGCGAGGATGCGCCTTCTCGATTTCATCGAACAGCACGACGCTGAACGGCCGCTCACGGATCGCATTCGTCAACTCGCCGCCCACGTCATAGCCGACGTAGCCCGGCGGCGCGCCGATCAGACGCTGGTCCGCGTGCTCAGCGCTGAACTCCGACATGTCAAAGCGGATGTAGGCGCTTTCATCGCCGAACAAGAGGCTGGTGATCGTCTTGGCGAGTTCGGTTTTGCCCACGCCTGTCGGCCCGGCCAGAAAGGCGACGCCGCGCGGCCGATTGCCTTTGCGCTGGGTGCCGACACCCGTCATGGCGCGTTTGACCAGATCGAGCATATGCGTCACCGCATGTGCCTGCCCTTTCACTCGGCGGCGGATGAACGCCTCGGCGTTGCGGATTTTGTCACGATCAAGCCGCAGCCATGGATCCTCGGTTACGCCGACCTTATAGCGCCGCACCGCATCCGCGATATTTTCGATGGGCACCTCTTCGACGCGTGCCAACGTGGCGATGGCGTTCATATCGGCCAGCAGCAGACCTTCGGAGCCGTCTACAAAAGCGGATTCGGCCTCGGCCAATCCTTCAGGCGGCGCGTCCTTGGCGCCGGGAACGCCACGCAGCAAAGCGCCCGCCAAGGCACGGCGCGCGGCACTGTCCGGCTTGGACACCGGAACGTGCCGGATGCGCGGATTTTCGATCAACAGCCAATCGGGCAGGTCGCCTTCCTTATCGACGATCCAGATCACAGTATTGAAGAACGGCTTGCGCGAATCTCCTGCGGGACGCGCTGCCGCGCCGTGCGCCAGCACCAAGGCTCGAGTGAACAAGGCATGTTCCGCCGCGCTCAGGGTTTCGCTGCGAATCGCCAGGCGCGATGCAAAATCAACGATCAGCGCAACCGGCCTGCCAGGCAGGGCGACCAACCGCTCCAGGCAGGCAGTAAGCGCGTCGATTCCGCCTGGCGCCGCCCCGTCGACCGGCGTCAGACCCAACCGGCGCAAGGTCTCGTCAGCAGGTTCGGCCGGCGCCTGAGCGCTATCGGGCACCGTAAACCCTGCCACGGGATTCCAAACGATTGCTTGGGCGTAACCGGCGTCGCGCAAATTGTCGGCGAGTGTGCTCACGAGCGGTTGCGCGGTCACCAATCCCGGCGCCACCTCGCAGGCTTGCAAATCGCGCACATTCCCGGACAGAACGAACTGGCTTTTAAGCGGAAGAAACCTTAGCGTGTCCCGTAACCATCTGGGTTTGACGTAGGCGGACATATTTGGGCAAGGGCTGCAGAAAATAGACGTAAAACGTTACCATAGGCCGCTACCGTTCATCGGCGCGGCACAGAGAAGGCGCAGCATCTTCTGGCGGCACGAAGACCAGCGAAACCGTCTTGTCCGATTCGTCGCGGTAGCCCTTCGCGTGCATTTTTTTAAAAAGCCGTTATACTCTCGCCTCTTGCAAAAAAACGGCAAGAAAATGCGGGAGTAGCTCAGTTGGTAGAGCGCAACCTTGCCAAGGTTGAGGTCGCGAGTTCGAGACTCGTCTCCCGCTCCAAATTATTCTCTACAGACTCCTACGGATTTCTGTAAGACGTTGAAAAAAAGGGGCTTTCGCCCCTTTTTTCATTTCCGCGGCATAAGCGCTGCGGCAGCACGAGCACTACGGTTAAGGATCCAGGCGGCCAGCCTCCGGCCGGGAATCGACCAGATTCCATCGCTCGAAACTCCCTCGTCCAAAATATTCGCGCCGATGCTGGTACAAGCTGCGGCCATCCCGCCCAAACAGCCAGACCGAGTCATCGTAGGGGTCCACTGACGAGTCGGCGGCCGCCTTGAGGTAAATCCACGCATTGTGTTCGCGGTCGTGGACAAGGAGCTTGTTTTTCAGCAGCACCAGGACGTAGCGGTCGTTCCAGGCCTTGACGGTCGCGCCATGCTTGGTGAAGTCAGACAGGGGAAGCTGCCGGCCAAGGGCCAGCAGGTCGGCGCCGACACGCTCATGGTCGGCAAGGGTCGGGCCGATCTCCACGGCTTTGACCACCGCCCCGGAAGGTTCTCCCGACGCGAAGGCCGTATAGCGGAGTGTCGGGATCAGCCGAATGGCCGTGAATTCGGCGTCGAGCTTGCCGCCCTGGTCGACGAAGGCTTGCGCCGAGACCCGTTGCCCTTGCAGCCACGCCAGCCCGAACTGCTCGGGCGGGACATCACAGTCTTGGACATTCTCATACCAATACCAACCCAACCGCCCCACGTGTTCCGTCATGCACAGATGGATAAGGGTGTGGCCTGATCTCACGCCCGCCAGGCCCTTGACGACGGCGATGCTCTGCGGCTCGTCCCGATGGGGTACGAGGTAGGACGTGATGGTGTAGCGGCTACCCCGCGCGCCTCTATGCTCTGTCGAGTAGTAATCCAGCAGCAGACTGCGTTGCATCGTCGCATTGCGGCTTGTGCTATTGATCCACTCTGCAATGGAAATGCTCATCACGCCCGTCAGCACTGACGTCGTGATGCCCAGGAGCCAGATCACGCCGGAGACGTTGAAGCGCGTGCCATCCTTGACGGCCAGGCCGCGATAGTCCCTGGCCAACATCCAGGTGCCAATAGCCGCGTAAAGCAGCGCTCCCAGCCAGCCAATGAAGTTGATCCTGGCGGCATTGTGGACGATGGTCGGGGGACTGGCATAGGCGACAAAAAGAAGTGGAGCGACTGCCCAGGCCAACAGCAGCGGCAGCCATCCCAGGCGCTTTGCGGAAAATATGGCGGGCCGGGTCATTTGCAGGCGTTCGGCGTCACTTGCACGCCTGACTGGGCCGCACGCTCAGCGCGCACTGAATGTTGATATGGGCGGGGAGTCGGCATTGGACCGTTCCTTGGGTCGTTTAGGAACAGGCCTAATCGCAAACACGGTGCCAGTTCTAGCGCGAGCGATCCTATTGATTTTTAAATCAAGTGCTTATGTTGCTCATCCTGTGATGATTAACGTGCTCAGCCTGTACTGAATCGCTAAAAGTGATTTTCCTGACGAAATTTCGGGCCATTGTTGGCCCGATTTTTTTTAAGCGGTTGAAAAGCAAAAGATAAAAATCGAGCCAGGTTTTGCCCGGTCGGGCCAAACCTGGCCAAGCCGCTTTTCTGATTAATCTGATTCCGCCATCAGACACCCCATGAAATGATTCTCGCGTCGCCCGATGGTCGGAAGCTCATTCGGCGTCAGTCATCGGGCTATCTCGATCCGTCGATCGAATCTCACCTCCAATCCATCCAGCTCGTCGATAACCGATACCCGTTCCTCGATGCAGACCACCTTTTACAGGTCCTGCTCATAAACCGGGCAATCGCCGTTCGGCTCGCTGATGTCAGGCTCCGATGCAAATAAACCAATAGCTAACAACAGGGATGCATTCGAAATTGGTCCGCCTTCTCCAACGCCTTCTCCAGCGCCTGCACCATGCCCGCAGTGACCAAGCCCTCCATGCGGCATCAACCACAAAGCGAGAGCAAGACGTTGGTTTTCGCTTCGTCATATCGTTCTTGTTGGCCCTTCTTCTGTGTACTGCTGCCCCGACCTACGCGGCGCCCGCGGCCGAGCCTACTCGGGCAAAGCCGGCCGAGCCTGCCCGAGCGAAGCCAGCCAAGCCGCTGACCTTTAAAGAAGCGCTCAGCGCTGAACTGGAAATCCTGCGCAATCCCATGGTCCAGAAAATCCTCGATCGCGGTGGAAACATTGGCGACGGGAAGCTGCTGGAAGTGATCGATCGGGCCCAGCAGGCGGGCAAGGCGGGAGACCTGCCCGAGGTTGTCGTCGCCCGGCTCGAGGTCTGGCGGAAAGAGCGTGCGATAGAGAAGGCTTACCGTGAAGCACCATGGGTCCACGGGCCGGCCCGCGTTGCCCTCAAGGGGCCTGTCTTCTTACAGGTTCCGAAAGGATTCAAATACCTGGCGCCGGAGGCAGTTGAAATGCTGCCGCACGACTTCAAGTCGCCCTCATTTCGTGCGTTGCTGAGCAACGATGACGACACCTTTGCCGCATTCATCCATGTATCCGACACCGGGCACTTCGCGCCCGAGCAACTGACGCTGAATGCCGACAGCATCCTGCGCAGAATTCAAGACAAGTTCACCGACCCCCTGAGAAACGCCAAAGGGTTCATGGACGTCCAGTACGGCATCGTCGCCAAACCAGAATGGATAGATCCGCCTCATTACGACAAGGAACATCACGTGGTGTCGTGGGCGCATACCGAGCCCCGCCCAACGTCACCACGCATGTACGCGGTTCGTCTTGGCAAGACGTGGGCGGCAGAATTCCAAGTGATCTCACCGGGTGATTCAGATACGGAAGCACCGATCAAACGCGCACAGAAAGTTGCAGCGGCAATCGAGTTTTCGCCCGGTGAGGACTACGCCGATGCTGACACGCGCACAACGAAGGCTGCGTTTTCAATGATCGACTTGATCGGCGGGCCGGCATTCAAATACGTACCCCTCCTGGCTCAGCAGCCAAGTACCTGGGAGTCCATCAAGCCCCACTTGTACCGGTTTTCACCGATATTGCTTCTCCTCCTCGCCGCGATCCTGAGGGCCACGCGGGCTCAGAAAGAGGAGTGACAGTGTGGATGGGGTTCTTTCACCTCAAGACTTCCACCCACGTTGCAAAGGCCCTAAAAAGCATGTACACTCGCTGTCTTTGGTGAACGGCACCTTCCGGTGATGATCACCAAAAACAGCAGTACCCAAGCGGGAGTAGCTCAGTTGGTAGAGCGCAACCTTGCCAAGGTTGAGGTCGCGAGTTCGAGACTCGTCTCCCGCTCCAAATACAAAGAGGAAGCATCGGCCCACACCGCGCTTCCTTTTTTCTTGCAAGTGCTGGCGCAATGGCAGAGTGGTTATGCAGCGGATTGCAAATCCGTGTACGTCGGTTCGATTCCGGCTTGCGCCTCCAGCATCTTTTCCCCCTCCCCCCTCGCATCTCGTTACCCATCCCTACGCCCGGTCAGCCGGATGATTGCTATGGTGACCCCGTTTTCATTTGAACGATGAGTCCATGCACAACATCCCGGTTTCGCAGCCGCGCCGTCTTGCCGACCCTGTCCGCCGCCGCGCCACTTTCCTGACCTTTTCCGCCGCCGCGTTGATTTCGCTCGCGCCGCTTGCTGCGGAGGCGCACGACAAGCACCATCATCACCGCCACAAGGGCGGCGAGCACAAGGAAAAGTATTGGGATGGCGCCTGCAAGGTCGAGCGCAAATGGAAGCGCAACGGCGACTACACCGAAAAGCGCAAATGCCGTGACGACTATGCCTATGGCTACGCGCCGCAACCCGTGGCGGTGCCCGTGATGCCGGTGCAGCCTGGCATCGTCATTTCGCCCACGATCGTCATCCGCCCCTGAGACCATGGATCAATCGGTAAAGGACGCCCTCGCCCGCTGGCCGAATGTGCCGGCCGTTTACGGATGGCTGTCGCTGGATGCGCGCGGCCGCTGGCGTTTGCATCCGCAAGGCCAGGCCAATGACGGCGGGCCGGGCGAACCGATCACCAATACGCAGATCCTGGAATTCATCAGCCGCAACTACGAGCACGATGATGACGGCCGCTGGTTTTTCCAGAACGGGCCGCAGCGGGTGTTCGTGCGTCTGGACGCGGCGCCCTACGTGTTGCGGCTTGCCGATGACAACCGCGGACTCGTCACGCACACTGACGCGTCCGTCGAAGCGGTCAGCGCGTGGTGGCTGGATGATGAAGGCCAGCTCTACGCATCAACGCCGATGGGCGCCGGTATCGTGCTGGACCGCGATCTGCAGCCGCTGCTGGAGCTATTGCGGACGCAAACCGGCGCCCCCCTGCTGGATGCGCTGGCGGACCTGGCGCCAAGCCGTTCCATGACAGCCGTCTGGCCTGGCGTGTACGCGGCTGCGCCGCTGCAAGCGATCGCGCAGGCGGACATCGCCGCGCGCCTGGCATTCGACCCAGCCCCGCAGGCCGCCGCGGCCTGACGGATCAGCGCAAACTCAGAACATCCAGTTGCCGTAAAAAAGGGCGAGGCCATTCCATGGCCCCACCCTCGCACGGGCCACGTCCGGCCCGGTGAACAGACTGATGCGCGTAACGTTCAGCAGACTGATGCGCGTAGCGCTCAGACGGTTGACGCCGACAGCGCTCAGCGGCGGCCGCTCTTGACCAGCGCGAACTTGCCGTCACCCAGTAGCGCCAGCACGGCAGCCGCCACGGTCAGGAAGATCGGATACTCCCAGCCGCCGCCCGGATTGCCGAAGCCCCAGCCATTGCCGAAGTGGACGGTCGACGCCACAAAAAGCTGCACCACGGCGATTGCAGCCACCCAGCGCGGCACCACGCCCAGGATCAGCAGGATGCCGCCGGCCACTTCGAAGAACGTGACGGGATAGGCCAGCCAGCTCGCAAAACCGATCTTGGCGAAGAACTGCGCGGTGCCGGGCAGCGTGAACACCAGCAGCTTGGTCAGGCCATGGGCCAGGAACATCACGCCCAGCGCCACGCGCAGGAGCAACGCGGCATACGGCGCGGTACGGGAATCAATCATTGCAATCATCCTTGTGCAGAAAAGCGAATCGACCAGAACAGCAGATCCTTCATGGGCCGTATTCTTGCGATTCCAAAAACAAAGATAAACATGCAGAATTGCAAATTATTGTTCCCCGATAGGAAACAATCTTGGACACCCATACCGCCATGCAGACCTATGCCAAGGTCGTGGAGCTGGGCTCATTTGCGGCGGCTGCCGACAAGATGGGTCAGGCGCGATCCGTGGTCACGCGGCAGATCGCCTATCTGGAGCAGAAGTACGGCGTACGGCTGCTGAATCGCACCACGCGCAAGCTCAGCATGACCGACGCCGGGCGCGCCTTCTACGAACGGGTCCGGCCGATTCTGGCGGAAGTCGCTGATCTGGAGCTGTCCCTGCAGGCGGAAGGCCAGCGGCCAAGCGGACGGTTGCGGGTCAGCGCGCCCGTGTCGTTCGGCATCCTGCATCTGGGTCCGGCCATCGCCGAGTTTCTGCAGCGTTATCCGGACGTAGTGATCGACCTGGACCTGAACGACCGTGTCGTGGATCTGGTCGAGGACGGCTACGACGTCGCGGTCCGCATCGGCCCGCTGGTGGATTCGTCGCTGGTGGCCAGGCCCCTGGCGCCGCAGCAACTGCTGGTCTGCGCGGCGCCCTCATACCTGAAGCGTCACGGCGCGCCCGCCGTGCCGGAAGACCTGAAGCAGCATCGCTGCCTGCACTACGCCTATGCCAGCACGGGCAACGAATGGCATTTCGAGAAAGACGGCGTGACGCATCTGGTCCGCGTGAATGCGGCGCTGCGGGCCAACAACGGCGACGTGCTGCGCACCGCCGCGCTGGCCGGGCACGGCATCATCCTGCAGCCGGAATTCCTGGTGGGGGAAGACATACGCGCCGGACGCCTGACCGCGCTCTTGACCGGCTATGCCCACACGCCGATTTCCATGGTCGCCGTCTACCCGCACCGGCGCTTCCTGTCGCCCAAGGTGCGGTCATTCGTCGAACACCTGGAAGCGCGGTTCGGCAGCCCCGCACCCACGCCGCCGGGCCGGCGCGCCACGACCCGCCGCAGCCGTTAGAATCGTACCCATGACCGCCAAATCGCCCCTCGAATACTTCCCCGCCCCGCGCCGTTCCCACTTTTGCAGCCAGTGCGGCTCTCCGGTCAACCGCCGCGTGCCGGAAGGCGACAACCGCGAGCGTGACATCTGCGATCACTGCGGGGCGATCCATTACCAGAACCCGCGGCTGGTGGTCGGCACCGTGCCCGTCTGGGAAAACCGCATTCTGCTTTGCCGCCGCGCCATCGAGCCCCGCTACAACACGTGGACCTTGCCCGCCGGCTTCATGGAACTCGGCGAGAGCACGGCGCAAGGCGCGGCGCGGGAGACGCTGGAGGAATCCGGCGCCAAGATCCAGTTGGGCGACATCTACACCATCATCGACGTGCCGCAGATCGAGCAGGTGCACGTGTTCTACCTGGCGCAAGCGGTGGGTCCCGAACTGGACCCCGGCCCGGAAAGCCTGGAAGCGCGCTGGTACGACGAAGCCGAAATTCCGTGGGACGACCTGGCCTTCCGCACGGTCGCCAGCACCCTGCGCCTGTTCTTCGAGGACCGCAAACTCGGCACCTTCGGCCCGCATCACTACACCCTAGAATCGCACCGTTGAAACTGCCCTGGCTCGCCGCCGACACCCCGTTTCCTCCTGCCGAATTCGCGTTGACGGATCCGGACGGCCTGCTGGCCGCGGGCGCGGACCTGTCGCCGGAACGCCTGACCCAGGCCTACTCCAACGGCATTTTTCCGTGGTACTCGGAAGGCGAACCCGTGCTCTGGTGGAGCCCCGATCCGCGCATGGTGCTGCCTGTGAAGGACTTCGCGCCGTCGCACTCGCTGCGCAAACTGCTCCGCCAGATCGCCGCCCGGGAATACGAGGCCACGCCCAGCGTGCAGGTCCGGGTCGACACCGGGTTTCCGCAAGTCATGGCAGCCTGCGCCGCGCCGCGCGACGGCCAGCCCGGCACATGGATCACCGCTGCCATGCAGGAAGCCTACCGGCAATGGCATGAAGCCGGCGTCGTGCACAGCATCGAAACCTGGATCGACGGCGAATTGGCGGGCGGGTTGTACGGCATCAGCCTGGGCCGCATGTTCTTTGGCGAGTCCATGTTCACCCGCGTCCCAAACGCATCGAAGATCGCGCTGGCGCATCTGGTTCGCTACCTGGATGCGCAGGGCGTGGAATGGATCGACTGCCAGCAGCAGACGCGGCATCTGGCCAGCATGGGCGCGGCTCCCGTGCCTCGGGAACGCTTTCTGCGGCATGTCCGGCAAGCCACTCAGCAACCCGGCATTCCGTGGTCGCGGGGCCGGCTGGACACGCGTGGGATGCTGCATCCGGATACACCCGAGGGGACGGATTGCAGCCCGAGTTAAGCGTTAATATGGAGCCACTCCCGTCTCGGGTTTGCCGCCTTGACGCGGGATATCCGATACGCCAGCTCCCATGAGCCAGCTCCAATGAGCCAGCTGAAAGAACTTCCCTTCTCCACGCTGCAGTTCTACGCAACCGCTCCCTACCCTTGCAGCTATCTGCCGGGTCGCCAGGCCCGGTCGCAGGTCGCCGCGCCCGGGCATCTGATCAACGCGTGCACGTATTCCCAACTGGTGGAACAAGGCTTTCGCCGCAGCGGTCTCTTCACGTACCGTCCCCATTGCGACAGCTGCCAGGCCTGCATCCCCGTGCGCGTGGATGCGGCGGGCTTCGCCCCCAACCGCAGCCAGCGCCGCGCGTGGCGCGACCACCAGCATCTGC
This sequence comes from Achromobacter sp., assembly GCF_032113835.1. GTDB lineage: Bacteria > Pseudomonadota > Gammaproteobacteria > Burkholderiales > Burkholderiaceae_B > Achromobacter. The sequence continues at coordinate 18,194 of NZ_DAMCTG010000032.1, read as the reverse complement.
AGTCGTTCGTGGCGGAGCTGGCGTGGTCGCCCGAACACTACCGCCTCTATACCCGCTACCAGCAGGGCCGGCATCCGGGCGGCGGGATGGACGAAGACAGCCGCACGCAATACGCGCAATTCCTGCTGACCAGCCGCGTCAACACCCGGCTGGTCGAGTTCCGCAACGCCGAGGGCGTGCTGGTGATGGTTTCCATCATCGACGTGCTGGACGACGGCCTGTCCTCGGTCTACACGTTCTATGACCCGGACATCGCCGATGGCCTGGGCACGTACAGCATTCTCTGGCAGGTCGAACAGTGCCGCGCGCTGAACCTGCCATGGCTTTATCTCGGTTACTGGATCGCGGATAGCCGCAAGATGTCCTACAAGTCCGCCTTCCGTCCGGCGCAGTTCCTGGTCGACGGGGAATGGCGCGACAGTCCCGAGCGCCCGCCCGTCTGAATCCGCGGCGGCGTCGTTTGCAATCGGCGGGGACGGATCAAATCGCTCTACAATCCCGGCCCATGTCTATCCTCTTCCACGCCTATCCCCTGGCCCGCCCGGCGCTGTTCGCCATGGACGCGGAAACCGCCCACGAAGTCACCTTGTCAGGCCTTCAACGCGCTTATGAATGCGGCGCCACGCGCAAGCTCATGCACGCGCAGCCCAAGGCGCCCTGCACGCTGATGGGGATGCAGATGGCCAACCCGATCGGGCTGGCCGCCGGCCTGGACAAGAACGGCGCCTATATCGACGCGCTGGGCAACCTGGGTTTTGGCTTCATCGAGGTCGGCACGGTCACGCCACGCGCGCAGCCCGGCAATCCCAAGCCCCGCATGTTCCGCCTGCCGCGCGCCAATGCGCTGATCAACCGCCTGGGCTTCAACAACCAGGGACTGGACGCGTTTCTGGCCAACGTGCAGCGCAGCACGTGGCGCAAGCAGGGCGGGATCCTGGGGCTGAACATCGGCAAGAACGCGGACACACCCATCGAACGGGCCGCCGACGACTACCTGATCGGCCTGGATGGCGTGTACCCGCATGCCGACTACGTCACGGTGAACATTTCGTCGCCCAACACCAAGAACCTGCGCGCGCTGCAAAGCGGCGACGAGCTCTCCGCCCTGCTGGCGCAGCTGGCCGATAAGCGCCGCGCCCTGGAAGACCAGCATCAGCGCCGGGTCCCGATGGCGGTGAAGATCGCGCCGGACCTGACGCAGGAAGAGATCGACGCCATCGCCGAGATCCTGCCGCGGCATGGCATTGATGGCGTCATCGCCACCAACACCACGCTCTCGCGCGATGCGGTGAAGGGCCAAGCCCACTCGGAAGAGGCGGGCGGCCTGTCTGGCGCGCCTGTGCACCAACTGTCGCTGGCGGTGATCCGCCGCCTGAAGGAACGGCTGGGCAATAGCCTCGCCATCATCGGCGTGGGCGGCGTGCTGTCAGGCCGGGAAGCCCGCGAAAAGATGGAAGCCGGCGCCGACGCGGTGCAGCTCTACACGGGCCTCATCTACCGCGGCCCCGGACTGGTCGGCGAATGCGTGCGCGCCGTGGCGCCTCGCTGACCGGCACAAAAAGACAAAAAACGCGGGCAAAAAAAGGGGCCACCCTGTGGGTGGCCCTAATTCCAGCTCTGCTCTGTCACTCAACAGTACTACATTACTGCGCTTTGCGCAGCACCGAGCGTCAAATACTTAGGCGCTGCGGCGGCTGCGGCCGGCCACCTTGGTGGCGGCGTCGGCGGCGTCCGTGGCGGCCTTGAAGGTCGCGTTGGCGGCAGCGTTCAGGTTCGACTCGGCGACTTCAGCGGCCTGCTTGGCGGCCTTGGTCATCGAATCGTAGGCGCTGGTCGCGGTGGCCAACGACGACTTGATCAGGGCGACGGCGCTTTCGGAACCGGTCGGGGCGTTCTTGGAGAACTGGTCGACGGCTTCGCTCAGCTGTTGCTGGCTTTCGGCGATCTGTTCTTCGGTCAGCTTGACCAGGCTGCCTTGCACGCCGGCAACGATGTCATACACATGCTTGGTGTAGGCCAGGGCCTTTTCGGCGCCCGGTTGCAGCAGACCCGTGGCGAAAGCGGCGGCTTCCTGCGGATCCTTGACTTCAGCGGCTTGCTGCGACTTCTGGGCGACTTCGTCCAGGGTGGCCTTCACGACCTTCAGGTTCAGCTCGACCAGCTTTTCGAAGCCGGCAAAGACGGCCGTCTGGGCAGCCACGATGGTGTTGATGCTGGCCTTTTGACGGTCCAGAACTTGTTGCGGAATGGCGCTCATAGAATGCTCCTCTCAGGGTAGCCGGAGGCTGTCCGGCAGTAAGGATGGTTGTCTGCGACGAAATAAAAGAAACGTGCGCGGAAACTGGTACTACAAGCTACCGCCGGCCCGTTTGATGCACTGCACAATTGCCATTCTAGGCTCGGTAAAAAACTTGTCAAGCAGTTTTTGTGCGGCGCAACAAGTGTTTGCACTTTAACGGTGCGCGCCCGTCTGCCGGGGCTTGATTCTGCGCAAAAGATTCCCGGAACTCGGGAAATACCGGACATGACGCGGTATCAATTCTTTTCTACACTGTTTTCACGCTGATGACAGACAAATACCAATGACATGTCAGCGATTGATAACTAATCGCAGCAAGCAAAACCCTGCAATCGGAGACTTCATGACCTTCATCCCCCGCACGCTTTCGGCCCTGCTCGCGGCCGGTGCCCTGTTTGCGGCCGGCGCCGCAAACGCGGAATATCCGGAACGCCCCATCAACATGGTGGTGCCGTTCGCGGCAGGCGGCCCGACGGACAACGTCGCCCGCTCCCTCGCGGAAGCCATGCGCCCCAGCCTGGGCCAGACGGTCGTGGTTGAAAACAAGGGCGGCGCCGGCGGCACCATCGGCACCACCCAGGTCGCCCGCGCCCAGCCGGACGGCTATTCGATCCTGCTGATGCACGCCGGCTTCTCGACCGCTCCCTCGCTGTACAAGAATCCGGGGTATGACCCCTTCACGAGTTTCGAGCCGGTTGGCCTGGTGGTGGACGTGCCGATGACCATCGTCGCCCGCTCGGACTTCCCGCCCAACACCATCGCCGAGCTGGCGGACTACGTCAAAAAGAACAAGGACAAGGTCTCGCTCGCCAACGCCGGCATCGGCGCCGCCAGCCACCTGTGCGGCACGATGCTGGTCGAAGCCCTGGGTGTGCAACTGCTGACCATCCCGTACAAGGGCACCGCGCCCGCCATGAACGACCTGCTGGGCAAGCAGGTCGACCTGATGTGCGACCAGACCACCAACACCACGCAGCAGATCGAAGGCGGCAAGGTGAAGGCCTACGCCGTGACCAGCCTGAAGCGCGTCCCCACACTGCCCAAGCTGCCGACCATGGACGAGTCCGGCTACAAGGGCTTTGAAGTCGGTATCTGGCATGGCATGTGGGTGCCGAAGGGCACGCCCAAGCCGGTCGTGGACAAGCTGGTCAAGAGCCTGCAGGCCGGCCTGGCCGATCCCAAGTTCCAAGAGCGCATGAAGCAGCTCGGCGCAACCGTGCTGACCTCGGAAGCCAACCCCGACGCGCTGACCGCCAAGGTCAAGCAGCAGGTCCCGCAGTGGGCCGAGCTGTTCAAGAAGGCCGGCATCGAAAAGCAATAAGTCCGTTTCAAGAGGCCGCCCGCTCCGGCGGCGCCTTTTGGGGCAACGGCCCAAAAAAGAAGCCCCCTCACGGGGGCTTTCTGTTGTGGCGAGGACCGCGGCTACGGCCGCATGGCTTCGGCCGCCAGGCCCAGGCCGTTGAAGCCCGAGGACACGGAGGGTTCGTAGCCCAGCGCTTCCGAAATGCTGGCGGCGGTTTCTACCAGCGCCTTGATCCAGTCGTCCTGCAGCCGCTCGGCCGGCGCCGAGATCGACAGCCCCGCCACCAGCTTGCCGGTGTCGTCGAAGATGCCGGCGGCGATGCAGCGTACGCCCAACTCCAGCTCTTCGTTATCGCGGGCGTAGCCGTGGCGGCGCACCAGGGCCAGTTCGCGTTCCAGTTTGTCCAGATCGGTCAGGCTGTTGCGCGTATGGCCGGCCAGCCCCGTGCGCAGCGCGTAGGCGCGCACCTGGCGCGTGTCGCCCGTGGACAGAAACAGCTTGCCGGTTGACGTCAGGTGCAGCGGCGCGCGGCCGCCGATGGCCCGCACCACCTGCATGCCGGAGCGTTCGCTCCAGGCGCGGTCGATGTAGACGATCTCGTCGCCCTGCTGGACGGAAAGATTGATGGTCTGCCCCGTCAGCTTGTGTAGCGACCGCATGGCGGGAATGGCGGCCTCGCGCACGTTCAGGCGCCCCTTGACCAGCGATCCCAACTCCAGCAGGCGCATCCCGAGTTGATACAGCCCGTTGTCGACCCGCTCGACATAGCGGCCGACGACCAGATCGTTCAGGATGCGGTGGGCGGTGGAAGCGTGCAAACCGGTGGTGGCCGAAAGCTCTTTGAGCGTCACGGGATCCGGTTGCGCGGCCAGGGCGTCGAGCAGGCGCATCGCGCGTTCGATGACCTGAATGGCGATCGGATGGGCGGAAGCGCCTTCGGTTTCGGCGTCCAGCGGATTGCGAGGGGTGGGAAGACGGGCCATGGAATTTTGGGCTGGCGCCGCCACGCAAGACACGCGTTGCGGCAATGCAGCAAACAGTTCTTATCCCGTATTGTGAAATTTACGGACGGGTTTGGCAATCAGAATTTGCGCGGCAAGCGGAACCGGGGGCGGTCCGCCACGCACGAATCAAGCAGCCGCCGGCGGCGCCAGCTTGCCGCCCAAGCGCAGGACTTCAGCCCGCAGAAACTCCAGCGCCGCTGCGGCTGCCTCGGGTTCGCCCTTCACGCCGAGCTCGATATGGGGTGTGCCGCCCGCCTCGCCCACGCTGGGCAGACTGAACGCGCGCACGTCGGGCCAACGGCTTTCCACGGTGACCATTGACGGCGTGATGCGCGATTCCGGCATGCTGAAAACCAGGAAGGAATGCTCGACATGGGCGCGCACATGCTGCAGCGCACGATAGCGGGTATCGAGTGTCCATTCCAGCATGGGCCACGCCATGACGGGAAAGCCCGGCACGAAGGTGTGGTCCTTAATGAAGAAGCCGGGAATGCGGTTGTACGGATTGGGGACGATCTCGCAGCCTTCGGGGAACATGCCCATCTGCAGCCGCTGCTGGTTTTCCGGCGCGCTCATGTCGGCGGTGCCTTGCCCCTTTTCCGCCATTTCGCGCGTGCGCAGCGCGATGGCCTCCTGGGCTTCGGGATGCAGCGCCAGCGGCAGGCCCAGCGCGGCGGCCGCGGCCTGACGGGTATGGTCGTCGGGGGTGCCGCCGATGCCGCCGCAAGAGAACACCACGTCGCCCGTCGCGAAGCTGCGCTTGTAGGCGTCCACTAGGCGGTCGCGTTCATCAGGCAGGAATTCGGCCCAGCTCAGATGCATGCCGCGTGCGCCCAGCATCTCGACGATCTTGGAAAAATGCTTGTCCTGGCGCCGGCCCGAAAGGATTTCATCGCCGACGATGATGAGGCCAATACGGCGGGCGGTGGATTCTGCAGCCATGTCCAATTCCATTGATATGAGAAGACGCCGGTCAGACGTCGATGACGCGGTCCTGCCGCAGGCGCTTGAGGGCTTCCAGGCCGTAGTGCGCGTAGACCAGCGCGGAAAACACCGGCAGGATAATCCACGCGGGCGGCAACAGGTTCAACAACGAGCAAATCAGACCGATGGTCCAGAAGCCGCCATTGTTCCGTTCGAGGATCAGCTTGCGTTCGTCGGGGCTGGCGTGTTCGACGATGGCGTCGACGCGCATCATTCGCGAAAACGCGAAGGCCCACCAGAAGATCGACAACACGACGGCCATGGGCGGCACGAGCCACAGGGGCAGCGTCAGCAGCCAGCCCGCGGCAAACGCGGCGGACACCCACACCGCGTTCCAGACGCTGACCGCGGTGGAGAACTTGCCGCGCCGGCCCACGGTGGCGTATTCGCGCTGGCCGACGTGGCGCAGCACCAGCGGCATGACGAAGACGGCGGCGATGGCGAGCCCCAGGATGCCGGACACCGGCAGCAGGATGGCCGCGGCAATGATCGGAATCAGCCAGATCTTGAGCGAAAAAATGCCGACCGCGACGAACCACTGGTCGACGCGATTGACGACGTCCCATTGCGACACCTCGGCACGCAGCCAATCGTTCAGCGGCGTCCAGAAAAACCAGAGCAACAGAATGGCGCCAACGAGCGCAATGAGAAAAGGCAGCAGCACCGCGAACAGCATGGTCGGGTGGCACTGCGACACGAGCGCGCGCTTGAACGCCTGCCCCACGCTTACGGCGCCCGCGCCGGCGCCGGACAGGCGGCCATTGCCGGGGGTGGGAGGATCAGTACGCAGAACGGTCATGGCAATCAAAGTCAGGGGATGAACGACCCGGGTATGATAGTCAAACACGCCCCGATCCGCTCACATGTCACTGCTTACCCCCGGTCCCGATCTTGCCCCGCTGCGCGCGCGGCTGGGCGCCACGCCCAACACCTGGCTCATCGCCTGTTTCTGCGCCGCCTGGTGCGACACCTGCGAAGAATACAAACCCAAATTGCAGGCCCTGGCCAGCGCATTGCCGCAACATGTCTTCGCTTGGGTCGACATCGAGGATCATGCCGAATTGCTGGGCGATGTGGACGTCGAGAATTTCCCCACGCTGCTGGTGCAAATCGGCGATCGCGTCGTCTTCTACGGCCCCATGCTGCCGCATATCGGCCACCTCGAGCGCCTGCTGGAAAGCCTGAACGAAGACAGCGCGGCCGTGAACACCGCCCTGCCCGATCTGCCGCGAATGCTGGCCGCCTGACAACGCCGCGTGCTCAACAAAAACCCGCAACGCCTGTGAAGGCCTTGCGGGTTTTTGTTGGGATCGACGCAGGGAGCGATCAGGGCTTGCGGCTGCCGCCGAGCAGGACGGCCAGTTGGCGCTTGGGCGCCGACGACGGCGCGGCATTGCTGCGCGAATCCTGTTCTTCGGCCGGCGCGGCAGGCGCCGAGGGCTCGTAGGGCTTCAGGAAGAAGTCGTCCACCGGTTGACGCGAGCCGCCGGAATGGTGGCTGGAACGGCGGTCCGAAGAACGACCACGGTCGCCGCGGCTTTCGCGGCCGCCCTCGCGCCCTTCGCGCGAATGCGAACCGCCGTCGCTGCGGCGATGGCTGCGGGCGATCAGATCGGCCGGCACGTCGAGCGTGCCACGCGGCACTTCGCGCTTGATGAGCTTTTCGATGTCGAGCAGGAAGCGCTCTTCATCGGCGGTGAACAGGGCAATGGCTTCGCCCGACGCACCCGCGCGGCCCGTGCGGCCGATGCGGTGCACGTAGTCTTCGGCGTTGTACGGCAGGTCGTAATTGATGACGCAAGGCACACCCGCCACGTCGAGCCCGCGTGCGGCCACGTCGGTGGCGACAAGCACTTCGAGCTCGCCCGCCTTGAAGGCTTCCAGGGCCTTCATGCGGTCGGCCTGGGTCTTGTCGCCGTGGATCGATTCGGCCTTGACGCCGTCGCGTTCCAGATCGCGCGCCAGACGGGCGGTGCCGATCTTGGTGTTCGAGAAGACGATGACCTGGTTCAGGCCGCGGGACTTCACCAGATGCACGACGGCGGCGCGCTTGGCGTCGCTGGTCATCTTGTAGGCGATCTGGGTGATGGTCGTGGCGGTGGCGTTGCGCGCCGCCACTTCGATTTCGACGGGATGGTTCAGGTACGAACGGCCCAGCTTGCGGATTTCGTTGCTGAACGTGGCCGAGAACAGCAGGCCCTGGCGCTGCGCGGGCAGCAGCCGGATGATGCGTTCCAGGTCCGGCAGGAAACCCATGTCGAGCATGCGGTCCGCTTCGTCCAGCACCAGGATGCCGACCTGGCTGAGGTTCACGTTCTTTTGTTCGACGTGGTCGAGCAGGCGGCCCGGCGTGGCGACCAGCACCTCGCAGCCGCGGCGCAGCGCTTCTTTCTGCGGACCGATATCCACACCACCGAACACGACAGCCGAACGCAGCGGCGTTTTCTTGCTGTAGCGCTTGACGCTCTCGAAGACCTGGTCCGCCAGTTCACGCGTGGGCGCCAGGATCAGCGCGCGCACCGGATGCCGGGCGGGCGAGGCGCTGGTATTGGCCAGCGGCATCAGGCGATGCAGGATCGGCACCGTGAACGCCGCCGTCTTGCCGGTGCCGGTCTGGGCGGCGCCCATGACGTCACGGCCCGACACCACCACGGGAATGGCTTGCGCCTGGATGGGCGTGGGGGTGGTGTAGCCGGTTTCGGCGATGGACTGCAACAACAGGGGGTGCAATCCGAAATCGTCGAACGTCGGCGCGGGCGCGTCAGCGGTGGGTGCTACGGTTTGAATGGATTCAGTCATCAGGGTTAGGCAAGTACCGGGACCAGTGAAAAAGAACAAAACGAGAGTGCTGCACGCACTGCACTACATAAGCATCGGAGCAACCATGCTGATTCGATACTTATGTGGGCAGTACCAGGCCCGGATTGCTGTGGATTGATGAATTTTAGCGCAGCCGCCTTACCACACGGTCAAATGGTCCGTTTGGGGACCGGTCAACCGCTCGGACGGCGCGCGTTTCGAGGCAAATAAAGGCCGGATAGCGTCCACCAGATGGACAAATCGCACACTAATTGCGGCCGTCAGCTGGCCAGCCAGCGTAGTCCCCACAACACCAGCATGCCGACCACGATCACGAGCACCGCGCTGCGGGTGCGCAGGAACACCAGAATGGCGACCAGCCCGGCGACCAGCTTGTAGTCGAAGACCGGACCGAGCCCGGCTTTCCAGGGAAGAAGATCGGGGACCACGATGGCCGTGAGCGCCGCTGCGGGCGCGTACCGCAACGCGCGGCGCACATTGTCGGACAGCGGAATGTAGTCGCCAAACAGCATGAACCCCGCGCGCGTCAATACGCTGCAAAGCGCAAGCAGGAGGATGGCGGAATAGACGTAGAGTTCCCAGGACCAGTTCGTCATGGACGCGCCTTGAAGAAGCGTTCGGCCCACATGCCCGCAATGACGCCGGAGATGACCGCTGCAGCCAGGCCGAGGCGCAAGGGCATGGCCTGCCCCACCCATGCGACGACGCCGGCCGCCAGCATGGACACCAGCATCGGTTTGGAACTGGCCAGCGGCACCGTGATGGCCAGGAGCGCCAGCACGGCGGCAAAATCCAGGGACCAGTCAGTGGGAACCTGCGCGCCCAGGTAAATGCCCACGATCGACGAGGACTGCCACACCAGCCAGCCCGGCACGATGGAGCCCAGAAAGAACCAGAGCTGCTCGCGGGTGCCGCGTTCGACCGAATCGCCAAAACGGGGCATGAACAGCACGAAGCCCATGTCGGTCGTGAAATAGCCAAGCCCAAGCCGCTTGGGCCAGGACAGGTGGCGGAAGTACGGCTGCAGGGCCGCGCCGAAGATGATGAAGCGCAGGTTCACGACGCAACCGGCGGCAAAGATCAGCCAAAGTGGCGCGCCGGCGGCAATGAGGGGCAACGAGGTGAGCTGGGCCGAGCCGGCGTACAGCAGCAGCGTCATGGCGAGCGCCATGGATTCGGTCAGACCGGACTTGACCATCGCCACACCAGTCACCAGGCCCCAGGTCGCGGTCGCGATCAGGGCGGGCACGATAGCGTGGACGCCGGCACGAAAGGCGGTCACGCGTTCCTGGCGGACCAGGACTGGATCTTCGGATTCGGGAAGCGCGGATTCAGAGGACAACGGCTGGCCCCTGAAGATTCAGGCAGGACGACATGGATACTCGATGGGAATGAACTGCGCGAATAGGCCCGTATTGTAACCTCGCTGCTTGATACAATAGCGCCCTCAAGATTCTTGGCCCCCATGGCCTGGCGCGCGGCGGCAGGTCTGGCGCGCACTGTGTGGAGAAGACCATGTCGATGGCTGACCGCGACGGTTTCATCTGGTATGACGGCAAGCTCGTTCCATGGCGAGACGCGACGACGCATGTCCTGACGCATTCGCTGCACTACGGGCTGTCCGTCTTCGAAGGCGTGCGCGCCTACAACTCCACCCTCGGCACCGCCATTTTCCGCCTTGAAGACCACACCAACCGGCTCTTCAATTCGGCGCACATCTACCAGATCCCCATGCCGTTCGATCGCGACACGATCAACGAAGCCCAGCGGCTGGTCGTGCGTGAAAACCAGTTGGAATCCGGCTACCTGCGCCCCCTCGTGTTCTACGGCCCCGAAAAAATGGGCGTGTCGCCCAAGGGCGCGCGGGTACACGTGGCCATCGCGGCGTGGCCGTGGGGCGCTTATCTGGGCGAAGAAGCGCTTTCTGACGGCATCCGCGTGAAGGTGTCGTCGTTTGCGCGACAGCACGTGAACGTCACGATGCCGCGCGCCAAGGTCGCGACCACCTACGCCAATTCCATTCTGGCCAACACCGAGGCCCTGCAGGACGGCTACGACGAGGCCCTGCTGCTGGACACCGACGGCTTCGTGGCCGAAGGCTCCGGCGAAAATCTTTTTCTGGTCAAGGACGGGGTGCTCTGCGAGCCCGAGATTGCTTCCGCGCTGACCGGCATTACCCGCTCGACCATTCACGCCCTGGCGGCCGACCTCGGCCTGCGCGTGGTCACCAAGCGGCTCACGCGCGACGACGTCTACATCGCGGACGAAGCCTTCTTCACCGGCACGGCCGCCGAAGTCACGCCGATTCGCGAGGTCGACAACCGCCAGATCGGCTCGGGCCGGCGCGGTCCGGTCACCGAACTGCTGCAGAAGGCGTTTTTTGACGTGGTGAATGGCCGCAACCCGAAGTACCATCACTGGCTAAGCAAAGTCTGAAGTCTGATTCGCGCGGTTTTGCCCAGCAAGACTGCATCATTGTTTCAACCTGCCGTATATCGGTTCTTTTTTCAGGAATATCCATGACCGCTGCTGCCCCGGCCGCCGTCTCCCGCGCTAACGAAGTCATCGAGGTCGGCGCCGAAGACCTGCCCGTGTTCTGTCCCGGCCCCAAGGCCCCGCTCTGGAGCATGCACCCCCGTGTTTTCCTGGACGTGGCTCGCACCGGTTCCGCAAGCTGCGCTTACTGTGGCGCCGAGTACCGCCTGAAAGCCGGCACGGTGCTGCACGGCCACCACTGAGCCACACCGCCCCACAACACGCTTAACCGTTTCAGCAGCCATGTTCGCCACGCCCGAAGAAGCAGAACACGCGTTCTACGAAGCCCTTGAGCAGGCGGACGCTGTCCGCCTGATGCAGGTCTGGGCCGACGACGAGGAAGTCGTATGCATCCATCCGGGAGGCCTGCGCATCGTTGGCCACTCCGCGGTGCACGAGTCCTGGCAACAGGTGCTGTCCAACGGTCCGCTGCATGTGCGCCCGCTGCGCCCGCTCGTCATGCTCAGCATGATGTGCGCGGTGCACGTGCTGGTCGAACAGGTGGCGGTGCGCACACGTGAGGGTACGCAGTTCGCCAATTGCTACGCGACCAATATCTACCACAAGGGCCCCACCGGCTGGCGCATGGTCATGCACCACGCCTCGCAGGCGCCCTCCGAAGCCGGGGTGCTCGACCTGCACGACGTGCCCGACATGCTTCATTGACCCGGGCGGATTTCCAGTTGGCCGCTGCTCGTCTTGATACAACGCCCTGCCCCGTCCCTCCCTGGCTTCCCGGGGGCGACAGCCAGACGGTTTACGCCGCCCTGTTCGCGCAGTATCACCGCATCGCGTTCGTGCGCGATCGCGTCGACACGCCCGATACGGACTTCGTCGACTTCGACTGGACCGGCCCCGGACTGTTTCCGCACAAGGCCGCCGACGGCGCGCCGGTAAGCGGCCAACGTCCGGTCGGCAATGGCAAGACCGCCGCGGCACGCTGGATGACGGACGCCGACTGGAAGTCGCTGCCGCAAACGCCCGACACCCCTGCCCTGATCCTGTTCCACGGCCTGGAAGGCGGCAGCAACAGCCGCTATGCGCAGTCCGTCGCGCATTACTTCCGGGCGCGCGGCTGGATCGTCGTCATCGCACACTTCCGCGGTTGCTCGGGCGTGCCCAACCGGCTGGCCCGCGCGTATTACTCCGGCGACTCGGCAGAGGTCGGTTTCCTGCTGAACACCGTGCGCCAGCGCATCCCGCACGCGCGCTGGCACGCCGTCGGCGTATCCCTGGGCGGCAACGCGCTGCTGAAGTACCTGGGGGAACACCAGGAAGACACCACGTGGTTGACCGCCTGCGCCGGCGTGTCGGCGCCGCTGGACCTGGTCGCCTGCGGCAAGACGCTATCCACCGGCATCTTCAACCGGCGCGTGTATACGGCGCACTTCCTGAAGACGCTCAAGCACAAGGTCCTGGAAAAGGCCCATCGCTTTCCGGGTTCCATCGACGTCATGCGGATCGCGCACGCACACGACCTGCGCGAGTTCGACGACACCTACACCGCGCCGATGCACGGCTTTCGCAATGCGCTGGACTACTGGACGCGCGCGTCCAGCAAGCCGTGGCTGCCGAAGATCGCCGTACCGACACTGGTGCTGAACGCGCGCAACGATCCGTTCATCCCCGCCGCCTCGCTGCCCAAACCTGACGAGTGTGCGCCGGGCATTTTGCTGCACCAGCCCTCCGATGGCGGGCACGCGGGCTTTCCGACGGGCAGCTTTCCAGGGCATCTGAACTGGCTGCCGCAGCGGCTGGGAAGATTCTTCGAAACGGGGCTGTAAGAGCGCGGCCAGGATGCGCCGCGGCTTTTCCAACGGTGTCTGACACCCTGGAGAGACGGCCGCGGGCCAGCTGCGCTGTCTCAAGGGTGTCAGACACCTGCGGCAACTCCCCAGACCAGATGTCTGACACCCTGGGGAGACGGCCGCGGGCTAGCCACGCTATCTCAAGGGTGTCAGACACCTGCGAACATGCAAGCTCAACCCGACTTGAAGCGCTCGAGCAGCCGGCGCTCTTCGGCCAGCTTGTCCTTCACTTCCTTGATCTGCACGTCGATCTGCGACTGTTCGTAGAAGTCCTTGGACAGGCCGCGCGCCTGTTGCAGCTGCGATTCCGCGGCGGCATACGCGCCCGTCATGACGTAGTAGCGCGCCAGGTCGCGGCGCGCCTGCACGGGCTTGCCGTTGCGCTCTTCGCTTTGCGCCAGCATCTGGTAGAGGCCGGGCTCGTCGCTGCCCCACTGTTTGATCTTGGCGCGCAGGTAGTCCTGCGCCTCGGCGTGCCGGCCATTGCCCTGCAGCGCCTGGGCGTACGCGACGCCCAGCGCCCGATGTTCCGGATAACGCTTGGTGCCCGCCTGCGCGAGCGACAGCGCCTGCGGGTAATCCTTGCGCGCCAGCGCGATGTCCACGCCCAGCTTCGCCAACTGGGCCGAACTGCGGCCATCGGCCGAAGCCAGATTCCAGTAGCGTTCCGCTTCCGCAAGATTGTTGCGCTGATAGTTCTGCAGAGACAGCCCGTAATAGGCAGCAGACTGCCGCACGCCCGAGAGGGCCTGCGCCTCGTCCTGCAATTGCTGCCCGGCGGTGCGCAGACCGACCGTATCGCGGCCCTGCACCACGCGCATCTTGGCGCGGATGTACCAGAAGTCGTCGCTGTCCAGATGGCGCGTTGACGGCAGCGCGCGGGCGCGGTTCTGCACATCGGACATACGCTCGATCGACAGCGGGTGGGTGCTGGCCCACGAGCCGCCGCCAGCGCCTTCGTTCAGGCGCGACGCGTTCATCAGCCGCGCGAACATCTGCGACATGCCTTCGGCGTCGTAGCCAGCTTTGGTCAGCATCTGCAGCCCCGCGCGATCGGCCTCGCGTTCGGCGTCGCGCGAAAAACCCAACTGCCGGTTGATGGCCGCCGCCTGGCCGAAGGCGGCCACGCCCATGGTCAGGTTGCCGCCGCCGCCCGCCAGCGCGGCAAGCAGCGCGCCCGCCAGGCTGGCCAGCATGAGCATGCCGTTCTGATTCTGCTGGGTCATGCCGCGCGCAATGTGGCGCTGCACGACGTGACCGATTTCGTGAGCGACCACGGCCGCAAGCTCGGACTCGCTGGCCGACGACACGATCAGACCCGTGTTGATCCCGATGAAGCCGCCGGGCATCGCAAACGCGTTGATCTCGGGATCACGCACGCCGAACATCTCGACGTCGGGCACGCCGCCCGGCGCAAACTGCGCCAGCTTGCGCCCCATCGTCGTGAGGTACTGGCTGAGTTCGGAGTCGTCGATATAGGTGGGGTCGCGGCGGCCCTGCGCCATGATGGCTTCGCCCAGCGTGCGTTCAAGCATGGGCGACAGGTCGGCCGAGGAAGCGGCGCCCATCGAAGGCAACCCGACGGGCTGCGCCCATGCAGTGACGGGCGCAACGGGAATGGCGAGCGCCGCGCATAGGCTTGCGATCGCGCCCCGTTTCGCAATCGAGCAAATGGATGGCATTTTCCTGCTGTTCATAAGCCTATGATAGCGATGAGCTTAAAATGTTTCATCGAATCCTCAACGAGGTCTCAATGCGTCCCGTCCGTAAAGCCGTTTTCCCTGTCGCCGGCATGGGCACACGCTTCCTGCCCGCCACCAAGGCGATGCCCAAGGAAATGCTGCCCGTGGTCGACAAGCCCCTGATTCAATACGCGGTGGAAGAAGCCGTAGCCGCCGGCATTACTGATCTCATCTTCGTAACGGGCCGCAACAAGCGTGCCATCGAAGACCATTTCGATTCCGCTCCCGAGCTGGAAACCGACCTGGAAAGCAAGGGCAAGCACGAACTCCTGGCGATGGTGCGGGGCATTCTACCCGCGCACGTCAATTGCCTCTATATCCGCCAGTCGGCCCCGCTGGGCCTGGGCCACGCGGTGCTGTCGGCCGCGCCGGCCGTGGGTGACGAGCCCTTTGCCGTGCTGCTTGCCGACGATCTGATCGACGCCGATACGCCCGCCATGAAGCAACTGGTGGATGTGGCCGTGGCGCGCAACGCCAGCGTGCTCGGCGTGCAGGATGTGCCGCGCGCAGACACGCGCAAATACGGCATCGTGGCGACCCACACAGGCGAGACACCCGCGGACGGCCGCACCGAGCGCGTCACGCACATCGTCGAAAAGCCCGATCCCGAAGCCGCGCCGTCGACGCTGGCCGTGGTGGGCCGCTATGTGCTCGAAGCCGCGATCTTCGACCATCTGCGCTCGACCAAGATGGGCGCGGGCAACGAAATCCAGCTGACCGACGGCATCGCGTCGCTGATGCGCGAGCGTCAGGTCTACGCGCATCGCTTCGATGGCGTGCGCTACGACTGCGGCAACAAGGCGGGCATGTTCCAGGCCACCGTGGCGCTGGGCAAGAAGTATCACGGCCTGCTGCCGGAATGACCGGCACGGCCTGACGGGAATGCGCCAATCAGCGCTGCATTCCCGGTTGGGCTTACGAAGATAGCGCCGCGCCGGATTTGGCGCGCGCGCGCGCATCGCGGTCCGCCTTGCGCAACCGCCCCTTGGCGGAAAGACGCATCAGCGTCCCCAACGCCACCATCAGACCGATCACTTCCACCAGCGCGGCAGGTATCCACATCGTCAGGCCGCCGATCGTCTGATCGGTCTGGGCCGACATCGCAATGGCGCGACCGCACAATTCGAAGAGCGGGTAGATGTCGCTTTCCGTGAAGGCGATGACGGCGCCTGCGACCATCTGCGGCAGCATGGTCGCGACGGGCGAGATCACCCGCCCGCCGGGCGACATGGCTGCGGGGGGCGCAGGACGGCGATCAAGGATCAGGTTCCAGTACATGAAGCCGCTGATCACGACCGACCAGTTCATGAGCCTGTACAGGCGCCAATCCAGCATCGAATAGAACTGCACCGACGGGATCAGCCAGACCAGCACCAGGAACACGAAGAGGGCCGGCACGAAAATCTTGTTGGTCAGCACGGCCACCGTGGCGCGGCCCGCGCCGGTGCGCAGGAAATCACGCAGCCGCACGCGCCACCGCATCGGCAGACCTGCCCGCATCACCTGCCCCGGGAAGGCGGCCATGACGAGCAGCGGGCCGAGATGATGGAGGACCAGATGCTGGATGCGATGGATGAAGAACATGCGCTCGGCGTAATAGTCGAGGCGCGTATGCAGGGACAGGTACAGCAGGACCATCCCCGTCCAGAAAAGGATGCTTCGCGCGCGCGTGACGTGGTGGACCCGCTGGCCGCGTACGAACAGCACGATGGCCACCAAAAAGGAGGCCACCAGCGTGGGAGAGAACTCCCAGGGTACGAGCCATTCGAGACTATCCATGCGGGCCATCCGAGAAACGACGCGAAGACAAGGACCGGCGCGCCCGGCGCCGATCTCAGGCGATTGTAGTAGACCCCGCCGTTGTCCGCTGCCGGACGCCGCCGGCGGCGGAATGCGTCAGAAGCGGTGCGACACGCCCGTGCCGATGCGCGTGGTGTGGGCGTTGCCGGGGTCGAACTGGTTGTCCAGCGTGTAGTTCGACGCGTAGCCGGCGAAGGCGTAGAGGGTCGTGCGCGGGGACAGGTCGTAGGTATAGCCCAGCGTCGCGACCTGCGCCTTGCGCGCCGTCATGCCATTGGCCCAATGCCAGTCAGGCTTGGCCAGGGACCATTGCACCAGCACGGCGCCCGGCCCGGCGGGCACGCTGACGCCGACCAGCCAGGCATCGACCGTGCCCCCTTGCACGAAGGCCGCTGGCCCCAGTCCGGCGCCCAATCCATCCGGGTCGCCGCCGTCCAGTCCCACGTAGCCGTTGCGCTGACGCGACCACGCCACCGACACCTTGGCCACATCGAAGTCATACAAGACGCCCACCTGCACCGCCTGCGGACGTCCTTCGGCTGCGGCGGGCGGACCGGCCAGGCGCAGTTGCTCCCATGTCGCCACGGCCAACAGCGGGCCTTCCTCATACTTCAGGCCCACACTGATTGCCCGAGTGTTCTGGTTGGTGCGGAAGTTGTCCTGCCCATCGGCGTCGAAGGCGTATCCAACCCCGGCCTGGAATCCGCGCCACTGTGGCGAATACCAGCTCACCATGTTGCTGAACTGATAGTTGTCGGACGCCTTGAAGGTGGCGCCCATGCCCATGTCCTTCCAGGAGGCGATCTCCAGCGCGTCGCCGTAGGTCTGGCCGACGGTGTATTGGCGGCCAAACCGCAGGTCGCCATAGTCCGCATGGGCCAGGCCGACCCACGCGCCATAGTTGAAGAGGCGGCTGTCGTCGGCCGCGCTGCCGCTGGACGGGTCAAAGCCGCTTTCCAGCTGGAAATTGGCGGCCCAACCGCCGCCCAGGTCTTCCGTCCCCCGCAACCCCCACAGCGAGTCCGTCAGCCCACCGTCCAGCAGGCCGCTCTGGCTGCCCTGCCCCGACACCCGGGTCACGGCAACGCCGGCGTCCACAACGCCATAGAGGTGCAGGCCGGTCCCAGCCTCCGCGGCCAGCGCGGTACAGGGAGGAATCAGGCCGGCCGCCGCCAATGCGGCGCAAAATTTGATTCTCATGATCTTTCCTTGCGTAGGCGGCGGGGGCCACCCGCCGCCAGTTGCATCAGCCTACTGCCAGCCGTAGCGGCGGACCCAGAAACCTTTGAGCGCCTGCGTCAGCACGCAGTATCCAATAAGGATGCCGACGAGCCAGGGAAAGTAGCTCCAGGGCAGCGCCTGCAGCTGGAAGTATTCCGCCAGCGGCGAGAACGGCAGCACGAGGCCCAGCGCGATCACCATCAGCGTCATGCCCATCAGCGGCCACGAGGCGCGGCTTTGCAAGAAGGGAATCCGGCGCGTGCGGATCATATGCACGATCAGCGTCTGCGACAACAGGCCCTCGACAAACCAGCCGGACTGGAAGAGCGTCTGGTGCTCGGGCGCGTTGGCCTGGAACACGTACCACATGACCGCGTACGTGGCGATATCGAAGATCGAGCTGATCGGGCCGAAGAACACCATGAAGCGGCCCAGGCCGTCCGGATCCCAGCGCTGCGGCTGCTTCAGCAGCTCCTCGTCGACGTTGTCGAACGGGATTGCCGTCTGCGAAATGTCGTACATCAGGTTCTGCAGCAGCAGATGGATGGGCAGCATCGGCAAAAACGGCAGGAAGGCACTCGCGACCAGCACGGAAAACACGTTGCCGAAGTTCGAGCTGGCCGTCATCTTCAGGTACTTGAGCATGTTGCAGAAGGTCTTGCGGCCTTCGATCACGCC